>NZ_JBEZFW010000017.1:0-236968 GCF_040649695.1 Nonomuraea sp. NPDC048901 | reverse complement strand
CCTCGGCACGGGGCGACCAGAAGCACCAGGTCACAGGTCAGAAGGGGTGCGCCCCGCTCAGCCTCAGGACGCGGGAACACAGAGGTTATTTCCTACTACAGCGAGGCCGGCCAGGCGCAGAGCTGGTTGTTGAGTTGGTCGTGGAAGGGCCGCACCAGGTCATTCGCCACTCAGAGCGGATCAGGCGCGACATTGTGTACCTCTAGGCCGGTCCGAGGTCGAGCTGTTTGCTCATGTCGAGCTCGAACTTGCCGTACAGGTTCAGATGGGACCAGAACAGAGCCGACAGGGCGCGCCGGTCGGCGTCGGTGAGCTTCTTCTGCCATCGGGGCTCGGCCAGGACGATCTGGACCATCCTGGTGTTGAGGTAGACGATCGCGGCCTGGACCAGGTGAAGGGCGAGGGCGGAGACTTCGACGTGTTCGCGGTCGTCGCCGGTCAGGTCGCCGGCCTTGCCGTAGAAGATGTCCTTGTTGGCCGAATTCCAGTTCTCCACCACGTTGAGACCCTCACCGATTTCCCGGCGCAGCTCTTCGTCAGCCAGGTAGTCGCAGATGAAGATGGTTCGGATCACCCGGCCGAGTTCCTCGATGGCACGGTAGGTGGGGTGCTTGGGGCCGCCGCGGGTGAAGCGGCGCAGCATCTGGTGGGCCTCGGCGGTGCCGAGCCGCAACGCCGTCGCGTACTTGATCATCTGGTCGTACTGGTTGGCGATCAGCTCCCAGTCGATCGTTTTGCCCGACAGCACCTCCTCCAGCCCCGGCCAGGCCTCGCCCTCGGCCAGACCCGGCCGGTACAGACGGGCCGAGCCGATGTTCTTCAGCCGGGGCAGCAGCTTGAAGTCCAGCAGGTGCGAGAACGCGAAACCCACGATCGAAGCACCGTGCGTATCGGTGTATTGGCGGTCGACCTCGGCGGACGTCAGATGGCGCAGCAGGCCCTCGATCATCGAGGCCACCTCGGAGTCCGTGGTGGAGCGCACCTGGCTGTAGATGCACACGTTCTTACGCTCCACGTGCCAGTACACCATGATCCCGGCACCTGCGTAGCGCTGGTGCCACTCGGTCATGAAGTTCGCCGACCACGAGCCGAACTTGCGCGAGTCCGACGCGCACGCCGTGCCCGGCCCCCACAGCGAAACATCGCGCACCTGGAGCGTCTTGTTGACCACCGTGCGGATCGCGGCCCGCAGGTTGTCGCGGTTGACGAACAGCCGGCGGGTCCGGCGCAGCGCGGCCTCGGTGTCGGCCTCCATCCCCTCGATCGCCGCGGTGCCCTCGGCGACCCGTTTGATCCCCATGTTCGTGCCCAGCCCGAACGTGCACAACAGCAGCCGCCGGCGCAGCACTTCCGGATCGGTCACCGTCCGCGAGGCCACCGAGGTGAACTCGCCGGTGAAGGCGGTGGCGTGATCGACGTTCTTAATCAGGTCCAGCAGGTCGATCACTCCCCAGCGGCGGGCGATCTCCTCCTTCAACGCCTCCAGGTTCTCCGGCTCGCTCTGCTTGCCCAGGGCCGGGACGCTGATCCACGGCTCACCCTTCCTCCGGGTGATGCTCACCCCGCCCGTGGTGGCCTTCTTCAGCCCTTTGTGCAGCCGGTCCAGCGCCGCGACGTGCCGCTTCTTCAGATCGGCGACGAAGTCGGCCGGGTCGCGGGGCTTGGCCAGCGCCTCGTAGTGCACATCCCGGTTGTCCTCGAAGTCGGCGGGCAGGTCCTCATCGGGGTTGCGCCAGGTGTTGGCGCCCTCCACCCAGATCTCGCGCCGCCGGATCGCCTTGCGCAGCGCCACCAGTACACACAGCTCGTACGGGATCCGCTCGACCAGGCCGCTGTCGGGGTCGCAGACCGCCTCTCGCCAGTCCTCGGGCACCACGTGCTCCAACGGCACCGCCTCGGCGGCGGCGTAGAAGTCGGCGTCGGAGCCGTCGTAGCGCTTCAGCAGCGCCAGCGCGTCCATCACCGGCCGGAACACCTCGTTGCCGCACCCGAACGTCACCGCTTTCAGCAGCTTGGGCAGCCCGCGCCGGTAGTGATGGGAGTAGGAGCCGCGCAGCTTGGTCCGCACCCGGGTGCGCAGCTCTTTCTCGTTCGCCCTGGCCTCAGCGATGATGTCGGCCAGCGTCCGCTCACCGACCACCGGATACAACGCCTTGCGGACAATCTCTTCCGGCAGCTCCAGCGCCGCTATGGCGAGCTTCACCAAGATCCCGTTCTTGCCCTGCACTCGCCGGAACTCGGCGTTGAGTTCCCCCTCGACCTTCTTCTCCGCCCGCACACTGATCTTGTGCACGAGCTGGATCAGTAACTCCACCAACCCGTCGATCAGCTCCGCCTGCCGCACCTGGCACAACGCGGCCAGCAGCGTGATGCGCACCGGCGCCGCTGCCGCCTCGAAATCGGACGGGTACATCTTCATCGCCCGGGCCCGCCAGCCCGCCACAACCTTCTCCGAGACCCCCTCAAACAACGCGGCCGGCAGACCGATCGCCTTCACCCGCTCCAGCTTCACGATCTCCGCCAGCAACGTGTCCAGCTGAAACGATCCCGGATCCTCCTTCAGCTCCTGCAAGAACGCGCGCCGGCCGCCACTGGCCACCTGCGCCTGCCCGTTCTCTGCAGGGGCATCCTCTCCGGCGACCGGGACGGCGGCCGGGGGAACGTCGGCGACGATCAGCTCTTCCAGCTTGTCGATCGACTCGAACGACAAGCGCTCCACGGTCGTGGCGGTGAAGTTTCGCTCGAACATCGCCTCGGCCGCACCCAGCACGCGTTCGATCCGGGTCGTCTTCGGCGGCTCGATCCTGTCTTCGCGGCAGCGCGCCAGCAGCGCGCCGCGCAGCCGATCCCGCGACATCTCCACCGGGCAGATCTTGGTGGCCAGCCAGTCGGCGAGCTTGTCCTCGTCTCCCACCGTCGGCTCACGGAAGCCGTGGAACTCCCGGATTTGCGCTCGATGGTTCTTGATGGTCCGCCCTGACCAGTCGTAGGCGGCGAACAGTTGCGCGTCGACCTTCACCTGACCCGCCATGAACTCCACCGCCGGGCGGGGCACGTCCTCCCGGCGCGGGAACCGCGCTTCCAGCTCGAAGAACTTCAGCATCAGACCGAAGCCGAGCCGCGTCGCCCCGGACTTGTTCGCCAGCAGCGCGAACTCCTCCTCATCCAGCGTCCAGCACTCGATCAGGTCCTCTAACTCCCATTCGCGTCGCATGCCCGCACCCTTTCTCCCGACCTCAAACGAAGGCCAGGAAAACAATGATTTGTAACCATTCGACTACCGAGCGGTATATCCGAGACGTGATCGCGACGTAGCGGACCTGAGATAAAACGCTCAGTTACATATGTCCGCCTCATGCTGGCCATCCACCCCACGAACTACCCGAACAACGATCACGCAGAGCTACATTGCCCCTGGTGACGTCAACCCGAGCGCCGGGCCATCACCTTCGAACGTCACATGATCGAGAAGAGACAAGCCTCATCGGCCCTGCTGAGGACCGCTGTGGCATAGACCCGTCTCCACGCTTTGAGGGGATTGACAGACGCGACCACTACCCGATTACGGGACAGAGCCGTTAGGGGTTGAACAGACCCACACGTCGCGGTTGGGAACCGTCTGGTCGTCCAGCCGCGTCCGCCCCCGCACGACGACGTCTGCCCCGTAAGCCGAAGGAGCATTGACATGTCAGATTGATATGTTAGCTTCTACGGCATGGATGTCACCTATCTACAACACGCCAGCTTCGTGCCGATGCACCCCTCGCACACCGGCTGTGAAAGAGGGGTCGCGTTCGTCTCAGACGCCATTCGATTCAGCGTGTTCAACGTCCCTCCCGGGGCCTCGATCGCACAGCACAGCCACACCGTCATCTGGGACCTGTTCTTGGGGATGGCTGGCCGTGGCACGATCACGATTTCGGACAGCAATGAGTCGATGTCGTACGAGATCGTCCCGGGCGCCTTCTGTGCCATGCCGCCCGGGAAGGTTCATACGGTCACCAATGATTCCGACGAGCTGTTCACCTTCGTGCTCGCTCAAGCGCCGTTCGACCAGTACGACCACGTGCTGACGGCCGAGGGCGGAGCACGATGAGAGTTGGCGTAATCGGTTCAGGAGCGACGGGCGGGTACCTGGCCGCCAAGTTGGCGCACGCCGGCATCTCGGTCACGCTCGTCGCGCGTGGCGAGAGTTACGCACGGATCGAGCATGAGGGCATCGTTGTCAACGACCCGGACGGAACGCGCATCGTCGCCCGCCCGGAGCAACTGATCAAGCCCGGCGGCGTAGCCACTCCCGCTGTCGACCTGGTTCTGTTCTGCGTCAAGTCCTACGACACTAACGAGGCCGCTGCCGCGCTGACCGCCGTCGCCGGTGATCACGCGCGTGTGTTGTGCCTGCAGAACGGTGTCCGGAACGAAGAAGTTCTCGCGGATCTGATTGGGCCGGCGCGTCTTCTCTCGGGTGTCCTCTATATCGGCGCGCGGCGGACCGCTCCCGGCGTGATCGATTGCACCTCTCCGCCGAGGATCCATCTCGGCGACTACGTCGGACAGCCCTCTCCCGACCTCGACTCCATTCTCGACGTGTTCCGGTCGGCCAACCTGGACATCGCCGCAGACGACCGCATCCGCGCGCAGAAGTGGCAGAAGTTCCTGTTCAACTGTGCTCTCAACCCGCTCACTGCGCTCATCCAGCGCCCGCTCGGCGACATCTTGGCGCGTCCGTCCGGCCGCCACCTGTACGGCTCACTGCTTGAGGAGGCAATCGCCGTCGGAAGGGCCCACGGCGCGCCGATCCCCTCGGACGCCGGCGACAAGGTGTGGGAACAGGGAAACCGGATGAACATCCTCTCGTCGATGGCAGAAGACGTGGCAGCCGGACGTCCGCTGGAGATCGACGCCTTCACCGGGTACGTTCACGAACTGGGCGATCGACACGGCGTCGAGACCCCGGTGAGCGGCGTAGTCCTCGACATGCTCAAGACGCTGGACCCAGCTGCCGCCTGACCGCACGGTAATGCGTACGGTCGATTAAGCCAAGCGCCCTGAAAGCGGGCGATCACCGCACTTGCTCGTTCGCAAAGGCGCGCCCTCGCATGCAGGTGCCTGACCAACAATACGTCCGTACGGACCCCCTACGCGTCCGTACGGACGCGCCGAGGTACACACACAAGGAGGCTGAAATGTCGTTCTCTCAATCGCGGAAGTACCTCGCTGGCCTGGCACTCGCATCATGTCTAGCGTCGGCAGCCTGCGGAACCAAAGACTCCGGTAAGAACTCGGACGACCTGACGAGCCTGGAACTGGCCATACAGCAACCTCCTTCGCTCGGGTTCTTTCTCAGCCCGATCATCAAAGATCAGGGATTGGACAAGAAGCACGGCCTGAACATTTCATTCAAACCACAACCGGGGGCCACCTACCGTACCAACTTCGCCTCGGGCGCGACGCAGGTGGGCGCCAGCGGCACACTGCTCACCGATGTCGGTCTGCTCTCCCAGAAGGGCGGAAAAGTCCAGTACCTGTTCAACGTGTACAACTACTGGGGTGCCGCGGTGGCACCCAAGACTTCGGGTATCACGAAACTCAGTGACTTCAGCAACAAGAGCTTCGCCGCGGACTTGACGTCGGCGCAGTACGTGATGTTCAAGTACGTCGCCCAGAAGAACGGACTCGACGTAGGAAGCATGCGCGTCCAGGGCGTCCAGGGCCCGGCCCTTTCCCCGATCATCGAAGCCAACCGGGCCGATGGTGTAGAGATCTGGGAGCCGGCCTACTCATCCCTCACCGAGGGAGGCACCAGCGACAAGTACACGACGTTCGACCTTGCGAAGCTCTGGACGCAGGCGACCGGCCAGTCCCACATCCCCTACCTCGGGCTGGCCGCCCAGACGAGCTGGATCACCTCGCACAAGCGAGAGGTCTCGCAGTTGTACGACACCTACGTCGATGCCGCGGCGTACGTGAAGGAGCACCCAACGGAGGCGGCGCAAACGATCTCGAAGGCACTGAGAATCCGTGAAGCCTCCATCGCCGCACTGCTGAAGTCGACGAGACTCAATTTGAACGTCTACTGGGCTTCGTCGCAGACAAATGCGATCGACACCGTATTCCGCGCAGCAGTTGAGTCCGGCTACCTCAAGTCTGTGCCGCAGGGCGTGGTCTACCAGCAGGGTTGATCTCGGCGCCTGACCATGCCCTTCAATTCTTCTCACGTGCGAAAGACGGAAATGCTGTCGTGAACATCAGGCAATTGGCGGAGAACAAAGCCTCCGTCGCACCCGAAACTGGCCGCGTTCTCCCAACTCCTGCCTGGCGCGTTTGCCTGTCGGCACTCAAAGGCAAACGCGCAGCAGTTATCGACATCATCGCAATCGCCGGACTGTGGCAGCTTAGCACACTGTTCCTATCGAGTCTGGTGGCTCCGTCGATACCCGATATCTGGAATTCACTCGTCCACATCGTCACCAACTCCGCGACGTTGAAGAGCCTTCTCATCACCGTGGAACGAGTCGTCCTAGCACTGATCACCACCTTCCTGCTGGGTGTGGCCATAGGGCTGCTCATGGGCGCCCGGCGAACATTCGAGACCTATGCGCGCCCGATTCTGCAATTCCTGCAGGGTGTGCCGGGATTGTCATGGGTGGTCTTCGCGGTCATCTGGTTCAAGGACGTCGAGACGCGCATCGCGTTCATCATGCTCGTGGAACTCACGCCGAGTTTCGCTCTCTACACTGTCGGCGCAGTCCGGTCCGTTCCCCACGACCTGCAGGAAGTGGCTGTCGCGTTCCGAGCAAGGCCGATCCAACGATTCCGGCTCATCGTGTGGCCCGCGGTCATCCCCGCAATGCTGTCCGCGTGGGAGGTCAATCTCGGCACCGCGATCCGAGTCGTGGTCGTCGCCGAGTTGGTCGGGGCAACAACGGGGGTCGGTTATGAGTTGCTCAACTCGCAATCGATCTTCGACATGGCCGGAGCGATAGCCTGGACACTGCTGTTGGTCGTGGTCCTGATGATCTTGCAGGCTGTCCGTGGTCTCGCCGAGAGTCGCCTCCTGGCGTGGCGGCCCGCGGTCGGAAGGGGTTAATCATGAATCAGCCACAGCCCACGTTCCCTGTCGTTTTCGACGACGTCACCAAGGCATTCGCACGCAAGGGCCCCACGGGAGGCAAGGAACAGCTCGTCGTCTGCCGCGACCTCAGTTTCCATGTGGCCCCGCAGGAGCGAGTCGCGATCGTAGGAGCGACCGGCTCGGGCAAATCCACCGCCCTGTCGCTGATGATGGGTCTGCAGTCCGTCACGTCCGGTCGCGTCCGTGTTCTCGGGCACGACCCCTACCGTGACTTCGATGAGCTACGTGCCAAAGTCGGGATCATCTTCCAGACTGCGCGACTCCTTCCGTGGCGAACCACCATCGACAACGTCGCCCTCGGCCTCCAGATCCTCGGAGTCGGGAAGAAGGAGCGCAAGGAGCGCGCCGCCGAATGGCTCGACAAGCTCGGACTTGGTAAATTCGCCCACGTTCACCCCCATGAGCTGTCCGGGGGGATGCAGCAGCGGGCAGCCATTGCCCGCACGTTCCTCACCGACCCCGATCTCATCCTCGCGGACGAAGCGTTCAGCGCCCTGGACGAGGTGACGGCAGCAGCGGTGCGATCGGACCTGCTCAAGCTCATTCAGGACACCCGGAAGACGACGGTCTTCGTGACGCACTCCATCAGCGAAGCCGTTGAAGTCGGCCAGCGAGTTCTCGTGCTCGCCGCGCCCGGCCGTGTCGTGGGCACCGTGGAACTGAGCGAGTTCGGTGAACCGTCAGCCGAGGCGCGTCATACCGCCGAACGGCGGGTCAGGGAGATTCTTCGCGCCGCCAGCACAGATGGGCGAGAAGCCGGCAACTCCGCGATTCGGACACTGGCGAAGGAGGCGAGTACGATCGAGGATGTGGTGAGCCGATGACGAAGGACCAGGAGCCTATGCCGTCGCCCAGTGTTCCGCTCGCCGACATCGCGTACGAGCGAATCCGAGAAATGGTGTTGCGACGCCAGATCCGCCCGGGTGAGCAGACCTCGGTAGCCAAATTGGCCAGCCAGACGAAGCTGGGCCGCAGCCCGGTGAAGGAAGCGATCACGAGACTGGTCTCCGAGGGGCTCCTGCAGGTGTCGGACCGCCGCGGAACGACGGCGGTCAAGCTCACCCGATCGGACATCGCCGACCTGTTCGAGCTACGCCAGATCTTCGAAAAATACGTAGCGTCCCGCGCCGCGAAGAACATCACCTCGGCTGAACTTCAAGAATTGTCCGAGCTACTGGTCATCCTCGAAGAGGAATCGCTGTCCAAGCCTCCCGAGAAACAGTCGATCGCCAAATTCATCGATGCTGACGTCCGTCTGCACGAGATCATCATCCGGTCGGCCGGCAACGCCCACCTGACTCGTCACTACAAACTCCTGAACCTTCATCTTCAAATCTCGGACTACCTGTTCCGTCACCACACGGGGATGCGCGAGGAACGACACCGAGACCACATCGCCATGGTCGACGCGCTGAGAGAGCGAGACGGTGAAAGGCTCGCGACCCTTCTTGAGCAGCACAGCAACTCCGTCAAGCACGTAATTCTGACAGCGATGGAAGTCGAAGAGGCCGACGGCAGTACGTGGTTGAACCACAGCACGCCCGCCGACCACTGAGCGCCGGCCCAACCGCACATCCCGTCAAACCCTTCTCTCCCACACGGTTACAGGCCAAGACGCCTATCGCGCTGTCACGCTGTCGCCGTTGCACGCTTACCCTCCCGCAGGAGACACCCATGGACTCTGTCCGAGCAGCAGTCGTTCAAGCATCCCCAGTCCACAACAACCATCGCGCGAGCATGGCGAAGATACGCAATCTGCTGTCCGACACCTCCCAGTCAGGCGCCAAGCTGGCCGTCTTCCCGGAAGCCTTCCTCGGCGGCTACCCACGAGGAGCAACATTCGGCACCTCGATCGGGAGCCGCACCCCTGAGGGCCGGGAGGAGTTTCGTCACTACTGGAACGCCGCAATCGACGTTCCCGGACCGGTCGTGTTCGAGCTGGGCGAACTCGCCGCCGAGTTCCGCACCCACCTGGTCATCGGCGTCATCGAACGAGATGGTGGGACTCTCTACTGCACGGTCCTCTTCTACGATGCTACGGGCGCGTACCTCGGCAAGCACCGCAAGCTCATGCCCACAGGCGCCGAAAGGCTTATCTGGGGTTTCGGCGACGGCTCGACACTCAACGTCTTCGATACCGAGATAGGGCGTCTCGGAGCCGTTGTCTGCTGGGAGAACTATATGCCGCTGCTGCGCGCCGCGATGTACTCCAAAGGCATCCAGATCTACTGCGCTCCGACCGCAGACAGCCGTGACACCTGGACCGCAACCATGCGCCACGTGGCATGCGAAGGACGGTGTTTCGTCCTCGGAGCCAATCAGTACATCACCCTGGACGACGACTGCGCCGACGTTAAGACGAGCGACCAATCCGCGCTGATGTCGCGGGGAGGCTCGCTCATCGTCTCTCCCATGGGAGAGATCCTCGCCGGGCCGTGCTTCGACCAGGAAGCGGTGCTGACCGCAGACCTCGACTTGGCCGAGATCGTCCGCGGCAAGTACGACTTCGACGTGGTCGGCCACTACGCGAGGCCCGACATCTTCCGCCTCACCGTCAACGAACGGGTTCAGCGAGCGGTCTTCACCGAAACCGACTAGCTCTCCTGACCGGCACCTGGATGAGCACACTGTTGAAATCGGCCGATGTGCCCTGACGTACGCAGGCACCCTGCAATGGATGTGGAGGCAACACATGACGACGACACCCGGCACGCACAGAGTCGCCGCCATCCCCGGGGACGGCATCGGAACGGAGGTGACGGTGGCGGCGCAGAAGGTTCTTGACGCCGTCGCCTGCCGCCACGGCTTCACGCTCGACTGGAGGCAGTTCGACTGGAGCTGCGAACGGTACGTGCGCACCGGCCAGATGATGCCGGCCGACGGTATCGATCAGCTCCGCGAGTACGACGCCATCTTCCTCGGCGCCGTCGGCTTCCCGGGCGTACCCGACCACGTGTCACTGTGGGGTTTGCTCATCCCGATCCGGCGCGCGTTCCAGCAGTACGTCAACCTTCGACCTGTTCGGCTGTTCCCCGGGATCACCCCGCCGCTCGCGGGTCGAGGACCGTCAGACATCGACATGGTGATCGTGCGGGAGAACTGCGAGGGGGAGTACTCAGAGATCGGTGGACGACACGCCACGGGTACGCCCCATGAGTTCGCCGTGCAGGAAGCGGTCTTCAGCCGTCACGGCATGGAGCGAGTCATGCGCTTCGCGTTCTCCCACGCCCAGCACCGCGGTGGTCACGTGACGTCAGCGACCAAGTCCAACGGCCTCATTCACTCAATGCCGTTCTGGGACCAGATCTTTCACGAGATCTCAGCGGACAACCCGCAGGTTTCTTCCGACCAATGCCACATCGACGCGCTCACCGCTCGCATGGTCCTCTCCCCGGACAAAGTCGACGTCGTCGTCGCATCCAACCTCTTCGGCGACATCCTCAGCGATCTGGCCGCCGCAGTCGCAGGTAGCCTCGGTATCGCTCCCTCCGGCAACATCAATCCCGAGCGCACCCACCCGTCCATGTTCGAGTCGGTGCACGGCTCTGCCCCCGATATCGCTCACAAGGGCATAGCGAACCCGACCGCCCAGATCCTCGCCGGCGCCATGATGCTCGATCACCTTGGAGAAACCGATGCTGCGGCCGCGGTCACGAAGGCCGTCGAAGACGTTCTGGGCTCGTCTGACGTCCGGACGCTCGACCTTGGCGGCACCGCCGGCACGGTGGAGATGACCGAAGCGATTCTCGCCCGATTGGGCGGATAGCCGATCAGCCGGTGAGCTCCGCGGCCAGGACGGTGCTGGGTATCGACGGCATGAGGTTGCTCCGGTTTGGTGGAACAACCATCCGCTTGAGGAGAACGTGGCGCCCCCTCAGTCCTAGCCACCGCCGAACGCCGCAAGAAACCCCCGACCAGACCAAGACCGCCGCCAAGACTACCCTCCATCGGCTGCTGTCCCGCCGCGACGTCCCCTACACGAGAAGACCCTGTGGCGCATACTGACCGGAAAATCACCCACCTCAGCCGGGCAGGCGGCAGCGAACCTCGGCCGGTGGAAACCGTCGAGATGATCAGTGAATCTTTTTCGTGCGCCCATCAGAGCAGGAGGTGCAACGCTCGAACCTGGCCGGCTGGGGCAGCTACGGCTACTGCGCCTCACATTCGCGGTTCTTTTGGGGCCTGCGGTTGTATCTGGTCTGTACCCCGGCGGGGATGCCCATCATGTGGGCACTGGCCAACCCGAAGATCGGCGAGCGCGAGGTGCTGGCAGCGATGCTCGAGATCGACGCCGACCTGATCGCCGAGCGCGAGGGCATCCTGCTCATCTCGGACAAGGGCTTCGCCTCCAAGCCCTTCGAAAAGGAACTCGCCGAACAGGGCATCGAGCTGCTGCGCCCCTCGCGCAAGCGAGAGAAACAGAGGTACGGCGAACCGATGCTCAAGAAGGTCCGCCAGCTCATCGAGTCGGTCAACGACACCCTCAAAGGGCAACTCAACCTGGAACAACACGGCGGCCTGCTCGGGCCGGTCCTCGGGCGGGTGCTGGTCCATCACGCTGTCGCAGTCTCGCGCCGAGCTCGGCGCTGCGTGCCCGCCAACACCCGCCGCGCCTACGCCCGGCAATGGGCCGCCTTCACCGCCTGGTGCGCCGGACACGGCCGCGTCGCACTGCCCGCCACCGGGCACACACTGGCCGAATACACCTCAAGTCTCTGCGAGGCCGGGCAGGCGCCGGCCAGCATCGAGCAGGCCATCGCCGCCGTGCGCACCATGCACCGGCTGTCCGGCCACACCGGCTGTCCGGCCACCGAGGCCGCCCGCCTCGCGCTGCGCGCCTACAAGCGCCGGCGCGCCGAGGACGGCGGCCGCGGCCAGCGCGAGGCCCCGCCCATCACCATCGACGCGCTGCGCGCCATGGTCGCCGCCTGCGACCTGACCACGGCGATCGGACGTCGCGACCGGCTGCTGCTGGTGCTCGGCCTGGCGCTGATGGGCCGGCGCAGCGAACTCGTCGCCCTGACCAGGGACGACGTGCGCGAGGTCGCCGACGGCCTGGAGGTGACCATCCGCACCTCCAAGACCGACAAGGACTCGCGCGGCGAGACCATCGCCATCCCGCGCGGCAGCCACCCGCTCACCGACCCGGTCGCCGCCTGGCGCGACTGGCTCCACGTCCTCGACCAGGCCGGACACACCGACGGGCGGCTGCTGCGTCGCATCAACCGGCACGCCACCATCGGACCCTCGCTCGGCGCGGACGCGGTCAACGTCGTTGTCCGCGACCTGGCCGTGCGCGCCCGCGTCCCGTACGCCGAGACCGTCACCGCGCACAGCCTGCGCGCCGGCGGCGCCACCGTCGCCTACGCCGCCGGCGTCCCGGTCGCCGTCATCGCCAAACACGGCCGCTGGGCGCCCGCCTCACCGGTGGTGCTGAGGTACATCCGCGCCGTCGACCGCTGGCGGGACAACGCCATGCGCAACGTCGGACTTTAACGTACCTGTAGGTTCTCAAATTCCGTGTCACTTTCTCATTCGCAATGACACTCGAATCGCACAAATGACATGAGATTGAGAATTCGCCAGCGGCACCAAGAACTTTGGACTTAGCCTTCACATCCTGAGATGCACTCCTTACCAACTGTAGGTACGTGATGCTCTGCCTGCGGGGATCCGAGATGTGGGGGATTCTGTATGAGGGCAGCCAGTGTTCTCACGGCGACCCTGTCCTTTCGCCCTCGTGAGGGCATTTTGGTCAAAGATGCCGAGTGGCTGGAAGTCCCCCTTGACGTACTGCGGGCCGCCGTACCCTGGCGCACGTTCCGCTGGAGTAAGGGGCAGAAGCATTACTCGGGCACATACTGGTCGGCCACCCAACGCGACCATGTGATCTACGAATCTCGCCTTGAGCTGGCCCGACTTCTGTTCGCCGACTTCGATACCTCCGTCTTGGGCATCATCGCCCAGCCCTTCCTCCTTACGGTGACGCTCGACGGCATGGCCCCGCAGGCATGTTCCCGACTTCCTGCTGCTGACCATGACTGGTCCAGTGATCGTTGATGTCAAGCCCGCCCACCGCGTGACGGCGCCAAAAGTAGCCGTCACCTTCGCCTGGACTCGGCACGTGGTCGAATCCCGCGGCTGGCGCTACGAGGTCTGGAGCGAGCCTCCGACCAGCCGGTTGGAGAACATCCGCTTGCTCGCTGGGTATCGGCGCCCCTGGCTATTCGACCAGCACCTGATGAACGCGCTGATGAGCGAACCGTTCAACGGTGTGAGCCTGACGGACGTGATCTCCAGCCAGCCTGGATGGCCAGGGGAGACGGTGAAAGCGACTGTGCTGCACCTGCTCTGGCAGCAACGTTTCGTAACCGATCTGGATCACCCCCTTAGCCGGGGCCACCTTCTCTGGACGCCGACATGACCAAGGGGAGCACGAGGGTCGGAGTGGGGACTCGTTTCCACTACGACGGCGAGATTGTTGAGATCGTCCAGATGCTGCCGACCAGCGCGGGCAACGAGGTGCTTCTGAGGAACGGCCGCGGACAGGTCTCGCGCGTTGCCCTGCGTGAACTCCTGGCGTCGCCTCGCGCTCGCGTGATTCCCAACGAAACAAGTTCTTCCGATCGCGACGCGACTCAGCATGCGGCGGTGATTCTGGGGCAACTCGACGACGCCCAGCGGCAACAGGTTCGCGAACGCGCAGCACACGTCCGTGAGGTCCTCACTGGTTTCCGATCCGGCAGCCCCGAACTGGCAGGCGAGGAGGAACCTCGGCCCCAATTTCGTCCAGACCTACCGTTGACCAGCCGCTACGCGGCGAAGGCCGCAGAGTTGGAGGTCACGATGCGCACCATCAAGCGCTGGGTCGCAGACTTCCACGCTCACGGTGAGGCTGGATTGGCTCCGAAAGCGAGCGCCACCAACGGGTACGGGAGAGTCGACGAGCGCTGGGTGGAGACAGCGTTGGAAATCATGGCCGAGCATGTCGAGAAGTCAAAGCCGTCACGCTCCATGGTGATCCGCCGCACCGAGGCTCGATTGCTGGCACGCTTCGGGCAGGGAGGGGTGAAACTGCCCAGCAAGGCGACCGCTTTCCGGGTGCTACAGGAACTGGAGAAGCGCCAGCCGACGTTCCGGTTGAGCACCAAGCGGAACCGGGACATCGCTGAACGTCCGGACGGCGTCTACGGCAGGTTGCGGCCAACTCGGCCGGGCGAGTACGTGCTGATGGACACCACGCGGCTGGACGTCTTCGCCTTGGATCCGGTGACGCTGCGGTGGCTGCAAGCCGAGCTCACGGTCGCGATGGACTGGTACACCCGGTGCATCGTCGGCGTCCGGGTGACGCCGGTCTCCACGAAGTCCATCGACGCCGGCTCGGTCCTCTACCAGGTCTATCGGCCACGGCCGCCGGGCAAGAACTGGCCGGCGCACGCGGTCTGGCCCGAGCATGGGATTCCCCGCTCGGTGCTGCTGGACGTCGAGGCGGTCGAGGGCCCGCTGGCCGAGGTGTCCACTGGTGGGCGGGGTGCTGCGGGTCCGTCGCTGGTGCCCGAGACGATCGTCGTCGATCACGGGAAGATCTACGTCTCGGAGCATCTGACCAGTGTCTGCCAGCGGCTGGGCATCTCTATCCAGCCCGCCCGGCTGCGGACCGGCCGCGACAAGGGGCCCGTGGAGCGCTTCTTCCGCACGCTGCGCGAGGATCTGCTGCAGGCGCTGCCCGGCTACAAGGGCCCTGACCTGCACTCCCGGGGCGTGAATCCGGAAGGCGATGCGTTCTACTTCCTCGACGAGCTGGAGGCGATCATCCGGGAGTGGGTCGCGGTGGATTACCACTTGCGGCCGCATGACAGCCTGGTCGACCCGCATGTCCCGGGACTGCGCATGTCGCCGGCGCAGATGTTCGAGCATGGCATCTACCGCGCCGGCTACATCGAGGTGCCTCGCGATCCGGATCTGGCCTTTGAGTTTCTGCAGGTGAAGTGGCGCACCATCCAGCACTACGGCGTGGAGGTCGGGCGCCGCTACAACGGCCCAGGGTTGAATCCCTTCCGAGGCCAGACCAGCACCTATGCCGGTCCGAACACTGGCAAGTGGCCCATCTACGTCGATCCCGATGACATCACCAAGGTCTACTTCCGCGACCCCGACACCCCTCGCGGGCCTGCCGAGCGGCGGTGGCACGTCCTGGACTGGGAACATGCCCCGGCCCTGGACATGCCGCTGAGCGAGGAGGCCCCGCAGTTCGCCCGCAAGCTGGCCGCGGCCAAATACACCTACCCCGACGACCGGCTCGCGGTCGCCGACCTGCTGGAACGCTGGAAGATCGGGCTGGGGACGTCGGTCGCCGAACGGCGCATGGCGCTGCGCATCTCCCGCGAGCAGGCCGCGATCGAACTGCCCGCCACTGCTGCGGATGCCATCTCCCGGCTGCCGTCCGTGCGTCATGCCCTGGAGAAGTCAGTCCCGGCGGTCGACTCTCCCGTCGATGACGAGGTTCCAGCGCAGGAGCCTGACCTGCCGCAGGGCGATGACGACGACGAGGACGAGCTCGACTTCTACGCCGAGGCGCTGGAGGACGTGTGACCGTCACTGACAGCCCGCCGGTCGCGACGCACGCCAACCTGGACAATCTCACGCTGGCCCGCAAGGAAGGCTGGCAGCACTACGTCGACGCGCCCCGCCGTCTCCAGCCCGAACCGCTCACCGTCGCCCAGCTTCGGCGGCTCGGTCCTGAAGCGAAGGCTGGTTACGACCGGCAACGCCGTATCTGGCACGCCAACCTCGGGCCGATCAAGACCCCTCAGCTGGCAGAGCTGCACGAGGACCTGTGGGACATCGTCGACAGCAACGAGCAGGACGGCGACAAGGTCAAGGGCGCGATCGCGATCGACGCCTTTCCCGGGCTGGGCAAGACCACCGCGGCGCTGGCGTTCGCCCGCCTGTTTCACCAGCGGGAAATCGTCGAGAAGGGTGCCTTCACCGGCGATGGCCACGAGAGGTGGCCGGTCTGCCGGATCGGGATGACGGGCAACACCGGGATGAAGGACTTCAACCGAGCCATGCTGGAGTTCTACGGCCACCCGGCCACCAGCAAGGGCACCGCCGCCCAATTCGCCCACCGCGCCCTGGACTGCGTGCTGTCCTGCTCCACCCGGCTGCTCATCGTCGACGAGCTGCACTTTCTCCGCTGGCAGGCCAAGAGCGGCATCGAAATCAGCAACCACTTCAAGTACATCGCCAACGAGTTCCCCGTCACCCTGCTGTTCATCGGCGTCGGCCTGGAAGCCCGCGGGCTGTTCTCCGAGGGCACCTCCTACAGCGACGCCGTACTCGCCCAGACCGCCCGGCGCACCACCCGCCTGGGCATGCGCCCCTTCACCATCGAGGCACCACAAGGTCGGCAGGAGTGGCGGACCATGCTGCTGGCCCTGGAACAACGCCTGGTCCTGGCGGCCAAACACCCCGGATTCCTCGCCGACGACCTGTCGGACTACCTGTTCGCGCGCAGTACCGGACACATCGGCTCCCTCATGACGATCATCAACCGGGGCTGCCAGCGTGCTGTCCGCATCGGCGTCGAGACGCTCACCACCGACCTGCTCGACCAGGTGAAGAACGACGCGGCGGCTGAAGCCGCTCGCCACGAACTGGAACTCGCCCTGTCTCGGGGCCGGTTGACCACTATCTCGTGAACGTCCCGGTCCGCACGCTGCCCATCAGGGTGCCGCCGATGCCGGGCGAAGCCCTGGACAGCTGGCTGGAAGCGCTGGCCACCCGCCTGGACACGCCACTCACGCACATGCTTGACGCGCTCGGCCTCAGTCGGCACGACCGAGCATCCCGCGCCGGCCCACCGCCCAACTGGACCATTCATCTCACCCAGCACGAGGCCGCACACCTCGGCGCTGCGACCGGAGTCAGTCCCCAGACCCTGCGCGGCATGACCTTGTCGCGATGGGCCGGCCATTTCCTCACCCTGGACCCCACCGCCAGAACCGTGAATGTCCGCTCGTCATGGACCCGGGCGCGAGGGTCGCGCTACTGTCCGCTCTGCCTGGCCGAAACCGGCGGCCGCTGGCAACTTACCTGGCGATTGACCTGGCACTTCGCCTGCTTGGACCATGGCGTCCTGCTCCAGGCGCGTTGCGGCGACTGTGGTCGCATGCCCCGCGAACTCGGTCATGCCCTAAGTTCCGTTCCCGTTCCCGGCAGATGCTCCCTTCCACGCCTTGATGTCGCTAAGCGAGCCACCGCACGCCCTGCGGTTTCCCGCTGGCCGGCTGCGACGAGAACCCCAGCGACATCGATGTCCAGCCGTTTCTCACCAGCCAGCAACTGATCAGCGCCCTCATCGACAGTTGCGGGGGACCGTCCTTCCGGGACGGTATCTATCGTCACTCTCCGACCCAGCCCGCCGAGGTCCTCCATGACCTCCGCATCGTCGCCAGCCTGATCCTCCGGCTGCCAGTGGACGACCTGGAACATTGGGCACCGGACCAGCTATTAGCTCGTCACAGGGCAGAAGTTCAACGCAACATCCCCCACGGCAGCTCCGGACACATCCGCCCTCTCACTCGACCCCTGCATATGGTCCCCGTTGACGCCGCCGTCACCGCCCAGGTGCTCACCACAGCTCTCGACATCGTCTCTGCTCCCGACCTCGTCACGGCTGCAAGTCGGCTTGGGTGGATCGTCGACCGGCTGAGCGCTTTCCGGCCGCTGGCTCTGCGGGCTCCACTCCTGACCTCCCGTCTGTCCGCACCTCTCGCAGCCGCAGTGCTTCGCGCCCGGAAATCACACTTTTCGGTTGCTCGTCGGTTGAAGTACACCACCAGCACCCTCTACAAACGCCGAGCGGATCGCTCGCTCACCACTCCGGACGAGCGCGCGGCACGCCTGCCCGCACTGCTCTGGCCCCGGCTATCCATCCCGTTGATTCCCGAACCTGACCGCGGCGCTCGCCGGTGGCGCCTGGCCCTGCCGGCATGCCTCCTGCTCACCGGAGGCCAGACGACTTGCCAACGAGCTGTCGACCTTCTTGGTTTCCCCGCTCACCACCGCGGCGCACTCTTCTACACCCACGCAAAGATCAACACTCACCCGGCCTGCATTGCCATCCTGGATGCCTTGTCCGAACTCGCCGAACACCTCAACCAGCACCCATCGCCGATCGACTACGCCCGCCGCCGGGCAGTGTTCGCCAACCAGGAAGAGTTCATCACCCTTCACCACTGGTCATCACTACGAACGCGGCGACAAAGCGACCTCGCCCAGGCGCACATTCACGCACAGCGATGGCTCTATGAGGCGCTGACCGGCAACCCCGCCGAAATCGCTCCCAGCCAGATCGCCGCCAACGACTTCCGCAGCCGCACCGCCTACAGCACCTTCCGCATGCGGCTGCTGCCCTCCGAGACCAAGCTGCTGCAGGAAGCCGGCGCCGACTTGCTCCACATCAACGGCATTGACGAGCCACTGACTTGGCAGCCCACCTTCCGATTCTCCCCAGACCAACTGGCCGCGCTACCCGGACGAGATCCCGACGATATCGACATCGCCACCGTCCACCAGGCATTCCTCCAGGACAAGTATCCAAGCGCCAAGCAAATCGCCACAGCCTGCGGAACCACGAGCGAACACATCCGCTACATCCTGGACGAGCACCCCATCGACAGACCAATCCTGACCATCAGTTCCCGGGGCGGACGAGTACATCGATCATGACGAGCAGGCGTTGAGGTTGACATGCACGGGCTACCGATGCGGAGGTGGCGGCAACTTGACACAGGTCCTCGCGGCCGGAAGAGGATACGGCGTGAGATCAACTCTTTCGACGCCGCCTGCCATCCCCGCCGGAACCCTTGCCGCCAGCCCGCAGCCGACGCTTTCCGCCCCAGGCGGCCTGCTCTTGCGACCCTGGGAGCCTTCTGACGCAGCCGTCTTCCTCGCCGCTTACCAGGACCCCGAGATCCGGCATTGGCACACTCGTCAACCTGCCGCTGAAGATCAGGTCCGCGAGTGGTTCGAGCAGTATCGCCAGGCCTGGACGCAGGAGACGGGCGCGAGCTGGGCGGTGACCCGTGGCGACGATGAGGTGCTGGGGCGCATCGCCATGGGCTCAGTGAATCTCGATGACGGTGTCGCGGGGTGCGCGTATTGGGTGCTCCCGCACGCCCGCCGAGCAGGGGTGGCCTCCCGCGCACTGACGGCCTTGAGCGTCTGGGCACTGGGCGAGGCTGGTTTCCACCGTCTGCATCTGGACCACTCGACCCGCAACCACGCCTCCTGCCGGGTCGCCGTCAAATGCGGTTTCCTTGTGGAAGGCACCAAGCGCAGCGACGCCGTCCACTCCGACGGCCGGCACGACATGCACCTACACGCCCGCATCCGAGGCGACGAGCAGTCCCTGATCCCGGCTTGACCAGCAGTCCCCGCAGGCGAGGAAACCGCCATGCCGGTGAGACAGATCTCGCGCCAGGAGCATGAGACATTCTGAAAACCTGCAGGTCACACAAGATCAAGATGTCACGAAGGCTGAGATCCTACAAGCATGTAGGGTCTCAGTTTTCATGGCGGATTCTCTCTGATCTTGGCGGCCCATTGGCGGATCCGCCGTGTGCATGAGATTCGAGTGGGAATCGATGGCGCACCTTTGACGGGGACACTCACCCACCAGCGAAGATGCCCCGCTCAGGCCATACCTATAGGGTCGGCGCCCTACAGGGTGTCGGCAAACATTTCAGGCGTCGATGCAACATCTCACTGGGTCCAGGACGTAATCATCGGTGACCATCACCGGACAGTGAGGACCTTCGATGCGGGATCGAGCCGACTTCGAACGTTACGTCGAGCAGCGCTCGGTGCGGCTGCTCAGGACGGCGTACCTGCTGTGCCGCGACTGGGCCACCGCAGAGGATCTGCTGCAGACGGCGCTGGCCAAGGCCTGGCTGGCATGGCGTCGGGTGGGCCACGCCCCCGACCCGTACGTCTACCGCATCCTGGCCAACACCCACGCCTCCTGGTGGCGGCGGCGCTGGCGGGGTGAGGTCGCCACGGGTGACCTGCCGGACACTGCCCATACGCCGGATGCGTCAGCGAAGATCGGCACCCGGGACGCGCTCAGAGTCGCGCTGGCCACGCTGCCCGCCAAACAGCGGACGGTGATCGTGCTGCGGTACTTCGAGGACCTGACCGACGAGGAGATCGCCGCGATCGTCGGCTGCTCAGTGTCCACCGTACGTAGCCAGGCCAGCCGCGCGCTGGCCAAGCTACGCCTCGAGCCCACGACCAAGGCCGCCGCCACAGAGACCGGGAGCTGACCATGAACGACCAGGAATTGCGCGAGCTGCTCGAACACGACAGTGCCGACGGCCCCTTCATGGGCGTGACGATCGAAGACATAGAGACCAGGGCCCGGGGCATCCGCAGGCGGCGCAGCCGGGTGGCGGGCTCGCTCGCCGCGTTGGCAATCGCCGTAGTGGCGGTGGTCGGCTTGCCGCGCATTACGGCGGCTCCGGCACCGGGCGACGTCTGGACCGGCACCTTGGCCGAGCCTACCGTCCCGCCGCCGACCGGTCGCCCGTCGGCGCAGGTCCCGCCCACGCCGAGCAAGGACGGCACCAGCTCGACTTCGACCCGAAAGTATCCTCAGATGTTCTCCTACAACCACTTCAGGCAGGGGGGCGAGGCGGTGAGTTTCACGTTCGAGTCTCCCATCAAGTCGGTGGCTTTCGCGGTGGACTGCCCGGCTGGCAACCACGTGTTCATCTGGCTCAACGACAAGCTCGTGGTCAGCGAGCGCTGCGGGGCCGGCCTCAGGAAGCCTCCGGGCTGGGTCGGAGAGTCGCCGGTGATCCAGCCGGGAGACGGAGCCAACAAGGTCGTCGCCGTCCTGGTGCCCATTTCCTCTCTGACCGCGGGCTCGATTGAGCCGGAGACGGCTCAGGAGGCTCTGTCGCAGACCGCGCTCTACCCGGCCGACTGGGTGGTGGGCCTGGTCGACCCCGCGATCGCGAGATGATGTTGCCCGCTCTGTTCGGAAGCGGGGGCCGGCCCTGCCTAGCGGGGTAGGTCCACATCTTCTTGACCAGCCTAGGGTGCCAGGCGAGCAGCGTGAGGCGACCGGGGAAGCCGACCACCTGCGGCAGCACGCTCTGGGGGCCGACGTCGAAGAAGACGGTGGCACAGCCGGTCAACAGGACGACGGCAGGTCGATGACGAGGAAAACGGCGGTGCTCAACCCGGCCAGGCGGGGCCCACGTGGAGGGTGGTCACACCCATGGCGACCTTCTGCCTTGCCCCGGGTGACGCCGGCCCGAGCATCAGGCCACTTAGTCAGCCCGCAATGGCTAGGAAACCGCCATGATCGTGAGACAACAGTCCCGCCACACAGGTGAGACAGCTCGGCGTCCCGCCGGCCACAGAAGATCAACATGTAGCGAGCCGTGAGATCTTACACAGCAAAAACGCGAAGAGCGGCAGGCGCGCAAGCCCCTGTCACCCTCGTCTGCCACCCACCGGTGGACGCACCCCCTGTCGCATGCCCGCGCGGCCGAGGCGACCACCGGGAAGTCAGCTGACCGGGCGTTAGGCTGCCCTGAACCGACACGCGAGGAGACGCCAGCAGTGATCATCACCCCGGAACCGCGGCCGGACAAGTCACTGTCGGCGATCCGCCAGGCGCTGTCTCATCCACGCGACCGGGAGAGGTTCGACGCGGGGCTGCCGGTGGTCGTGGAGAAGGCCCGAGCCGCGGGCGACTGGCGCGAGGTTGAGGAATTCACCCATCTGTAGCGGATCATCGCCTACGCCGGCAGGCAGAACCCCGCGGACCGGCAGCGACTCTGGGACACGACCGACGACATCCGACGCCAGATCGACAACCGCGAGGACGTCCCCGGCGTCCCGCTGGAGGAGGCGCTCGCCCGGCGAGCCGCCCAACGGCAGAGGCCCCAGCCGGACGGCAAACGCCCCGTGATACGACCGCCTTGCCCGCAATAGATCGGGGCACAACTGGATGAGAGCCGTGACGAAAGCCGCCCGTGTCACCTGACGGTCATGCGGCTCCACCTGCGCCACGCCCCGGCGGAGCTCCCGTTTCGCCACAGCCATCAGGCCACCGCACGCCCGACCTGGTCGTCGCCCCAGCGATAGCGCCCGCGTAGCAGTTGCTGTTCACGATCCGACAGCCCGGACACGGCCAGGAACTCCTCCGGACCCGGCCGAGGCGGTGCGCCAGGCGTGCACGATCGAGCCGTCCCCCAGGAAGTCCTGCTTGCCGCCCTCAGGCTCCACACGATCGGTCACCAGGTCAACCGTAGCGGACCAGAACAGCGGTGCCCCGGGACGCGTGAAGCCAGAGGCGATCCCGGGGCTCATGCCGTCCACGCTAACAGCCACGGCAGCCTGCGCCTCCCATGGTGACCAGCAACAGCGACAGGTCATGACCAACGTGCAGGTCAGCCGCTCATTGGTCACCAAGCTGTCGCGAGATTAGTCATCAGGGTGTCGTCGCATTGTCGGCCGCCCCGTGATCTGCGGTACGTCTACGGGTGATCGGCACGGCGTCAGCGCACGATCCGGCAGTTTGATGAAGGGTGCGCCAGGCGCCCCGGGCGAGCGCCACCGACACTATCTCGCCGCGGGGAGGCGGTTCCACATACTCGCAGGCCAGAGTGGCTATCGCTGCGACCCTCAACCGAAGACACCAACTTCGAGGAGCAGTCGGGCAAGGGGCCCTACGGGAGGGAGATAAGTGGAGGGAAAGAGGAAAACGCTAATACCGCTCCCAAGTCGCGAGCGGCCGGAATGCAACAGAGAGGGAACCATCTGCAGGTCCTACAGGTTCTTGGGCTGCCATCAACGGGGGTGAGGAACCGGCGGACAGCCGTTGGCGCTGAGAAGGATCTTGGTCGCAGCGAGTGAGGTCGCTCTTGGTCGTGAAGGTTCTTCAGCGCGTTGCCCGGTCGCGGCGTCGGCGGGCGGCGCGGATCTCGGCGTCGGCGACCTTATCGTCGAGCAACGCGTACAGCTGGGTGGTTTCGGTGGAGGCGTGGCCGAGGCGGCGGCGGACGGCCTCGATGGACACCCCGGCGTTGATGAGTTCGGTGGCGTGGGCGTGGCGCAGCTGGTGGATGTCGATCTCGACGCGTGCGGCGGTGCAGTAGCCCTGCCAGCGGTGGTGGGCGGCGTCGTAGGACAGGGGCCCGCCGTAGCCGTTGATGGAGGCGCGAAACAGCGGCCCGGCGGTGTAGTCGGCGCGGGCTAGGTAGAACTTGAGCAGGGCGACGTAGCCGCGGTCGTCCAACAGGACGGTGCGCACGCTGCCGCCTTTGCCGTGGATGCGGACGTGTTCGTCGTCCATACGCAGGTCGAGGTCTTCGACGTACAGGCCGCACACTTCGGCGGCGCGGGCGCCGCAGACGTAGGCGGTCTCGAACAGCGCCCGGTCGCGCAGCCGGTCCAGTGGCAGGTCCTTGCGCGGCCGCCGCGAGCAGATCGCGGCCAGGACCTTGGCGACGTCGGCGGCCGCGGCCGGGCGGGGCAGCGTCTTGGGCACCTTGATGGTGTCGATGCGGTCCATGGGGTTGGCGTCGAGCAGGTCGTGCCTGACGGCCCAGCGGCAGAAGGAGGCGATCGCGGCCCGCTTGCGCTTGCGGGTGGCGGCCGACAACTGGCCGAGGTCGGCGAGGAAGGCCCGGATGGGCGCGGCGCTCAGCTCGCCGAGCTCGCCATCGCAGTAGGCGGTGAACTGCAGGAGGTCGCCGCGGTAGGCGCGGATCGTCTGGCCGGAGGCGCCGGCGTTGCGCTTGTCGGTGAGGAAGTCGTCCAGGTGCGTGGCGAGTGGATGGCCGCGGCCGAGCTGCTCGGCGATCACCTCGTTCACGCCGTCGTCCTCCATCGCCTGTGTAGTTGCCAGATAACCGGGAAACGAAGCCTGAGTGCCGGAAGCGCTCCGCCCAGCTCGCGCCTGGTCTGTGATCGCTATCTTGCCAGATAACAAAGGTTATCCCGCAATCATTGGTCTCCATCCTGCTGATTCGCACCGCAAGGCCCGCTCGCATAGAGCAACCGGCTGAGGGTCGCTGCGGACGCCGGCGGTGAAGAACATCACACGCCAAGCGTGACGGTGAACGTCTGGCGCCTCTGGAAGGCGTCTTGGCGTACGTGGTGTGACGGACGCAGCGCTGGTGCCGCGCTCGCAAGGCACCCTCAGGTGATTGCGGTCGATGAGGCCGGTCGGCTTGGCCGGGATGGCTGCATGAGCAGGCCGTCGATACGACGAGTCAGCGTGTCGTGGGCGGGCACGGTGGGGCGGTGTCCGAGCAGGGCGAGTGAGGTCAGCCCTTCGACGAGTGGCAGGAGGGTCTCGGCCTCCAGGTCGGCGTCGAGGTCGTCGCGGAACTCGCCGGTTCGCTGGCCATAGCGGATCAGCCAGACCAGCAGGTCGCGCGTTTTGGCGTGGGCCTGGCGCAGGATTTCCGCCAGGGACGGGATGGCCGTGGCGTGGGCGGTGAAGGCCGCCAGGATCCTGGCGTCGCGTCGCTGGTGCGGCTCGATCAGGGTGAGCGTACGCAGGGTGGCGGTGAGCAGGGTCACCGCCGACTCCTTGGCGGCGGAGGCGTCGATCTCCTCCTGGCCCTGCGCGGTGATGCGTTCGGTGATGTGGTGCAGTGCGAAGGCGAGCATCTCGTCCTTGGTGGCGAAGCATCGCTGCACTGCTCCCATGGACACCCCAGCCTGCTGCGCCACGTCCCGGAGGGTCGCGCCTTCGGGGCCGTGCCGGTCGATCAGGTCGCAGACCGCTTCGGCGATGTGGCGGCGTCGCGTCTCGTAGTCGACCTGCTTGGGCATGGGGTTCCTTCCGACAGCATTTCGATGCGGTTGCATCGTATCAACTTTTCCGGTTTATTTGATGCGTACGCATCGGAACAGGGAGGACGCCATGAGTCGTTCGCAAACACGCAACCGCACAGCCGATAAGGCGCTGTGGCTGGCCGGAGCTCTGTTCACCGTGCAGGGGTTCGGCTCGGCGATCACCGAGGCGCAGTGGGACACCAGCTTCGGAATCGCCGGCATCCTGCGCGCCGTCGGCGTCCCCGGCTGGGCCGATCTCGCCCTGGGCACCCTCGGAGCCGCGTTCCTGCTCATCGCGACGTATCGGGCGGTGCGCCGATGAGACCCCGAGGAACGGCGCGCAGGACGGCGCGCGTGCGGCTGGTCACGGCGGTGGCCGGTCTGTCCGTCGTCGCGGCCTGCGCGAGCGCCACCGGCCCCGCATCGAGCTCGCGCCAGTCTGTCGCGCACACCTCGTCCGGCGCCGTCACCGGCGCTCACATCGGCCGGGACGTGCAGCGGTTCAACGCCATCCCCTATGCCGCGCCACCGACCGGAACGCTGCGCTGGCAGCCGCCCCAGCCCGTCCAAGCGTGGAAAGGCGTCAAGGACGGCACCCGCACGGCCCCGCGCTGCCCGCAGAACGCCAATCCCGCCGACTCCAACCCGGCCAGCACCACCGAGGACTGCCTGTACCTGAACGTCACCGCCCCCCGGACCGTGCCCGCCGGACAACGGCTGCCTGTGATGGTCTGGCTGCACGGCGGCGGCTTCACCCAGGGCGCCGGCGGCGACTACGACACCCAGCGGCTGGCGAAGGCGGGCGTGGTCGTCGTGACCGTCAACTACCGGCTGGGCATCTTCGGCTTCCTCGGCCACCCCGCCCTGCCCGGCTCGGGCGCATTCGGCCTGCTCGACCAGCAGGCCGCGCTGCGCTGGATACGGCACAACGCGGCGGCCTTCGGCGGCGACCCGCGCAACATCACCCTGCTCGGCGAGTCCGCGGGCGCGTTCAGCACCTGCGCCCAGCTGACATCCCCCACGGCGGCGGGGCTGTTCGACAAGGCGATCATCCAAAGCGGCACATGCTCGATGCGCCAGATGGGCATCGACCCCGCCGGCGGCGACACCGTGTGGCCATCACGGCAGTCCGGCGAACAGATCGCCGCAGCCGCCGCCGAACAGATCGGATGCACCGACGCCGCCCAGACGATGGCCTGCCTGCGCCAGGCCCCGGTCCCGGCCCTGCTCGCCGCGCAGCAGAAGATGCCCGCCACCTGGGCGCCCTCGTACGGAAGCGACACGCTGCCGCTCGACCCGCGCCGGGCGGTGGCCGAGGGACGCCTCCACCCGGTGCCGCTCATGGCCGGCACCACCGCGCACGAGGCCCGATACTTCGTGGCCATGTACTTCGACGGTCCCGGCCAGCCTCTGACCCGGCAGACCTATCAGCAGTTCCTGCGCACCGCCTTCGGCACCGACGCCCGGCGGGTCGCGGCCAGGTATCCCCTCAGCGCACACGGCTCCCCCTCCCTGGCATGGGCCGCCATCGCCACCGACCGCGGCTGGACCTGCCCCACCCAGGCGGGCAACCGCCTGCTCGCCCGCAAGACCCCCGTCTACCAATACGAATTCGCCGACGATCCCGCCCCCAGACCATCCGGGTTTCCCATCCCCGCCGCCTTCCCTCTGGGCGCCTACCACGGCGGAGAACTGCCCTACCTCTTCGACGGCCCCGGCGCCGCCACCGCCCAGCCCCTCTCGACAAGCCAACGCCGGCTGGCCGACCAGATGATCGCCTACTGGACCCGCTTCGCCGCCACCGGCAATCCCAACGACCCGAGCCTGCCCCGATGGAAGCCCCTGACCAGCAAGAGCGCGAACCGCGTCCGCTCCCTTTCCTCGGCCCGAAGCAATGGCGACGGCTCCACCGAACACCACTGCCGCTTTTGGGACACACGCAAGTGAAACAGCTCCAGCCCATGAGCTGAGCCGTCATTCAGACGGCCATCGGTCAGCGGTTCAGACACCGTCATCGTCCACGACAGCGGCACTGGCGGCACCGACCTCGGGCAGCGCCGCCGCGCCGAGCGGCCGCAGGCCCTTGTCCGGGGCCGAGGAAGCAATCGCGTAGCGGCCCAGGCAGTTGAGGTGGGCGTGGCCCAGCGGGGACAACCGTGCCACGAACTCGTCCTTGACCGGCACACCCTGGGCGCGCAACTGGTCCACGATCGCCGACAGATACCGTGAGTTCCACAACACGACGGCATTGATGACAAGTCCAAGAGCCGCGAGTTGATCCTCCTGGCCTTCCCGATATGCCTGTCGGATCCGGCCCGAGTTGCCGTGGCAGATCTTGCGGGCCAGGCGGTGCCGGGACTCCTGGACCGACAACTGCTTACCCAGGCTCCGACGGTAGCTGGAATCCATCGGGTCCAGCATGCTCAGCAGGTGCATCGTCTTGTCGATACGGCCGTACTCGGCGAACGCCTGCCCCAGCGGCGTCGGAGAACCCTGGCGGGCGAACATGCGCAGCAGATCGTAGGCGCGCACCTGGTTGGTCACCAGCGATCCGGCGACGCGGAGCATGTCCGGCCACTGGGCGATCACCTTCTTGGTGTTCAGCTTGTTCCGGGCGATCGCCTCCAGCACCCCGTATGCGCTGGTGGTGCCGTCGGGCAGCTCGGCGCGCCAGAACCGCTGGTCGCCCAGGTCGGCGAAGCGGGGCGCGAACCGGTAGCCGAGCATGGAGAAGATCCCGAACACCATGTCGCTGTCGCTGGCCTGGTCCGTCGTGACCAGCTCGGGTTTCGGCCCGGCGTCCAGGTTGATCAGGCAGTCCAGGATGTAGAGCGAATCGCGGGGAGTGCCCGGCACCACCATCTGCCCGATCCCCGCCACCTGATCATTTACTGCGTTGAGCCAGGTGATACCGCGCTTGTAGCCGTAGTACTTGGGTGAAGGTCCGGCGTTGATCGTCTTGACCGGGACGACGAACCGCAGCCCGTCTACCGAGGCCAGCAAGCCGCCGCCCCACGAGGCGACGATCGGCACCTTGCCCTGGTGTGCGATCAGGATCGCGTTGGCCGCGGCGTGCGTCTCGGCGCGCACGTAATTCTGATCCACGTGGGACAGCCGGCCACGGGTCAGCGCCTCTTCCCCCGCCTTGATCACAGGGGTCAGTCCGACGTTGCAGGCCTCGCTGATCAGCAGCGCCACCAGCGATGTCGGCAGGTGGTTCATGCGGGTGGAGATGTCGGCCAGGTGCACGTAGGCGTCCAGAAACCCGGTCCAGGCGTGCACCTCCAGCAGCAGTTCTGGCAGGTCGATGCGGGGCAGCATGGCCTGGCAGGCGGCCCTCAGCCACGCCAGGGACTCGCTCTCGCCGAGCGCGCCGAGTTTCTCCACCGACAGCCGGGCCCGCCCGCCCCCGGCCGGGGTTACCACCGAGACCAGCGCGTCCTCGCCCGCCTCCTCCAGCCGGGCGTCCATCTGCTTCCAGGCCGCGTCCAGGGCCAGGACTTTGCCGTTCAGGTGCTCCTGGACTGGGTCGGTGAGCGACAAGGATGCCAGCACATCCTCGGCGATCGACTCCCACCGCGCCCCGGCCAGCAGGTGCGCGCGCGGGTCGGCCCAGCGCAGCGACGGCGTGGCGAACACGTCCCTGATCGTCAGGGCCCGTAGCAGGTGCTCCAGCACGCACACCACGTACGCGTCACGATCGACCGCGCCCTGCGGCAGGTCCGGGTTGGCATACACCGCCCGCTTCCACGACGCGGTCACCAGCGCGGCGTCGATCTCCCTGGGCAACAGCGGCTTCTTGCTCACCTGCCGACGCGACAGCTCCGGCAAGCGGCGCACCGCGGCCAGCACGCGCCGCCCGCCCTGCGCCGCCGACAGTGCCTTCAACTCGCCCAGCAGCCGCAGGAACGGGCGCACCGTGTGGTACTTCTCCACCAGCGCGGCCCGCATCGCCGCCACATCGAGGTCGGCACCCTCCTGGTCGACCAAGTCGAGCTGGTCGACCAGCACGCGGCCGGCCTTGGCCACCAGCTTGAAGGCCCGCTCCAGCCGGGGCAGCATCCGCAGCCGTTCGTCGGCGGACTTGCGGCGGGCCGGGCTGATCAACCGGGTCGCCATCAACAGCGCGAACAGATCCAAAGCGTCGTCGATCGCCTCGGCCTCTAGACTTCGCGTGACCGCCAGCAGCGTCGCCGTTCGGCGCGGCTCGACCAGCCGGTCCAGCGCCGGCGCCTTGCTGCCCGCCCCGTACTTGGCCAGGGTCTTCATCCGCCGCACCGGAACCTTCGACACCGCGACCCGGCTCAACCCGAAGGCGGCCAGGTTGTCCACCCGCTGCAGCGCCCGCACCATCTCCGTCCCTGACGTGCGCTTGGGCGCCTGCCGCAGCTTCTCCAGCTCCGAGATGCGCGATCCCTCGGGCACTACCAGCAGATCCGACAACGCGGTCGGCAGGTGCGGATCGGCACGGCGGACCTGCTTGGTCACCACCGTGTACATGCGGACATCGGCCCGTTCCCGCACGCTGCCAACCAGCCGCTCCAGCACGGTCACCCCGGGCAGCAACACCCGATGCCGCCGCAGCCACGCCACCGACTGCTCGAACAACGCCACCGGCCCCTCGGCGTGCGTCCACGCCCTGCCGTGCAGGAAAGTCCGGAACTGGCGCGTCAGCTGCCGCTCGCTCCAGCTGTTGGTGTCATCGAAGGTGTGGTAACCGTAGGCGTCCCGGATCATCCACGCGTGCTCGTACGTCGTCTTGGGCCGCTCGGCGTACTTCTTGACCTGCGACGCGTCGCCGATTCCCAGCTGCTCGGCCAGGTAGTCCACCACCGGCCAGGGCACCGCGAGCGGATCCTCCAGGAACAGCCCCTTGTACCGGACGGTCCCGATCTGGACGGCGACGCCCAGCCGGTGAGAATCGGCTCTCGACTGCGCGATCACATTCCGGTCGAAGCTGTCCAGGAAGAAGAACTTCTCCAGGTCTGACAGCGACGGCACCTCGATGAACGAGACATAGGCAGCCCTGTGCTCGGCAGACAGAAATTCCGCAGGCATAGCCCGCACGGTAGGACCATATCGGCGGGGATCAACTCATAGTGATCGACGCGTTACAAGTGAGGATGTTTCACCCGTGAGTGCGTCTTGATCGTTCTCAGCGCCAACGGCTGTCAGCCGGCTCCTCGCCCCCGATCAAGAACCGGAAAGTCGCCGTAGCGAAATTAGGTCGAATGCGTCAAAAGTGGAGGAACTGGCCGTCAAAGGCGCGGCGAGAGCGACAAGAGGTGACCAACGCTGCGACAGGCAATGACGAACCCGCAGGACAGTCCGATGACAAGTCACACGTGGCTGGTCCCAAGCTGAGCCAGGACACGCGCATGGTCACCCCGGGGAGATCCAGCTCAGCCGAAACTTGCGGGAAATCTGCCTTCTCGCAAGTTGTCGAGACCCGTCGCGACGCAACGGATCTTAATTATTGAATTTGATTTTCTAGAAAATCGAAAATGCTAGAGTCTGAGCGTGACGGCTGAGATGGGCGGACGTAGCGACTTTGCAGGGGCTCGCATCCGAAGTGGAGACGATGACCGCGTGATGTCCGGTCTCTCTGGAAGCCGCGCACGCCGAGTGGAGCCTGGCGTGGCGCTGCGCCACGAGCGCTGACGACGGAGGCTGTGATAGCGCATGATTTGCCGATGATGAGGATCGAGACACCGTGGGGTCCCTGGGAGGCCGCGCCGCTTGGTGAAGTCGTTGCGCTGATGCGCGGGCTGGCGGCGCCGTGGTGGGTGGCCGGCGGCTACGCCATCGAGCTGGCCGTGGGCCGTGCGTACCGCGAGCACGGGGACGTCGATATCGCGCTGCTGCGCCGGGACCAACTCGCGGCGCGGCGGCTGCTGGACGGCTGGGATGTACACGCCGCGGTCGTGCCCCAGACGCTACGGCCATGGGCGGTTGGCGAGGTCCTGCCCGAGCAGGCGCACGACATCTGGGTACGCGAGCATCCGGACGGCCCCTGGCGGTTCCAGCTCATGCTGGACGAGGCCGACGACGAGGAGTGGATCTACCGGCGTGACCCTCGGATCCGCCGCCCGCTGGCCGGGTTGACCGTCGAGCAGGATGGTTTCCGGAGGATTGTCCCGGAGGTGCAGTTGCTCTACAAGTCCAAGGGTCTGCGGCCGAAGGACGAGGTCGACTTCGAGGCGGTCCTGCCGCTGTTGAGCGAGGGGGAGCGGCGGTGGCTGCACGAGGCGCTGGAGACCGAGCACACCACACATCCCTGGCGCGAGCGCCTTGCGCCAGGCGCGCCAGACGCGCCCCATGGGCCAGATGACGTGCGGCATTCCGGCGGCGCGTCGTGAAAGCGCGGGATCCTGCGCGCAAGGCCGCAGCCGGCGTCCCGTTCCGCGAAATCCGCCACTTCACCTGAGAAGGCAAGACCAGTGACCATCCCGGATACACAGGGCGAGCCGCAGGGCAGCGCTCGACAGATCAGCACAGAAGCCACAGTGGTTACGCCGTGTTTGCACTGTGGTGCCCCGATCGAGCAGCGGCGGGGGAGGGGGCGGCCCAAGGCGTACTGCCCGGAAGGCGACTGCCAGGCCGCCGCCAAGCGTGAGCGGGAGATGCGGCGCGCGACGCCCGGGCTGGAGGGGGCGCTGGCGCGGGCCGAGCAGCTGTACGACCGGATGGAGAACGGGCTGGCCGCCGCCATCGAGCCACTGGCCAGGGCGCTGGCCCAGGAACTGAGTCCGGCCGGGGTCGAGGCGAAGCTGAGCGCCGTACAGGCTGAGGCGCACACGCGGGTCGCCATCGCGCGTGCCGAGCGGGAGCAGGCATTCGAGCAGGTACGGCTGTCGCGGGAGGCAGCCGAGCACGCGCGCAGGGAGGCCGGCGTGATGCGGCTGCGTGTGGAGGAGGCCGAGGCCGAGCGGGATACGGCGCAGGCTGATGGTGAGCGGGCTCGCGAGCAGGCGCTGGCCGCGTTGCGGGAGGCGGCCAGCACCGAGCGGCAGGCCCTGCAGTCCGCCGAGGAGGCCGGGCGCCGGGCCGATCTGGCCGAGCGGCAGGCCGATGAGGCGGTACGGCGGGCGGAGCTGACCGAGCGGGCCAGAGATCAGGCGCTCCAGGAGCTGGCGGAGCGGGTCGAGGCCGCCGATGGGCGGGCCGCTGAGGCGGAGGCGCAGGCCGTACGGGCTGAGACAGCGGCGGAAGCTCGGGTGGTACGCGCCGAGAAGGAGGCGCAGGCGCAGGTCGTACAGGTGCGGAAGGAGGCCGAAGCCCGCGCCGTACGGGCGGAAAAGGATGGGGAGGCGCGAGCCGAACAGGCCCGGAAAGAGGCGGTGGCGGCGCGGGCGGAGAGTGATCGCGCCCGTGAGGAGGCGGCGGAAGCCAAGCGGGCCAGGCAGCTGGCAGAGCGGGACCTGGCCGCGGCCGAGGCCAGGGCGGAGGCGGCCGGACAGGAGCGGGAACGGGCCGTCGCCCGGGCGGAGACCGCCGAACGTGCCGCGGCCGAGGCGCAACGGGACCGCGCCGTCGCCCTGAACGATGCGGCGAAGGCTCGGGAACTGGCCGCCGCGGAGATCGCCCAGGCGCGCGCGACGGCGGAGGGTGCGGTGGAGGAGCGGGATCGGTTGCGGGGGGAGCTACAGCTGGAGCGGGCTCGGCTGGAGGACGCCCGTGCTCAGCTGGAGGCGGCTCGGGCGGAGGCCACCCAATTGCGGGAGCGGGCGGTCGCGGCGGAGCTACGCGCAGGCTGATGTCTGGCCGGCGTCCCGGAGCTGCACCATCCGATCAGGAACGGGCCCTTCTCGACGGCCGGCACTCGACCTGATCGCCACGAACGGCGCCGGCGGCACCCAGGTCGCGCAGTTCCATGTGCCGATCCAGGGCCTTGACCAGGCCGGTGCTGCTGACGTCGGTGGGGCTTTTGCGCAGCCAGTCCAGCCGGGAGACCCGCCGCCCGGATTCGACCTTGACCAGCTCTTCCAGCACGGCGGCCTGGTTGGGGCTGGGGGCGGCGGCCAGCAGCGCGTACTGGCGGGAGGCGACGCGCTCGCGCAGCGCGGCGATCAGCCGCTCCAGGGTGGTGACGCCGGGCAGCAGGATGTTGGCCTCCACCGGGCGGTGGGTGGCCAGGTCGAACAGCACGATCGGGCGCTCGCCGGTGGTCCAGGCCCGTTTGTAGAGCCAGCAGGCCAGCGCGAACCACTGTTCGCCGGCGAAGGCGGTGTAGCCATAGCTGCTGCGGATCTGCTCCTGATGATCCCAGCGGGCCTCCTTCTCGCCATGCCCCTTCAGGTCGGCGGCCTGCAGGCCGAGCTGCTCGGCGACGTAGTCGACCACCGCGGCGGGAACTGTCCAGGAAGCAGTTCAAGAGCCGTGTGGTGCCGAGTTGCAGGGCCCAGCCGAGCTGGTTGCGGGCGCCGTTGGCGGCCATCGTCTGGCGCCGGTCGTCGGCATCCAGGTGGAAGAAGGCGCCCCCGCCTCGCACACCACGGCGGGGGCGCCCTCGGATATCAGCAGCGGTCAGGCCAGATGATCAACGTGCCCGATTACGTACGGAATTGCGTCATTCTCACGCCAGTCATGATCACCGGGCAAGGAGGCTGACATCGTGTTGGTCCGGGCCGACGACATCAACATGATGCCCATGATGGAGTCAGGCCGTGGAAGATCAGGTCGAGCAGGGAGGCCGCATGCCCGGCCGCATCCGGTTCCGTCTCGGTGACCAGCGCAATGGCGTTCACCAACCTGAACAGCTGCTCGACCGGTATGCCCGTCCGGACCTCGCCCGCCTCCTGTGCCCGCGCCAGCAGCCCCTGCGCCGCCCCGAACACCGCCGCGCGACACGACGAGCCATCCTCGCCCAGCGCCACCAGCAGCGACGCGGCTAGCCCGCGCTCCGTGCTGCCCTGCGCGATCACCGCGCCCAGCCACTCCCTCAGCGCCGCGCCCGGCGACGGCGCGGACATCAGCTCCTCGGCCCGGCGGCACAGGGCGTCGATGTGGTCGCGGAAAACCGCCTCCAGCAGTGCCTGCCGGGTGGGGAAGTGGCGGTAGAGCGTGGCGTTGCCGACTCCCGCGCGCTGTGCAATGTCGTCCAGCGGCGCATCGGCCCCTAGTTCGGCAAAGGCCGCCCGCGCACAGGCCACCAGTCGGTCGTAGTTGCGCCGGGCGTCGGCCCGCATCGTCGCCTCCCGGGTTTGCCTAAGCGGGGACTATCCCCGTATCGTACTCGAACAGAAACCGGGGAGAGTCCCCGGTTAGGAGGTGCCATGAGCTCCCAGCCACCGAAGTACGCCGCCCGGCACGCCGAGCATTTCGCGATGGAGCGCCGCGACGGAGTGCTCCTGCTGCGCATGCACACCGGCGGCGGCCCAGCCGTCATGTCACTCGCGCTGCACCACGCCTGGGGCGAGGTGCTGCGGGAAGCGGGCGCAGACCTGGACAACGAGGTGCTGATCCTCACCGGCACCGGCGAAGCGTGGACCGGCGGGCTCGACCCCGCCCTGCTCGACCGGCCGCCGGCGCAGCGGGGCGAGGACCGCTACGACCTCTACCGCGATGGCATCGCGCTGCTACGTAGCCTCGTCTTCTCCGTGGACGTGCCGACGATCGGCGCGCTCAACGGGCCCGGCTACCACCAGGAGCTGGCCCTGGCCTGCGACCTGACGCTGTGCACCCCCGGCACCGTCTTCGACGACACCCACTTCCGCTCCGGCGCCGTACCCGGCGATGGTCAGCACCTGGTCTACCAGGAGCTGCTCGGCCTCAAGCGGGCCGCGCGGATGCTCTACACCGGGGCCGGCGTCGGCGCCGCCGAGGCGCTGGAGCTGGGCTTGGTCAACGAGGTCGTGCCGGACGAGCGGCTGCTGCCGCGCGCCTGGGAGCTGGCCGCCGAGATCATGGCCGCGCCGCGCGCCACCCGCCGGCTCACCCACGCCATTGTCCAGCGCCCATGGCAGCGCCGCCTGGTCGACGACCTGGCCTTCGGCCGTACTCACCATCTGCTCAACACCTGACCCCGTTCTCGAACACCCCGCCATCAGGAGGAAACATGATCACCGTTCTCGTGACCGGCGCCACCGGCACCCAGGGCGGCGCCACGGCCCGCGGCCTGCTGGCCGCCGGGCAGCGGGTCCGCGCTCTCGTCCGCGACCCCGGCACTCCCGCCGCGCGGGCGCTGGCCGCCGCCGGCGCCGAGCTGGTCCGCGGCGACATGGGCGACCGCGTCTCGCTCGACGCGGCCACCCGCGGCGTCGACGGCGTCTTCAGCGTCCAGCCCACCCTCGGCTACCCTGGCACGCCGCCCGGCTTCACCATCGACGACGAGCTCCGCTACGGCCGCAACGTCGCCGACGCCGCTGCGGCGGCCGGCATCCGCAGCTTCGTGTACGCCTCCGTCGGCGCAGCCGACGCCTCGCACGGCATCGCGCGCTGGCAGACCAAGGACACCCTGGAGCGGTACGCCCGCGACCTGGGTCTGCCCCTGACCGCGCTGCGGCCGGTCCGTTTCATGGACAACCAGGTCCACCCGCAGATGGGCGTGCGCGATGGCGTCCTGGCCGACGTCGTCCTGCCGGACGTGCCGGTCCAGCTCATCGCGGCCACCGACATCGGCGCGTTCGCCACGCTAGCCTTCACCCGTCCGGCCGAATACACCGGCCGGACGATCGAACTGGCCGGTGACGAGCTGACCATGCCGCAGATCGCCCGAGCCATGGAGCGGGCGCTGCGGCAGCCCATCACCTACCGGAACATCCCGCGCGAGGCACTGGCCGATCGCGGCGCCGACGCCGTGGCCGGCTACGACTTCGCCAACCACGGCGGCGGCTGGCACGCCGACATCGACGCGCTACGTAAGGAGCACCCGGGCCTGATGGACTTCGCCACCTGGCTCGACCGCGATGGCGCCGCCGCCTTCGCCACGGCCCGCGCCTGACGGCCGCAGGCCTCGGTGCGAGCGTTAGAAGGTGCGCTCGGCGACCTTGACTTGCTGGCTCGCCTGCAAGGCGGCGCGCAGCTTGTCGGCCGGTAGCGGCGCGGCGGGGGCTTGGAGTATGCGCTCGACCGGTACGTCGGGGTCGGCGAGGTAAATCTGGGGGTAGGCGCCGGACTCGGGCTCGAAGCGCCGGCTCTCGGTCAGAGTTCCGGCGTGGACGGTGTCGAACCCGGGCCGGTCGATCAGCTCGGCGGCCCGGGCCTTGGCGTTGGCGTCATCGCCGGCGATGGGCAGGACGCTGCGGGCCGGGCGAGCAAGGGGATGTGGTGGGCCAGGATGTTGTTGAAGGCCTTGACCAGCAGGGCGGCGAGCAGCTGCTGGGCCAGGACGAAACCTGCCAGGCTCTGCGGGCCGCGCGAGTTGGCGGTCACCACGTCGATGCCCGCCGCCACCGCCAGAGCGACCTGGAAGACATGAACAGGGTGATCGCGGCGCACAAGCTGCGGCCGCTGATCGACCGCGTCTTCCCCTTCGAACAGGCGCTCAACGCCGCGTCCTACCTGGCCAGCTGTGCTCACTTCGGCAAGGTCGTCATCAGCCACTGAGCAGCCACTGGCACCGACGCCTGTCCGGCCGGCCTTCCGCCGGTCGGCCCGTCAGCAAGGAGGGCGTGACTCGCGACACCGTCTGGCGCGAGGACGACCAACCGGCCTACAGACGATCGGCCGCAACCTTATGCGCGCCATCCCACTGTTCTGGCCGCGACCGAGCGACTGGTGGTCGCCACTGGGATCGCCAACATCCACGCGCGGATCCCCTCGGCGGCCGAGACCGGAGGCCGAATCCTCAGCGCGCTCCATCCAGGACGGTCCGTGCTCGGCCTGGGTATCAGCCACGCCGGATTCATGAAGCACGCGACCGGCGGAACCTATGTGAAGCAGCTGAGCATGATGCGCAGCTACCTGGAGCGTATGGACGCCGTCTCGCCGGCGATAGAGCCAGGCGCCGCCAGGCCGGCCCGCCTGCTGGCCGCGGTGGGCCCGAAGATGATCGAGCTGTCCGGCAGCGGCGCCGATCCATGGATCGTGAGCGAGCAGGCGGTGGCGATCGGCGAGGACCGTGAAGATCAACTACGGCGCGCGCATGCCCACATCGGCATGTATCTGCAGGCGCCCAACTACCGCAACTCATGGCTGCGGCAAGGCTTCGATGAGACCGACTTCGTGCCCGGCGGCTCGGACCGGCTGGTGCGCGCGCTGGTCGGCATGGGTTCTGCCGAGGACGCGGCCGCAGCGGTCACGGCGCACCTGTACGCCGGTGCAGATCATGTCGTGGTGCAGATCCTGGGAGACACAGATGTGACCGACCTGCGGCCATATCTGCGCGAACTCGCAGCGGCGCTGAATCTGCAGGCGCCTGCACAACCACGTCCGGCCGCACCGAAGAACTGACCCGAGAAGGGCCATCCTGCGCGGGATCAGGTGGAGAAGACCCTCAGCGGTCCCGCGTAGACCTTCGCCGAAGGGTGACCGCGCATCGCGATCTATTCAGCCGCCGTGTTCTGGACGACCCGCTACCTGGACGCCGCCGGCGAGCACCTGCGGGAGCACGACGTCCTGGAGGAGGATGTGACCCGGCTCTCCCCGCTCAAACACGCCAACCTCAACTGCCTGGGCCGCTACAGCCTCGCCGCCCGCCCGCCACCGGGTCGAGGGTTGTGGGCCTTGTTTCAGCGTCGGTTGCCGCCGTTCGGGCTGGGCACCCCTGGTCTGGTGAGGCGTTCGGGGTCGACGATCTTGTCGTACAGGTCCTCCGCGACGCCGCATTCGAGTGCGGCGTCCTTGAGCGCCAGCCCCTTGTCGAGGGCGTGGTGCGCGATGCGGGCGGCCTGGTCGTACCCGACGACGGGGCTGAGGGCGGTCACCATCATGATCGAGCGGTCGATGTTGTGGCGCAGGGTCTCGGTGTTCAGCCGGGCTCCTTCGACCAGATACGTGCGGAAGTGATCCATCATGTCGGCCAGGATGCGCGCCGAATGCAGGACGTTCTTGATGATGACCGGGCGGAAGGCGTTCAGCTCGAAGTTGCCCTCGGCGCCCGCCATGGAGACGGCGGTGTCGTTGCCGGTCACCTGAATGGCGACCATCAGCATGGCCTCGGCCTGTGTCGGGTTGACCTTGCCCGGCATGATCGACGAACCCGGTTCGTTGGCCGGCAGGATCAGCTCACGCAGCCCCGTACGCGGCCCGGAGGCGAGCCAGCGTAGGTCGTTCGCGAACTTGAACAGCGGCACGGCCAGGGCGCGCAGCGCCGCCGAGACCCGGACGAGATCGTCGCACGAGGCCTGGGCGGCGAACTTGTTCGGCGCGCCGGTGAAGGGCCGCCCGGTGAGCTCGGCGATCTGCCGGGCCATCTCCTCGCCGAAACCCGGCGGCGCATTCAGCCCGGTTCCGACTGCGGTGCCGCCGATCGCCAGCCGGTACAGCCCGGTACGGGTGCGTTCGAGGTGGTCGATGGCCGCGCCGAGCTGGGCGGCGTAGCCGGACCACTCCTGGCCGACAGTCAGCGGGGTGGCGTCCTCCAGGTGGGTACGCCCGATCTTGACGATGTGCTCCCACTCGCGGCTCTTGGCCTCGGCGCTGTCACGCAGCCGGTCGGCGGCGGGGAGCACATGTTCGTCGATGGCCTCGGCGGCGGCGAGGTGCATGGCGGTGACGAAGGTGTCGTTGGACGACTGGCCCATGTTCACGTGGTCGTTGGGATGGATCGGATCCTTGCTGCCGAGTCGGCCGCTGACGAGCTGGATCGCCCGGTTGGACATCACCTCGTTGACGTTCATGTTGGACTGGGTGCCCGAGCCGGTCTGCCAGACGTATAGCGGGAACTCGCCGTCCAGCTCGCCGCGGATGACCTCGTCGGCGACCCGGCTGATGAGGTCGGCCTGCCAGTGGGGCAGGCGGCCCGCGCGGGCGTTGACGATCGCCGCCGCCTTCTTGATGTAGCCGTAGGCGTGGTAGACGGCCTTGGGCATGCGATCGTCGCCGATGTCGAAGTGGATCAGGGATCGCTGGGTCTGGGCGCCCCAGTAGTGCTCGGCCGGCACCTCCACCTCACCGAGAGAGTCGCTCTCCGTCCGGGTGCCGGTGTCCGCGAGTCCGATCGGCACGTCCTGGACGCGGGGCGCGCTCACCGCCCGTGCCCATTCCCGTTCGCGTGGACCGGCCGGTAGGTGGGCTGCCACATGGTGTCCTGGACCTGCTGGATCGTGTTGCGCAGGTCGGTGCGGGCCAGGTGCTCCTCGGCCGCCTTGTCGGCGACGGCCACGGCGACCGAGGCGGAGACCTCGCGCAGGTTGTCCACCTGCGGCAGCAGCGACGCGCCGGGGGACGAGATGTCCACCATGCCGCCCACCGCCTCGGCGGCGGCCTGCAACATGCCGGGACTGACCCGGCGGGCCCGGGCGACGACGACGCCCAGCCCAAGCCCGGGATAGAGCATGGCGTTGTTGGCCTGGGCGATGACGTAGGTGACGCCGTTGTAGGTGATCGGCTCGACCGGGATGCCGGTGGCGATCAGCGCCCGGCCGTCGCTCCAGCGGATCAGATCGGCGGGCATCGCCTCGATCCGCTCGGTCGGGTTGGAGATCGGGAAGATGATCGGCCGCTCGACCCCCGCGGCCATCGTGCGCACGATCTGCTCAGTGAACGCGCCATGCACGGTGGAGGTGCCGAGCAGCATGGTCGGCTTGACCCGCTTGACGACCTCGGCCAGCGAGATGCCTGCGGCGTCCTTGGACCAGCCGCGCACCTCGGCCCGTGAGCGGGCATAGGGCCGCTGGAAGTCACGCAGGTCCTTCATGCCGTCGATGAGCAGGCCCTGCTTGTCGACCGGCCAGATCCGCCGGGTCGCGCTCTCCTCGTCCAGACCGGCGCGGACCATCGCGTCACGCAGTTGGTCGGCGATGCCGATGCCGGCGGTGCCGGCGCCGAAGACGACGATCCGCTGCTCGTCCATGGGGGTCGCGGAGGCCCGGACGGCGTTGAGCATGGCGGCCAGCACGATCGCTCCGGTGCCCTGCATGTCGTCGTTGAAGGTCGAGAGGCGATCGGTGTACCTCTCCAGGATGCGGCGGGCGTTCGACGGGCCGAAGTCCTCCCAGTGCAGCATCGCGCCGGGGAACATCCGCGACGCCGTCTTCACGTAGGCGTCGATGAAGTCGTCGTAGCGCTTGCCCCGCACCCGGGCGTGCCGGTTGCCGACATAGCCCGGGTCGTTCAGCAGCGCCTCGTTGTCGGTGCCCACGTCCAGGGCGACGGGTACGACCCGGCCGGGGTCGATCCCCGCGGCGGCGGTGTAGACGGCCAGCTTGCCGGCCGCGATGCCGGCCCCACCGCCCACGCCCCAGTCGCCGATGCCCAGGATCTCCTCGGCGTCGGAGGCCACGATCAGATCGACGTCGTCCGGCCCCAGCTGCAGGTTTTGGAACGCCCGATCGATCCCATCCGGGTCATCGACGGACAGATACACTCCCCGCGGGCGCCGGTACTCATGGCTGTAGGTACGGATCGCCTCGGCGACGGTGGGGTCGTACACGATGGGCAGCATCTCGCGCAGGTGGTCGCCCAGCAGCCGGTAGTACAGCACCTCGTTCCGGTCGCGGAGGCCCTCCAGGAAGACGTTCTTGAGCAGGTCGGTCGGTTGCGCACGACACTGCGCGTACGACCGGCTCACCTGCTCGTCCAATGTCTCGACCACCGGCGGCAGCAGACCCTCCAGGCCCAGGTCGGCCCGCTCCTGCGGCGAGAAGGCCGTGCCCTTGTTCAGCAGCGGCTCGCGCAGCACCGCGAGGCCGCGCAGCGACGAGACATAGCTTCCATCGGCCTGCTCGGCGAACATCGGACCTGCTATATCCGGCTTCCTCTTGCCAGGTGACATCAGGATCCCCTTCCAGCGAGGCACCCCGAGTGCCCCTGTCACGCCCTTCCCCGCGACAGCCCAGAATCGTCCCTTATATCGGGCAAAATAGATTTACGCGAAGAATGCGACCTGATCGGATAGGTGCCTGACGTGGGCACACTCCGCCACATGGACGTCGTCACCCACGCCGCGAGCAGCTGGTCCGCCACACCTCGGGCATTCCCGACTTCATGGAAAGCGGGAAGTTCGACGTCTTCGACTTCACCACCCCCTACAAACTGATCGACCTGGTCAAAGCCGCACGGACCGTGCCCCGCAAGGGCAAGCCGGGACAGACCTCTACTCCACCACCAACTACGTCCTCCTCGGCATGATCATCGAGAAGCCGACCGGCCACGACCGGGCCGGCGAGTTCAAGCGGCGCCTGTTCGCCCCGCTCGGCATGAAGCACACCTATCTGGCCACCAAGGTCTCCGACCAGATCAAGAGCCCGCACGGACCCGGCTACCACCCCGACGCCAAGGGCAGGCCACGCGACGTCGACCGGCTCAACGCCACCATCGGCGCCGAGGGTGCGATCTCCACCGCGCACGACGTCAGCGCCTACTACCGCGCGCTCAACCAGGGCAAGCTGCTGCCTGCGGACCTGCTGTGCCCGCAGACCAAGTACGCCTGGAAGGGGCAGCGGGGTGTACCGCTGGCTCTAGCTGCAGACCCCGATTCGGCTCACGGTGGAGGACGTGAAGCCTGTCTCGATGGTGGTGGCTGCGGTCGGCGTGGTGTTCGTGGCGGGGATCGTCTGGGTGCTGGGCCCGGGGGCGCGCTGGGTGCTGGAGCACATGGACGGGGTGGCGATCGGCGGGCCGGCAGGTCTGGGCGGTAAGGATCTGGCGGCGGCCCTGGACGCGGTCCGCGGCCGGGTGCTGGCCGTGGCGACCGGGTTGGCCGCGCTGGTCGCGGTCTACTACACCGCGCGCAACGCCGACACCGCCCGGCGCACCTTCCGGCTCGGCGAGCGCGGCCATGTGACCGACCGCTACGGCAAGGCCGTCGAACAGCTCGGCAGCGCCCAAGCCCCGATCCGCCTGGGCGGCCTGCACGCCCTCGAACAGCTCGCCCAGGACAACCCCGCCCCAGAGTTCCGGCAGACCATCGTGGACGTGATCTGCGCGTATCTGAGGATGCCGTACACCCCGCCCCGGACGAGACCGGCCGGGCCGAGATCCGCCGGGCCGAGATCCGCCGACGGCGGCGTCTCCGCGCCGGCGGGCCGAGATCCGCACGAGGAGCGCCAGGTCCGCCTGACCGCCCAGCGCATCCTCACCGCGCACCTGCGCTACCAGGACCCGCCCGCCCGCCGCTGGCGGCAGCCCCACAGCGCCGATCTCGCTGCGGTGGGCGGGGAAGGCAGCCAGCGGGTCGGCGGGTGGTTGCAGGGCGTCGGTCACGCCCGTCACCTTCTCAACAAACGGTGTTCTGAGGTTGTTGAACCGCCGGGGTTGTTGAAGGAGTTTTTGAAGGGAATTCGGGGCTCTGGAGCGGCCGCTTCAAGATCTTCAAAAAACGATCGTTAAATGAAGCCATCACCCACCGCTCGGCTCTGCCCTCCCGCTTCCTCCGTCCAGTAGGTGAGGCTGTCTCGGGTGATTAGGGTGTCGGGGTGGTCGGCGCCCAGAACACGTTCGCAGATGGGGAGCAGCGCGGCGAGCAGGTCGCGGGCGGCTGCTGGGTCCCCTGCCTCCCCCGTCCAGTCGGCCAAGTTGTACCGGACGGCCAGGGGGTCTGGGTGGTCGGCGCCCAGAACACGTTCGCAGATGGGGAGCAGCGCGGCGTACTGGTCGCGGGCGGCGGCCGCGTCCCCGGCCTCCCCCGTCCAGTAGGCGAGGTTGTGCCGGGTGGTCAGGGTGTCGGGGTGGTCGGCGCCCAGGACGCGCGCGTACAGGGGGATTAGGACATCGAGCTGGTCGCGGGCGGCCGCCGGATCCCCTGCCTCCCCTGTCCAGCGGGCGGCGTCGTGCCGCGTGCTCAGGGTGTAGTGGTGGTCGGTGCCGAGGATCCGTTCGCGGATGGGGAGTAGGTCGGCGAGTTGGTCGCGGGCGGCCGCCGCGTCTCCCGCCTCCCCTGTCCAGTAGGCAAGGTTGTGCCGGGTGAGCAGGGTGTAGGGGTGGTCGGTGCCGAGGATCCGTTCGCGGATGGGGAGTAGGTCGGCGAGTTGGTCACGGGCGGCCGCCGCGTCTCCCGCCTCGCCCGTCCAACTGGCAAGCTCATGCCGGGTGCTGAGAGTCTCCGGGTGGTCGGCGCCCAGGACGCGATCGATGAGGGGGAGCAGGTCGGCGAGCTGGTCGCGGGCGGCCGCCGCGTCTCCCGCCTCCCCTGTCCAGTAGGCAAGGTTGTGCCGGGTGATCAGAGTCTCCTGGTGGTCGGCGCCCAGGACGCGCACGTACTGGGGGATCAGGTTGGCGAGTTGGTCGCGGGCGGCCGCCGCGTCTCCCGCCTCCCCTGTCCAGCGGGCGACGTCGTGCCGGGTGTCCAGGGTGTCGGGGTGGTCGATGCCCAGGACCCGTTCGCGGATGGGGAGCAGATCGGTGAACTGGTCGCGGGCGGCGGCCGCGTCCCCCGCCCTTCCTGTCCAGCGGGCAAGGTTGTGCCGGGTGTCCAGGGTGTCGGGGTGGTCGGCGCCGAGGATCCGTTCGCGGATGGGGAGCAGGTCGGCGAGTTGGTCGCGGGCGGCCGCCGGGTCCCCAGCCTCCCCCATCCAGAGGGCGTGTTCATGTCGGGTGGCCAGAGTATCCGGGTGGTCGGCGCCCAGGCTGCTGTTGACCCGATTGTGGATCTCTAGGAACAGGTCTCTAGCAGTGCGGTAGTCCCCACTGTGACCAAGGGATAGAGCTATGGCCCAGAGCGTAGGTGAGGTGGGTGCAAGAACTGCGCGGGCGTGTGGAAGCAGGGCGCGGCAGACGGGCCAGGCCTCTGGTCGTCGTGGGTCCTCCGGCAATGCGGCCGATATGAGGGCGGCGGCCCCGGCGCTGATGCTGTCGCGGCGCTCGGGCTCGAGCCGAGCCAAAGTGACCGCCTGGATCAGCCGGTGGACGCTGACCAAGTCTTCCTCGCTGCCGAGGATTCCGTCGCCAGGTTTGGTGGTCGAAGTAATGAGACTGTAGGAGGCCAGCAGCGCCAGCGCCTCGTCCACCGCCGGCTCGTCGGCGCCGGGGATCGCGTTCAGGATGCTGCAGGGCATGTTGTCGGGCCCCATGCAGGCCAGCAGGTTCAAGACCTGGATGGCCAGAGGGTTGACGGACTGGATACGGTCGTGACTGAGCGCCAGAACCTTGGCCACCACGCGCTCGCTGTCCCCGCCGACCGGCGTGGCCGCGTGCATCCGCCCGGGAGCCTCCTTCAGCAACCGCAGGTACTTGGCCACGGTCGTGCGCGGTGTGCGGTTGATGTAGGCGCCAGCCTGAGTCAGGGCCAAGGGCAGATCCCCCAACTGTTCGGCTAGTTCCTCCAACTTGGAGACGTTGGCGGAGTCCGAGGGGCCGACCAGGCCGGCCAACAGGGCGACGGAGGCCGAGCGCGGCAGCAGCTCCAAAGGGACGGGGGTGATACCCAGGTAGTGCCAGCCGATGTCGCGACGAGTGGTGATGAGTACGTGGCCGTGGGCTAGACCGGCTAGGTACGGCTCGATGTCGGCGGCTTCCTCGATGTTGTCGAAGATGACCAGCCAGTCCGGATGGGCGGCCAGCCAGCTCAGCGCCCAGGCGGCGGCTTCTTCCACGGTGGCCTGCTCGGCGGCCACCGAGTCGATGCCGCAGGCCAGCGCGCGGGCGAAAGCGGCCAGCCCGGCGCGGATCAGGTCCGGGCCGTCGGCGTCGATCCACCACACCAGCCGGTACTGGCCGCGGTGGCGGTGGGCGTATTGCAGGGCCAGTTCGCTCTTGCCGACGCCGCCCAACCCGAGTACGGCCTGACTGATCACTCCGGGCCCTGTCCCGTCCTGCAGTGCCTGGCGTATGGCGGTCAGGGCCGCATCGCGGCCGACGAAGGTCGCGGCCGGACGGCGTGGCAGGCCGGCCAGCCCGGCGGGGACCTGCACAGTACCGGATTCGGGCAGTGGCCGCCGCGGGGCCTGGTGGGTGACCTGGTTGATGGTCTGATCGCGAGCCGCCTGGTACAACCGGCCCTGTTCACGAGCGACGCCGTCCATCCCGTTCGGGAGCGAGGCTGGTGAATCAGCCGACGGGGTGGGGGTCATCGTTCGTTGATGGTCTGGTCGCCGCCAGCCTGATACACCCGGCCCTGGTCTGAGGCCTGCGCCCGCATCTGCACGTTCCGCGTGCCGTCGCCTGTGGAGACGATGCCGGTATTGTCGCTGCCGATGGCGATCGACCGCTCGCCAGAGGCTGACACTTGCAGCGGCGTCTGCGGCTTGGTACTGCTCGGGCCGGGCGCAGGAACGGCGTCTGACCGGGGGCGCTCCGCGCGCAGTTGCAAGAGCAACGCCGCCACGGCGATCACCAGCCCGGCCGCGCCGATGAACATGCTGATCACGCTGGCCCGCTGATCCAGTACCCCGAGCACCTCGGCTGGCAGGTGCAGTGGGTCGGCGAAGAACCCGATCAACCCCACGGCCAGGAACGCTGTCATCGCCACGAGTGCGATGATCACCGGCCAACGTCGGCCCCGCCCCCGTGGGGCGCATCCTGATCCTGCTGCCGTTTTCGACATGCCTCCAGAGTGCTCCCGTACCGGCGTGAGCGGACGTAAAGCGACGAACGCGTTACCTGTCGTCTCGCCGCCCCGAACCGGTCGTTTACGGGACGGCCGCCGTAGGCCACGCCGTGATCGCGTTTCCGCAGGAACGATCGTCCCGAAACCCGTTGTCACTTTCTGAAGTGGCGTGCACGGACAGCCTGGGCATTCGCGGCTCCGTGCAGAGGACTGTGAAGCACCGGATTGTCAGCAGCCCTCTGCGCTACGGTGCGTTTGTTCCGTACTCGCGTGCGCGACGGTGAGGTCCCGGCATGGACGGCGGCCAGGCGCAGATCATCGAACGGGGCGTGCTGACCGCCCCGGATGAAGCATGGGACGTGGCGGTACGCCAGGCGGAGGTGATCGGCCCGCTGGCCGCCAGCCCGCGGGTGGGATTGGCGGCCGCGGACGCGGCGGCAGACGAGCTGGGGATCTCACGGCGGCAGGTGTACGTGCTGCTGGCCCGATGGCGCGCGGGCGAAGGCGTGGTCTCAGACTTGCTTCCCCAGCGCTCCAGCGGCGGCCGGGGACGACGTCGCTTGCCGGCGGCGGTCGAGACGGTGATGACCGAGGTGATCTGTTCGCGGTATCTGACCCGGCAGCGGCGCTCGGTGGCGGCGGTCTACCGGGAGGTCGTGCGCCGGTGCCGCGCCGCCGGGCTGCCGGTCCCTGTCCGCAACACGCTGGCGCAGCGGATCGCGGCGCTGGATCCTGCGGCAGCCGCTGCCGCGCGGGAGGGTGTGGACGGGGCGCGCCGCCTGCGGGCGGCGGGCGGCGAACCGCCGAAGATCGAGGGTCTGCTGCAGCAGGTCCAGATCGACCACACGCCGGTCGATCTGGAGGTGGTCGATGAGCGGCATCGGCTGCCGATCGGCCGCCCCTACGTCACTGCGGCGATCGATGTGGCCAGCCGCTGCGTGGTCGGCCTGGTGGTCACGCTGGAGGCGCCCTCGGCGCTGTCGGCCGGGCTGTGCCTGGCGCACACGGTGTGCGACAAGCGGCCGTGGCTGGAACGGCTCGGGCTGGAGAGGGTGGCCTGGCCGATGAGTGGCAAGCCGCGCGAGATCTACGTGGACAACGCCGCCGAGTTCCGCAGCGAGGCGCTGCGCCGGGGCTGCGCGCAGCACGGGATCACGCTGGCGTACCGGCCGAAGGGCATGCCGCACTTCGGCGGCGTCATCGAGCGGCTGATCGGCACGATGATGCAGATGGTGCACGAACTACCCGGCACCACCTTCTCCAATCCGGCCGAGCGCGGCAGCTACGACAGCCAGGCCAGCGCGGTGCTGACCGTCGCCGAGTTGAACCGGTGGCTGGCCCTGGCGGTGGCCGCCTACCACGGCCAGGTGCACGCCACGCTGGGTCAGACGCCGGCCGCCCGGTGGGCCGAGGGCGTCGCGGCCGGAGGCCGCCCCGCGACGGTGACCAGCGAGACGGCGTTCCTGATCGACTTCCTGCCGGTGATCCGGCGGACGCTGAGGCGGACCGGCTTCACCATCGACCACGTGCAGTACTACAACGACGCACTCAAGCCGTGGATCGCCCGCCGCGACGGGTTGGAGAAGTTCGTGCTGCGCCGCGACCCGCGCGACATCTCGCGGATCTGGGTGCTGGACCCCGACGGGCATGCCTACCTGCCGGTGCCGTACCGGACGCTGTCGCGCCCGCCGATCAGCGTGTGGGAGCAGCGCGCCGCGATCGCCCGGCTGCGCGAGCAGGGCCGCGCCCAGGTCGATGAGAACGCCCTGTTCGCCATGGTGGAGCAGATGCGGCAGGTTACCGAGGACGCGGCGGCCAAGACCCGCCGGGCCCGCCGGGAGATGGAGCGCCGCTCGGCGACCCCCGCGCCGCAGGCGGCAGGGCCACCGCCTTCGCCGCCGGCCGAGGGGTGCGCGGACGAGGAGCCGGTGCGGCCGTTCGAGGTGATCGAGCAGTGGTGAGCCACGAGCCGGACGCCAAGCCGGGCATGGCGCCGGAGTTCGAGATCGAGCTGGAGCCGGGGCCGGTGGAGGATCTGTCGCACCTGCATGAAAGCGCCCGGCCGGTGGCCCGGCTGCCCGCCGCCGAGCGGCTGGCCCGGGTCCGGGCGGATCGGTGGATCGGCTACACCCGCGCCGGGCAGGCGCTGGATCAGTTACATACGCTGCTGGACTGGCCGGCCAAGCAGCGGATGCCGAACCTGCTGGTGATCGGGCCGACCAACAACGGCAAGTCGATGATCGTGGAGAAGTTCCGGCGCCTGCATCCGCCGATCTCGCGCCCGGATCGCGAGGAGATCCCGGTGCTGGTCGTGCAGATGCCCTCCGATCCGCACGTGGCTGTTTCTACACCGCGCTGCTGAGCGCGCTCGGCGCGCCGCTGCGTCCCCGGCAGCGGCTGGCCGAGCTGGAGCAGCTCGCGGTGCGGCTGCTGCGGCAGGCCGGCGTGCGGATGCTGGTGATCGACGAACTGCACAACGTGCTGGCCGGGCGCGACGGGGCGCGCCGCGAATTCCTCAACCTGCTGCGCTTCCTGGGCAACGAGCTGAAGATTCCGCTGGTCGGCGTCGGTACCCGGGACGCCTACCTGGTGATCCGCTCTGATGACCAGCTGGAGAACCGCTTCGCCCCGTTCGTGCTGCCGCGTTGGGAGCCTGGCCGGGAGGCGAGCACGCTGCTGGCCAGCTTCGCCGCCGCCTTCCCACTGCGCCGCCCCTCCCAGCTGGCCACCCCGGAGATGACCGCGTACCTGCTGACCCGCAGCGAGGGCACCATCGGGGAGTTGGCCGCGCTGCTCACCGAGGCCGCCGTCGCGGCGATCGAGTCCGGCGAGGAGGCCATCACCCAGCGCACCCTGCTGCTGGCCGCCTACACGGGCCCGACCGAGCGGCGCCGCAAGTTCGAACGCGAGCTGATATGACTGACGGGGACCTGCCGGAGGGTCTGCGCCGCTGGCCCGTCCACCCCGAGCCCGGCCCCGGCGAGGCGCTCACCTCCTGGCTCGGCCGTCTCGCCGGGCTGTACCGGCTGTCGGTCGAGCAGTTGTTGACGCACAACCTCGGCGCGGCGTCGGCCGAGTTCGACTGCGGCGCGGACCTGGACTACCAGGTGCCCACGATCATCGTGCACGCGCTCGCCGCACGAACCGGCGTCGAGGTGGACCAGGTGCGCCGAATGACAATCGCCGGGTGCGTGCCGTGGCTGGCCGACACCCTGAACCCCGCCGAGGGCCCGCAGGCCTTCGCCGCCTACGTCCGGAAGGAGTCGGTGCTGCTGCCACCGGGCCAGGCCGGATACCACGTGATCAATCGCTGGCGGCCCCCGCGCCCGGTTCCGGACGCCGTCGCCGCGCTGGACCGGCTCACCTTCGAAGGCATCACCACCACGACCGTCACCCTGCCCGCGCAGACCGTGCACGTCGGAGAGTGGCTGCGGCTGCTGCGCACGCTGCTGGACGAGGTCAGCATGGTCGACTCCCGGGCCGGCCCCAGCGCGGCCGCCGTCCTGCACCAGATCTGGGACACCGCCGGCCTGCCGTTCAGGGCGGGGCTGGCCTTCTGGCGGCCGTACGAGCGGCTCAGTCCGCCGCGTCAGGAAGCGATGCTGCACGCGGCGGCCACCGCGGTGCAACTGGCCGCAGACGGGACGATCACTCCCGGGGGTACGCTCGGCTCGGTACTGCGACCAGCTCCGCACGTGGATGGCTCGCGTGACATTCCGCTCGAGAGCGCTCGCAAGTGGTGAAGTGGCCAGAGGATACTGAGGCAATGCTTCCCGGTAATCCCTTCCTGAAGGGTTTTAGCCAGACGCCGAACGGGACGAGCTTTGATTCGGCGCGGGTGGAGCATCTGCGCAAGGGGCGATTAGTGGACCTCGCTGACGTGGATGCCGCGTCAGCGCTGGCTCGGCTGACCTGGGATGAGCTGCTGGACTACGGCACCGAGCAGAAGAACCTCCGGCTGGACAACGCCGAGATCGCCGTCGCGTTGAGGGCTCTGCGTGCTGTCCTGGGACGTCTTCGGATCGTGTTCGACCCGCCGTTTCGCGACCAGTCCGGTTTCCATCAGTACTGGAAGAGCCGGGGAATGTCGGATGCGGGAGGCTGGGCGAAGCGGCGGGCCTATCTCACCGACCTGTTCGAGCCGGTGCTCGCACAGCTGGAAACCATCGAAGACCTACAAACCGGGCAGCAAGCCGACCGCGATGACGCTGCCGAGCAAATCACGGAGGTCACCCGCCGCAGGCTCATCGACGGTCTCGACGCGGTGCGTATGAAGATCATGAATGAGCTGGCGGAGACGGGCGCCCCGGTCGATCGCCCGGATCTGTTCTGGTGGGGCACGCTCGACGAGGTCGCCTTTCTCGACCGCTTGTACAACCTGGACCAGATGCCGAGCCGCGACCCCCGCTACGCCACCGCCCGCTTGGACCTCATCCAGCACTGCATCAACAACAACGACTTCCCCGCCGACTGGATCTACCGGGACGAGCGGTTCGGCATCGGCGCGCAGGATGGGCGGCTCTTACGGTTCCTGGCCGAGACCCTCCACCCCGTGGTACGTCCTGAGCAGGTCGAGGTCCGGCATCTGCACGCCTTCTACAACTCCGTCCTTGCCCATGACGGGTACGAGCTCGTTCAAGTCGCCCAGATCAGCGGGGCGCCGATCTTCGCCGGCCGCAGGATCGGTGGTGGTGTCTCCGGGACGATCAAGAACATCATCTTCGCCGCGGATGGGCCCAAACCCGAGATCGTGCTCGGGGACGCTGTGAACAACGACATCAGGATCGTGCGCAATGCCGAGAACTGCCTGGTCTACGACAGGCCCCTGAACCCCGAGGGGCTCACCTGGGCCGACCTGTTGTCCTGGTGGCGCGACCGCCAGTCCCTCCCCACCGAGCTGTCCGATCTTGATGCCGGACGAGCTCTGTGCAGTCGGCTGTGGAGGTCACTGGCCAGCGAGCCCGAGCGGGTCCTTTTCCACACCTACGCCCAGGCCTATCTCCTGCGCAAGGACACCATGCACTGCCCCGCCCTCATCCCGCAGGTGTACTTGCACTACGACCCGCAGACCCGCAGGCAGCGAGGCGGCCACGACAGCGTGCTGGGACGCGAGCGCATGGACTTCTTGCTGCTCCTGCCGCACAGTACTCGTGTCGTCCTGGAAGTCGACGGCCAGCAGCACTACGCCAACGGCCTGCACGTAGGCGCAGCCGCCTCCCCCCACCGGTACTCCAAGATGGCCGCCGAAGACCGAGCGCTGCGGCTCAAGGGGTATGAGGTGTACCGGTTTGGCGGCCACGAGCTGACCAGGAACGAGGCCGCGGTCACCGCGATGCTCCAGGACTTCTTTGAAGCCCTGCTCGCCAAGCACCCTTTCACAGCGCCCTGAGCCGGCCGGTCGTCCTCACCAGACTCAGATCTGACTGGAGGCGCGGCACGAGGACTCCTGGCTCTATCGCTGACGAGGAACATCCACCGGCGTGTAGCGCAGGAGGCGACGGCCCGCGCGAGCCGTCAATCCGTGGCGGATACCAGGTCTGCGGCGGCGTCGTGTTCGCGGAGCATGCGCAGGACGGTGGCCGCGGACGGGTGCCGGCCCTTCTTCTTGCCCTTGGTGATGACGAGCCGGGCGGCGATGTCGCGCAGGCTGAGGTCCTGGCCGCGCAGGTGCAGGGCCATGGACAGCATGGCGTCGTCGGTGACGGCGGCACCGCCGATGGTCTTGCCGCGGCTGCGGGCGGATTCGTGGCCTTCCAGGGTGCGATCGCGGATGTATTCGCGTTCCATGCCTGAGAGGGCGGCGAGCACGGTGAACACGACGCCGGACGGGTCGTGGGAGCCCTGCAGTTCGCCGGTGAGGAATTCCAGGCCGATGCTGGCGACGCGCAACTGCTCAGCCAGTGCGGCCAGGTCGAGGCCGCGGCCGAGCCGCTTGTGCTCGTGCACCACGAGCGTGACCGCCACCCCCGCCGAGCGGAGTTCGCGGGCCAGGGTGACGGCCTTGTCGAGTTCGGGGCGGGTGGTGGCGCGGGTGGAGATCTTCTCAGAGAAGACACGCGTGACGCCGGCGGCCTGGAGCGCGTCGAGCTGGGTGTTGAGGGACTGGCAGACGGTGGAGGCGCGGGCGTAGCCGATGCGCACATGCCCCGCCGGTTCGGTATCGGCCGCGGCGGGGCGGGGCAGCTCGATCCACAGCGTGCCCGGTTTGCGAACGGGCGGGGTGGCCACGGTGAGCGCCTTGGCGAGCGAGGGCACGAGTCGGAAGCGGGCGGTGTGGTACTGGACGGCCACCTTGCCCTTGCCGGTCCGGCAGGGCGAGCCGGCTGGGGCGGCGCAAGAGGTCATCGGGCAGGCGTGGGCCTCCACGCGGAGGTAGTCGTCGTCGCGCACCCCGGAAGTGTTTCATAGGAGCGTTTCACACGGCTACTCATTTGCACCGACCTATGAAACAGAATCCGCCCTGGACGTGGTCGGTCGCGGGCGGTGTTTCATAGGTGGCCGCTTATGAAACACCTTCCGCGTCCTCGGCCCGCGGTCGTGACCGCTCGTGGACTGATGGTGAGCTCGCGGGCGGCCTGGCGCAGGCTTGGCCGCCCGCGAGCGTCATCCAGGAGGCGGGCGGCAATCATGAGCAGGCGTTCGGCACGTGCTGAGACCGCCTGGCCCCGGCGGGGCGGCACATCGCACAGGAGGACCGTTTCGGCCTCGTTCCAGTCGCGGGCGTGGGGCCAGCGCCCACAACAGGCTTGTTTGGGAGACGGATGCTCCTCGGTCATACCCGGCGGACACTACCTCGGCTCCTGCCGGTCACCGGCAGGCCGGTCAGCCGGTCTGGGCTGAACCGGGCGGACACCCGGATCGAAGGCGACGCCGACCGTCACCGTGTCGGATCGCCGCCGCCGATAGCTCCTCGCCTTGGCCTTGTTTCCGCAGGTGGCCATGTCGCACCAGCGGCCGGTCTTGTTTCTGGCGTGATCGTAGAACGCCCATTGGCAGGCACGGTTGCCACAGATCTTGAGGCGTTCCCAGGCAGGGGTTCCCGCGTGCCCGGCAACGGCGGCGACGATGCGGCCCAGCGCGCGAGGCGCCCCGGAGCGGGTCGCAACCAACGTGACGGTCGCGTCCGGTGAGATCTCGACCTGCAGCGGGGCGGTCGACTGGGCGGCCGCGTTGAAGGACTGCGCGGCGCGGGAGGCGCGGCTAGGCTCGGAGCGCTCGCTCAGCAGGGAGCGGATCGCCTCACGCAGCTCGCGGGCCCGCCGGACGTCGTCATGAGCCACCGTCTCGTCCTGGCCGAGAAGTTCGTGTTCGCGGAGCCACCGCGTCAGAGAGCCGGCCTCGTCGAACTCGTCGAGGCCGGCTTCCAGATCTCGCGTATTGAGAAAGAGCCGGAGCGTCTCCAAGCCGTCCGGAGCCACGTCGGGCTTGCCCCTCTGCTCGCTCGTCATTAGGACACCCCATCTACACCGTCACCGTTCTCACTACTTGACAGGTTACTCCGATGTGAGGGAAGATCAAGGAGACGGGATGTGGTTCCACCATGAAGCTCAGCCCCACCGGCATCAGAGCCGAAGAGCGCAAGACCCAGCGCAATCAGAGCCGCCCCGACGGCCGTATCGATCCTTGAAGCACGTGGCCTGAGGCGGCGCGAGGCGCCTGCTCATCACGCCGGATGGCGCAGCCGGGCGGGGAAGCGCGATGACCGCCCCGGTCCTGCCCCGGCGTACCGCGACCGGAGTGCTTCTCATCCTCGGCTCCGCCGTGTCCTTCGGCGCCATGGCGATCTTCGCGAGGATCGCCTATGACAGCGGCGCCGACGTTCACGGTGTGCTGCTGATCCGCTTCAGCGTCGCGGCGATCGCCCTCACGGCGCTGATGGCGATCACATCGACCCCATGGCCGCGCAGGCGGGACCTGCGCCTCCTGGTGCTGATGGGCGCGGTCGGCTACGTCGGGCAGTCATTGACCTATTTCACCGCGTTGACGCGGATACCAGCAGGTCTGGTAGCGGTCCTCTTCTACACCTACCCGGTGCTGGTGGCCATCTGCGGCGCCGTCCTGGCCCGCCGCGTGCCTGCCTTGCTCACACTCGCGGCCACCGGCATGGCGACTCTGGGTGTCGCGCTGGTCGCCAGCCCGACGCTGGAGGGCGATCTTCTCGGCATCGCACTCGCGGTCGCCGCGGCGGTCATCTACACGGGCTACATCCTGGCGGGCAGCCACTTGTCGGGCGCGGCCGGCCCGCTCGCCTCGACCACCACCGTCTGCCTGGCCGCGACCGGGGTCTACGCCGGCGCGTGCCTGGCCCACGCTCCGTCCTTCCCCGGCGATCTCGCCGGTTGGTCCGCGGCCGTGGCGACCGCCATCGTCTCAACGCTCATCGCCATCATCGCGTTCTTCGCCGGTCTTCGGCTGCTGGGCGCCGCCCCTTCGGCGGCTGTCTCCAGCGCCGAGCCGGTCGTCACCAGCGTGCTGGCGTTCCTGGTCTTCGCGGAAGACTTGTCGCCGCTGCAGATCATCGGTGCCGCGCTCGTCTGCGCCTCTGTCATCGGGGCGGCCGCGAGCAGCGGGCGACGCGCCACACCCGCGAACCCCCCGGCCCCTGTCGCCGAGGACCCGCCCAAGCACATCGGCGTGTGACGCCGCAACGCCGGCGGCATCCCTAGGGAGAAACATGAACCGAAATCGTGAACGTGCCGCGCCCGCGAACCACCGCGTCGCCATTGCCGGAACCGGCGCCTGCCTGCCGGCGAGCGTCGTGCCCAACGCCGAGCTCTCGGATCGCATGCATGTCGCCCCCGAGTGGATCGAGGAGCGTACCGGAGTCCGTGAACGGCGCGTCGCCGCCGACAGCGAAGCGACATCGGACCTTGCCACAGCCGCCGCGCGGCGAGCCATGCTCGCCGCACGGCTACAGGCGGACGACATCGACCTGATCATCGTCGCGACCTCCACACCGGACAAGCCGATGCCGGCCACCGCCTGCATCGTGCAGGCCAATCTCCGTATCGGCGGTTGTGCGGCATTCGACGTCGACGCCGTCTGCACGGGGTTCGTGTACGCCCTGGCGGTCGCCCGCTCGATGATGATGACCAACCCGCGGCTTCGCCACGCGCTGGTCATCGGGGCGGACATCTACTCGCGCATCCTCGACTACACCGACTCGCGCACCGCGAGCCTGTTCGGCGACGGGGCGGGCGCGGTCGTCCTGTCACGGGCTCCGGCCGGGCTGGGCATCACCGATATCGAACTGGGCGCCGACGGCGCCAAGGCCCACTACGTACGCATTCCGGCAGGAGGAAGCCGCCGGCCCGCGTCCGCCGAGACCCTGCGTGACGGTGACCACTTCTTCAAAATGGACGGCCGAGCCGTACGCACCTTCGTCGAGGCCATCTTCAAGCGGATGCTCAACAACGTGCTGGAGCGGTCTCAGCTGACCATGAGCGAGCTGGCCCTTGTCGTACCCCATCAGGCGAACGTCCGGCTCCTCCACGACTGCGCGAAGAAGGCAGGCCTGCTGCCCGACCAGCTCGCCATCAGCGGTGACCGCTACGGGAACACCGGTGCGGCCTCCGTCCCCGTCACCCTCGACGCCGCCGTCCGCTCGGGACGTGTCCAGGGCGGCGACAGCGTCCTGCTGCTCGCCTTCGGCGGCGGCATGACCTGGGGTAGTGCCCTGATGACCTGGGCCCCCCGCGACCAGTTTCAGCCCGTTCCGAAAGGAATCACGTCATGACCTCCCCCCTCGACATCTCCTACGCCGAGCAAACGCCGAAATCGCGACGGCAGTATGAACGAGCCGTCACCTCCATCCCCGCCGGTGCGACCCGCAGCCTCAACTCCTGGTCGCCGCACCCGGTGTACCTCGTCCGGGGCAGCGGCACACAGGTGACCGATGTCGACGGCCGAGTGTATGTCGACATGCTGAACAACTACACCGCTCTTGTCCTGGGGCACGCCGACCCCGAGGTCGTCGACGCCGTCTGCCGTGCGGCCAGGGGCGGGACCAGCTTCTCCTTCGCCACACCGCAGGAGAGCGAGCTGGCGGAGCTCCTGCGGGCGCGGGTCCCCTCGTTACAACGGCTCCGCTTCACCGGCTCTGGAACCGAAGCTGCGATGTTCGCGATGCGCCTGGCCCGCGCCCACACCGGACGCAACCTCATCGCCAAGGTCGAAGGCGGCTATCACGGAACCCACGACGACGCGCTCGTCAGCGTCCGCCCCCACCCCGAGTCATGGGGGCCGTCGACCGCCCCGACCGCAATGCCGGACATGGCCGGTCTCCCCGCCGGATGCGACCAACGCGTCCTGGTGCTGCCATTCAACGACGGGGACGCGGCCGTCGCACTGCTGCGAGCCCACAACCCGCGCGTAGCGGCCGTTATCGTGGAGCCCATCCTCGGCGTCGGCGGCGTCATCCCCGCCACGAAGGAATACCTGCAGGCGCTGCGGGAGGCATGCACGGCTCTAGGGATCGTGCTGATCTTCGACGAGGTCATCACGCTGCGCGTCGCATCCGGAGGCGCGCAGGCCAACTACGAGGTCACCCCCGACCTGACCGTCATGGGCAAGGTGATCGGCGGCGGGCTCCCCATCGGCGCCTACGGCGGACGCGACGACCTGATGCGGCAGCTTGAACCCCAAGGCGGCACCGACGTCTACGACGCTCGCGCCGGGGGCCCCCGCCTGTATCAGGGAGGAACCTTCACCGGCAACGCCTGCAGCCTGGCCGCCGGCCTGGTGACGATGCGCCGGCTGTCGCCGCTCGCCCATCTCGGCCTCGCCGCGAAAGGTGCGCGACTGCGCAACGAACTCACCCGCCGGATCGACCGTGACGGCCTTCCCGCCCACGTCACGGGGTACGCGTCCCTGTTCAACATCCACATCGGCGCAGGTGTCGTGACCACCTTCCGCGACACTCGCCGTGTCGACCCCAAGATGCAGCAGGCGTTCTTCCTGGGCCTTCTCAACCAGGGCTTCATCATCGCCCCTCGCGGTATGGGCTGCGTCTCCACCGCCACCCGCGACCAGGACATTCACGACTTCGTCGACGCCGCCGCCTCCGTACTCGCCCAGATCTAAGCACACCCGAACAAACCAGGAAGGAACGCCATGCGACTCGGATGGAACCCACACCAGGAACGGCGACGAGAACACTTCCGGCGTTTCGCCGCCGCCACCATCGCCCCCGACAGCGCGACCCGCGACCGCGAGGGCACCTTCGACCGCCAGATCTGGAAGGAACTGGCTGCGGATAACTTCTGGACCGGTCACATCCCCCGGCGCTACGGCGGAGAGGGAGGAGACATGTGGGACTTCCTCGCCGGGTTCGAGGGCCTCGCCCTCGGCGCGGACGACTGCGGGTTCGTTCTGTCCGCCGTCGCCCACGCGGGCCTCATCCAGGTACTGCTCGACCACGGGACCCCTGACCAGCGAGGCGATCTGCTGCCGGGCCTTATGAACGGCCAGATAGGGGCCACCGCCGCGACCGAGCCGGCGGGTGGCTCCCATGTTGCCGCGATCGCCACCAGCGCCGTCGCGGCCGGTGACGGCTATCTGCTGTCCGGTCACAAGGCGCACATCACCAACGCGCCGGTCGCCGACATCATCCTCATCGTGGGCCGGGTCCCCGAGCTCGGTAGGCGCGACATCACCCTGTTCATCGTCGACGCGGCGGATGACGGCGTGACCACGGGACAGCCCGAGGATCTGCTCGGCCAGCGAACCAGCCCCACCGGGTCGATCAGCCTGGACCACGTCACCGTGTCAGCCGATCGAGTGATCGGAGCCGTCGGCGACGGCCTGACCACCCTGTACTCCTTCCTGGCGTTCGACCGGCTCATGTACGGCATCGTCGCGGCCACCCAGCTCGAAGCGATGATCGCGCACGCTATGCACCGCGTGCAGACACGGTGGGCCTTCGGCGTCCCCATCGGCGAACACCAGCTGATACAGGACAAGCTCGTGGACATGAAAGTGACCATGGAGAGCAGCCGATGGCTCGCCTACTCCACGGCCGCCGCACTCATCGATCACGATCCCGGCTTCAGCGTCCGTGCCTCATGCACCAAGCTCACCGCGTCGGAAGGGCTGGTACGGGCCGCCACAGAACTCATCCAGATCTTCGGCCACGCTGGCTACGACCGCGCCGGCGTCATTGAGCGCTACCTGCGCGACGCCGTCGCCGTGCGCATCGCCGGCGGCACGACCGAGATGCAGAAGAAGAACGTATTCAAGTCCTTGAAGGACTCCGCCCCGCTCGCGGTACCGGCCAAGCCCGCTGTGCCCGCCGCCAGCCAGGCGTGAAGCCGCTCAAGCCAACGAAAGGATGACCTCCCCGTGAAAACCGCACCGACACAACTCCCCGTCCACGGCAGCCGCACCATCACCGTCACCGCTCCTGACTGCGCCTCCCAATGGGGGAACGACGGGCTGGACGTCCTGTCCACTCCGGCGATTCTCGGGCACATGGAACGACTGTGCGTCGACACCCTCGCCGCACGCCTGAGCCCCGGCGACATGACAGTCGGAACGGGGGTACAGATGCGCCACCTCGCTCCGACAAATCTGGGCGAGAACGTCACCTTCCGGGTCACCACCGACCGGCTCACCCGCAACATCACCGTGTCGTTCCAGGTCACCGACGCGAACGGCCGGCTGCTGAGCGACGGCACCCACCAACGGGCGGTCGTCGACGAGACGACCTTCCGTGCCCGCCTTTCAGGGGCGGCCGCCGATCGCCGGAGCACCCCATAACCCGGAGCCGGCCGGGCGTCCCGCCCCTCGAATCCCGGGGGCACCACCAGAGCCTTCAAGGAGCAGCTCATGCCGTCAGACTTCAGCGTCATGGATCCGCCCGACATCCGCATCCTGATGAACCCCGAGCTCATTCTCGAAGATCGCAAGGGAGCACTGTGCCACCTCATCTCATCCAGCTACATGCCAGAGCGGCAGGCTTGGAGCTACGAGACCCGTGACCTCGCCGGCCGCGTCACGAGGATCTCCAGCCTGATCGGTCACCAGATCCTCGGAGAGGCGACCCCGGCCCGCGACGAAACGGACGTCACGGCGTCCGAGGAGATGAACGTGATCCTCCAAGGCGGTCCGGCCGGCCTTCCGCACCATGAACGCCTCCGGTACGTATCACAGGCCATACACGACGTGAAAGTGCCCCACGGAAATGGGTACGAGCACTTCGCTCCCACCCACACCTACCAGAAGCTGAACGGATATCACGTGGCGGTGTTCCGATGGACCGGCACCACGAAGATCGCCGAATGAGGGAAACCTCCCATTGAGCTGGTCGAGCTCGCCCGCGTCATCCCGTTCTCGATCCACAGGGTGCCCACCGTGTCGTCGGTCACCGGGCCGGTGGCCCGGCAGGTCGGACACAGGTGGGTCACGGTCGCCGATCCGCTGGAGGTCACGCCCTCACCCCCCAGCCGGGTGCGCGCCCAGCCGAGCGCGGCGGCGGGATCCGTCCCGGGCGGGATGCGGTCGGCAGGGGTATGGTGAGCCATTGATCGATCAGCCGGCCCAGGTGTTCGGGCACGTCCGAGGTGAGGCGATCGGCGCGTTCGGGCGGGTGCCGGCTTGCATCAGGTGGCGGACCTGCAGCAGGTCGGCGTCGGTGCCGACGGCGGTTTCGAGCCCGCGTCGCAGCGGCGCCAGGCCGGTCAGCAGCCAGTAGGCCAGGGCGCCGACGCCGTACAAGTCGGACAGCGTGCTGGGGGCTGCGTCGGTGACGCCGAGTTGCTCGGGGCTGGCGAACCATTTGGTGCCGCCGGGGGACACGGTGGAGATGCTCTTGCCCGCCTGGTGCAGCTGGGACATGCCCCAGTCGATGATCCTGATGGTGGCGGGGCCGTCCAGCGCACCAGGTACGGCTGCGTGAGCGGCTGGTGGAGATGCACGCCTGGATGGCCAAGTCCCTCGCGCGCCGCTACCGCAACCGGGGCGAACCCATGGAAGACCTTCTGCAGGCCGCCTACGTCGGCATGGTCAAGGCCATCAACGGGTTCGACGCCGGCCTCGGCTACGACTTTCGCCGCTACGCGACCGTCACCATGGCGGGCGAGGTCAAACGGCACTTCCGGCACCGCGCGTGGGCCATCCGGGTTCCCCGCATCCACCAGGAACGCCGCTCGCGGCTGATCCGGCTGTCCGCCGACCTCAGCCAGGCCCTGGGCCACTCGCCGACCGTCGCCGAACTGGCGGCCGAACTGGGCCTGTCGCAGGAGGACGTCCTGCTGACGATGGACTCCTCGGCCGCCTACAGCGCCCTGTCGCTGGATGCCCCCTCGACAACACCGAAAGCACCTCCATCAGCTTGGCCGACGTTCTGCCCTGCTACGACGACGCACTGGACACCTTCATCGGCACGCAGTCTGTCAAGCCGCTCATCGACGCCCTGCCCACCCGCGAGAAACACATCCTGCTGCTGCGCTTCCACGGCAACCACACCCAGGCAGAAATCGCTGCCGAACTCGGACCCTCCCAGATGCATATCTCCCGCATCCTGCGCAACGTCCTGAGCCAGCTACGAAAAGCACTGACCGACTAACCAACCGACCGACCGCATCTGGAGGGCTGTGATGACGGTGAAGAGCGGGGCCAGGTCCGCGGGCCGCCGGGCGGCCTCAAGCCGCTGGCTGGAATGGCTGGCCCGGGCCGGGTTCGTGGCCTGCGGTGTCGGAAACCTCGCCGACCGGCCTTCCAGACCACGGGGAATCGAGGAGGAAGGTCACCGGGGCCCCTGGCGTAGGGGGCTATCCCCATCAATCCTCGTCGTCGGCGTCAGGATCACGCAAGGCCCGCCGCCGCCCGCCGCCCAGCTGCGGACGTTGAAAGGAATAGCGGCCGTGCACATTGATGTGTCGCCTGATAAAGGGACTGAGCCGGGTCACGTCGTCATCCAGCACCGGATAGCCCTGCGCCCGCAGCTGACGCAAAGCATCGTCAATGTAGACGGTGTTCCACAGCACCAGGCAGTTCAAAACAATGCCCAGCGCTCCTAATTGGTCCTCCATTCCCTCGTAGTACCGCTGGAACACCTGGCTTTTGCGGCCGTGGAAGACTTTCTGCGCCAGATCGTGGCGGCCTTCCTGAAGGTTGCGGATGCCCTTGATGCCGCGCCGCATGCCCTCGTCATCGATCAGCGCCAGCACATGCAGACTCTTAAAAATCCGGCCGTAGGTGTTGATCGCCTCGCCCATCGCGGTCGGCCGGCCGTCGCGCTGCAGCATCCGCACCACGTCGTAGGGATTGACCGCGCTGGCGTAGATGGAGCCGACCAGGCGCAGGACGTCCGGCCACCACCGGGTGACCTTGCTCAGGTCTAGCCGCCCGCGCGCCAGCGCGTTCAGCGCCCCGTAGTCGGCGTCGGCCTGGACCCGCCACAGCTTCTGGTCCGGCAGATCGGCCAGCGCGGTGAAGTACTTCGAGACGGGCCGGATCGACACGGGTTGCAAGGGCAACGGAACCCCGAACTGACCACCGATGCGGGCGCCACGGATGGCACCTGAGCGTCACGCCGGCGGCCGGGCGAGTTTGGCGGCCACGGCGTCGAGGACCCACTCCAGGCCGGTCGCGAAGGACTCCTCGGCATCCACCTCGGCGCCGTCGCGCACGGCCTTGGCCAGCGTTGGGAAGCGGCCCGTGGCCAGCATCCTGCGCACATGCGGGCCGGAGGCGCGCTGCCAGTCGCGCTTGGACAGGCCCGTGGCGCGCTCGGCCCGTACGTCCGCGATCTCGCGCCTGATCGCGCCGGTGAAGTAGGCGCTGACGGTCTCCACAGCGCGCCTGACGGTGTCGACGTCGGCGAGGCCGTCGAGGGCGGCCAGCGTGGCCTCGGTCACGGCGAGGGCGTTCGGGCCCAGGGTCGGACGGCCGCCGAGCAGGTCGGCCAGCCATTCGTGACGGCGGGTGGCCTGCCTGGTGCGGTGGGCGCGGACGCGCAGCGCCTCCCGCCAGTCACCGGGTTGCTCCTCGGGGAGGATCTCGGCGTGGACCTCGTCCACCATGAGGTCGAACAGCTCCTCCTTGGTGGAGATGTATCCGTACAGCCGCATCGGGCCGGCGTCCAGCCGGGCGGCGACCTTGCGCAACGACACCGCCTCCAGCCCGCCCTCGTCGGCCAGCGCGATGGCGGCGGCGACGATTCGCTCCCGGTCGAGCGGCACAGGTCGTGTCGGCGGCTCCGGCCGGTCCCACACAGTCATGGGTACATCGTACTGTTGCGATACACTGTAGTTGTTAAATACAGTGTATCGACATGAGACATCGTATCGCCGTGATTGGGGGAGGCCCCGCCGGCCTTACCTTCGCCCGTGTCCTGCACCGCCGCGATCACCCCGTCACCGTCTTCGAACGCGATCCCGCGCCCGACGCCCGTCCCCCGGGCGGCACGTTGGACCTGCACGAAGGGCTGGGCCAGCTCGCGCTGGACAAGGCGGGGCTGCTGGGGGAGTACCAGGCGCTGTCCCGTCCCGAGGGGCAGGCCATGCGCATCCTGGACATGGACGGGACCGTCCTGCGCGACTGGCGACCCGGTCCGGATGAGCGGGCCAATCCCGAGATCGACCGCGGGCAGCTCCGTGACCTGCTGCTCGGCCCCCTCGACGTTCAGTGGGGGCGGGGTGTGACGGAGGTGGTGCCGGGGACCCCGGATGGCGTGCTGGTCCATTTCGCGGACGGGCGACAGGAGGCGTTCGACCTCGTGGTCGGCGCGGACGGCGCCTGGTCCCGGGTCCGCCCGGCGCTCTCGCCGGTGACGCCGCACTACACCGGCGTCAGCTCGGTCGAGACCTCCCTGGACGATGTCGACACCCGCTACCCCGACCTCGCACGGTTGATCGGCGACGGTTCCGTGGCCGTGTACGGCGTGAACCGCTCCCTCGTCGCCCAGCGCAACAGCGGCGGCCACGTCAAGGTCTACACCAAGTTCCGCGCGCCGCTGGACTGGCATGCGGGCCTGGACCCGGCCGACGTCGAGGCCATGCGATCGAGCCTGCTGGCTCTGTTCGACGGCTGGGCCGCTCCCGTCCTCGACCTCCTCCGCCACGGCACCGCTTTCGTCCACCGCCCCTTCTACGTCCTGCCCGTCTCCCACACCTGGGATCACGTCCCCGGGGTGACGTTGCTGGGCGACGCCGCCCACCTGATGCCCCCCTTGGGGGCGGGTGCGAACCTCGCGATGCTGGAAGGCGCCGAACTCGCCGAGTCCATCGCCGCCGCCCCCGGCGACCTGGACGAGGTCGTCCGCGCCTTCGAGGAACAGATGTGGGTACGGGCCGGCAAGTGGGCGAAGATCACGACGGCCGGTCTGGAACGCCTCGTGAGCCCGGACCCCGCCGAAGCCCTCGCTGTCTTCGACCAAGTCCAGCCGTCCTGACTGCCGCTGGATCGCCCCCGCTGACGGAGGAGGCCTGTCAGCCGGGGCGGCGGAGGGTGCGGCGTACGGCCAGGCCGCCGAAGGCCGCCGACGCGAGCGTCAGGATCGCCGCCTCGGTCCACTGGAAGCGCCAGAATCTGGACGACGGATGGTAGTAGACGGCGTACCGGTAACCCTTGCCGAACAGGCACGCCTGCCACGCCTCGGCGTTCTTGTTGCTCTGCCCCGCATCCACCCGCCGCGGGCAGCCACTGCCAGCCGGCTCGGCGACCTCTCTCCCGGACGGCTCCACCCAGGCGGCGCTCACCAGCCGGGCGTCGGGATCGTCCAGCAGCACGGTGCCGGACAGCTCGGTACGCGCCGGCTCGGCGTAGAAGTCGCTCAGCTTGAACAGCGTGACCATCGTGACCGCCACCACGGCCACGACCAGTGCCATCGCGGGCAGCGTACGCCGGAACAGGGTGCCGGCCGCGGTGCCGAGCGCGAACGCGTACAGCCACCACGCCGCCGGCTCCACCCCGACCATGTTGAACACACCGATGTTGCCGAACGTGGAGTCGACGCCCGCCCTGAACACCGGCCGCCACAGGCTGACCATGAGCGACAGCAGCAGCCCGCCCGCCACGACCGCCCCGCCCAGGATCGACAGCTTGACCGCCAGCCACCGCCACACGGGCACGGACTGGGTCCAGGCCAGGCGGTGGGTGCCGCGCTCGTACTCGCGGCCGAGCAGCGGCGCGCCCCAGAACGCCCCGATCAGCGCCGGCGCCACCAGCGGCATCCAGCCGAACACCGAGTAGGCCGCGTCGTAACGCTGCCCGAGCGCCACCGCCAGGTCTCCGCACGCCACGGCGGGCCCCGGGCAGCCGGGCGGGGCGTGCTCGGCCACGTACCGGCTCGCCTCCAGCGCCGAACCCAGCAGCAGCACTCCCAGCAGCACCAGGAAGCCCGCCGTCACGAGGAGCTGTGCCCGGTGCTGGCGCCACGTCACCCAGATCACGCGCCCACCCCCGTCAGGCCCGGCAGTGCCGCCGACTCGGGGCTGCGCAGGTAGCCCATGACGAGTTCTTCCAGTCCGGGGCGCCGCGCCTGCCAGCGCGGATCGAGCGGGGGCGCGCCCCTGATCAGCATGCTGACCTGCCTGCCGGTACGGCTCGCGCCCACCACCCGTGTCCCCGCCGCCGACGCCTCCTCCGGCCCGGTGAGCACGAGATGCCCGTCGAGCAGGTCCTCGATGTCACCGCTGACCTGCAGCCGGCCTCCGTTCAGCACGATCAGCCAGTCGCACGTCTCCTCCAGGTCGGAGACGACGTGCGAGGACAGCAGTACGGTCAGCTCCCGTTCGGCCACCTCCGCCATGATCGAGCGCATCACCTCGTGGCGGGCGAGAGGGTCGAGGTTGGCCAGCGGTTCGTCCAGCACCAGCAGGTCGGGCCGGCAGGCCAGCGCCAGCGTGACCGCCACCTGCGCCTGCTGTCCGCCCGACAGTCCGCTCACCTTCCGCTCCAACGGGATGCCCAGCCCGGCGAGCCGGCCGGCCGCGGCGGCGTCGTCCCAGCGGGTGTTCATGCGGCGGCCGAAGGTGAGCATCTCGGCGACGGTGAAGCTGTCGTACAGCGGCTTGTCCTGCGCCACGAACGCCGCCTCGCCGGCCACGCGGACGCTTCCCCGCGCGGGTCGCAGCAGGCCGACGGCCGCGTGCATGAGCGTGGTCTTGCCCGCGCCGTTGGGCCCGACGAGCGCCGCCACACGTCCCGTGGGCACGGACAGTGAGCAGTCGCGCAACGCCCACGTACGGCGATAGCGGACTCCCAGCCCGGTGGCCTCCAGTCTGGGACTCATGCCACGCCCTCCTTCGCGACGTCGGCCAGGACCACATTGAACAGCGCCCGCAGATCCTCCTGATCAAGCCCGGCCCCGCGGGCCTCGCGCACCCACGCCTCCAGGCCGCGCCGCAACCGCGTGTGCTCGGCGAGCGTCGCACCCGCGATGCCCTGCCGGACGAACGTCCCCATCCCCGGCCGCCCCTCGACCAGCCCTTCGCGCTCCAGCTCCCGGTACGCCTTGAGCACGGTGTTGGGGTTGATGGCCAAGGTCTCGACCACCTCGCGAGCGGTCGGCAACTGGTCGCCGGGCCGCAGCGTACCGAGCCGGAGCGCCTGTTTGACCTGGTGAACGAGCTGCAGGTACGTCGAAACCCCCGAGCCGCGGTCCAGGTTGAACTCGATCAACCGAAAGCACCCTTTCACTATTCGAATAGTGAAAGGGTGTTGGATTCGACCGTCCGTTGTCAACCTGGGACGCGAGCATGGTGCGGATCGCCGCGGACTGCGGGGTGTCACGGATGGCCTGGCGCATCACTTTCCGACGAAGGAAGCGCTCCTGGCCGCCGTGCTCGAAGAACGGGATCGGGTCAACGGCGAGTTGTTCTTCGTCGGATTCGACGCGACGGCGGATGGCCTGAGCAGAGTCGGCGGTCATGAACTATAGGACGGACCATTCCCACCACGCGGCCGCGCGGGCTTCGGCCAGGCGGGTCAGCGCCGGGTGGCGGTCTTGCCTAGGGTGCGGTGCGGTAGAACTCGGCCGCGGTGACGGTGGCGGGGATGCCGAGTTCGGCGGCGACCGCGGTGATCGCGGCGGCACCGACGTCGAGGTCGGCCTGGCCGTCGGTGTGGAAATACGGTGCGATGAACGTCTCGTAGTGGGCCCGGACTTCGTCCGCGGTGTGTCGGCCGATGAACGTCTGCATGTGTCGCAGCGTGATGTCGGGTTCGTTGCGGATCGTCTCCAGGGCGCGCCGGTGGGCTCGTACGACCGCCTGGACCGCGGGGTCGTCCGGCTGGACGTAGGTGGGATCGACGGCCACGCCTACGGTGGGGATCTGGAAGTGGTCGCCGATCCAGGCAAGCACCTGCCAGCCGTTCTCGGCGGCCACCGCTTCCGGTGCCATGGTGCTGCCGACCAAGGCGGCGTCGATCTTTCCGTCGCGCAGCCGGCGCAGGTCCATGCCGTAGTCGCCGGGCGGGCGGACGATGGTCTGGATGTCGCGGTCCGGGTCGAGGCCGGCCTGGCGCAGGACGATCCGAGCGAAGCAGCCGGGTGCGGTGTGGGGGGCGTGGATCGCCAGCCGCCGGCCGGCCAGGTCGGCCAGTGAGGTCAGGCCGGAGCGGGCGAGGAACCAGAACAGCGGGCGATGGGTGTTGACATTGAGTGCGACCCAGGGGATGCCATCGGCCAGCCGGGTCAGCAGTGCCCGGCCGAGCCCGATGGTGGCGCCGTGGCGCACCCGCTCGTTGTCCCAGGCGCAGCCGTCGCGCAGCGCGACGTGGACGCCCTCGTCGGCGTAATAGTCCTGCTGGTCGGCGATGTAGGCGGCCAGTTCCTCGTGCAGGCCACGCCCGACGAAGGTGAGATCGATCGTGTCCATGGACGTCTTTCCTTGATCATGTCGCCGCGCGTGCCGTGACGGTGTACCGGATGCCGGCCAGACTGACGGCCTCACTACATGGACATCCCGCCGTCGACCGCGGCCGTCGTGCCGGTCATGAAGCCGTTGTCCTCGCTGGCGTAGAAGGCGACCACTTGGGCGACGTCGCCCGTCTGTGCCAGGCGGCCCAGGGGAGTGGCGGCCACCTGCTGCCTCTTCTGCTCTTCGTCGAGCGCCTTCGCCGCAATGCGGGTGTCCTCCACCGGGCCGGGCTCGACGACGTTGACCGTGATGCCCTGCGGGCCCAGCTCCTGGGCGAGGTACCGGGCGAACTGCACCAGTGCGGCCTTGGCCGTGCCCAGTGCGATCATGTTCTTCCGGGGCCGGTGGCTGAGGCCCGTACTGATGTAGACGATGCGTCCCCAGCCCTGTTCGGTCATGGAGGGCAGGACGGCTTTGGTGATCACGTACGCCGCACGCATCTCGTCGTCGAGCTTGCCGCCCAGTTCTTCCCACGTCATGTCCTGGAACGGCTTGATCGCGTACGGGGTGAGCGCGTTGTGCACGAGCACGTCGATGCCGCCCCATGCCACCCTGACCCGCTCGGTCAGGCTCTCGACCGCCGCCACCTCGCGTACGTCGGCCTGCACGGCCATGGCCTGGCCGCCCGCGGCCTCGATGCCGGACACGATCTCCTCGGCCGCCGCGCCGCTGCGGAGGTAGTTGACCACCACGCGCATCCCTCGCGCGGCCAGAAGGCGCGCGGTGGCCGCGCCGATTCCGCTGCTGGACCCGGTCACCAATGCCACCCTGCTGGTCACCCCAGTCACGGGCCCACCCCCTGCTCTTTTCGCGGGATGCTCGTCATCGCGGGCGTCGGTATGACAGCCCGGAGTCGTACATCGTTGATGGTGGGGGTCTGTTAAAGGGGATCGCTCCAAAGAGGCGGATGCGCGCGGGCTATCCGTGGTCGCCTAATGACTCGATTTCGCTGTGCTCCCCCATGAGCTCCGCATACCCGGTCACATGGGGTTCTATCGCTTCGGTCGGTTGCCGGTTATGGCGTCATCCGACCCGCTGCAGGGCGCGCTCGCGGCGTGCCGTCATGGTTGAGCCGGACTCGCCGCGCGCCATCCGGCGCAGCACCACCGGCGCCAGGAGCAGGCCGAGCACCGCCCAGGCGCCGAGTACGCCGACGGTCTCCAGGTGTCGCCAGGATTGCCCGATCTCGATGGCCGCCGCGGAGTCCGGCAGCAGGGCTGACCGCGTGCCCAGGCCCATCCAGTAGATCGGGAAGGCCTGGGCGATCCGTTGCAGCCACTCGGGCAGCGCGGTGATCGGGTAGAAGATGCCGGAGATGCCGATCATGGCCAGGAACGGTAGCTGGACGAGCCCCTGGGCGCGTGCGCTGGTGAACACCGAGCCCAGGACCGCGCCGAGCGGCAGGGTCGCGACCAGGCCGAGCGCCAGCGTCCAGGCCAGAGTGGGCCAGGAGCCGGGGCCGATCCGCAGGCCCTCGACGAGGAGCATGGCAGGCACCAGGAAGATGACCAGATCGGCTAAGAGACCGCCGGAGACCGAGATCACCTTGCCGATGAGATAGGCGGGCATCCCGTGCGGGGTCGCCTTGGCGCGCAGCAGGGTGCCGTCCTCGCGGTCGGCGGTGAGTTGCTGGCTCATGCTGATCATGCCGGTCGCGGCGTTCATGCCCAGGATGCTCGGCAGCGCCAGCGTGCCCAGCAGGAGCCCGCTGGATCCGAAGGGCAGGTCCCGGATGAAGAACATGGTGGCCACCATCAGTCCGGGCCAGAGGAAGTGGGAGAACAGGTCGGCGCCGTTGGTGAACGACTGCCGCAGCTCGATGCGGCCGCGGGTCCAGCCGGTGCGCAGTACGGTCGTGGCCGGGTTCATCGAGTGGCCTCCTGGGGAGATTCGGCCTGGCGGACCAGGGAGAGATAGGTCTGCTCCAGCGAGGCACGGTGGACTTCGAGCTCGTGGATGTCGTCGCCGTATCGGGCGAACAGCTCGCGGGCGAGCTTGGTCGAGTCCGTGGTCCGCTCCGTGAAGCGCTGCCCGCCGCGCAGCCAGCGCACCTCGTCCTCGCCGGTGATCCGCTGCGCGAGTTCGCCGGCCGTGCCGTCGGCGATGATCCGGCCGCCGTTGAGTACGAGGATGCGGTCGGCCAGCTTCTCGGCCTCGTCCAGATCGTGGGTGGTGAGCAGGACGGTGGTCTCGCCGGTGCCGACGACGCGTCGTACCAGATCGTGGAACTCGTGTCTGGCCTGCGGGTCGAACGAGGCGGTGGGCTCGTCGAGGAACAGCAGCTCGGGACGGCCCACCAGGCCGATCGCTACGTCCAGTCTGCGCCGCTGTCCGCCGGACAGCGTCCTGAGCTTCTTGCCGGCGTGCTCGGTCAGGCCGACCGCCTCGATCAGCTCGTCGGGGTGCCAGGGCCGCTTTATCCGCGGGGTGGTGTACGGGGCGTAGTGGGTGCCGAGGTGGGTCAAGAACTCGCGTACGCGCCATTTGCCGTGATCGCGCCAGGACTGCAGCACGACCCCGAGCCGGGCCCGCCACCGCTCGTCGCCGTGCGCGGGGTCGGTGCCGAGCACCTTGACCTGGCCCTGTGAGCGGGTGCGGAAGCCCTCCAGGATCTCGATCGTGGTGGTCTTGCCGGCACCGTTCGGGCCCAGCAGGGCCAGCACCTCGCCGTGGCGGGCGTGGAAGGTGACGTCGTGCAGGACGTCGACCGAGCCGTAGCGCATGCGCAGCCCGCCGACGTCGAGCACGACCTTGTCGCTCGTCGTCATGAGATGACCTTTCTTCGTGGATTGAGGGCCCTTGCGTGAGGCGTTGCGAGGGCATGCCAGATCACGGCCTGAGCCGAGGGGCCCGCGTCGCTGCGCGGGCGGCTGCGGCCCAGGCCGGACAATGAGAATCAGGTGGCGTCGAGGAACGCCAGACCGGGACGGTGCAGAACGGGACGGTTCAGACGGGCAGGCGAGGCGGTGGGCCTACCAGCTGTTTCCGGCGAGCGCCTCCCGAGCGCGTGCCATCAGATCCACCCGGTCCAGACCGGCCAAGGCGAGCGCGCGGGGGACCGTGCCGATCTCGGTGTCCAGGATGCCGAGCAGCAGATGCGCCGGACGCAGGTCCTTCTTGCCGGTGGCGGCGGTGAAGCCGCGTTCGATCGCGAGCCGCGCCGAAGCGCCGAGCTTCGGAGGCTCGGGGGCGGCGGCGGGCTTGGGGAGGTCGAAGGAGGCGACGCTCACGCCGACCGCGCTCAGGCTGTGCTCGAACTCCCGGTCGAGCGCGTCCCGGATCGCCTGCCGCCCGAGCCCGGCAGCGGTCAGGACGCGGTGGGCGGCGGTGCCTTCGCCGGCCGCGATCGCCAGCAGAAGATGGTGCGCCTCGATCGCCGAGGACCCATCCTCTTGCGCCTCCGCCGCCCCCTGCTCGATGATCGCGTTGATGTAGTGATCGATCGCACTCACTGTCGTCTCCTCAGCGCGACTCCGGCGGCGATGAGCCGCTTGACGTGCTTCTTGTGAACCGCCTGACGGGTGACGCCGAGGGCCTCGGCGACATCCGGCCAGCTCCAGCCCGCGCGCATGGCCTGCTCCACGGCGGCGTCCTCCAGCCGATCGGCCAAGAGCCGCAGCGCCACGACGGCCGCCAGCGAGTCGGCGGGATCCTTGGGAACGGGTACGTCTTCGACCGGCATATAAGCAACCGTAGTTGACTAATCGTCCGATAGTCAACGCCGGTTGCTTAGAATCTCAGGCGGCGGGCAGTTCGTGGAACCTCGCGATCATCGGGTTCGTTGATGGGGAGTGGGGAGCAATGCCAGTAAAAGACGCCAGCGGAAACGGGATCGCCGACGCGACAGCAGAGCCCCGCACCCGGCCAACGCACCGCGCCGACCTCGGATCCAGACCCCCGACAACCTCTGGTTGACCTGGGGGCTGCCCGCGGCCGGCGTGGTGATCACCTTCGAGCTCCTGTACTACACCGTCTTCGCCGACAAACTGGGCGGTACGAGCGTTCTCGGGGTTCTGGGGGCCGCCGCCTGCGCGTTCGCCGCGCAGTTCGCCAGTGGCTTGTCCGGGTACGTCAGGAACCGGCGAACCGAAGAATTCCCCTTCGCAGTCGTGGGCAGCGTCACGGGGGCCGGGGCGGCGGTCGCCGTACTCATTCAGGTCGTCTTCATGAGCTGAGGACGGTCCGGGCTCTCGGCTCGGCGGCTGTCACCGGGCTTTCTAGCGGTGGGCGCACTATGCCGGGATATGGCCGAGTTGCCGCAGCTGTGAATAGAGGTCGACGACTCCCCAGATGTCGGTGATCTGGCCGTCGGCGAAGCGGATGATGAAGATCTCGTGGTAGGTGACGGACTTGCCGGTCGGGGGCATGCCCCGGTATTCACCGGAGTTGGTCCCGGTGACCGTCTGCCGAGCGACGATCTTGTCTTCCTCGGCGATCAGGTCCTCGAGCGTTATGCGGATGTCGGGATACGCGCGCAGGAGGATCTCCCATATGCGCTTTTGCGCCTGCACCGCGTTCGCGTCAGTCCGCTCCGCCGTGTGGAACTGCCCGTCCGGGTGAATGAGCTCGTCGACCGCCTTCGAGATAACCTCCAGATCGCCACTGTTGATGGCCTCGTGGAACCGGTGGTACGTCTCCTTGTTGCGTGCTTCCTGAGCTGTCGACATGTCGCCTTCTCCTTGGATCGAGATGATGCGGTCATGGACGCCTGGCGATGAAATCGGCGCCTCGGTAGCTACCGACGAGATAGCTCCTCGGATTGTGACGCCAACGCCGGCCAGCGGCGCGGCACGTGAGTGATGATCCGCCTCCTGACTGTTCAGGAGATGATCAACGCGCTGCTGGACCAGGGAGGCCAATCCGACAACGCTTCCGCCTGACGCGACGCCACACAGGCCGGACCACGTGCTCAGGCACGCGGTCCGGGCACGGACGGCGCTCGACCCCAACGGTCACAAGACCTCAGATGACACCCGTCGCCGATGAGTGCGGGGTCAAGCCGAGCTCGTAGGCCCGTCGTTTGTCCTTCGTGCAGGCCACCAGAGGCCGCACCCCGCTGCCGCGCCGCTGGGCGGCTGAGCGCACCCTCGGCTGGCTCATGCTTCACCGCCGGTCGGCGAGCCTGCCTCGGGGTTAGTCGCGCGCCTGGTCGGCGGGCTCGGACGTGGACGGCTCGGCGGCCTGTAGTGTGTCGCGCCTGGACTTGAGCAGGCTGGCCGCCGTCGTGACGGCGAGCACGGTGACGATGACGGCCAGCGAGATCCAGTTGTTGATCTCAGGGACCCAGGTGACGTGCTCGCCGCCGTTGATGAACGGCAGCTCGTTCTCGTGCAGGGCGTGCAGGATGAGTTTCACGCCGATGAAGCCGAGGATGACCGCCAGGCCGTAGGTGAGGTAGACGAGTTTCTCCACCAGCCCGCCGAGCAGGAAGTACAACTGTCTCAGCCCCATCAGTGCGAACACGTTGGCCGCGAAGACCAGGTAGGCGTCCTGGGTGATGCCGAAGATCGCGGGGATCGAGTCGACCGCGAAGACCAGATCCGCGCCGCCGATGGCGATGACGACGATGAACATCGGGGTCAGCAGGCGGCGGCCGTCCTGTTTGATGGTCAGCCGTGAGCCGTGGTAGTCGTCGGTGACCGGGAACAGCCTGCGCACCAGCCGTACGACGCCGCCGTTGGGGTCGTACTCCTCGTCGTCATTGCTGTCGAAGGCGAATTTCCACGCGGTGTAGATGAGGATGCCGCCGAAGAGCCAGAACACCCAGCTGAAGTGCTGTACGGCCTGCGCGCCCACGCTGATGAAGATCCCGCGCATGACCAGCGCCATCATGATCCCGATGAGCAGCACGCGGTGCTGGTGGATCGCGGGCACGGCGAAGTTCGCCATGATGAGCATGAAGATGAACAGGTTGTCGACGCTCAGCGTGTACTCGGTGATGTAGCCGGTGATGTAGGAGGCCGCGTGGTCATCGCCGCCGAAGATCCACACGGCTGCGCCGAAAGCGACGGCACAGCCGATGTAGAAGGCGATCCACCGGGCCGACTCGGCGAGCGTGACCTGGTGGGGTCTCCTGTTGGCGATGATCAGGTCGAGAAGGATAAGCCCGAGCAGGGCGGCGATGGTGGCCGCCCACAGCCAAGCGGGCACGGACATAGGTGGGGGCATAGCGCTCCTCCGACTTGGCGTTGACACGTCCGTCGGAGGTCTTCTCCGCCCGCGGCGTCGCGGACCGACCGCGCCGGGCCCCGAGGCGGGTCCGTGATGACGACGTGGCCGCGAAGGAGTACTCCCCTCCACTTCGCCTGCGATCATACATACGAATGCAGAAGGTGCGGTGCTGCGTTCTCGGTCTCTTTGGCCGAGGATGGACCTGTCGTCACTCGTTCGCGGGGAGGGCTCCATGATCCCCCTCGGCCTAGAGCGCCTTTGGCGGTGATTTCAAGAGCAGTGCCGAGTGTGACGTTGAGCGACGTGCGGCATTCCGTTGACAGCGTGGTGAAGGACAGCAGGACGGTCCAATGAAGTCAATGAGTTGCCGGTCGGTGACCGGTGGAAGAATTTCGTCGGCGGCTTTCCCCGCAGCATGAGCCCGAACTGGTGCAGCTCGCGTCTGGTCACCGGCGTGATGGGACGGCGCTGAAGCTCCTCATGCGCCCAGGCCAGATGTGACCGCGCGGGGTCGGCCGCCTCGGTGACCGCGACGTCCTCAAGAGCAAACGGCACGACCAGGTAGCAGCCCACGTCGCAGAGGCCCTGCGCCAGGGAGTCGAAATCTGGCAGGTCAACTTCCAGCTGGACACGACTGGCGTGCGCGTCCTTGGCCACCACGACCTCACCCAGCAGTTCGTTCACTAGCCAAACTCAACCGAGTCCGACCCCGAGTCCCCTTGAAGCCAGGGACACAGTTCTCGCAAACGAGCGTTTGTGTCGACCGGCCCTCTTGATCTATGACCGTTCTGGCGACCTCGTCGAGTCTGTGGGGGTGTGCTCCCAGCGTTCGGTGAGGAGGGCGGGCGAGGGCGCGATCCCGGGCAGTTGGGGGTGGCGGGGGCGCAGGCCGTCGAGAGCGATGGCGATCGTACGCTTTCGGGCGTTGTGGGCTGCCTCGAGCAGGTCGGCGCGGCCCTGCCGGTCGAGCTGTTCGATCAGGGGGGACTTGCCGAGTTGTTCGATCAGTAGCGAGATGTCCATGGCCGTGGCGTCCGGTCTGAGCACTCCAGCAGCGTGCGCGCGGGCCACCAGGTCTCGCATCAGCTCATCGGACCTGGTGAACTTGGCGGCCATCTCGTCGGTGACGGCGATCGTGCCGGCCAGCGGCCCGAGAGAGCCGCCGCTGAACTCCACGCAGGCGCCGATGTAGTGAGCGAGCCCCGCCCAGGGGTCGTCATGCTGCAGGCCGCGTTCGGCGGCCGAAATCCACTGGTCGAGTGACAACGCGCACAGGTGCTGGAAGAGCTCGTCCTTGGAACGGTAGCGGCGATAGAGGCTGGCGATGCCTACTCCGGCGCGTGCGGCGATCGTCGCCACCGACGCATGCGCTCCGTCCAGGGCCAGGACCTTCTTGGCGGCCTCCAGAAGGGCGTGGTCGTTGCGTTCCGCTTCTGCGTGCCGGGGAGCTTTGCGGGCCATGCGCTCACTGTAGTCGCCTTGCGGAGCGATTCACTCCGTTATAGCGTTCCCAAACGAAGCGAATTTATCCGTTTGAAGGAGTGTCATGCGAGCTGTGGTGATGGAAGAGTTCGGAGGGCCGGAGGTCTTGCGGATCCGGCAGGTCGAAGATCCCCTGCCAGGGCCGGGGCAGGTGCTCGTCGCGGTGGCGTACGCGAGTATCACGTTCGTCGAGACGCAGGTGCGCTCGGGCGACGGGCCGTTCGGCAGGCCCGCGCTACCCCGCATCCCCGGCAATGGCGTGGGCGGTCGCATCGTCGCTACCGGACCGGACGTGGACCCGGCCCTGAGGGGGACGGTCGTGGTCACCACCACCGGCGGCGAGGGCGGTTACGCCGAGCTGGCGCTGGCTCGGGCACAGGATGCGGTTCCGGTTCCCGCGGGTCTGGAGCTGAAAGATGCGGTCGCGCTGCTGGCCGATGGGCGTACGGCGCTGCTGCTGCACCGACAGGCGGAGATCAAGCCAGCCGATCGGATCCTCGTGGAGGCCGCGGGAGGAGGTGTCGGCAGCCTGCTGGTGCAACTCGCCGCCGCGGCGGATGCCCACGTGATCGGCGCCGCCCGCGGCGCCGGCAAGGCCGAGCTGGTCACCTCGCTGGGCGCGGCCTCCTATGTCGACTACTCCCGGCCTGACTGGCTGGATCGGGTGATGGAGGCGACCGGCGGCGTCGGACTCGATCTCGTCTTCGACGGGGTCGGCGGCCGGATCGGCACCGAGGCGATCGGGGCGCTACGTGAAGGCGGACGCGTGAGCATCTACGGAATGGCCAGCGGCGCCGACGCCGAACTCGACGAAGGCCGGCTCCGGGCACGCTCCATCGGCGTCATCGGCCGCACCGCCGCGCCGAGCCCGGCCCAGACGCGCGCGCTCATCGTCGACGCGCTGAACCTCGCGGCCGACGGGAGATTGCGGCCGGTCATCGGCCAGACCTTCCCGCTCGAGTCGGCAGCCGCCGCGCATCGAGCGATCGAGTCGCGGACCACCACCGGCAAGACCTTGCTCATTCCCGCCGGCGATGCGCGTGGCTGAGATCGGAACCCACATATCTCGCAAGCCCTCTGCCAGAGCCGGAGTCCGGGGGTGGATCGCCCTGGCGGTTCTGGGCATTCCCGCCGTGTTGGTCATGATGAACATGTCGGTGCTCTATCTGGCGCTGCCAAGCCTGAGCGCCGAGCTGGAGCTCGACGGTCCCCAGCTGCTGTAGATCACCGACATCTACGGTTTCATGGTCGCCGGATCGCTGGTCACGATGGGTACGCTCGGCGACCGTCTCGGGCACCGCCGGATCCTGCTGGTCGGCGGTGTGCTGTTGCAGTACTTCTGGTGGGGGCGGTGTTCCTGCTCGCCTTTCCGGCCATGGCCCTGCTGCTGGTCACCGGCCCTTTCCTGATCCCTGAATCTCGCGCTTCGGCTTCCGGGCGGCTGGACGCGGTCAGTGTGGTCCTGTCGCTGCTGACTCCTTTGACGATCGTGTTCGGCATCAAGGATCTCGCCATCCACGGCGATCATCCACGTCAGGACCGCCCGCATCCGATCGGCCTCGGTGGGCGGCAGGGGCCGGCCGAGTGCTGGGGCCATGTCGTGGCGCAGGTGCGTGTGGTGGTCGAAGACGAGCGCGCCGACCGTGCGGAGCCCGGCGGGCGTGTAGAAGTTTCGCGCGGTGCGCCCTATGGGCGGGTGCGGTCGGGTTTCAGGCGTTGCGGCGGATGGCCCGCACGGCCGTGTCGTAGAGGTCGAACAGGTCCACCTGCCCGCCGAGGCGCACCCATTCCTCGTTGGCAGCCTGCAGGCAGGTGATCGCCGCGGCTGCGATGGCGCGGGCCTCGAGGGTGCGGCGGTCGGAGGTCGGCAGTCGTGGCTCGATCAGCGGTGCGAGCAGGTCCTGCCACCGGGCCTGCTTCTCGGCGTGGCCGGCGCGTAGCGAGTCGTTGCCGAACAGGAACGTGATCAGCTCGAGTCGCCGCTCCGCCGTCATCTGGATCTCTTCGAGGACCTGGAACGCCGCCCGCAGCGACGCCCAGGCATCCTCGTCGGCCGGCCGCTCGGCCAGACGCGCGGCGATCAGCTCGCCCTGTTCGTCCAAGCCGCTGAGCGCGAGGTCTTCCTTGTTACGGAAGTAGTTGAACAGCGTCCGCCGGGAGACACCCGCCGCGGCGGCGACCTCCTCGACCGTCGTGTCATCGAACCCCTTGACGGTGAACAGCTCGACAGCGGTGCGGGCGAGCAGCGAACGCACCACCGAGCGGGTCTGCTCACGAAGGGGTACCGGCTTCTGGGACATGCACCGAAGGTACAGTGGTTCACGTGATATAGCAACTTGCACTGCGTGCAGAGTCGTGCATACAGTGTTGTGCATGACGAAGATTGACTACTCGAACCAGACCACGATCGTCACCGGGGCCAGCTCCGGTCTCGGTGCGGAATTCGCCCGCCAATTGGCCCGCCGCGGCTCGAATCTCGTGCTCGTCGCCCGCCGGGCGGACCGGCTCGAGAGCCTGGCCGGCGAACTGACCCGCGCCCACGGCGTCACGGTGACCACTATCGCCCGCGACCTCGGTCTGCCCGACGCCGGCCGCACGTTGCGTGCCGAGCTCGAATCGCGCGGCATCTACGCCACCGGGCTCGTCAACAACGCGGGCTTCGGCACCCACAACGTCTTCACCGAGGAGGACCCGGAACGTCTGCAGAGCATGATCGCGTTGAATGTCGGCGCGCTGGTCGACCTCAGCCGCGCCTACATCGGTCCGCTGACCTCCGCCGGCTCCGGCGTCCTGATCAACGTGGCGAGCCTGCTGGGCTTCCAGCCGACCCCGTACCTGAGCGTCTACGGCGCCACCAAGGCGTTCGTCCTCAGCTTCACCGAATCGCTGTGGGAGGAGACCCGCGGCACCGGTCTGCGCGTCCTGGCCGTGTGCCCGGGTGCGATGCAGACCGAGTTCTTCGACGCCGCCGGCAGCCAGTCGGCCGATTACGGCGCGGAGCGGGCGACCCCCGAGGACGTCGTGAGGATCGCCCTCGACACGGTCGACCGCCGCTCCGCCCCGCCGTCGGTGATCACCAACGGTCGTCCGCTGGCGCTGGCCGGCAAGTTCCTGCCGCGGCGCGTCGTCGTCCGGTTCATGGGTTCAACGCAGCGCCGCGCCATGAGCCACGCCTAGCGCTTGACCATTCCGCGGTCAGCATTGTCGGGGTGCGCCGACCGCATAGCCGTCGAGGAACAGCGCCACCAGCATCGGGGTCGATGATCGCCAGTGTGCCGGCGTCGGCCTGTTCGCGCAGGTACGTCGTGAGCGTCGAGCGCATCATCTCCATCGTCGTCGTGAAGATTTCCGCGAGCCGAGGAAAGCGACCGACCTCGCTGACGATCAGCCGGTAGATGGCCACCACGCGTGGTGCGGTCCAGTCCCGGGCTATCTGCATCCCGAATCGGGTCAGCACCTGCGCGGGCGGATCCGCCATGGCGGTCATGCCGTTCAGCACGGCCTCGCGCGCTCCCCCCACGAGGTCCTCGACCACGGCGACGAGCAGAGCGTCCTTGTTCAGGAAGCGTGCGTAGATCGTCTTCTTCGACATCCCGGCGTCCCGGGCGAGGCGCGAGACGCCGGCCTAGGAGAACCCCCGCGCGACGAACTCGTCGCCGGCGACCGAGATGAGGTGGCGCATCCGCGCCGCGAGCGTGGCCTGCGGCGGCCGGCCGGGACGGTGATGTTTCCGACCCTGTTCGCCATGGCGTGTCTCTCCGCAGTGACGGCTGCCGTCTGCGTGGGTCGCCGGCCCGGATCGCCGGTCAAGCACCCTGAGGTGTCTGGCCTGGAAGGGTGAGCCCGGTTAGCCCGCCGGCTCCACACGGAACCCTTCAAAACGACGTATTCGCCCTCGCTTACATGACCGCAACCACGCTAACCAGGCAAAACACGCCTGGACGCAGGTAAGTGAAGATCGAAAGAGCACCCCTGCTCATGGTCGGCTACGTCATAACCCCAAGACTGAGACGACGACTCGTCTCTGCTGCTTCCGGCAGCAGAAGACCTCCGGTGCAGATCGCCTACCGGGGAGGCGGTCAGACGTCGCGGGAGTTGTAGCCCTGAAGGTGGAAGCCGCTTCCGAAGGACGGACTGCTGATCGGCTCGAGGTTCCAAGCGATCACGCGGTGCGGCCGGATGCGCAGGGTCTCGTGGTCGAAGGCCGGGTGGAGCGGCGGGTCCAGGAAAAGGATCTCGGCGTGGCCGCGCAGTTCGATGCCGCGGCCGGTCTGGCCGAGGGTGTTGGGCGTCGGCGACTGGTCGTCGATGACGAGGGAGACCCGGGGGTCGGCCAGGACGTTCTTGTACTTGCGGCTCTTGGTCAGCTCCGGACCGCCGATCCGGACGGCCTCGGTCTCGGGGTCGAACCAGATCGCGACCGGCTGAACGTGGGGAGACCCGTCTGGGGCGAGGGTCGCCAGGCGGCCGAGTCCTTGGTCCGGCAGGTAGGGGTCTTGGGACTATCCGGCCGGAATTGAACGATAAGCCTCCGCCGCAGGTCAGGCAGATTGCGAATGGGCGTGGGTGGAGGAGGGCGCCCACGATGCGGACACGCCTGTCCTCTCTGTAGGTCATCGGCCTGGAAACGACCGCTACGATCGGGAGAAGATCACGAGCTGTCACGCGGGCGTGGCACGAGGAGACTTGTTTGAGCGACAGCGCGACCGCCGATGCTGAGGACAAGGCCGGTGAGGCAGCTGCGCCGCCTCCGTTCGAGCCGGTGCGGGTCGTGCCAACTCGGCCTGATGGCTGGCCTGACTGGCTCGGCCGTAGGCCGATCAGCTCGGTCGACCGGGACAGGATCCTGAAGGATCTGAGTGCCGATCAGGAAGAGCTGGACGCTGTCAAGCGGCAGGACGGCCTGCGTCTCGCACCGCTGTTCTCGTCCGTGACGATCGAAGGGTTCGGCGAGCAAGGTGATCCACGGAAAGTGGCCCGGCTGCGAGCCGCCATCAACGCGGCGTGCCGGGTCGCGGCGGGCGATCGGCGGACCAGCTATCACGCGACCGATGAGCGCATCACGATCGGGATCGCTGGGCCGGACGCGCGCGAACGGATTACGGTGCTGCGCCGGCAGCTCGCCAAGATCGGCGATAGCCGCCGTTGGACGATCACCGAAGATCTGAACTAACCCAGCTCTCACGGTGAGTGGGCGAGGAGCGCACTGTCTAAGCTTGTCGTTTAAGCTCTGATCTTCGCTCGGTGGATGCTTCCGGGCGGAGCGGGCTTAGCTCGACTCGTGTGGCAGTGGTCTCCAGAGTCCCTGCTGTTTCAGGAGTTTCTTCGCTGCGTGCTGGGTTTGTTGGGCGGCGGCGGTCTGAGCTGTGGCGATCTTGTGGAGTTGGTTGGAGAACAGCTCGGCCTCATCGGCCGTCAGCCAGCGGAGAGTGTGTGAGATCCAGTGGTCGGACCATGCGCTCAACCCGGTGTTGATGACGGACTGCACGGGGTCGGCCAGGTCCGGGTCGTTGGGTCCGAGTCGTGCGAGGGCCTCGGATTCGACCTCGTGGCGTGGGCGTTCGACCAGGGGAAGCAGCCAGATGGAAGCCTGGTCGAGCGGCACCGCGGAGTGGTTGGGCGGCGCATCGTAGGCCCATTGCCCATCGGCGATGACCAGCCAAGTCTGCCCTGGCTTGATCTCCAGGATCTTGCGCGTCTCGACCGTCATGCTCAGAAGTATTCAACACATGGCCGTGTAAGCAGATTGTGGCTTATTCGTCACGGTGTGTCTGCGCGGCGTGGGGCGGCCACCGTCTCATCTTCGGACTGTCGAAGGACCGAGGAAGGAGGCGATGGCCGCGATGCCCACCCTGGCAGGTGTGACGGCTACGCGAACGGAAACGAACGCTTCCGGTCTGGCCCGGGACGCTCTGGCTGTGCTCGCGGCGTTCCGGCACGAGCTCTACGGCTGCCTGACCGCACGAGCTGATGAGCTGTTCGAGCTGGTCGAGGCGATGCTCTGCACGGACGGGCCCGTCCGGACGCTGGTCGACCTGGCGTTGGCGCCTGAGCACCGGCGCGGCCACGGCTCGCTCTATGACGGGCTGAACCACGGCCGCCTGGACGTTGCCCGGCTGCGGTTCGCGCTGGCCGCGAGGCCACTGCCCGCGCTGCGGACGGCCGGATCGTGCTGGCCGCCGACGTCTCCCCGTGGCTGCGGCCGGACGCCGAGACCAGCCCCGACCGGGCGTTCTGCCACACCTACGGCCGCGGCAAGGATCAGCACCACATGATCCCCGGCTGGCCCTACTCGATCGTTGCGGCCTTGGAGACCGGCCGGACCTCCTGGACCGCGCTGCTGGACGCCGTCCGCCTCCCCGCCGGCGTCGACGTCGCGGCGCTCACCGCCAAGCAGTTGCGGGATGTGGTTGAACGGCTGATCGCGGCCGGTCAGCACGAGCCCGGAGACCCTGACATCTTGCTCGTCGTCGACGCCGGCTACGACGTCACCCGGCTGGCGTTCCTCCTCGCCGACCTGCCGATCGAGATTCTCGGACGGCTGCGCAGCGACCGGGTCATGCGCCGGCCGACCCCGCCGCGCGTCTATGACCCCTACGGCGGCCGGCCGCCCAAGCATGGCACCGAGTTCGTTTTCGGCGATCCGGCCACCTGGGCTGAGCCCCACGCCGCGACCATCACCGAGACCACCCGCTACGGCACCGCAACCGCTCAGGCCTGGGATCGGCTGCACCCCCGTCTGACCCGCCGGGCTGCTTGGCTCGGCTTCCCCGACGAGCTTCCGATCATTGAGGGGACCGTCCTGCGCCTGCAGGTCGACCACCTGCCGAGCGGCGGAGATCCCAAACCGATCTGGCTGTGGTGGTCTGGCACCGGCGCCACAGAGACCGACGTCGACCGGCTCTGGCAGGCGTTTCTGCGCCGATTCGACCTTGAGCACACCTTCCGGATGCTGAAACAGACCCTCGGCTGGACCGTCCTAAGCTCCGCGATCCCGCGGCCGCCGATCGGTGGACCTGGCTCATCATCGCCGCTCACACCCAGCTCCGGTTGGCCCGCGACCTCGTCACCGACCTGCGACGCCCCTGGGAGAAACCTGCCGAACCCGGCCGACTCACCCCCGCCCGCGTTCGCCGAGGGTTCCGGAACCTCCGCGCGAAGACCCCCATGCCAGCCCGCGCACCGAAACCCTCCAAACCCGGCCGCGGACGACCCCAAGGCTCCAAGAACAAGCACCCAGCGTCACGCCACGAGGTCGGCCTCACCCTCACCACCGGCGAAGCCTACGCACGCCCAGCCCACCACAAGGAGGGCACCAAACCCCGCCGCCGAGCCTGAGAAATCACACTCCGCAACCGCCTGCAATGAGAGCTTCGCCCCATAGGCGAAGATCCAAGGTTAAACGACAAGCTAAGAGGGTGTCTCTGAACAGGCAAAAGGATCTCTTCGAGGCGAAGAAGGTAGGCCTCGGTCAGGCAGGCCATGGCCGAGGCCCGGTAGCGGTGCCGCTTCTTCTTCGGGCGGACTATTTGAAGGCCGCGATGTTGCGCTCCGCCCACTCTGCGAAGGTGCGCGGCGGGCGGCCGAGGAGCCGCTCGACGTCGGGGCTGACGCGCTGCTCGGCGGCGGACGGTGCGCCGAGGGCGCCGAGGGTGGCCTCCACGACCGGCTCGGGCATGTATCCCAGCATCTGGTTCCGAGCCTCCGCGCGGCTGAGCTCAACGAACTGCACCGACTCGCCCAGGGCGTCCCCGATCGCCGAGGCCTGCTGCCGGGGTGAGATCGGCACCGGTCCGGTCAGCGTGTAGATGTTGCCCTCGTGGCCCGGCTCGCGCAGTGCGACGGCGGCGACCTCGGCGATGTCGGCCGGGTCGATGGCCGGCACCGCGACGTCGCCGAATGGCGCCGCGACCACCCGTTGTGTGCGGACCGAATCGGCCCATTGGAGCGTGTTGGAGTCGAAGTTGCCCGGCCGCAGCATCGTCCATTCCAGGTTCGACTGCTTGACGGCGTCTTCCAGATGCGAGGGGTGGCGTTGCGTGCCCACGCCGTGGGAGGACAGCAACACGACCCGCCGAACGCCGACCGCCCGCACGATGTTCACGACGTCATTGAGATTGCCGTTGGCCATGAAGTCGGGGGAGGTCAACAGGAACAGCGCTTCGGCTCCGTGGAGGGCGGGCTTGAGGCTCTCCGGCTCGGCCAGGTCGGCCCGCTGATGCCGCACCCCCACCGGCACGTCCAGTTCTGAGATCCTTCGTGACACCGCCGTCACCTGCTCGCCGGCCGCGACAAGCGCCTGCACGAGCGACTGTCCGACGTTGCCCGTGGCTCCAGTCACCACAATCATGTTCGCTCCCAGTTGTCGATGTCCCTTTGCGGACTCGATGGAAGCTACTAGTGCTGGGATAGTAGGTACCTAGACGAAAGTATTGGCAGGAAGGCTTATTGTGACCGATGACACACTTTGGGCGGCCCCCGTCGACGTCCCCCCGGAGCAGGCGTGCCCGATCGCCCCGGTGGTCGACATCGTCTTCAGCCGCTGGACCACGCCGATCCTGTGGGTGCTCAATGAATATGGGCGGCACCGGTTCGTGGAGTTGCAACGCCGTATCACCACCATCACGCCTAAGGTGCTGACCGAACGGCTGCGGCAGTTGGAACGCGACGGGCTCGTGCTGCGCACCTACCACCCCGAGGTTCCGCCGCGGGTGGAGTACGAGATCAGCGAACTGGGACGCAGCCTGGCGCCGCTGTTCGCGGCACTCGCCGACTGGTCGGTCAACCTGGGTGAGGTCGAGCAGGCCCGGCTGGACTACGACGGCAGGGAACCAGCTCGCAGCCGTCGAACCTGACCGAAAGTTCATCGACCAGGAGGCAGCGTTCTTTCGCTTCTTCGGGCTAGCGGGGCCTCCTGACCCGGGAAGGCGTTCTCAGGCGGCGCGTGGCGCATGTGTCGGCCTGCGGATCCACGCCTGCGGCTTTTTCCTGGTCAAACGCCTGGTCATGAGCGTGATCGACGCGACGGTCAGGTGAGCTTCGCTATGCGAAGGCTTGCGCTCAAAATCGATCACATTGCGGCGGGCGTTCATCAGCCAAGAGAGAGACCTCTCGACGATCCACCTTCTCGCGAGCACCTTGAACCCGATCTGACCAGGCCGTTTAGTCACGATTTTCAAGGTGAGGTGCAGGAAGCGGCGGGCCCACTCGACCAGCGTCCCGGCGGAGGCGCTGTCGCCCCAGATGAGGGTGAGTTGCGGGTGCAGCATCCGCAGCCGGGCCAGTAATTCGCGGGCGGCGTCGCGGTCGGGTTGCCCAGCGGCCGTGACCATGACCATCATGAGCAGGCCGAAGGTGTCCACGACCAGGTGGCGCTTTCTCCCTGGCACCTTTTTACCTGCGTCGTAGGACCGGGAGCGGCCGGTGACGGTGGCTGCGGCGCGCACCGATTGGGAGTCGATGATGCCGGCGACCGGGTTGGGGCAGCGCCCGGCGCGCAACCGGATGGCGCGGCGAAGCTCATCCCGGATCCGGTTGAAGACCCCGGCCCTGGTCCAGCGGCTGAAGAAGCCGAACGCGGTCTGGTAAGGCGTTATGTGGAATTTGAGCTCGGCGGTCAAGCCGTATCTGACCAGGCCTCGAAGACGGGCGGTATCAGGCCCCTTCGTTAGCCGTGCAGACCCCACGTGTCCAAGCCGGAGTAGATGTAGGCCGTCTTGCACTGTGGCGCGGCCATGCACTCTGCCTCTCCCGTGTAGATGGCCACGAGAGAGTCGGCGCCGCGCCACCAGGTGTCCGCCAGCCCGGCGACCTCGGCGACCGCCTCGTAGGCGTCCAGTTGGAGGGTATCGACGTCCTGGCCCGTGACCTTGGTGATCGTCTTTGCCCAGGTCGACGCGTGATGGGCCAGCGCCACAGACTCCACCCAGCCGTCGACGGTCGAGTGCAGGGGCATCCACCTGTCGCCGTGGACGCCGAACTCTCCATGGGGGCCGATCATGAAGCTGTAGGGAACGGCGGTTCGCTGCGCTCCTGCTTCGAACCACCATCCTTTCTCCGGCGACCCTTCTGGGGTATCGGGATTCAAGATCCTTGGTCCGCCGTCATAATGCGGAGCAGGGGGAAGCGCAAGCCCGCCCCAGCGTCTTGCGTAGGCAGCCACTCGGTCGATCTCTGTAGTTGGGATACCGAGTCCGAGCCAATGCTCTCGGTACTGATCAACATCGAATGGGGCTGCTCGCAAGGCGTGCGCACCCACGAAGTATCGAGCTCGACGCGTGAGTTCCTCGGGAGGATCGGCCAGGTAGAGACTCACGCGAGGACGTTATCTCATCAGTCGGCACTCCGGGGCGGGCCTTGGCGGACGTCGACGATGGGCAGCAGCGTGGCCGTGACCGGGATGCCGAGTTGGTGTGGTGTGGGGCCTGCCGGGGTGGGGACATCGGACAGTCGGCTCAGGAGTTGATCGAGCGCGGCCTGCCCGTCGTCGACAGCGGCGCGTTCGTCGTCGGTGAGGGGGATGGCGGCAAGCATGCGCTGAAGATTGTCCTTAGCCTCAAGGAGTTGGGCCTTCGAGCTGTCCTTAGGGGTGTAGAAGTCGCACTTGGCGCAGGCCCTGCGGTGGGGGCACTGCTCGAAGAAGGTGTAGGTGCAGAAGCCGTGGCCGAGGTCGTAGTACTGCCAGGGCTCTCCGGTGGCGGCGGCACCGGAGGTGACGGCGTCGCGGTCGATGAGTATCTCGATGGTGCGGACGTTGCGTTCGAAGTAGCCAGCGTCTCGGTATGCCTTGGACAGAGTGTTTGGAGTGATCTTCGCGTAGTGCTGGGTGGATTTGAGGTCGCGGTGTCCGAGCCAGGCTTGCAGCTCGAACAGGGTCATCGGCTCCTTTGCGTTGTAGAGCTGCGAGGCGATGGTGGAGCGAGCTCGGTGACTGGTGATGTTGCCGCGGACATCCACTGCGGGAACCCCGGCCTTGGCGCAGAGCATGGGGATGATGCTGTCGTTGATGTAGTGCTTGGAGACGCGGCGGGCGCGGAAGGCGAACAGGAAGTCGACCTGCTCGCCGGTCTTGCGATCCAGGAGCTTCGGCTGGATGGGCCGGGCAGCTTGCCAGGCCTCGATGGCCTGGCCAAGCAGCGGGTCGACGGGTTTGGTGAACGCGGTGCCGGTCTTGTGGGTGGGAACGTCAAGGAGGCAGACGGCATCGCGGGCGAGGACCTCGTCTGAGTCGCCGGGGATCGGCATCCCATCGTGCTGCCACCGGATGCAGCCGAGACGGAGCCGGGCGATTTCGTCGCTGCGCTGGCCGGCGAACAGCCAGGTGAGCGTAATCGCTCTGATCAGCTCCATGGGGTGGGCGCGGGTGTCGCCAGTGGGCCTGTCGTCCTCGGCGAGATTGAGCCCTGCCCAAAGCAGCTTGGCCCAGATGTCGTCGGCGATGACGCGCGGGTCGGGACCGATCAGCGCCTTGACGCTTCTCGGGGTCTTGAGCGCGGTGGTGACATCGAAGCGGCGCGGGATCCACTCCCATTCCTGCAGGTCGCGGAAGAAGGTGCGGGTCTTGCCCAGATAGCCTGACTTCGTCTCGGCCTTGATCGGTTCGCCTGCGCGAGCCCGCATCCCGTCGATCCACTGAACGTGGTCTCCAACCGCCATCCGGTCCACGGCCGCAACCCAGGACGCGCAGATCTCCCGAGTCCACTGCGCGGGTTCGGTGACGTCGGGGTGCTCGGCGACGAGCCACCGCCCGATCTTGGAGAGCACGGCGCGGTAGGAGGCGCGGACCTTGGGCGTCAGGGTTGAGGTCGCATACCAGCGCTCGACCCACTCCGCCCAGGCGGGCGAGGTCCCTTCGATCGCGAACGGGCCGGGGCTGTGAACGGGCGCGGGCGCCGGGTCGACGAAGCCGAGAGCGGCCAAGGCCCGATGTACTCCGTGCAGCACGTCCTGCTGGCCGCCCATCGCGGGATCGACCCGCAGCCGCAGCAGCATGCTGGTGGACAGATCCTGCGGCCGTGGGCTGCGGTTGAGCAGCAGCATCTGGCAGACCGATGCGGCCAGATACCCCTCTCGAACGGTGTAGCCCCAGCCGGTCAACACCTCGCGGATCTGCCCGATCGCGCCATCGACCGGCTCCCGCCCGAAGATCCGCCAGGCCAGGGACGGCCGGTGAAAGCGCCCGATGCGGTCGAACGCAGTGAACTCGCCAAGGAGATAGGCGAACGCGATGAGGAACGGGCGGACGTTCGCGCCGATCTGCCCAGGCCACGTTCGCCGGAAGTTCTCCCCGTCAGGATCGATGAGGTCGATCCAGTCCTGTTCAGACCAGTCCCAGAACGAGCGTCCCAGATCACCGCAGCGGATCAGGACGAGCGCGGCCGCATCCCGCGCGAACCGCTGTCTGGCACGTCGGCCTGGCACCCAGTGCAGCGCCGCCTGTGCGTCGTCCAGCGGTCGCAGCAGCCGTCGGAGCGATGCGTGGCGGACCGAGTCCAGATTGTTTGCTCCTCCTCGCGTGCGGTGCAGCAGCTCCGAGCCCAGCTCCCGGATGCCGTCCAGCTCGAGCTCGGTGAGACGACTTCGCCGGTCGTAGCGAGCGGGGTCGATAGGCCACGGCCAGGCCTCAGCCGCGGCCGTCCTGTGAGCGGCGGCCGGTTCCAACGCGGTCACGGCGTGACCACCGTCGCCGAGTTGTTCAGCCGCGTCAGCATGTCGACGCGCCAGGCGTGAATGTGCTCCATCGACTGGTTGAGCTTGGCCGACAGGTCCCGGCCGGACAGATGGATGTACCGAAGTGTCGACTCGGTGGACCGATGGCCAGCGAAGGTGGAGATCGCGTGCAGCTCCCAGCCCATCCGGGCCAGGTCGGTCAGGCATAGGTGCCGAGTGGTGTGCGTGGAGAACCGCGGGACGCCGGCCGCGTCGGCGATCCTGCGGACGACCTTCGACCACGTCCACAACGAAATCGGCTGGCCATGATTGCGGCGTGACTCCGACAGGAACAGCGGGCCACGCGCTCGGCTGATCCGGGAACGATGGGTGAGGTAGTTCGATAACAACACCCCGGTGGCGGCCGAGTAGGGAACCACCCGCTCCAGACGATTCTTGGTGTGCTCCGCCTGGACCCGTAACGTGCGCCGGCCCGGGTCAAGGTCCTCGGTGCGGAGCGAGCACAACTCCTCCCGGCGCAGGGCCGCGTCGTAGGCGAGCGCGAGCATCACCCGATTGCGGATCGGCTCGTACCGAAGCTCACCGTTCGGCAGGTCTGATTCCAAGTAACTGACAGAAAGTCCGCTGGCAGGGCCCTCCACTTGCAGGCGTTGTCGGTCACGTATCTGATCGCGTCGATGATGTCGCGGCGGTGGTGCTTCTCCGGCCGCCCGCCTGTGCGCGTCTGGCAGGCGGGCACCGGCAGGAGAGGCTCGATCAGCGCTTACTCCTCATCGCTGGTGTCGGACGGATAACGGCGCGGGCGCATCGGCTCACGCTCGCCCGGCCTTGTTGAGCAGGCTCAGCGCCGTCTGCACCACGTTGAGCTGGCCCAGCACCAGGTTGACCCACTCTTCCTCGGGCCGGGCGGCTGCGTGTGGTGCGACCGTCGCCGACAGCAGGCGACTGATCCGGGTCAGCTCGGTGCGCATGCGCGAGCGCTCGTAGGCGATCCAGTCATCGGGTTGGGCGGAGAAGCGATAGCCGTCGTCCGGCGTCCAGATCAGCGGGGTCAAGTGGGCCATCGCCGAGACCTCCCGGATATAGAGGACGCCCTTGCGAACCTGGTAGAGGCTTAGTTTGGTGGCGCCGACCAGTTGCCGGGCGGTCAATCCGGCCGGGCGGGCCTCCAGCAGCGCGAGACGAACCTAGTCGCCACAGACGTTGGCGGCCAGGCCTCTGGAGGGCATGGGCGCTACTCGCCGCGCAGCAGCCGGGCCAGGCCCTCGTCCAGGCTCACGTCGCCGGACTCGACGGCCGCCTCCAGCCAGTCAGCGGTCGCGCGTACCCGGCCGAGATTGCGCGCCACGGTGGCCTTCTCCTCGGCGGTGAAGGCGTGCCCGCGCAGCGTCGGCAGCACCCGGCCCACCGCGGCCACGAACACCGAGCACGCGCCGACCAGTTCGATGAAGTCGCGGCTGCGTTCGATCCGGGGCAGCGCCGGGGTGCGCTCCCGGACCGCCTCGCCAGCCTGCCGGGCCTGGTCGACCTGCGCACGGTTGACCAGGTGCCGGGCGGTGGTGTCGGTCATCGCCTTGAAGGCGACCTCCGGGCGGCGCAGCAGATCGGTCGCCACGGCCGCGGCGACCTGCTCGTCACGGGCCAGGTCGTGGATGCGCTCCACCTTTTGCTGCACCGAGGTCGTGTCGGCGAATTTCTGATCGACGGCTTGCTTGGCGGCCGTGTCGGTCCACCGGTGCGTCTTTTTGTGTTTGTCCAGCGGCGGCTTGGTGATGCGCTCCCATCGCTCCTCATCATCGCGGAGCGAGGACAGCGTCTTGTGAATGTAGTACGGCACCCTGTGCTGGCGGTGCTGGGCCGGCCAGCGGGAGGCCACCCAGCGGTAGGTTTCCAGTGTCTTCACCGGGATAGAAAGATCGTCGGCGAACAGCTGCAGCGACTCCAAGACGCCGAACAGCGCCTCGCCTCGGTCCGGGTGCGCGCCGCCGTGCGGCTGCATCGGCTCGATTTCTAGCGCCAGGTCACCGAGCTCGAACTGGGAACGGGTCTGGAGTTCAACCAGCTCCCGGCCACGAGTGATGATTTGTTCGTACCGCTCCTGGCTGACGTGACCGATCATGGTCGGCATGGTCCGCTCTCCCCTCGCACGCGACGTACGGGACAACGGCGGGATGCGGACCACCAACACCAAGCATCCTATTGATCACGTTTGGTGACAATCCCTGGCAAACAAGGTCTTTATATCTCCATAAACGATCATTAACGGGATTAGAGACACCTTCTAACTTCGAGACCCACCTCGGCGACCCCGCCAAGGTCAGCCAGATGCCACAGTCTCACCTGCCGACATCCCGCGGCTGCGCCAGTTCGTCCGAGACTGGCCGCCCACGCCATGACATCTGCAATCGCGGCCTCTGCCGGTGTCAGGGCTGGCTGGGGTGAGCCGCCTTGCCAGCGGTGGCCGTCAGGGCGGTGTGGAGGTCAGCGGGGATGGCAGCGTTGGGTGGGGTCGGCTTCGGCGGTGATGCGGGCAGAGGTCTCCTCGCCCAGGCGGACGTAGCGGCCGAGGCTGGCCAGGTGCTGGTGGCGGCTCTTGGCCTGTAGCTCGGGTGCGGTGCGTCCGGCCTGCGCGAGATGCTGGAGCGCCGAATGGCGAAGCTGATGCAGGGTCCACCCCTGCCGGTGCGGGTCGAGCTTCGCGGTGGCGGTCTTGAACAGGTATTCCGCCCGCGGGTAGGACAGCCGACCGCGCCGGGTGAGGGGGCAGATGTCGCCGGCGGCAGGCGTGCGGGCTCCGGAGGTGGGGGCGCGCCGGTCGGCCAGGAACACCGGCCCGGTGGTGCGGCCGGTCAGTAGGCGGGGCAGCAGCCGGGCGGTGGCGGTCGCCCAGTGCACGTACTCGATGGCGCCGCCCTTGGAGACGACCCGGGCACGGCGGAACTCCAGGTCCAGGTCCTCAACGTTCAGGGTGAGGATCTCCTCGGCGCGGGCGGCCGTGTCGTACAGGAGTCTCCACAGCACCCGTTCCCGCAGGGCGTGCGCGGGGTCGGTGAACAGCTTGTCCAGCCGGGTGGCGGGGATGGCGCGGTCGCCGCGGCGGGCGGGCTTGCGCCGTTCCAGCCGCCGGGCGGGGTTGGTGGCCAGCAGGTCCTGGCGCTGGGCCCAGGTGGTGAAGGAGACCAGCGCGGACAGGTGTCGGTTCCAGGTGGCGGCGGCCGCGGTGGTCCAGCGGTCCATCACTGCGGCGTACTGCTCGGGCGTCAGGTCGACGACCGGATGCTCTGGCCCGGCCACGGTGGTCAGGCGGGCGAGGGTCTGGGCGTAGCCGGCGCGGGTGGTGGCTGCGGTGATGGACTCCAGGAAGCGCTCGACGGCGGCCGTCGAGCCGGTGGCGGGACCCGTGGGCGGGGTGGGTGGGCCGGGGAAGGCCACGACGGACACGGGCGTCCTCCTGGCAGGCGATGTGACACATAATGTAGCCGAGTCGCGTGCGCGGCGGCGGATGCCGAGCTGGGCGGACGCGGCTCGCCAGCGGCAGGTGTGACAGATAATACGAATTCTGTGTCACATGCATCGCGTCCGGCTGCCGTGATCGGTATGGGCTTCTCCACCCCCACCGGCAAGGCCCTCGCGACAAGTGTGTGGTGTGTCCTGGACGCGGCCGGATTCAAGGGCCAGGACGAGGAGGGCGAGCCCCGCGGTAGCGAGGACTCCTCCGGCTACCGGCTGGTCGAACACTGCGACAAGGTCGAGGTCGCCTACGAGGCGGCGGCCGGTGGCTACCGGTTCCGAGTCTGCCCAACGGCGACCCGCTGACCCTCATTAAAACGAGGCTAGAAGGTCCTGTCGAACCCGTCCTTGGCGACCTCGTGGCCGAATAGGCCGCCGGCGTTGTCGGCCAGCACGTCGGTCTGCGGGTAGGCGGCCAGCACCGGCGCTGTGATCTGGCAATTTATTTGCATATTTCGGGTTAACCTTTACAGACCTTCGGAAACGACAACCAGCAGCGTCATAAAGTCGAATCGGAGAGTTAATCAGCGATCTGGCGTCTTTGCCACTGGGGCCTGGCGAGGCTTCTTGTCCAGGGGGCGCTGATCAAGTGACACGCAACGATGTCCGCTGCTTTGTGTGGACCCGATCCAATCGAAGTAGTGCTCTTCTCCCGCGGCCACCTTGTCCTATAGAGAAGGCGTTTCATGAGTGCTCAGGATTCCAATCTCTCGTCGACCGGATTCGACTATGTCGTCGCAGTGACGCAGGACAGCATCAACGCCACCTTGGAGGAATACCTCTACAGCAGTCCGCCCGAGGTCATCCTGTGCTACATCTACGATAATAGTTTCCAGCCGACTCCGATCGATTTCGCCACATTTGTGGCCGGTGCCGGCAACACGGATCCTTTCAGCGTGCCCGACGGCACGGCGCCATCCGACGCGAGGGTGCAGAATCTCAGCAACGCCAATTTCGCGTTCGCGATCAAGGCAAAGCTGGGCATTCCGCCCGGTGTCGATCCCGCGTCGCTGCCGCCGATCGTCGTCCTGAAGGCGGGGCAGTCCAATGTGACGTACACGCTGATGTTCGGCGAGTTCGTCGCGACGGAGATCACCTACGGTCCGCATGGGCCGATGGCCTGGTTCAACCAGTCGCAACCGTCCGGCACGAGCTGGACTTTCTCCGGCGCCGTCGACCTGGACTTCCAGGACACCTCCTTCACCAGCCTTCCCTCGGACGCGCAGAAGCGGCTCAAGGACATCGGCGACCCCGACATGTTCAGCGTCCAGCAGCTCTACTACGACCTGAACAGCTCCGACCTGGAGCAGGGCTTCCAGTTCAACAACGTCCCGACGAACAGCGCCCTCAACGCGTTCATGACAGCCGACTTCATCAACACCTACTGGAAGGCGCTCGGTGGCGAAGAGGTGCTCGGCTACGCCGCGACGCAGGTGGCGCAGACACAACCGACCTCGCTCGCGGTGACGGACCTGAACTTCTTCACACCGGACGCCGTCGGCTCGGACAACGCACCGCTCACGCTGAACTACCTGTGTGCCGTCAACAACGACCAGCTGCCGGATACCACGCACGCCGGGTTCGGCTGGAACTGGATCGAGCCCGGCGAGACATCCCAGTACGACGGCGTGGCCGCTCTGAATCGGAACGCGTTCGCCAACTATCTCCTCAATACCGACAACAATGGACAATCACTGGCCGCATACATCCAAGGGAATTGCCAGAGGCCTGAGGCGACCGTCCAATGCAGCGGTCAGGAGGCTGAATATTTCTATATGTATTTCTTCCCCGGTGACCCGACGATAACCTGTCCCCCGTCCGGCCCGGTCATCCTCTCCTGCAACTACAAGAGCGCCATTTCTGACAAGTGTGGAGGCCCCCTCCTCGGCGGGTCCATACAGATCACCATCACCTACGACATGGCGGTGAGCGTCCAGGGCAACACGATGACGATCACCCAACATCTCGTCGGCTACACCTACATCACATATCAGGGGAGCAGCGATGGTGGCAATGTCGTCGACAAAAGCATCACAGACGTCTACACGATAGGGGTCGACGACACGGGCCAGATCGTGACTGCCCTGCAAAGTTCGACTCCGGTCGACAATTCAAAGACGCCCGGAGTGAACGGCTTCCTGAACTGGTTCACGAACATCAATGATCTCCTCGATTGGGCGACCGACGCCGTGCGAGGATGCACGGCGACAAGTTTCGCGGATGTCCCGGTCTCGTTCCTGCAGAACTTCGTCTTCCCGGGCGGATCGTCGTTCGTGTTCAACGACGCCGTTTTCTCGGACAACCAGGACCTCGTCGGTCACATCACGTACGCCGACCCGACACTGTGACTTCTTTCTCGGATTTCTGATCCCGATTTCCGAGGTAGTTCCGGACAATCCTCGAGCGGGCGGCGCGTGCCGCCGCCCGCCATGGCCGAAAGCGCTGACATTCCCATGAAGATCTCTTTCGAGTCCGAGCTGATGGAGAACCACAAGGCCGCCGTGGTCATGGCCCCCGACCAGGCTTTCGAGGTGCTCCAGTCGCAGGACGGCGACGCGCTCTTCTTCTCGATCGGAACCGACAACGTCTGCTATCTCACCCGCGAGGTGACCGAGACCCCGACGGGCTGGAACAGGATCGACCTCAGCAGCGCACTGTCGGCGAACCACGGCGGCGCGGCGGTGACGGCCAAGGCGTTCGCCGTCACTCAGAACGCCCAGACCCTCGCCATCGACATCGCGCTCGCGGTGACCGTTGGCGGCGCGGACGCCCTGTACCTCTCCCTCGGCAACGCGAACACGGACGCGGCCTGGGCGGACGGGGTCACCTGGACGGCCGTCCCGTTCGACGCGGGCACCGCACCGGACCCCCTCGTCATCGCCGACGTGAACATCATGAACATCCCCACGCCCGGCGACTCCGGTGCCGCCGAGAACATCATGGTCGACATCCTGCGTTGGCCGAATGACCCGTTGCGGCTGCTCGATCGCTACTACATCACCCCGGGCACGTCGCCCCACTGGAACCTGCACAAGCTCACCGCCGACCTCGCCGCCGGCAGCATCGTGAACTGCCTCGGGCAGCGGCCGAACGACCCCCGTCCTGACTTTCACATTCCCGGCATCTACACCTTCGGCACGATCAGCGGCGAGCCGCAACTGCTCTTCACGCCGCAGTACAACTACGAACGGCCCGGCAATGCGCCCACCCCCGCCCGGCTGACGCCGCCGCCGGGAACCAGCGCGATCGCATCCGCGCTCAATGGCTCCGGCGTGACCAACCTGTTCGTGGCCGCCGCGGACGGCCTGTACCTCTTCACGCCGGACAACCAGCACGACCGGGCGACGCCGGTCCAGATCGTGACCGACGATCTCATCGCAGGCGCCAACACCCTCGCCGCGGTGACCGACGCCAACCGCACCGCGGTCTGGGGTCTCGGCCCGCAGGGCACCCTGTGCTACGTGAGCTGCCCCGCGGGCAGCGAGGCGGACCCGGCCGCGTGGTCGACACCGGTGCCGTTGCTGCCCACTGCGGCGCAGTTCGCGTTCTTCCTGAACCTCGGCGCCGGCAACAACGTCCTGTTCGCCGACGTGGACGGCCAGGACCTCATCCAGCTCACCCAGGACCCGTCACCACCGACTGGCTCCAGCGCTCCATCCTGTTGCCCGCCACCGACCCGGACGACGTGATCGCCTTCAACAGCTTCACCACTCACGTCACCGTCACCGACGACAGCGGTCTCGCGGCGCCGAACACCGCGGTGGCGGTGACGGCGACCAGCCCGGTGAGCGTCTACCTGAACGACGTGTACCACCTGCTCTCGACGACCGTGCCGGTGAACACGACCACCGACGCGACCGGGGTGCTGACCGTCGTCCAGGAGACCCAGTCCCTGGCCGCCGTCTGCTTCCACATCGTCCTGACCGAGACGCCGGACGTCGTGGCCGAGGTCAACCCCATGAGCAAGGCGACCGCGACGCTGGACGCCGTACAGACCGGTGACGACCTGCGAGCCGTCGTGGTCACGAACGCGGACGGAACGCAGCAGCCGCTCGTGCCGTCCAGCGTCGCCACAGCGGACAGCGACGCGGCGGCCAAGGCCGTCGTGCAGTTGATGAACATCAATGCCGGACTGCCGCAGGACGGCTCCCCGCAGGGCTCCGGCGACTTCGCCATCCCCACGGCCAGGGCCGGCGCCATACCGCAGGTGTGGGGCATCTCGTTCGCCGGCGGCGGGCTCACCTATCACGAGGGGGCCGACGCCGTCGCGCACCTCGCCCCGCGGGCGTTCGGGGAGGCCCCTCTCGGCATTGGTTCGGACATCTCGGTGGCGATGGGTGACTTCTTCTCATGGCTGAAGCACTGCTTCGAGGATGTCGAAAGCTTCCTCGTGCAGGAGGTCGAGGGCATATACCACTTCGTCGCGACGATCGCCGGCGAGGTCTATGACGTGTTGCTCGACTGCGTCGCCGCGGTGGCGCACGCCGTGGAGTTCATCTTCAACAAGATCAAGGTGTTCTTCGAGGACCTGATCAAGTGGCTGGGCTTCCTGTTCGCCTGGTCCGACATCGTGCGCACGCACAACGTGCTGAAGAACATCTTCACGCGGTATCTGGCGAAGTGCATCGACGGGCTCGGCGACGCCGAGACCCAGGTGCAGAACACGTTCATCCAGCTGCAGGGCTACGTCAACACGTGGGCCGACCTGCCGAACGACATTCCGGCGAGCCTGGGCGGCACCACCCGCAGCAGCGCCATGGCGGCCGCCACACCGGTGCCCGGCCAGGACAGCCCACAGAGCAACTGGGGGCTGCACCAGCTGAAGAGCAACGCGACCAACAGCACCACGACCGCCCAGCCCAACCAGGGGGTCACGGGTGACGTGACAGCCACGCTCCAGCCGCTGGCGGACGCCCTGGGCAGGGAAAAGGACATCCTCGAGCTCGCCTTCCACAGCTTCAAGACCGACGTCATCGACAAGATCGACCAGCTCTCGTTCACCCAGCTCGTCGAACAAGCGATCGCGATCATCACCGACGCGCTATTGCAGAGCATCGAGAACGTCCTGATCGCGGCGATCAACGTGCTGGCCGAACTCGTCGAGGGCATCCTGGAGATCCTGAACGCGACCATCGAGATCCCCGTCCTGTCGTGGCTGTACAAGAAGATCTCCGGCAACGACCTGAGCCTGCTCGACGCGGCCTGCCTGGTGGCCGCCATCCCGGTCACGATCGGCTACAAGCTCATCGCCGACGCTGCGCCATTCCCCGACAACGCCACCACGACCGCGCTGATCGACGCACCGGACTTCGCGACCATCCGGCGGATCTGCAACTCCACGCCCGCCCCATCCGCCAGGCCGGCGGCGGCCGAGCAGATCCAGACCTCAGTCAACGACATCCTGGTGCTCACCGGTGGTGTCAGCTCCGTGGTCGGAGCGGTGTCGCTGAGCGTGTTCCAACCGCTGGCCAAGAAGTACCGGCAGAGCAAGGTCTTCCCGATCCTCAACGGCCTGTCGTACCCGCTCTACGTGTCTCCCGACATCATGGGCCAGATCCCCGACCTGCAGAACCCGCAGTGGTGGGCCATCACCAACCAGGTCATCGCGGATTTCATGACCGTGAAGGCAGTCGTAGACATGGGCGTCGGGCTGACCGCGCAAGAATCGGCCGCGGACAAGGCATGGAGCCCGGTCTCTCCCTTCCTGGACTTCGGCGCGAACTTCGTGTGGTTCGTGCCGACCCTCGGCGCGTTCGCATATTCGGAGGCAGACAAGGTCGACGAATTGAACGTCTGGGGCGGCACCTGCTTCAACCTCAACGGCATGATGTCGCCGGTGCTGGCGGACGACAGCGACCCCGCCTCCTGGGGCATCGCGGTCGGCATCGCGACAGTGCTCAACCTCGCCTACGGCTCGATGTCCTGCTCGGCCAGCGCCCTGACGTTCAAGTCCTGAACCACGGGCAGCCAGCCGGCAAGCTGCAGGGCCTGCTGGAACACCTCGCCATCCCCTACACCGGGTCCGGCGTGCTTGCCAACGCCCGGCGATGCACAAGACCGCCGCCAAGACGATAGTCGCCGCGCACGGCGTCAGCGTCCTCGTCCTGCCCGGCCACGTCATCGACGACGAGAGCTCCTGCCGAGGTGGTCGCCAAGGACCTGGCCGACGCTATCGAGCTGCCGGTCATCATCAAGCCGGTCTCCGAGGGCGGCTCCATCGACATGCGCCTGGCCCGCGGCGAGCACGACCTGGCCACCGCGATGGACGAGCTGCGCCATGACCGCACGCCTCCCGCCCCGGAAGTTGCCTCCTCCTGGTCCTGGCGGGTCACATCACCGCCGCAGTCGCCCGGCGCAGCGGTCTCCAGCCGCCACCGTCCAGTTTGGTCAGCTCCGCCTCCACGTCGACGGTTACCAGGGCGCGCTGATCGTCACAGCTCCGGGTCGTCGTCGGCGGTGGGGTCGCGCAGGTCCCGCAACCGGCCGGGCAGTTCCGGCCGGTCGAACGGGTACGTCCCATGAAAGTTGATGTGTTCCCACTGCAGCGGTGACAAGTGAGCCCTGATCTCCGGGCCGATCTTCATGCCGCCGGCGGCGAGTTTCTTCACCGCGGCGTCGATATACAGCGAATTCCAGAAAATGATCGCGTTCAAACCGAGGCCGAGCGCGCCAAGCTGGTCCTCCATACCGCGTTCATAACCCCTGCGCAACTGGCCGTGATGGGCGAAGAACACCGCCCGCGCCAGTCCGTTGCGGCCCTCCCCGACGTTCAACTGGGCACCCATCATCCTGCGGTAGTCCTCCAGGTGAGCGACGTGCAGCAGGTGCATCGACTTGAAAATCCGGCCGTAGTGCGCGAACGCGTGGCCGAGGCCAGTGGTGCGGCCGTTGGCCGTCATCATCTTGATCAGGTCGTAGGCGCGGACCTTGTTGGTGACCAACGAGCCGGCGACCTGGAGCATCTGCGGCCAGTGCTGCTTGATCAAAGCGATGTTGACACGGCGCAGGTTCAGCTCGGTCAACCGTCCGTACCCGGCGGCCGCCGGGGTGGTGCGCTTGTCGGCCGCTCCGACGTCGGCAGGATCGATCCACCACTGCTGAGCATCGCCGATGTCGGCGATCCGGGGCGCGAACTGGTAGCCGCAGATCGCGAACAAACCGAACACAATGTTGGAATATGACGCCGTATCCGTCGTCAGGACAACCGGCCATCCTTGATCGTGATGGCCGGGTTGGCCTCCAGGCTGTCGGCCAGCTCGCGATAGATCCCGTCCAGGTCGCCGGACAGTTTCCGCAGATGCTCGGCCGAGTCGGCGGGAAGGCCGAGCGCGGTCAGGATGCTCGGCGCGTGCACGCTCCACAAGGCGTCCGGGATCAGCTTGGCCCGCGGGTCGCCCGACTTGTCCGCGCCGACGGCGTACACGTCCTTGCTGCGCAGCGCAGACCACAGCGCCTCCAGGACGCAGAAGGTGTAAGCGTGCCGGTCGATCAGCCGCTCGCCGAGCTCGGGATTGTCATACACCAGCCGCCGCCACGACCCCGCCACCAGATCCTTATGCGCCGCGATGTGCTGCACCCCGGCGTGCTTGCCGTACGCGAGCACACGAGGCAGACCCCGCAACGCCGCGACCACACCGGCACCGGCGTCGGTGCCGCCCCAGGGGATCGTGTCGGCCAGCAGCTCGACGAACCCGCGCACCGAGGCGAACCGGTTCGTCAGCTCCGCCCGCCACGCCAGATCCTCATCCTCACCGGCCGGAGGCACCAACTCCTTGATCACCGCGAGCGCCGCTTCCAACTGCTCGATCGGTACCACCGACGCGATCCGTGCGATCATCTCCGACGCGGTCGTCTCCCGCACCACCGGCCCCGACTCGGCGCTCTCCTCAGCCTGGTCATCGGGCTGCGGAGGCTGTTCCTGCTGGGTCATCGGGGTGTCCAGCACGGCCCGCAGCGCCGACTCGGCCTGCAGCGCGGCCTTGCGCAACTTGGGCAGCGACTTCAGCTTCGCGTTCTTCTCATCCCGGCTCGCCCTCGCCAGCAGTTTCGTCGACATCAGCAGATCGAACAGCAGTAACGCGTCATCGACCGACACGCCCTCCAGATTCCGCATCGTCGCCAGCAACGTCGCGACCCGCCGGCTCCCCTTCAACTGCCCGATCTTCGGCGCCTTCGCCGACATCCCGTAGGCGGCCAGCTCCGTCAGCTTCACCGGAGCGACCCCGCCCGCATCCACCGCGCCCGCACCGAACGCCCACACCGCCACCGACCGGTTCAACGCCTCCTTCATCCCCGCCCCGGACACCACCGACACCGCCGTCCGCATCCACTCCAGCGGCGACATCTTCTTCCCTGTCGGCACGACCAGGGTCTCCAGCAGTTCCCGCCGCATCTCCACCGGCGTCTGCTCCACCAGATGCTCGTTGACCGCAGCCAGCCGCTCCGCCCGCACACTCGTGACCAGCGCCGCCAGCGTCGTGATCCCCGGCAGCAACACCCGGTTCTCGATCAACCACACCACCGCCCGGTCGAACAGCTCACGCCGAGAATCCCGCGTCTGCTCCGCCCGCGACGCTACGAACACTCGCAGCTCCGCCTCCGCCTCCGCGAACTCCCGCAACTCCAACAGCTCGCGGATCTCCCGCGCGTGCTCATGCTGGGTCGGAAGCCGCTCCGCGTAGTGCTTGATACACGAAGGATCCGCCACCCCGAGCTGCTCGGCGACGTAGTCGACCGCCACATGCGGGACATCGCCAGGATCGGCCAGAAACGTGCCGAGCATCCGCACCGTCCCCCACTTCAGACCCCAGCCGAGCCGGTTGTGCGGACCGCGCTTCTTCGCCACCTCCACCAACGCGTCCGCGTCCAGATAGAAGAACCGCTCCAGATCCTCCGGCGACGGATCAGTCAAGAACCGCCGATAGCGGGCCCTCTGCTCCTCGGACAAGTACTGAAACGACATAAACCGCGACGGTATGAGATCAATGACCGTCTACCACCCGGTACGCCCAAACCGAGATCAGCCCGACCGCGACGCCTCAACCCGCAACCCCCTGACCTGCGGCGGAGGCTTATCGTTCAATTCCGGCCGGATAGTCCCAAAACCCCAGGTAGGCGCGCTCCCCGTCAGTGAAGATCATGGCATCAGTCTGCGACTTCAACCACGTTTGAGGTCAAGCACTTCGGCCAAGCACCGACGTCCGGGGCGACGGCTCACACCAGCGGCCTCATTGCGGAGATCGGGCGTACTTGATCCCCTTAGCGTCGCTGGGCCGTTCCACTGCTGCTCAAGCCCCGAACCACACCAAGCAGCCGCATTCACCCATCCGAAACGATCACGAACCGCAATCGTGATCTCCCACCCGCTACCTGGCGGCTGGGGACATCTTCGGTTGGCGAGCGGAGGGCCTATTACCAGCGCTACCCGCGTCGGGGCGAACCGCTCGGGACCGATTGCAGTAGGTAATCCCTCATCGCCGAGCGTGCGATGACCGGAGCGGCCGCGACCGCCATCGTGCCGGGTTAGGTTCCCGTCACCTTGGTGGGCGCTTTTTCGAGGTGACCTATGTCCGGCGACAACAAACGCTTGGCAGCGCTTGACATCTCTTGGCAACGCCCGATAACCGGGACCACAAGGCCGCCGCTTTGGGCGTGAGCGGTCCTCGGGGCTCCACAACCCCCCTTGTCGCGCGCAGCGAACGGCGCACTCGCCTAAGCTGATGAATAGCTTGCAGTCGCATCGTCCGCTGGCAGGTCGGCCACCCCGGGGGAGGCCTACCGGCACCGGGCCCCCGGCAACCGCCCGGATCGGAACGGCGAGTGACGGTAAGCCGCGCCCCGACGCCTCGCTAACGCCACGACCGTTCCATCGCTGCTCGACCCCCGTATCCGTTGGAAATTTCTGCATTGCCGCCGGGCTGCCTGCACGGTGCCTGTCGGCACCGCGAGATCCAGGCCGTCCAGCGCGGTCACCCCGCGATAGCCCTTGCGTAGCCCCTCGGCGAGGATCGCGGCTTTGGATCAGCTCATACTTCTCGCCCCTCTCGGTCAGGAATCGTCGCCCTCGGTCAAGGCCCGCAGCACCTTGGCCTGCTCGACGTCGGTGCCCTCGGCCCGCATCCGGGCCGCCTCCTGGGCGGTGAAACCCGCCGAACGCCAGGCCGCCACCTCGTCGATCGGCACCCCGGCGCGCCAGAACTCAGTCATCAGGGAAATAGCGTCCTGCCCCGAGACGAGCACCCGTTCGGCCTCACGGGCGGACAGGCCGAGCGCGTCGAAGACCCGTGCCTGTCCCGCCTCGATGCCGCGTTTCGCCCACTCCACCGCGGCGCCGGTCCAGCCTGCCTCAACGTAAGCGCGGGCCCGGCCGGCCGGGACGCCGGCCCGCAGCAGCTGACGCATGCTGCCGGAGCGTTCCTCGTCGGCGAACGCATCGCCCGGCTTCTCGCCCCAGCGCAGCAGCCGCCACAGCCAGCCGCGTGGGTGCGGGCGTTCCCCGGCGAGGTGCCGGTCGGCCGCCTCCTGGGGGGAGTAGCCCAGCTCGCGCCACTGCACCGCCTCCCGCGGGGTCATGCCGGCCCGTAGCCACAGATCCACGGTGTACGGGGTGGCTCCGGCGGTGCGCCACGGCCGCGCGTCAGCGGCGGTGTAGACGCCGGACTTGCGCCACCGCTTCGCGTCGTTGATCGAGAAGCCGTGCTCGATCCACTGCCGGGCCTCGGCGACGGTGAAACCGTGTTGCCGCCACTCGTGCAGCGGCTCGGGGCTCGGCTCGTCGGCGTAGCCGGTTGTCATGACTCTCCTTTCGCCGACGTCCGCCGCGGCAGGTCCGCCGGGAGGCGGGCCACGGACGCCCAGTCGGGCGCGTGCCCACCGTCGCCGATCAGGCAGACCAGCACATGTGTCGCAGGGCGCTGCTCGGGCCACGGCGTCTCGCCGTCGGTCAGCACGATGACCAGGTCGGGACGGGGCCGCAGGGCCATCGCCGCGGCGATGCCGGCCCGCATGTCGGTGCCGCCGCCACCGGCCAGTTCGATGTCGCTCGCCCGGCGCACCACCTGGACGGGGTGGGGGTGGACGTCACAGCAGAACGCCCGCAGCCGCCGGTTCGGCCCGGTCACGCCCTCGATGATCCCGGTCACCTCGGCGAGCAGCCGGTTCAGCACGTCGTTGGTGACGCTGCCGGAGGTGTCGATCACCAGTACGGTGTCCGGGACCGCGCGCACCATCGAGGGGAGCACGATGTCGGTGTACGCGCCGACGCGGCGCGACGGGCGGCGATAGCTGAAGTCGACCTGCCCGGCCACCGTGCTCACCCCGCGCCGGATCATCGCGCCCAGGCGGGTCCGCCAGTTCACCGAGGGGCGCAGGCGCTCCTCGGCCCAGCGGCGCCACCCCGACGGCACCTCGCTGCGCGCGCTGATCCTGTCCTGGATGCCGGCCGCGATGGAGCGTTCGAGCAGTTCCCGGTCGAGCTGGGTGAGCCCGTCGCCGGATCCGCTGTCCTCGTACGTGCGCTCCTGCCCGTCCACGGCGCTGCCGCAGTCGATCGCCTCGGCCAGTGCCCGCCCGCCGCGGCCCATCGCCTGGGCCAGCACGTCGAGCATCGGCACGTACTCCTCAGCGGTGCAGTTGGTCGGAAGGCCCAGCTCGGTGGGCGACACCACGCCCGCCGGGCCGCACAGGTCCTCGGCCTCCAGGTCGTCGTTGATCTCGGCGTCGGCGGCTTGGTTCCAGCGGTGGGCCTCCTCGTCGCGGACCGCCCCGGCGGCGTGGCTCACCTCGTGGTCCGCTTCCGGCCGCACCGGCGAGCGGGCCGCGTGGCCGCGCACCAGATGGCCCACCTGGTGCAGCATCCACCAGCCGACCTCCTCGACCGGGGTGGCCAGCGCGGTGCCCGGTTCCACGTACAGGTTCCACCGGGTGTCGGCGGGAAAGGCGCGGAAGTCAGGGTCGGCGACGGGCACGCCGGCGTCCTCGTCCAGGGCCGATTCCAGGATGACCGGTTTGAGGGCGAAGACGGCCGAGGCGAGGTAAGGCGCCTGGTGCGCCGCCCACAGCCGCGCGGCGGCGATGCTGGCGCGCACCGCCTCTTCGTAGGCGGGAGCGCGGGGGCCGTCGGCGCTCATGGCATGAGCCCCGCCGAGCGCAGTACCGGCGCGAGTTCGAGCATCGTCTTGGGCAGGGCCGCGCCCTCGGGCCGGGAGCGGGCCAGCGGCCGGGCCGCGGCCGCCGCCACGTCCGGCGCCGTGCGCGCGACCCGGGCCATCACCGCCCACGCCCGCTCCCACGTGTCGGCCGTGCCGTCCGATTGCACGTATGCCACCACCGCGGCTAGCAGGGCATGCAGCCGATCGAGGCGTTCGGGCAGGCGGGCCTGGGGGTCGTTCAGCAGGGTCTTCGGGTCGGGCAGGTCAAGGTTGCGGCGCCAGGAAAGCAGCTCGAACCCGGCCGCCTCACCGACCGCGCCGAGCACCAGCTCGGCCAGGACCAGCTCGTCGGCGCCCATGTGCTCGCACGCGGCGACCGCCCGTGCGGCCATCTCCCAGCTACGCGGGCTGGGCCAGCCGCGGCCCGCCCGGTCGGGACTGTCGGGCACCGCCAGCACGAGTTCCGGCCGTACCCGCAGGAACGCCCCGACCAGCGCCCGTGCGCCGGCGACCTCGGCGGGCCCGGCTGTGTCCTTCACGTCGAACTCCGGCACGGGGAACCCGCCGACGAAGCCCTCGGCGATGTCCTCGGCCGAGACCGTCCAGTTCAAGTGGATGAGCCGGTTGGCCAGCGGCGCGGACAGGTCCCAGCCGTCGGCGGCCTGTTCCGGCGGGTTGGCGGCGGCCACGATCCGCACCTCGTCCGGCAGCACCAGGTCACCGACCGTGCGCTCCAGCACCACCCGCAGCATGGCGGCCTGCACGGCCGGCGGCGCGGTGGTCAGCTCGTCGAGGAACAGCAGCCCGCCGTCCTCGGCGGCGAGCCGTTCGGCCCATCGCGGCGGCGCGAACCAGGTGCTGCCGTCACGCAGCACCGGCAGCCCGGAGAAGTCGCTGGGCTCGCGGATCGAGCCGACCACCACCTCGACCGGCAGGCCGACGGTCGAGCCGAGCGCGGTCACCACGGACGTCTTGCCGGTACCCGGCGCACCCCATACGATGACCGGCAGATTGGCCGTCACCGCGACCGCGAGAGCTTCTCGTGTCACTGATGGTGCCGCCATTGTCGTCCTCCTCGTCGGCCGCCCAAACCGTTTCCGGGCAGCATGTATCGGAACGTCGAGCCGTGACGCTGACGTTCGGTGTGGTGTCTGTCGGCTATTCCTGGTTGCGGAACAGGCCCCGGCCGCCGTACTTCTTGTGCACCGCCTGCTTGCTGATGCCCAAAGTGGCGGCGATCTCCGTCCAGCTGTTGCCCTGGGCACGGGCTCGGCGGACCGTCACCGCCTCCAGGCGCGCCATCTCACGGCGGAACTCGGCGATGGTCGCGAGCGAGTCGATCGGGTTGCCGGCGTTCACCGCCTGGGCGAGCACTGTGATGCGGTCGGGCTCCGTACCGTCATCCTAGGTTGACGACCGGGCGCGCGTCAACCAAAGATGACGGCCGACAGAGATCAGGTCCCTCCGGGTGCACCACGGTCCAGCCGTCTGGCACGTCGATGAACACCGGCCAGGGCGAGCGCTGGCCCTCGTCATTCGCCAGCGCCAGGTAGCGGACCGCCCGGGTCCTCGAAGGGGTTGGTCATCGCGTTTCTTCCTTTCCGGCTGGGTTCGCCCCAGGACCGCCGCATCCGTTCCGCAAGGGGCGGACCAGTTCCTGCAGGCCGACCCCGCGTCGAACCAGCCAGCCCTCGGCGGCTCGCGAACGCCACTGACGGTTCGGTTGCTGCTCAAGCCCCGAGGCTGTTGCGGCGCCCCCTCCGCCTGTCGTCGAGCCTCCGTCTGCGGCCAGGGGCGACCCGACTTCGTCACAGCTGTGCTCGACGATCACCTCGGAGGGTGAGGGTCTTCACCGGGTCGTACGTGGCCGGTCTCATAGGCAGCGACGACCGCCTGCACCCTGTCTCGTACGCCCAGCTTGGCGAGCACATTGGACACATGTGTTTTGATCGTGGCCTCGCCCAGGTACAGCCGGCCGGCGATCTCGGCGTTCGACATGCCACGAGCCATCAGGCTCAGAACGTCTCGCTCGCGCTCCGTCAGCGTGGACAGTATTTCGGCGCGGGGCGTACGCGTGGGCGTAGCCGCGGCGAACGACTCGATGACCCGCAGCGTGACGGAGGGGTCGAGGAGGCCGCCGCCGGACGCCACGGTGCGCACCGCCTCGACCAGTTGTTCCGGAGGCGAGACCTTGAGGAGAAACCCGCTCGCACCGGCCCGTAGCGCTCCCTCGATGTAGCCGTCCTCGTCAAAGGTGGTCAAGATCACTACCTTGACCTCCCGGTGCGCGGCGAGAACACGCCGTGTGCCTTCGATGCCATCGACGTCCGGCATCCGGATGTCCATGAGAACGACGTCCGGACGCGTCCGTTGGACGACTTCGACGGCGGACGCTCCGTCTTCCGCCTCACCCACGACATCGATGTCGCGTTGGGCGGTGAGAATCATCCGCAGACCAACGCGGACCATCGCCTGGTCGTCGACGAGCACGACCCGGATGCTCATGGCCACCTCCGTCGGATCGGGAAGCACGCGGTCACCGCGAACCCGCCCTCGGGGCGGGGGGCCGCCTGAAGGGTTCCGCCGAATATCGCGGTACGTTCGCGCATACCGATCAAACCGTGCCCGCCGGTGCGGTCCGCACCGGGCGGGTGGTCGGCCCGGCTTCCGGGGAGCGCCGCCCCCTCGCCTGTCGCCTCGCCTGCCCCGTCATCGCGCACCTCGATCGTCACGGTGTCCGCCGCGTACCGGATGGCCACCTCGGCGTGGCCGCCGGGCGCGTGCCGCAGGACGTTGGTCAACGCCTCCTGGAGCACCCGGTATGCCGAGACGTCCAGCGCCTGGTGCAGAGGCGTCGGCACGCCTTCCACCCGCAGTTGGGCGGGCAGACCCGCCGCACGTACATCGGCGATCAACTGCTCGGCCAGGGCGAGTGACGGCGTCGGCGCTGTAGGGGACTCCGAACCTGATTTGCGCATGATGCCGACGAGTGACCGCAGTTCCTCGACGGACTGGCGTCCCAGCCGCTCAAGCCCGAGCATCACCTCACGCTCGGCCGGCCGGTGTTCCAGTACGTCCTCCAGCTGGCTCCGCAGGCCGCCGATCTGCAGCGTCATGATGCTCACCGAGTGGGCGACCGCATCGTGGATCTCCCGGGCTATGCGGGTCCGTTCCTCTATGACAGCGGCGTGCGCCACCGCCTCCCGCTGGGCATCCAGGGTTGCCGCCATCTCGGCGAAGGCACGGCTGCGTCCCTGCTCGCGCTGCACCAGGACGCCGCTCCACCAGCCCACAACGAAGATCAGTGGGAAGAAGACGTTCACCCAGGAGAACCCGGCACGCATCGTGTCGGAGGCCGCGTATATCAGCATGGCGGCGATGAGAGCCCAGCGCGACCGGCGGACAGGCTCCCCGAAGCCGGCCCAGCCGACGGCGAGCAGCGTGGAGATGAGTCCGACCCCGCCGGGCCCGGGGATGTCCAACAGGATCACAACGGGGTAGAAGGCGGCGACGACGACGGCACCGATGGCCGGCCGCCATCGGGCCAGCACCAGGCCCATCGGAACCCAGGCGGCGACCACGCTCAGGTGAACCGGCGTCGGGTCGAAACGCTCGTTCGACAGCGCTTCGACGACCGCGAGCACCCCCATCGTCGGCGGCAGCAGCCACGCCAGAAGCCGCAGGTCACCCGGTCGCCGTCCTCGCATGCTGCAAATGCTAAGCGTGACGGGGCGCTGGTGGTTCCCCCCTGCGACGGAGGGACCGGCCACCGTCTTCCCCCTCCCGGCGGAGGCGGATCAGGCACCTGACTGCGGAGGCGCGTTGAGAACGAGGTGAGTGACGATCGATCACATCACCGACCGGCCCGCCAACGGCCACGGGGCGATCCTCGAAAGGATGTAAACCATGACCACCAGCCCGTTCGTTCCCGGAATGGACCACGGCAGGAAGTCCACCGCCGCCATCGAAACCGCCGAACCACCCCTCAGCACCCGCCGGCGAGGGGCTCTGCATCTCCTCGCCGGGACCGCTCTCATCGCAGGCCCCGTCCTGTTCGCCGCCGGCATGGCGACCACACCGGCGGCCGAGAACCTCGACGGCGTCGTGTACATCGCCTCTCTGGGGCGCGACGCCACCCAGACCCAGGTCTCCGCGCTGTTCCTGCACTACGCGAACCTGCTGTTCGGGCTGGGCATCCTCGCCGGTCCGGCACTCGTGCGCAGCCGCCGGGGCTTCTGGCCGGTACTCACCGGATCCGTGCTCGCCGCCATCGGCTTCGCCAACCTTTCCGGCATGCTGCTCAGCGACTGGTGGAACCTCTCGGCCGCTACGCACCTCACTCCGGACCAGGCCGCAACCGTGTTCCAGGGATTCCAGCAGTCGTCGTTGCTGGCGCTGTGGGACGGCACCACTCCGTTCAACCTGCTGGGCCCGGTCCTGGTCCTCGTCGGGCTCCTCCGCGCCGGTGTCGTGCAGTGGTGGACGGTGCCGCTGTATGTCGCCGGCGTCGCCGGCCTCATCATGATCCCGGCCGACCTCCCTCTGGCCACCGCAGCCGCGGTGCTGGTGGGTTTCTCGCCGCTGGCTCTCATCGGCCTGCGCCTCGTCGGACGCTATCGCGCCGGCACGATCTGATCCCGTCACTGTGGCGGCCCTCGCCGCCGTTACGGGCGCCGTGGTCCTGCCGCGAGCGCGGTGAAGGACAGAAGGAGTGCGGCGGTTCGCGGCGGATCCTCCACGATCGGCGTATGCCCCACCCCGGGCAGCAGTTTGACCGTCGCGCAGTGACCGGCCCTGCTTCCGGAAGCAGGGCCGCTAGCAGCGCGACGCCCCCGCTGAACAGGCGGGTAGCAGGTATCAACCCGTCGGCGACCTGACCCCGGAACCGGCTCCCACGGGTGTCAGCGACCCGGGCGCGTGCTGCTGCCGACACAGGTAACGTCCGCGTTCATCGTCGGTGTCCGCTCGCGCGCCTGTACGGGAAAGGGCGCCGGGCCGCGGCGTACGGCCCCGATGCGGGGAAGAACGGGTACATATGTACCCGGGCCGGATCCGGTGGGCCGAGGTCGTTGAGCAGGCCCGAGTGGTGATCGCCGCCTATGAGGGCGGGGTGACGCTGCGGCAGTGCTTCTACCGCCTGGCCGAGGCGCGTCGGCGCGGCGCTTTCCCGGACCTGATCGACGCGGTGCGCGCGATCCACGCCCCGCTCGCCTACACCGACCCCGGTGAGATCCTCGCCGACGTGCCCGAGCTGTACCGGCGCGACCGGATGGAACACCAGCCGGTGGCGCTATACCTGGCCGCGGAGAAGGACACCTTGCGGGCCCAGATCACCGGCTGGACCGCCGAGTACGGGCTGCCGGTGCTGGAAATTCCCTGTCACTCGTAGATGCCGCCGATGCGCCGGAGCGAGCGGCGGTGCGCAACCTTCTCCCCGTACCGCCTTCCAGATTGACATTGCTAGATATTTCAGTCATGTTTGAAATAACTAGCAGCAAGTATGGAGCCAGCCATGGAACACGTGACCTTCAACAGCCTCGGCACCCGCTGCGCGGGCGATCTCTACCTGCCCGAGACGAGCGACCCGGTCCCCGGGCTGGTGCTCGGGCACAGCGGGGTGATGGTCAAAGAGGCGCTGGCGTTCTTCGCGCCCTACTTCGTCAAGGCCGGCTTCGCGGTGCTGGCCATCGACTACCGCACGGTCGGCTCCAGCGAAGGCGAGCCGCGCGGCCTGGACTACCCGGAACGGCAGGCCGAGGACTTCCGCAGCGCCGTGTCCTACCTGCAGACCCGCCCCGAAGTGCAGCCGGAGCGGATCGGGGTGTGGGGGGTGAGCATCGGCGGCTCGGTGGCGGCCCAGGCCGCCGTGCTCGATCGGCGCATCAAGTGCGTCGTCGTGCAGAGCCCCAGCGTGTGGAACGGATGGCGCTACCTGGAACGCCTCCTGGGCCGTACCGGTGTCCACGCGCTGCGCGACCAACTGCAGCAGGACTGGCAGCGGCGCTACGAAGGCGGGCAGAGCGCTCGCGTGCCGCACCTGACGCTGGAGGGCGACAGCGTGAAGGACACCCCGGACATGTCGACCCGCCTGTTTCCCGCCTACCGCAACGAGAAGACCCTCGACTCGGCCGAGCACCTGCTCACCTTCGCACCGGACAACCTCATCCACCGGCTCGCGCCGACGCCGCTGCTGATGATCGCCAACGGCGGCTGGGACCCGTACCACATGCTCGAGGAGGCGCAAAGCGCCTTCTCCAAGGCGGGCGAGCCCAAGCGGCTCGCGGTGCTGCCCTACGACGTGCTCGGCCTCTACACCGGCCCGGGCCTGGAGGAGGCGATGGCCCTCGCGATCGACTGGTTCGACCTCTACCTGCGCAGGACCCGGCTCGCGGACATCACCCCGACACCCACCTACGAGTCGGTGGCCGCCATGACACAGTGAACCGGCACACGATCAACAACGGAGGAGGATCCGACGATGAGCGGCGAGGAACAGCAGGACCGGCTGCTCCGCTGGGTGGAGCGGGTGGCCGCCTTTTGCGTCGAGGAGTGGGGGCTGCCGCCCATCACCGGACGCATCCTCGGCTGGCTCATGATCTGCGATCCGGCCGAGCAGTCCGCCGGGCAGATCGCGGAGGTCATCCAGGCCAGCCGGGCCTCGCTCACCTCGAACATGCGGTTTCTCACCGCCATCGGCCTGGTCAAGAAGGTGAGAAGGCCCGGCGATCGCGTCTCCTACTACCGCATCGAAGACGACGCCTGGCAGAAAGTCATCCAGCGCAAGCTCGAAAGCCTGAGCGCGTTCGGCGAGATCGCCGACGAAGGGCTCGACATCGCGGGCGGCGAGGGGCACCGCACCGAGCGCATCAAGGCCGCCCACGACTCCCTGACGTGGCTGCAGAACCTCGCGGCCCGTCATCCGCTACGCCGTTAAGGAATCCCCATGCACCGCTGGCAACCCAAGCTCGGGCTGATCCAGGAAACGCTGCTGCTCACCCTCTATGCCAGAGCCCTGGACGCCGGGCAGCCCAGCCCGATCCTCGGCGACACGCTCTCCGCCGACCTGGCCGGCGACATCGATTACGACTTCGGCAAGCTGAAGGTCAAGCCCAACCTCGTCCTCACCACGGCACTGCGCGCCAAGAAGCTCGACGACGTCGTACGCGCCTACACCGCCGCTCATCCCGGATGCGTGGTGCTCGACCTGGGCTGCGGCCTGGACACAAGGGTGTTCCGCTGTGATCCTCCGCCCGGCGTCGACTGGTACGACATCGACTTCCCGGAAGTGGTGCACCTGCGGGCCGAATGTCTGCCCGGCCGTTCCCACCTGGTCGGAGCCGACCTCACCAGCTCCGACTGGCTCACAGCCATCCCCGGTGACCGGCCGGCGATGATCGTCGCCGAAGGGCTGCTGCCCTTCATGCCCGGCGACTCCTTCCAGGCGATGACCCGCGCGCTGGCCGGCCATTTCCCTTCAGGCGAGCTCGCGCTCAACGGCTACACCCGCTTCGCCGCCTGGGCCATGAAGTACCACCCGACCATCAAGGCGCTCGGCATCAAAGCCGCCCAGGGCTTCGACGACCAACACGAACCAGAGTCCTGGGACGCCGGCCTCGAACTGATCGAGGAGCAGATCCTCACCCGCGCACCGGAAATAGCCCGGTTCCCGCAACCCCTACGCGCGCTGACCCGTCTCACCGCCCGCAGCACGGCCTTGTCGCGGCAAGGGGCCCGCATTCTCCGCTACCGGTTCTGAGCCCGTGCGGGCGGCGGAAACAACGCCCTGCAAGTGGTGCGGGCCGGCTGACCTCCGACCACCGCGGTTCGACGCGGAGCGTGGGGTGGATGTCGACCTCAGCGACCCAGATTGCGCAATCTCGGAGGTCATAAGTTGCGCCGGGACGCCACCACCTCCTATCTTGGAATAGTCGTTCCAAGATAGGAGGTGGTCAGATGCCCGACATCAAACACTTCGATCCCGACGCGACTCTGGACCAGGTGGTGAATCTGTTCTGGCAACGTGGGACCGACAGCACCGGCATCGCCGATGTCGTCCAGGCGACCGGGCTCAGCCGCTCCAGCCTGTATGCGACCTTCGGCGGCAAAGCGCAGCTGCAGGCCGCCGCGCTGGACCGCTATCTGGAGCGGCAGTCGCGGCCGGTGTTCGAGGCTCTGGCCGCCGACACCCGGGGCGTGCCGGCCATCGTCACGTTCTTCGAGCGGCTGGTAGCGGCGCGGTGTGCGGGGGAGCACGCCCGCTGGGGATGCCTGGTCACCAACAGCCACGCTACGGCGAGCGGTGGCCTGCCGGAGATCCGCGAGGTTCTGGATCGCCACCACGACGCACTCCGGGCGGCGATGCACGCCGCGCTGGAGACCGCGCGCGCCGACGGCCGACTCCGGGCCGACCTGAATGTGGAGGCGGCCGCCGAAGCGCTGACTCTGCAGGCCTACGCGGTCAACCTGCGTTCGCGAGCCGGCGCCGAGCCGGCCGTCCTGCTGGCGGGCGTGCACGCCGTAATTGACGGTTTCACCACTACCGAGGAGAGATGATGAGCGGTTTTCGCACCTATGACGAAACCGACGCCCCCGAGGCCGCCCGTCCCATGTTGGAGGCGGCCAAGAAGCGGATGGGGTTTGTGACCACGCTGAACGGGGTGATGGCCGAGTCGCCGGAACTGCTGGCCGGCTACAACGCGCTGGCCGAGCAGTTCGGCAAGTCGTCACTATCCCTGGCGGCCAAGCAGGTGGTGCTGATCACCGCCAGCGTGGAGAACGGCTGCGAGTACTGCGTGGCCGCCCACTCCACGCTCGCGCTGCGTGCCCGGGTGCCTGCCGAGGTGGTTCAGGCCCTGCGCGCCGGCCAGCCGATCGCTGACCAGGCGTTGGAGGCGGTGCGCCGCCTCACCCAAGCGGTCGTGGCGCAGCGGGGCTGGGTGGCCGAGGCCGAGATCGAGACGTTCCTGGCCGCCGGGCACACCCGCCGCCACGTGCTGGACGTCGTGCTCGGCGTCGGCATGAAGACGCTGTCGAACTACACCAACCACATCGCCCACACTCCGCTGGATCCGGCCTGGGCCGATCAGCAGTGGAGGCGGGAGCAGGCGACGGCCTGACCCGTTGCCTGCTCCGCCATGCTCACCGTCATCAGCCCCCCGTAGGCTGCTTGATCGCCTGCTAGACACCCGGTGGCAGGCGCCGCGGGGGTGACGCGGCAAGGCCCGGATGCCGCGCTATCCGGGGCCTGGCATCTCGCGCGTGGTGTGGCCGCCCCGCGGTTCGCCGGTGACCCAGTTCCAGCTGGTGATCGTGGTGCGCATCAGGCGGGCGGCGGTCGACAGGTGGCTGTCGGCGCCCCAGTACAGCGTGATCGCGCGACGGCAGTCAGGGCTGTCGACGGTGATCGCGGCGAGGGGAACGCGGACCGAGGTGTGCCGGGCGAAGGAGGGGACGAGGCCGATGCCGAGCCCCGCCCCGATCAGGTCGGCGATGGCGCTGGGCTCGTCGACCTCACAGACGATCTTCGGTGTGCGGCCTCTGGCGGCGAAGAGCCGGTCGAGGAGCCGACGCTGCCAGTGCCCCTTGCGGGCGGCGACGAAGGGCTGGTCGGCGAGTTCGTCGATGCTCACCGAGGTACGGGCCGCCAAGGGATGGTCGAGTGACGTGGCCACCCACACCTCCTCATCGAGCAGCTGAACCGCCTCCAAGCCCTCGGCGTGAATCGGCTGCGAGGCGACACACAGATCGACCTCTTGGGCCCGCAGGTGGCGGGCCATGTCCTCGGCCGCCGCCCAGCGGAGTTCGACCTCGATGGTGGGATGAGCTCGCTTGTAGGCCGCCAGCGGCCCAGTGAGGGTGAGGAACGTCTCCGACGCCAGCCGCACCGTGCCCACGCCCTCGCTGGTGGCCTCGGCGACGGCTCGCCGGCCCGCGTCGAGCTCGCCGACAGAGCGTTCGACGTAGTCGCGGAAGAGCTTGCCCGTGTCGTTCAGCCGGAGCCGGCCGCTGCGATCGAACAGCGGTGTGCCCAGTTCGCTCTCCAAGCGGGCGATGGTACGGCTCAGCGATGGCTGGGCGACGCGCAGCTCGTCGGCCGCGCGGCTGAGGTGTTCGAGCCGTGCCACCACCAGGAACTGCCTGAGCGTGTTCAGCTCCATCATGCCCCTCAATACATAACAGCATAGCGATATTGATCTTAGACAAGATAACCCACGAGCCATAGCGTCGATGCCGAACAACGAAAGGGGGACATCCCATGCTCACCATGCCCGCGCGTCGGACGACACCGACGGGGTGGACACTGCGGGCCGTCGTCAGCGCGCATGTGGTGGCGGTCGTCGGCCAGCCGGTGTTCGCCGGGGCGTACCTGACCGGTGACTTCGACAGTCTGCGCTGGCACGCGGTCGGCGCCGACGTGGTCACCTCCATCGGCTACCTACAGGTGGCCGTGGCGATCGTGGTGTGGATTCGGCTGCGCCGGGTCTGGCCGTTCCTGGCCACGATGGCGGTGGTGACGGCCGAGACCGTGCAGTACTTCGCCGGGTTGGACGGCGCGCTGTGGTTGCACATCCCGTTGGGTGTGATGACCGTCGCCGCGCTCGTCGTACTGTTCATCGCCGTCTGGCTGGGCGGCGGTTACGTACGTGACGACAAAGCGCCGCGGCGGGAGGTCCACCATGCGTGAGGGTGTGACCCGGCGCCGGGTTCTGGGCATCGGCGGGGCGCTCGGGCTGATGGCGGCCACCGGGCTGTCGGCCTCGGCCGCGCTGGCCCGCCGGCCGTCGATCACCGGTGCCGAGTTGCGCAGTGCCGTACCGCTGCCGCCGCCGTTCCACGTGCCGCTGCCGATTCCCGCCGTGCTGGCGCCGGTCGGCACCTCGGGCGGAGCCGACCGGTACGAGATCACCCAGCGTGAAGCGAGCGCGGAGATCCTGCCCGGGGTCAGGACACCGCTATGGACGTACGAGGGCACCTTCCCCGGGCCGACGATCGAGGCGCGCCGCGGCCGGCCGATCACCGTGACGCACCACAACGAGCTACCTGTGCCGACCGTCGTACACCTGCACGGCGGACGGACCCCTGCGGCTTCCGACGGGTACCCGACCGACCTCGTCCTGCCCAACGGCCGGCCGCAGGCAGCCTCGCACATGGGGCACGGCCGCGATCCGCGGGCGGCAGTGACCGAGCTGACGCGCGACTACACCTTCCCGCTGGACCAGCGGCCCACGCTGCTGTGGTACCACGACCACCGGATGGACTTCACCGCCCCCGCGATCTGGCGCGGCCTGGCCGGGCTGCAGATCGTCCGCGACGACGCCGAGGACGCCCTCGGCCTGCCCTCGGGGCGGCGCGAACTGCCCCTCATGATCGCCGACCGGGCGTTCGCCGCCGACGGCGGCCTCGCCTACCCCGCCCTGCGCGGGCGGCCGGGAGTACAGGAGCCGTATCTCGCCGGGGTCCTCGGTGACGTGATCCTGGTCAACGGCGCGCCCTGGCCCGTGCACGAGGTCGACGCGGCCCGCTACCGGCTGCGCGTCCTCAACGCCTCCAACGCCCGCCACTACGAGCTCGAAGCGGTCAGCGACGACGGGCGCCCGCTCGACCTCGTCCAGATCGGCGCCGACCAGGGACTGCTCGCGGCGCCGGTCACCCACCGGTTCCTGCCGATCGCGCCCGCCGAACGCTACGACGTGATCATCGACTTCACGGGCCTGCCGGTCGGCAGCCGGGTGAGAATCGTCAACCGGCTGGGCACCGGGCGTACCCGCGACGTGATGGCCTTCCGCGTCGCGCGCAAGGCCACCGACGACAGCCGCATCCCCGGCATCCTTTCCACGGACCTGCCGGACTGGCACCGCTCGCAGGCCGTCAGGACGCGCGAGTTCTCCTTCCGCACCGGGCGAATGGGCGGCAACCACGGCTGGCTGATCGGCGGGCTGCCGTTCGACCCCGCCCGCTCCGATGTCACCGTCGGTCTCGGCGAGGTCGAGGTGTGGCGGCTGGTCGCCGACGTCCATCACCCCGTCCACCTGCACCTGGTCGGCTTCCGGGTGCTCTCGCGCGGCGGCCGGTCGCCGTTGCCGCACGACGCGGGACTCAAGGACACCGTCTCACTTCGGCCGGGCGAATCGGTGGAGATCATCACCCGTTTCGACGGCTACCGCGGCCGTTACCTCTTTCACTGCCACAACGCCGAACACGAGGACATGGGCATGATGGCCAACCTTGAGGTCGTCTGACTTTCCTACGCGCGAGGTTTGGCCTTGTCGGGCGCAGACCAAGTACGGGAGAAAGGGACAGTGGCCCATTCCGCGCTGACGAAACTGCTGGTCAGTGGGTACGGCGGCGGGGTGCCAGGACCTCGGTGACCTTGGCGATGGCCTCAGCACCGGGTTTGACGTAGCGCATGGCGGTGCGGGGGTTCTTGTGGCGGGTCTTGCCCATGATGAGCTGCAGCGGGACTTCGGCGTCGCCGAGGTGGGTGGCGGCGCTGTGGCGCAGCTGGTGCAGGTCGAGTCCGGCGTACTTCTCCAGCAGGACGCGGGCGCGGTCGTAGCCGAGGCGGGCGCGGCCGGTGTGCGGGCAGATGTCGGCGGCCGCAGGGCGGCGGGCCGGGACGGGGCGTCGTTCGGACAGGAACAGGGGACCGTGCGTGCGGGTGCTGCCGTCGGGGAGCCGGAGCAGGCGGGGCAGCAGGTGGGCGGTGCCGCTGTCCCAGTAGACCCATTCGATGGCGCCGCCCTTGGAGCGGACGGGCGCGCGGCGGTGCTCCAGATCGAGGTCCTCGACGTTCAGAGCCAGGATCTCCGCGGCTCTGGCCGCGGTTTCGTAGAGCATCCGCCACAGCGTCCGCTCGCGAAGGGGGATGTTGCGGCGCGAGAGCAGCCGGTGGAGGGTGGTCTTGGCCACGGCGCGGGTCTCGTCGGCGGATTCCTTGCGGTGCTCAGCCTCGGCCGGGATCGAGGGGGCGGCCCAGTGCTTCTTGGTCTGGCACCAGGTCAGCCAGGAGGTGATGGCGGCGCGGTTGCGGTTCCAGGTCGCCGGCGCGGACTTGCCCCACAGCTCGGTGAGCGCGGTGCCGATCTCGGCGTCGGCGACTTCGGTGCGGCGCTCACGCTGACCGCCGTGCGCCGCCCGGCGTGATGTACCGGATAACGTGCCGGAGTCGCGCACGGCCCGGTCGAGGGGTTCTGCTGGTCGCCGCGCCGTCATGATCGCTCATGTACGTGATTCCTTTATCAGGTACATCTGGAGGGCGGCGCGTAAGGCCGGGAAGGCGGGATCCTGGGTTCGGCGGGCGGGCGGATCTCCATCCTGCGCCGAACCGGCCGACGGCCCGGCCTGTCGGGCAAGCGAGGCCGCCGACCTGATCGAGGGTCCGTGGTCAGGCGGGATCGTGGACGATGCGGTGCACGTCGCCGCCCGGTTCGGTGTGGAAGTGCAGGCCCTTGGCGGCAGGCGCTTCTCCATCTCGTCGGGGCTTTGGTCGGCGGTGTCGGGCAACTGGTAATACTCCTCCAGCACGGCGTGGGCCCCCTTACTCCGGGACGGGAAGGCGCGGTGCCGGGAACAGGCCGCCCACCAGCGCAGTCGCCTCCCGCCGCGACGGCAAGGAAGTGCTGTATCGAGGCGACCGTGACAGCCTCGCCCGCATTCTCAGCGACCTGCAGGACTGACCACATTTGCTGCTGAACGCCGGCCGATGCGGGTCAGCTGGTCCAGAGTTGGTCCGAGAGCTGACACGCCGCGTTGGATCGATCCGTGGTTGACACCTGGGTGGTCCTCCACTAACTTTTCTGCAACCGATCTCAGCAACCGATCTCAGTGGGGAGTTCATGACCGCTGACCCCAGCGCTCTGCATGTCTGCAGCGTACGGTGCGACGCGCTGCTCCGGCCGTCGCACGGAGACGCTGATGACCGGGCTCTTGGTGTCGTCGATGGCCCCGGTGATCGTGCGTTGGTCGGGCGCCGCCAGGCCCTGCGGGCCGGCGAGCTCGCCGAGGGGATACTCGGCCGCAGTGGTCCGCAGACATGAAAAAAGCCAAGACGATCATCCTCGGCGCGTCGCACTGGCATGTGCACCTGTGCGCAGACCGGGTCGCCGAGCAGCACGACGTCGTGGGGGTCAGCGACCCCGACACGTCGCGTACGGAGCACCTTGCGCGTCTCTGGGACGCGCCTCTCTACCAGTCCTGGGAGGAAGTGCTTGCGGCCCACGGGGACGCCGAGCTGGCGTACGTCTTCGTCCCGCACGACGTGATGCGCGAGGTCTGCCTCGCTCTCGTCGCTCGGCGCATCCCGCTCGTCGTGGAGAAGCCGGCCGGGGTGTCGTTGCAGGAGCTGGTCGACGTCCGGGCGGCCGCGGACGCTGCCGGGATACCGATTGCAGTGCCTCTCGTGCAGCGGGGAGGCCCGACCGACCGCTGGCTGGCGAGAGCCGGCCGCTCGGTGTACGAGAGCGTGCAGTTCATCGCGGGCCCGCCCGACCGCTACCTCGTCAACGGCAGTCCGTGGATGGTCGACGTCGAGCGCGCCGGCGGCGGGTGCATGGTCAACCTCGCCCCGCACTTCGTGGATCTCTTCCTCCGCTCGGCCGGTGCGGAGGAAGTAGCGGTGACGGCAGCCTTGTCGTCGAAGCTGCACCGCCGCAGCGTCGAGGACTACGCCTCGATGACGCTGACCACGGCCGACGGACGGATCGCCACCATCGAGGTGGGATATGCGTTCCCCGGGTCGCCGCTCAAGCGGCACTGCTCCTTCATGCGGATCGGCGCCGCGGGGACCGCGACCATCTGGTCTGACGGGAACGCGTCGTTCACCTCCGTCGACGGCGTCACGGAGACCGCACTCATCGACGTGGACAGCGACCCGTTGTACGGATTGTTCGTCGACCAGGTGGCCGAGCAGCTGAGACGTGATTTCGTGGAGCTCCCGCGGATCAGCGATCTCGAGACCACGATGGCCGTCATCTGGGACGCATACGCGCACAGCCGACAGGAGAGAACCGGTGTCCACACCCAGCATCGATGAGGTAGCGGCGGCAGCCGGGGTCCACAGGTCGACGGTCTCGCGGGCGTTCTCCCGCCCCGAGGCCGTCAAGCGGGAGACCCTGGACCACGTCCGCCAGGTGGCGGCCTCCATGGGCTACAGGATGAGCCCGCTCGCCCAGGCGCTCCGCACCAAGGTCAGCACCCTCGTGCCTCTGGTCGTCCCCGACATTACCAACCCGTACTTCGCCGAGCTCGCGAAGGCCATGACGGCCGCCGCGGGGGAGCGTGGCTACCAGCTGGTGCTGTGCGTGACGGAGAATGACGCGGACGCCACGGCCCGGTACCTCGACGCCATGCAGGCGATGTACGCGCCTTTCGCGGTGATCGCGCCCTACACCCGGGTCTTTCCCGCCGAGTTCGAGTCCCGGGGCTTCGGAAAGCGGCTGGTCGTCATCGACCGGGTCGAGTCCGGCGACCAGGCATCCACGGTGACCATCGACAGCGCGACAGGGATCGCGCTCGCGTTGGACCACTTGTTCGAGCTCGGGCACACCTCCATCGCCTACGTCTCGGGGATCGCGGGGACGCACACCGCCGCAGATCGACGCCAGGCTTACCGGACGCTGGCGGAGAAGCACGGGATGACGCCGATCGAGCTCGACAGCAGCGGGATCGGCGTCGGCGCCGGCGAACGTGCCGCAGAAGAGCTCGTGAGCCTGCGTGAGCGGCCGACGGCTGTCATCGCGGGCAACGACCTGGTCGCCTTCGGACTCATCAGCTCGCTCGGCTCGCGGGGGATGTCGGTCCCCGGCGACGTCTCGGTGGTGGGCTTCGACGGTCTGGCGCTCGGCGCCCGCAGCAACCCGCCGCTGACCTCGGTGCAGCAACCCATCGCCGAGATGGGCCGCATCGCGATCCGTCTCGCCGAGCAAGCGGCGAACGGCGGCCCGGTCGAGCACGTGGTGCTCCAGCCGCAGCTACTCGTCCGCTCCTCGACCAGGCCGGTCCGGTGACTGGCCGGCTGCTGCCCGGGCTCCGTCACGTGGACCATGCTGCGTACACGGTCCCCGACCTGGACGAGGCGGTGCGCTTCTTCGTCGAGGTCCTCGGGGCGGAGGAACTCTACCGCTCCCAGCGCGGTCCCGACCCGTCGTTCATGCCGGCGCACTTCGACGTCCCGTCGGACGCTGTCCTCGAGCTCGCAATGCTGCGGCTCCCGCCGAACCTGAACGTCGAGCTGTTCGAGTGGCAGTCCGTGGACCAGCGGACCCAGCACCCTCGACACAGCGACCGGGGCGGTCATCACCTGTGCTTCGTCGTCGACGACGTCGACGCGGCGATCGCGCACCTCGGCACGATCCCGAACGTTCGGGTCCTCGGCGGCCGCAAGGAAGTCGGTCCCGACAGCCCCCTCGTGGCCGGCAACCGGTGGACGTACTTCGTCACCCCCTGGGGCCTGCTGATGGAGCTCGTGGACCGGTCCCGAGTACAGAACCCCCCGAACCTCGTCGGCCCGGCGGACTGGAACCGCCCGCCAAGAAGGAGCACCCCTCTCTCATGATCATCGCCGGACACACGCTGGGAACCCCGGGCCGTGACCTCGCCGATGCGCTGCGCCTCTTCGGCACGGCAGGTCTCGACGCCGCCGAAGTCATCTACCAGGACGACTACCCGGCGGCCATCAGCCCGTCGGACCCGCGGTCTGCGCAGCAGGCCGCCGCGATCGCCGACGCCGAAGGTGTCCCGATCGTCGCGCTCACCCCGTACACGACCTCCATCAACAGCGTCGACGCGGCGAGCTGGCAGCAGGGGATCGACGAATTCCGCGCATGCCTCCAGGCCGCGCACACCGTCGGTGCGACCCGCGTCCGGGTGTACGCCGGCGCCTGGCACCCGGGGGACACCGATTACGCCCGGCACTGGGAGCAGCTGCGGAGCGCGCTGACCGTTCTCGCGCCCGAGGCCGCGGACGCGGGCGTCGTGCTCTGCGTCGAGAACCACTTCGGCACCATGGCGCAGACCGCGGCCGATACCGCCCGTCTCGTCAGCGAAGTCGGCTTCCCCTCCGTCCGCGTCCTGTACGACCAGGCCAACCTGACCTTCACCCATGACGAGACCTGGCAGGAGGCCTTTGCCGTCCAGGGCGAGCTCGTCGGCCACGTGCACGTGAAGGACCTGGTCTTCAAAGACCCGGAGGCGCCCTTCCGGGCCTCGGACACCGCCCGGGTCAAGGCTGAGGAACGCGCTGTCAGGTCCCGGGTCGTCGGTACGGGCGTCGTGCCGTGGCCCGACATCCTCGAGGAGCTCGTGCGCCGCGGTTACGACGACGTGCTCTCACTCGAGTACGAGTACCGGTGGCATCCTCAGGACCTGCCCGACCCCGCGATCGGCTTCAAGGACTCCGCGCTCGCGCTCCGCAAGATGCTCGCCACGGTGGTGCCCGCGTGACGAGTGGAGACGTGCTGCGCATCGGTGTGGCGGGCGCTGGCAACATCGCGAGCATCGCTCAGCTCCCGACCCTCGTCACTCGCGACGACGTGGAGCTGCGGGGCCTGGTCACCCGCAAGGATGACCCGCAGCCCCTGATGCGGCGCTGGGGCTTCCGCCGTGCCTATCCGACGGTCGAGACGTTGCTCGAGGCGGAGGAACTGGACGCGTTGTTCGTCCTCACGCCCCGGTCGGAGCACGTCCACGCGACGCGACTCGCGCTGGAGGCCGGCGTCGACGTCTTCTGCGAGAAGCCGCTGGCGACGAGCGCGTCCGACGTGCAGTCCCTCGCCGAGCTGGCCGCCGTACGAGAACGGGTGCTCATGGTCGGGTTCAACCGCCGCTTCGCTCCGGTGTACGAGGCCGGTCGCGCGGCTTTCGGGGAGAGCGGCGCGAGCTTCTGCGTCGCCCAGAAGAACCGGGCAGGCTCCGAGTACCGCGCCACCTTCGAGAACGCGATCCACATGGTCGACCTGCTGCGCTGGTACTGCGGGGGCGAGCCCGTCGACGTCAGCGCGCACGCGGCCGGTGAGGATCGCTGGCAGGAGGACGGCGTGGCCGCGCTCGTCCGGTTCGACAACGGTCACTCCGGCGTACTCGTGGGGGCCCGCGACGCTGGCGGCTGGAGCGAGAAGCTCGACGCCTACGGAGACGGGGCGAGCGCGAACGTCACCGCGCCCGACCGGATCTCGATCAGCCGACCCGACGGGACGACCGTGCGCGAGATGTCGCCCGAGGCCTTCGGCTGGGCGACGGCAACGCAGACGTTCGGCTTCGCCGGAGCGGTTCACCACTTCCTGGACCGTGTACGGGACCGCGGTGAGCCCTTGACGTCTGGGGCTGACGCGGTGAAGACCCAGCTCCTCCTCGATCGCATCCTCGCCGCCGCCGGGCTCCCCACCGAAGAGCAACCCGGACGGGCCTGGAGCAGCCACGCCAAGAAGTGACGGCGACGACCTGACGTCGTTACCGGCTTGATCAGGTCGTTCAGCCTTCTGCGTGTTTATTTGGGGTGTAGCCAAGGTAAGCCCAAAACCCACAATCGCGATCTTGCTTGAGCAAGTCGAGCGGGTCAGCCGCTGGTCCGAGGGGCGAGCAGGCTGGTGATCTCGGCGATGGCGTCCGGTGAGGGCTTGAAGTAGCGCCGCAGGTTCTCCGGTTTCTTGTGCCGGGATTTGGCCATCAGCATCAGCAGGCTGGTGCCCGCCTCGCCCAGGTGGGTCAGCGCCGAGTGGCGGAATTCGTGCAGGTCCCACCCCGTGCCGGGGCCGTTCAGCGCGGTGTGCTCGTCCAGCAGGGCGCGGGCCTGGCCGTAGGACAGGCGAGCCAGGCTGGTATCGGGACAGACGTCGCGGGGGCTGACAACCTTGCCGGGGCCGGGGCGGCGGTGGGTGACGAAGACCGGGCCGCGGGTGCGGCCTTTGAGCAGGCGAGGGAGCAGCCGAGCGGCGCCGGCGTCCCAGTAGACGGTCTCCAGCACGAAGTCCTCGCGGGCCTGACCGCGGCGGCGGGTCTTGGCGTGGGCGCCCTTGGCCTTGACCCGTGCCTGGCGGGCCGTCAGGTCCAGGTCCTCGATGTTGAGGGTGAGGATTTCCTCGGCCCGGGCGGCCGTCTCATACAGGAGCCTGTAGAGGGTTTTCTCCCGGACGCCGACGTCGCGGCGGATGATCAGCCGGTCGATCGCGGTCTTGGAGCGGGCGGGGGTCTGGCTGTCGGGTGCGGTCAGCCGCTTGGCCCAGGCGGGTACGGCTGGTGCGGTGTGGCCGTGCTCGCGGCACCAGGCCAGCCAGGACAGTACGGCGGCGCGGCGGGCGTTCCACGTGTTGACGGCCGCACCGCCCCACAGCGCTTCCAGGGCCTCGCCGATCTCGTCGTCGGCCACCGCCGCGAGGGGGCGGTGCTCGCCGAGCCGTTGCGCGATCTTGCCGACGCCGGCGGCGTAAGCGCGCACGGTGTTGGGGTTGGGCACGGTGTCGAGGAAGACGTCGGCCGCGGCGCGGACCGTCAGGCGCTGGGCGGCTGGCAGCGGCGTCACGGCGGGCACGGCGTCCTCCTTGCCGCAGATAACAGGGCCGCTTCACGCAGCAGCCGCTTTCGTTACCGCAGGTCGTGATCAGCGGTGCCACAGATAATAGAGTGTTATCTGTGGCGTGCTACATCTCGTTGTGCGGCACATCGTCCAAAGGTTCAGGCCGAGGAGTGCGGCGTCCTCGCGCGGCGCGCATGCTCCACGTCGAGCCCTAGGGATCTGAGCAGGTCGAGCAGTTCGGCGTGGTAGAGCTTGGCGGGGTCGCCGGTCTGCGTGCCGAGATGGCCGTAGACCTCCAGGGAGATCAGGCCGTGCATGCGGCCCCACATGCGCAGGGCGAGGGCAACGGCAGCCGGGGGCAGGTCGGGGAAGTGTTCGCGGATGGTGTCGGCCAGGCCGGGTGAGAAGTCCGACCACTGGTGGTCGGTGGATGCCTGGGTGGCTTTCGCGTACGGCCAGGCGGCGGCGGCCAGTTCGGTGAGTCCCAAGCAGGCACGTTTGGCGGCCTCGGGGGCCGGTCCTCCGGTCGGCGCGTGGTAGCCGGCGACCGGATCGCCGTAGATGAGCCGGAAGCCTTCGGGGTTGGCCAGCGACCAGACGCGTAGGGCCTGCCCCCAGGCCAGGATCCGGCCGGCGATGTCGTCGGGGGCGACGGCGTCGCGTGCAGTTTCCACCTGGTCCAGCAGCGAGGTGTAGATGTCGTTGATCAGCGTGGTGATCAACGCGTCGCGGGTGTCGAAGTAGCTGTAGATGGCGCTGCCGCTCATCCCCATCTCGCGGCCGATCGCCCGAAGCGAGACCGCGTCGGGGCCGCCCTCGCTGAGGTGCTTGAGCGCGATGGCTTTGATCTCCGCGGTGGTCTGCGCCCGCAACCGTGCCCGCCGGCCCACTGTCTGCTCTTGCACGCTTGACAGCTTACACCGCTACGTTAGAGTACGGCGCATCAAGTTTGAACGCCGTTCTGACTTTGAACGGCGACAGGATACGTGTAACTGAGAGAAGAGTTTCGTGATGAAAGCCAGGACAGTCCTGTTCGACGAGCTCGGCGGTCCCGAGGTGCTCTACCTCGCCGACGTGGAAATCGGTGAACCCGGCCCCGGCCAAGTGCGGGTGCGCATCGACGCCTTCGGACTCAACCGGGGCGAGGTGTTCCTGCGCACCGGCCGCTACTACTACGACGCGGTGCTGCCCGGCTCGCGTCTGGGAACCGAGGCCGCCGGCGTGGTGGAGGCCGTCGGACCCGGCGTGACCGGCTACGCCGCCGGAGAAGCGGTCAGCATCGTGGCCAAGCCGAACGACGAGGGAATGTCCGTCCACGGCATCTACGCCGACCGGGCCATCGTGGCGGCCGAGCGGCTGATCCGCCGTCCGGAACACATGGACGCGGTGACCGGCGCGGCCATCTGGGTGCCCGCGTTCACCTCCTACGGCGCACTGGTCGAGGTCGGCAGACTGCAGCCCGGCGATGATGTGGTCGTCACGGCCGCCTCCAGCAGCGTCGGCCTGGCCGCCGTCCAGATCGTCGCCCACCTGGGCGCCACGCCCATCGCGGTGACCAGGACCGGCGCCAAAACCGACCGGCTTCTGGCCGCAGGCGCCAAGCACGTGATCGCCGCCGACGACGGCAACGTGGTCAAGCAGGTGCACGCCCTCACCGGCGAGCGCGGCGCGCGGCTGATCTTCGACGGCGTCGCCGGGCCCGACCTGCCCGACCTGGCGCAGGCCGTGGCCCCCGACGGCATGCTGATCGTCTACGGCTCCCTGGACGGGCGGCCCACCCCTCTGCCGATGTGGTGGCCGATCAACGTCTACGGCTACGCCATCTTCCACCTGTTCGCCGATGAGGAGCGGGTCCTCCGGGCCGAGACCTTCATCACCGATGGCCTGCGCGCCGGAGCGCTCGCCCCGGTCATCGACCGCACCTTCGACCTGACCGACATCGTCGAGGCCCACCGCTACATGGAGTCCAACACCCAGGTCGGCAAGATCGTCGTGACCGTCCGGCACTGACCAGGAGAAACCCATGAACTACACCGAGCTCATCCACCGGTTCATCGAGGCCATCAACGACACCGACGCCGCCTCCCGGCGCGCCACCATCGAGGAGATCCTCACCCCCGACTGCACCTACACCGACCCGGAGATCGCCGTTGAAGGACACGATGCGCTGGATTCGGCGTTCGTCGACCTGCAGCAGCGGATCCCGCCTGGTTTCCGCTTCGGCCTGAGTGCCCCGGTCGACGTGCACCATCGTCAGGCCCGTTTCTTCTGGCGGTTCGGCAATCCCGAAGCCGGCACCACCGCCGCGACCGGCTCCGACGTCGCCGTCTTCGCCGACGGGCGCATCCGCCACCTGTACGCCTTCTTCGACGCCACCAACAGCTGACCCCACCACCCGGGAAGAACCATGTCCTCCGCCACCCGACGGCTGTTGACCGTCACGGCCATCACCGTCTGCGCCCTGCTGACCGGCGCCGCTGCCGCCTTTCCGGACACCGCCCGGCAGCCCTCAGCCGCCACCGGACCCGGCTGGAGCGCGACCTGGACCGCCGCGCCACAGCGCCCCAACACCAGCTTCGCCCCCAATTGGTCACAGCAGGGCTTCACCCGACAGACAGTGCGCCAGATCGTCCGGATCAGCGCCGGCGGTAAAGCCGCCCGGATCCGGCTGTCCAACCGCTACGGCACCACCCCGCTCACCGTCGACCAAGCCACCATCGCCCGCACCGACCGCGGAGCCGCCATCGAGCCGGGATCGCTGCGTCACCTGACCGTCCGCGGCAAGCGCACCTTCACCGTCCCGGCCGGGACCGACCTCGTCACCGACCCGGCGCCACTGCACCTGGCCGCCCTGGACTCGGTCACCATCACGTTCTTCGCGGCCCAGCCGACCGGCCCGGCCACATATCACGCCCAAGCCCTCGCCACCACCTACCGGGCCGCCGGCGATCACGCCGCCGACGTCGGCGCCGCCGCCTTCACCGACACCTCGCAGTCCTGGTACTACCTCACCGGCGTGGACATGATCCCCACGGCGCGTCGCGGCGGCGTGGTCACCTTCGGCGACTCCCTCACCGACGGAGCCGGCAGCAGCACCGACGCCAACAACCGCTACCCCGATGAACTTGCCGAACGCCTGGCCGCCGCCGGCACGCCCCGCGCCGTGCTGAACCAAGGCATCGCCGGCAACCGCGTTACCGTCGACTCGGCATGGTTCGGCGACAAGGCCACCGCCCGCTTTCGCCGAGACGTCCTCGGCCAGCCAGGCGCGCGCACCGTCATCATCCTGGCCGGCATCAACGACATCGGCATCGGCGAACTGGCGGCGGCGCCTCCCTCCCCGATCTTCGCCCCCTACCCCGACGTCTCCGCCGGCCAGGTCATCGCGGGACTTCGCGAACTGATCCAGCTGGCCCACGTTAAGCACCTGCGCGTGATCGGCGCGACGGTGATGCCGGTCAAGGGATCGGCCTACTACACCGCCCGCAGTGAGGCCAAGCGCGAGGCCATCAACGCCTGGATCCGCACCTCTGCCCCGTTCGACGCGGTGGTGGATCTCGACCGCGTCACCGCCTCACCCGCCGACCGCGACCGGCTCAACCCCGCCTACGACTCAGGCGATCACCTCCACCTCAACGACGCCGGGTATCGAGCCATCGCGGGCGCCATCCACCCGGCCGACCTCGGCTGAACGTCCGAACCCCGCCCGTTGCCGATCGCCTCCACCTGCCGCGCCCTGGCACCGCACTTGTGGAGGCGATCGTGGAGGCCGTGGGATCAACCAGGGCTGTGCGCGGCCTGGCGCCCGACGGGTTGAGCCACGTCATGCAACCTGGTGAAGTCAATGTCCAGGCGGGGCTCGTACGCCTCCGGGGTGATGGCGAGCTCATGCGTGGAGTACTCGCCGAACCGCATGATGTGCTCGGTCAGATAGGGCGAGACCTCGGCCAGGTCCTCGGGCTCGACCTTCCACCCCTCGGCCTGCAACTGCCGCACCACGTCGGCGATGTCGAGCGTGTTGTGGAAGATCACGTAATTAGTGAGCAGCGAGTTGAACTTCATCGCCTTCTCCTGCTCAATGGGGTCGTTGTCGGCAATCACCCCGCGCTGGCCGAAATGCAGCCACTCGGCGAAGCCGTTGTAGGCCTCCACCTTGTTGGTCGCCGCGGTCACCCGCCGGCGCAACGGGGCGTCCGACAAGTACCGCAACAACTGCACCGTCCTGATCACCCGCCCCACCTCGCGGAAGGCGGCGTAGTGGGCGTTCTTGCGCGAGCCGGAGCGCAGCCGGCGCAGCAGCAGCGTTGAGGAGATGGCGTTCTCCCGGATGGAGACCGCCACCCGCAGCAGGTCCCGGAAATGGGTCATCAGCGTCCAATCGATGACGTTCTTGCCCGGCTCGCCGAACAACGCGTCGATGTGCCGGTACCGGGTGGCGCGGCCGGGCCGGTAGAAGGTCAGGTCCTTCCAGTTGCGGATGCGCGGCATCAGCTCAAACCCGAGCAGGTGCGCCAGAGTAAAGACCGGGAAGCTCTGGCCTTGGGTATCGGCATGGATCGTGGTCGGCTTGACCTCCGAGGCGTTCTGCAACAGCCCGTCGATGATGTAGACCGCCTCCCACACCCCACAGGGGATAAATCGAGTGAACAAGGCGATGTAGGTGTCGGCGACGTGGTGGTAGGCGATCCCGCCGGGCTTTCCGTACCGGACGCTGGTCTCGGCCGGTTGGCGGCCATGGACAGCTCGTGCCCGCTGACCCCGGGGATGTGCCGTGCGGCCTCGTACAGGCCCATGTTGGTGCCCTTGACGAACATGGTGATCACGTACCGGCCGAACGGGTCGGTCAGCTTGGGATCGCTGCCCGAGGCCGGGCCGAAGCGGTGCCACCATTCGATCCAGTACGCGGTGCGGGCCACGATGCCCAGCAGCGAGCGTTCCGGCATCCGCGCCTTGATCGCCTGCTCCAGCTTGCGGGCCGAGGGCCGCTGCTCGTCGGCTCGGTGGGCGGCCAGCGTGGGCACGCCGGTCTTGGGGTCGATGAACAGGTCTTCGTTATCGGGATAGCCACCGTCGCCCGCGGCCGACGCCGCGGTCAGCTTTTCGCGTAATTCGGCGGTGAAGGCGGCGGCGTCGAACGGCCGCGCATCGCCGGCCTCGCGCAGGCCCACGTCCACCAGGTACTGCGGCAGCTTGGCCTCTATCGCCTCCCAGCTCAGCAGTTGCCGGCTCCAGTCGGCGTACTCCTCCGACCCGATCACCGCCACATCCCCGGTGCGCAGTTCCTCGGCCAGGTAGCAAAACACCATCGCCTCGAAATGGCGGCGCACCAGCATCCCGGGCCGGTGCCGGTCCCGCACCGCCTTCTGCCAGTTCTGGGCGGCGAAGGAGACGTCGATCATCTGGCCGTCGGCGTCCACTTCGGGCAGGTAGTCGCGGGCAGTGCGATGCCGCCGCGCGTGCTCCAGCGCCCGCAGCACCCGGTCATCGGCGCTGGTGGCTCGCAGCTCTAGCAGCTCGGTCAGCTCGTACATCACCGCCCGGTCCTTGCGCAGCTGCCCGTACAGCAGCACCTCCCAGTTGTCCTCATGATGGGCTGAGACCTTCTCGATCTGCTCATGTCTTGGCCCGCTTGACCTTCGCCGCCACCCGCTTGACGAACATCGTGGCCAGCTCGTCCCTGGCTCGCATCCGCGCCTTGTGCACCAGGCAAGCCAGCACCGCCGCCCGCTTCATCACCGCGTAATCGCCCAGCACTCCGGCATCGGCCGCGGCTGCCTCCTCGGCGAAGTCGGCGACCTTGCCCGCGGCCATCTCTTGCAACCACACCGTGCTGTCGCCCAGGCCATCGACCCAGGCCAAATGCTTGGCAAGGTCCTTGAAATGCGACCAACTGGCCCGTTCGGCGCTCTGCTTGAGCCGGTTGAACAGCGTCTTGCCGTCCAGGCCACGCTCAGTCAGCAGCTTCAGCAGCCGCTCGCGATGCGCCTCGCTCAAACGCTCGTAGATTATCCCGCAGATCACCTTGTTCACCTCGGCGCGCAGCGCCGACGCCATCGCATCCAGCGTCGAGAACGCGGGCAGCTCCAGCCCGGTCTCGACCAGCTTCTCCAACGCGGTGTTGATCAGGTCGGCCGGGTCGTTCTTCGCCGCGGCCTCGGTCCGTATCACCTCGTCGGCGACCTTGCGGGCCTGAGCCTGATCGTAGGTGAGACCGACTCGCTGGCGGATCAACCCGGTGCTGTTCGCTGGTGCGCGGCGAGCATGCACCGGTATGGTTCCCTCCGGCAGTTCCACCACGCGCCGGACGAACTCCGCCACCATCTCCGGGACATCGGCCAGCTTGGGAAAGCAGCCCATCCGCTGATACGACGATTGTGGCTTTTGGGCTTACCTTGGTTACACCCCTATTTCCTTGGCAACGCGCACCTTCCATAAGCCGTGGTCGTCACCGTTGGCTGCGCAGGTCGTCCGGTGCGGCGTCGTCGAAGCCGAAGAACTCCAGATAGGCGGGAATCAGCTCGAACAACATGTCGCTGCCGACCTGGATCGTGCAGCCCTTGTTCTTGGCTGCCTGCAGGAACGGCGTGATGTCGGTCTTGAGCACCACATCTCCGACGTACGAACCGGGGGCGACGCGGTCGACGTCGACCGGCAGAGGATCGCCGTCCTCCATTCCGATGGGGGTGGCGTTCACGATCAGGTCGTAGCCCTCGGGATCCCTCGACCCCACCACGACCTTCACGTCCGAGTAGTGCAGGCCGATGCGCTGAGAGAGCGCTTCAGAGGCGGCTGCGTAGGGATCGAACAAGCCGATCTCGGCCACGCTGAGGCTGGCCAGCGACGCAGCGATCGAAGAACCGACCCCGCCGTTGCCGACGATCAGCGCGCGTTTCCCACTCGGATTGAACCCCTTGCGCAGCATGCCGCGGACGAAGCCGGCGCCGTCGAACTGGTCGGCGATGAGCGACCCGTCCTCCCGTCGCAGGACGGCGTTCGTCGCGCCGGCGATTGCGGCGGCCGGGCTGATCTCGTCCACCAGTTCCATGGTGGTGACCTTATGCGGCATGGTGACCAGCGCACCGCGGATGTTGCTGAGGGTGAAGATCGATCGGAAGAAGTCCGGGTAGTCCTCGGCCTTGATCCCCATCGGGACGACGACGGCGTCGATGCCGTTCTTCTCGAACCAGGGGTTGCAGATCAGCGACGACTTGAACGTGTGCGTGGGGTAGCCCAGGTGCGCGATGAGTGTGGTAGTTCCGCTGATCATCGGGTGCCTCCGTCCGTGCCGCGTCCTCCGTGCTCGAAGTCAACCGAGGGGGCCGTCACGTCCGAGGCGGTCCCTGCCTCCAGCGCGTCGTTGGAGAGCTCTGACAGCCGTACGCCGGTCCACGCGCACCGCAGCCCGCCGTGCACGGCCCAGTACTCGTCCCAATGGGCGAGCTTGACCTGGTCGCGTTTGAGGCCACGCTTGCGCAGTCGGTCCTGCAGCGTCCTCGGGGAGACGCGGACCCGTACCACCTCCACGTCGACCGGCGGCCAGTCGAAGCGCTCCGCGGCCGCGGTGATGAAGGTGGGGTCGGACAGGTAGGGGCTGAAGGGTGCGTCGATCACCACGGGGCAACCGAGGCGAAGGTTGGCCCCGGCGACGTCGAGCAGCGAGTCGTACTCGAGGGGCAGGATGTTGTCGCGGTAGAACTGGTTGGCCTCGCGGTCGCCGGGGTCGTACCCGGCCGACACCAGGGCGGACTCGACGAACCGTGCGCTCATCGTGTCCTTGTCGAGGTAGGCGGCGCCGTGTTGCTGGGCGAGGCGCTGGGCGATCGTCGACTTGCCTGAGCCCGCCGTGCCGATGACGATGCGCAGGATCGGCGCGTTCATCCGCGCGCTTCCCGCACCGCTGCCAGGAGGTCGCGGGCGGCGGCGGTCACCCGGGTGAAGTCGCCGTCAGGCTGCCACGCCTTGGTTACGGCGCTGCCCACACCGACGCCCGCCACACCGGCGGCGAACCACTCCTTGACGTTCTCGACAGTTACACCACCGGCGGGCATGATCGGCAGGTGCGCCAGCGGCGCGAGCACGGCCTTGGCGTACGGGATACCCGCGTTCTCGGTCGGGAACATCTTGACGATGTCCGCACCCGCCTCAGCGGTCTCGAGGATCTCGGTCGGGGTGAAGGCCCCGCTGATCGTCGGCACCTGGTAGCGGTTGGCGACCCGGATCATCTCCGAGTTGAGCTGCGGGCTGACCAAGAAGGCAGCACCGGCTCGGATGCACTCGTACGCGGCGTGGCCGTCGAGGACGGTTCCCGCTCCCACGGCGACACCGTCCGGTGCGTACCGGGTGGCCAACCGTCGGATGAGCTCGACGGCCCCTGGGATGGAGAGCGTGATCTCCAGGGCGCGGAATCCGCCCTCGATCGCGGCGTGCGCAACGCGCTCCGCGCTGTCCGCGTCGGGTAGCCGAACGATGAGCACAGCGCCTGACTCGTCGATCGTGCGCAGTGTCGCAAGCTTGGTGAACACCTGTTTCCCTTGGCCGAGAGTGTGATTGACAAATGGTCGCATGCTCCTTACTGTCTCTGCAACCGATCTCAGCAACCGATCTCATCGGAGACGCTCATGGAGCTCGCAGAACCTTCGGCCCCTGAGATCCGCCTCGCCGGGTTCCGCACCCCCGGCACGGGTCTCGTGGCAGATCGGTGCCAGGCGGCCTGTGCTGACCTGGACGGGTGCCGATGACGACTCGTACGGCCGGAGCCAGGCTCGACGAGCTCGACCGGTCCAGGAACACCAAGGCGCTGCCCAACCGCTGACTTTCGCCCCCCTCGACAGGGGCCTGCTGACGGGAACGGCGATGTCCTCGACGAACAAGTCCTGACGATGCCCAGCACGGCATCACACCCTCCAAGGAGCTCTCAATGACGACGAACTCACCAGACGGCTCCGGGCCTTCAAGCCCTCCGGGGCCCTCTGAAGTTCTGGATCGCCCTCGCCGCCCGGTCAACATGGTGGCGGGCACGATCGGCCACTTCGTCGAGTGGTACGACTGGTACCTCTACGGGTTGCTGAGTGCGGTGTTCGCCCCGCAGATCTTTCCGAGCCACTCCCCGTTCGCCTCGCTCATGGCGGCGCTGCTCACATACGGAATCGGGTTCGTGATCCGCCCCTTCAGCGGGGTCATCGTCTCGCCGCTAGCCGATCGCTACGGCCGGCGGGCCATCCTGACCCTGTCCGTGTCCGGGATGGCGCTCGGCTCCCTGATCATTGCGCTCACCCCCGGGTACGGCACGATCGGCTACGCGGCGCCCATCCTCTTCGTGGTGGCCCGGATCCTGCAGGGTATATCGGCCGGCAGCGAGCAGCAGAGCGCCATCTCGTTCATGGTCGAGCACGCCCCGCCGAACAGGAGAGGTCTGTTCGGGTCCATCTCGAACATGGCGAGCGGCCTGGCGACCCTCGCCGCGACCGGTGCCGCCGCGATCCTCGCCACAGCCCTCGCTCCGGACGAGCTCGAGGCCTGGGGCTGGCGCATCCCCTTCCTCGTGGGCGGCCTCCTGGGGGTGGTCGGTCTCGTCCTGCGGGCCCGCGCCGACGAGACCTCCGAGTTCGAGGCCAGCTCCCTCGTCGACAAGAAGTCGGCACCGGCACGGATGCTGGCTCTGCTCCGTGAGCATCCGAAGGCCCTGCTGCAGACAGCGGCGCTGTCCGCGCCGGCCGTGGCCTACTACACCTGGGCGACGTTCCTGCCCACCTACGCCGAGCTCACCAGCGGACGGGACAAGAGCTCCACCCTGGTCGGCAGCGTCATCGGGCTCACCCTTCTGGTCATCGTCGTGCCGATCTGCGGCGCGCTGTCGGACCGGCTCGGTCGGCGCAAGATCTTCCCCATCGTGGGTGCGGCCGGCATGATCGTGCTCTTCTACCCTCTGCTCCTCCTCCTCGACCGGCCGGGCTTCTGGGTCTACGTCGTGGTGGCCGCATCAGGATGGCTCGTCCTGGGCATCTGGCAGGCGGTGTACCCGACCATCCAGGCGGAGCTGTTCCCCGCGTCGGTCCGGGTGGCCGGCATCGGCTTCTCCCACCAGCTGGTGATCGCTATCTTCGGCGGCACCGCCCCCCTGATTGCTGCCGCGTTCGTCGGCGCCGGGCAACCCAAGTACGTCGCTCTCTACATGATCGTGGTCGTCGCTGTCTGCCTCGCCGTCTACTTCACGCTCCCGGAGACGGGCAGCAAGACGCTGCGAGCGACGGTTGCGCTGAAGGACCTGGAGGTGGTGGAAGGTGAGCTGGAGGAGGCCACTTCGCGCACCCAGACGAAGCGTTCCCTGCCGTAGGCGCCGCCTGCTCTCCGTGTGCAAGGCGCTCTTCATCGTCGAGGGCCGCTTCGCATCGAGGCCGGAGGTTGGTGACACTCCGCTGAGTGCTTGACCTGACGAGGGCCTCCGGGCGATGGGATGCGTGTCACCTCCCATCGCCCGGAGGTGGTCACCAACCTGCAAGCCCTTGATGTGCTCGGTGCCGGGCTTGCGCGCGGCCATCAGCTTCGGCAGCGCGCGCAAGCGCCGCCAGGATCGGCGAACCGGCCGCCGTGCAGCCCCACGCATCGTCCACCGACGAGCTCTCCAGCTCCCGCACGGTGGCCACCAGCGTGGCCACCCGCCGCTCACCCTGCAACTGCTTGATCTTCGCGGCCTTGGCATGCAGTCCATAAGAGGCCAGCTCGGCCAGCTTCACCGGCGCCACCGCCGACAGATCCACCACCCCGGCGCCCAGCCCCAGCACGTAGGAGGTGCGATCGAGCGCGTCGCTCATCCCTGTCCCCGACAGCTCGGTCACCGGCGTGCGCATCCATTCCAGCGTCGAGACCCGCTTGCCGTCCGGCACCTCCAGCGTGCCGATCAACTCCCGCCGCATGTGCGCCGGGACCCGGAGCCACCACCGCGGCGTTGATGTTCTCCAGGCCGGACTGCTGGACCTCCCGCACCAGCCGCGCCAGCGTCGAGATCCCCGGCAACAGAACCCGCTCCTCGATCAACCACAGCACCGCCCGATCGAACAGCTCCCGTCGCGAGTCCCGCGTCGCGGCCACCCGCCAGGCGACGAACGCCGTGACCTGCGCCTCGGCATCGGCGAAGTCCCGAAATCCCAGCAGGTCCCAGATCTCCCACGCGTGCTCATAGTGGGTCTGCAGCCGCTCCCTGTACTCCTTCAAGCACGACGGATCATCGACACCCAGTTGCTCGCCGCGTACTCGGCCACCACACGCGGCACGTCCACCGGGTCCTCCAGGAACGTGCCGAGTATCCGCACCGTCCGCCACTGCACCGCGAAGCCCAGCCGATTGTGCCGCCGACGCTTCTGACGCGCGGTCTCCAACGCGGCCGCATCCAGGAAGAAGAACAAGCGCTCCAAGTAGCCCTGCCAAGGAGATCGGGCCGGGGCGGCGATCGGGACGACAAGACCGCCCGCCCTGTCTTCACCACACAGAGACAGTTCGCCAACCGACACCAACACCTCAGTGATCAAGCGGCCAGTTCGACGTCGGTGAAGTCGACCTCCTTCAGCAGGGGGTCGAACGGATCCGGCTGCTGACGGAGCTCGTCGGTGGCGTACGCGCCGAAGCGGCTGATGTGGGCCCGCAGGTAGGGAGCGATCTGGCCGAGCTGATCGGCGGTGATACTCCAGCCCTCGGCCACCAGCTGCCGCACGATGTCGGAGATGTCCAGCGCGTTGTGGAAGACGACCAGGTTGGCCAGCAGGGTGTTGAACTTGATCAGTTTCTCCTGCTCTTCGGGGTCGTTGTCGGCCAGCACCCCGCCGAACCCGAGCCACTTGGAGAATCCGTTGTAGGACTCGACCTTGTTGGTCGCCGCGGTGACCCGCGCCCGCAGCGCCGGATCGGCCAGATACCGCAACAAGGCGACGGTGCGCACGCTGCGGCCGACCTCGCGGAAGGCCTTGTAGATGCGGTTCTTGCGGGAGTTGGACCGCAGGCGCCGCATCAGCGTGGCCGAGGACAGGCGGCCCTCGCTGATGGAGATCGCCACCTGCATCAGGTCGATCCAGTGCTTGTCGATCAGCTTCCGTCGATCACGTTGCGGCCGCTCTCCCCGAACAGCTGGTCGATGTGCGGGTAGACGATCTTCTCAGAGGCGCGGAAGAAGATCAGGTCCTTGAAGTTGCGGATGCGCGGCATCAGGTCGAACCCGAACAAGGTCGCCAGGGCGAAGACCGGGAAGTTCTGGCCTTGGGTGTCGGCGTGCACGGTGGAGGGCTGGATGTCGGAGGTGTTGGCCAGCAGCCCTTCGATGAGGTGCACCGCCTCCCACACCCCGCACGGGATGAACCGGGAGAACAGCGCCACGTAGGTGTCGGAGATGTAGTGGTAGGCGATGCCGCCGAATCCTCCGTACCGGATGCTGGTCTCGGCCAGCAGGTTGTCGATGTAGGTGTCCACCTGGGTGCCGTCGGCGGCCACCGTGCTGCCGTCCCCCCAGGCCTTGACCACGTCCAGCTCGGCGAAGGCGTTGACCACATCGGCGATCGCGGCGTTCAGTTTCTTCAGGGTGATGTGCCGGTTGCGGACCATGGACAGCTCGCGGGCGGTGACGCCGGCGATGTGCTTGGCCGCCTCGTACGGGCCGATGTTGATGCCGCCGGTGAACACTGCCAGTGAGTACCGCCCCAGCTTGTCCTTGATCTTGGGGTCGGAGCCGGAGGCGGGGCCGAAGTGGCGATACCAGGTGAGCCAGTGGGCGGTGCGCGCGACGATGGACAGCAGCGAGCGTTCGGGCATCCGCCGTTCGATCGCGGCCGCCAGCCGTTCGGCCTCCGCATCGCTGCCCTTACCGCGGCGGCGCTTCAGGGTGGGCACACCACCCTCGTCGATGACCAGGTCGGCGTTGTCGAGGTAGCCGGCGTCCAGGTGCGCGGCCGCGCTCAGGTGGGCGTCCTTGAGGTGGGCGACGAAGCCGGCGGGGGTGTCGGGCAGGCCGACCTTCTCGCAGAAGGCGGCCAGCTTCGGCTGGCATTCTTCCCAGGGCAGCAGGTGGGCACCCCAGTCGGCGTACTCGTTCGAGCCGAGCACGGCCACGTCACCGGTACGCGGTTCCTCTGCCAGGTAGCCGCAGCTTGCCCGCCAGCTCGAACAGCGCCGGCCGGTCCTTCTTGAAGAACCGGTACACCAGCAGCTCGTGCGCCTCGCCGTGGAAGGCGGCCACCTCCTCGATGTCGGCCAGCTGCGCGGCGAACCCGCCGGCCTGCTCCACCGCCGCCCGCACCGCCTGCACGCTGTGGGTCTGCACCACGAGCGCCGACAGCATCTCGCCCAGCGCCTGGACCTGCCCGGCGTTACCGGCGCACGAGGTCACCGCCTCCATGGCCCGCGCCACCGCCTCGACTCCGGCGGCCGAGGTCTCGCTGCCGGGGTCGAGACGTTCCAGCACCTGACGGTAGGTGCCGATCAGCCGCTCGCTGGTCGCGCGCTGGCGGGCGCGAATCTCCTCAAGCTCCGCCTTGGCCCGCTTGACGTGGGAGGCCATCCGCTTGCACAACATCTCGGCCAGGTCGTCGCGGGCCCGCATCCGGGCGGTGTGCGTCAGACAGGCCAGCAACGCCACCTGCTTGACTGGGTCGTAGCGCGACAAGGTGTTGGCGTCCTGGGCGTCGGCCTCACCGGCGAAGTCGGCGATCTTCGACGGTGCGATGCCGTCCAGCCAGGCGTCGGTGTCGCCGAGCGCGTCCACCTGATCCAGCCATTTCACCTGCTCGCGGAATCGCGACCAGGTGGCCCGCTGGGCGGGCTTCTTGAGCCGGTTGAACGTCGATTTGCCGTCCGGCCCGACGACGAGCAGACTCTCCATCCGGGTCCGGCCGGCCTCGCCCATCCGCCGCAGGATCGTGGCGAAGATGGCGGCGTTCACCTCGGCGCGGATGCTCGTGGCCAAGTCCTCCAGCGTCGTGTACCCGAGCAGCTCCAGCCGGAGCCGGAGCAACTCCTCGATCGCCACGTTGATCAGGTCCGCCGGGTTGTTCTTGGCCTGGGCCGCCTTCCGGATCGCCACCGCGGCGATCGCCCGGGCCCGGCCCGCGTCGTACTTCACGCCCTGACGCTGGCGCACCAGCTTGCGATGCGCCTTCGCGCTCGGGGAGGACCCGTGGTCCGGCCAGATGTCCTCGGCCAACTCCAGGCAGCGCCGGACGTGGTCGATCACCACGTCGGGGATCTCGTCCGGGGACGGGAAACGCGCCATCTTCTGAAAGCACTTCAACGCCAGCACCAACGCGAAGCACGACTCGGGGCTGCCGGTGCGCTGTTCGGCGCAGACCACCTCCTCCGGCGACGGCGTGAAGAACACATGCAGCACACGCGCCGACGTCAGCCGCTTGAACTGCGGATAGGCGGTCCGCTCGATCCACGTCATCCCAGGGCCGTCCCTCGCCTCGATCCCGGCATCCAAGACGCCGAAACCGTAGCGGCGATCAACCCCGCCGATCGGCCTTGTTCACCGAAACGCAATCAAACTCAAGCGGAGGGTCACATCATCCGAGAAACACCCCTCTGACTAGCAGTTCAGCAGCCCACTGTCCCTTTCTCCCGTACTTGGTCTGCCCCCCTTGTGGGCGTGGCGGGCGGCTTTGAACGTCTCGGGCAAGAACCGGTGCATGAGGGCGGTGCGTTTGGTGGCTCCGTCGCCGGCCACGACATGGTCCTTGCCCGCCATCAGGGCATCGAAGCCCTGATGGGCCACGTCGATGCGGCTGTTCTTCTTCGCCCCCGTCCCGAAGGCGGTGTTGGCCATACCGGCACGGGCGTGGAAGTCGCTGTCGGTGGCTCCGGGCAGCAGGGCGGTCACGCTCACGCCGTGCTCCTTCAGTTCCTCACGCAGGCCTTCGGCGAACATGTAGGTGAAGGCGCGGGAGGGCCCGTAGACGGTCTCGTACGGCGTGGGCAGGGTCGCCGACAGGGATGAGGTGATCAGGATCCTTCCGTTGCGGTTGGCGGCCATGTGCCGGGCCACGTGCTTGGCCAGGTGGACGACCGAGGCGATGTTCAGGGAGATCAGGTCCAGTTCGTCGTCCAGGTCGGTGTCGGGGAAGGCGCCGATGCTGCGGCCGGCATTGAGTACGGCCGCCTCCACCGGGCGGCCGGTAGCCTGCGTGGCCTGCCAGACGGCCTCGACGCCGTCGTATTGGGCTAGGTCTGCTTGTATCGGGACGACCTGGGCGCCCTCCTCTTCGAAGGCGGCCGCGGCCTGGTGGATCTTGTCGCTGCGGCCGGTGGCCACCAGGTCGTAGCCGTCGCGGGCGAACAACCGAGCCAGTTCGTAGCCGATCCCGGCCGACGCGCCGGTCACCAGCGCCAGCGGTCGGCCGGACGAGCGGGGCGTGGTGGCGCTCACGATGTACTCCTTCGGGCGTTCGCGGTACAGCCTTAGGAACCCACTTCCCCCGCAGGTCAGGGCCATTCTTCCGGGAATCCGGCGACGTGACGGAGACCTCCCGCCGGCCGGCGGCCTGGTCGGCATCCAGCGCGTAGTCCGCGACGCCTCCGTGCGGGTCGTCCGGGTGGCGGGGCTCGGCCTCCTCGCAGTCCTCGAAGTACCGGCCGCTGACCCCGTCGAGCAGGGGCGAGGCGGCGACCAGCACGGAGGTGGCCGTCCCGCGCCACGCGCTGCCCGGCGGCCGGGTCCCCGCGGCGCCGGCGCAGCGGAAAGGAGCCCGGCTGCCGGGTGACCGCGGTGACCCGATGCCCGGCCGCGAGTGCCTGGCCGGTGAGCAGGCGGCCGGTCGGACCGTTGGCTCCGAAGACTGTGATGAACATGACGGCTGTCCTTCCTTGGTTACGACAGCATCAGGTCGGCGCGTATGGTCAGTTCGTGGGCCGGCGGGCCTGGTTCGCCTCGCGAACCACCGCCCAGGCGTCCGCCACCGGACCCAGGTGCCGCAGCTTGTCGGGGTTGAGCACCGCGCGGATCGTCTGGATCTGCCCGTCGAGGGTGTCGAGCGCCAGGATGTTGACGACGTTGCCGTCCCGGTCGCGGAAGATGGCGCCCGGCCGGCCGTTCACCTCGTGCGGCTCCACGACGCCGCCGATCCGGGCGAACGGCGCGACGATCGCGGCCAGCGTCCGGGCCACGTTCGCGGCGCCGAAGACGCCCTTGCCCCACAGCGGGGCCTTGCCTCCGCTGTCGCCGATCATCTGTACGTCGGCGGCGAGCAGCTTCCGCAGGCCGTCGACGTCCCCTTCCCGGAAAGCGTCGAAGAATCGCTCGGCGAGCGCCGCCCGCTCCCGTCGATCGGCCGCGAACCGGGCGCGGCCCGCGTCCATGTGGCGGCGCGCCCGCACGGCGAGCTGGCGGCAGGCCGCCTCCGACCTGCCCACCGCCGAGGCGACCTCCCCGAAGCCGAACCCGAACACCTCCCGCAGCACGAAGACCGCCCGTTCGAGCGGGCTGAGCCGCTCCAGCAGCAACAGGGCCGCCATCGATACGGAGTCGGCCAGCTCCGCCGACCGCTCCGGATCCTCGTACGGGTCGGCGAGCAGCGGCTCGGGGAACCACTGCCCGGCGTACTCCTCCCGCCGGACGCGGGCCGAGCGCAGCACGTCGATCGCGATCCGGGACACCGTGGCCGACAGGAACGCCTTGGTCGAGGCGGGTCGCGTCGGGGATGCCTCGTAGCGCAGCCAGGTCTCCTGGACCGCGTCCTCGGCCTCGCTCACGCTGCCCAGAATCCGGTAGGCGATGGAGAACAGCAGCGGCCGCAGCTCCACGAACTCCTCCGCGCGCGTCACGCCAGCTCCTCCTTGAAGCCCTGCCGCCAGGAGGGATAGCGCAGCCGCCAGCCCAGCTCCCGCTTGGCCTTGGCGTTGGAGAAGCCGCGCCCCTGGGTCATCATCGCCACCGCCGTACTCCCGGCCAGTGGCCGCGCGAGCCACACCGGGACCCGCATCGGCGGCTTCGCCCCCGCGCACGCCGCCAGGTAGGGCAGCCACTCGCGGGCCGGGGCCGGCTCGTCGTCGACGATGTTGAACACGCCCTTCACCTTGCGCTCCACGGCCAGGAGCGTGGCGCTCGCCGCGTCGTCGAGATGCACCCATGAGCTGTGGCCGGCGCCGTTCCCGACGACCGGGTACTGCCGCTTGCGCACGAGCTCGACCTGATCATCGGTGGCGCCCGGCCCGTAGAACGCGCCGTAGCGCAGGACCGCGCCGCCGGCCTTGACGACCACGTCCTCAAGGTGGCGGATCGCCGCCGCCCCCTTGCCCGTGCTCGTCGGGTCCAGCGGCTCCTCCTCGGTCTTCACCCATCCGCCCTCGCGGATGCCGTTCCAGGAGCCATAGCTCTGCGCGACGAAGTGGGACACGCCGGTCGCTTCGGCGGCGGCCAGCAGGTGGTCCGTCCCCTCGGTGCGCAGCCGGTTGGTGGTGGCGAACCAGCGGTCGAAGTGTTTGATATCCGGCTTGCCGGAGATGGCGGTCATCTGGTGCACGATCACGTCCGGCCGGGCCTGGGCCACCGCCTCACCGACCGACATCGCATCCAGCCCGGCCATTACGACCGCCTCGGCGCCCAGCCGCTCCAGCAGGCCCCGCTTGGCCGTGCTCGTCGTCGTCGCCGTCACCTCGTGGCCACGCGCCACCAGCTGCGGCACCAGCCGCCGCCCCAACACCCCGGCCCCGCCCGCCACGAACACCCGCATGACCATCACCTTCCGGATCCCAGAGCTTGTCTTCGGAACCCGAGACGAGACAGCCCGCCCATCTGTGACATGCCGCCTAGGACGTGCGCAACCGGCCGGCCCGGGACTCCAGGTAGCGCTGCTCGGCGATGCTGGCCGTGGACTTCGCGGCGAGCCGGAAGTGCTCGTACGCCCCCGCCGTGTCGCCCGCCTTCTCCAGCAGATGCGCCCGTACGGACAGCAACCGGTGATGCCCGGCCATCCGCTCGTCACTGTCCAATGTGGCCAGCAGGGCCAGCCCGGCCTGCGGGCCCTCGGTCTCGGCGAGCGCGATGGCCCGGTTGAGGGTGACCATCGGGTTGGGCGCGATCCGTTCCAGGACCAGATACAGCGCGTGCACCTGAGCCCAGTCGGTCGCCGCGGCCGTGTCCGCGTCGTCGTGCGTGGCGGCGATGGCGGCCTGCAACTGGTAGGGCCCCAGCGCCGGGCCGGCCAGTGACGCCTTGACCAGCTCGGTGCCCTCGTCGATCAGCGCGCGGTCCCACTTCGTACGGTCCTGCTCGTCCAGCGGCACCAGGTCGCCGGTCGCCGTCGTACGTGCCTCCCGGCGGGCGTCGGTCAGCAGCATCAGGGCGAGCAGCCCGGTCACCTCGTCGTCCTCGGGCAGCTGCGCGTGCACCATCCTGGCCAGCCGGATCGCCTCGTGCGCGAGGTCGGTGCGGTGCAACTCGCTGCCCGAGGAGGCGGTGTAACCTTCGTTGAAGATCAGGTAGAGCACGTGCAGGACGACCCGCAGCCGCTCCTCGCGCTCCGCGCCTTCCGGCAGGCTGAACGAGCTGCCGGCCGCCTTGATGCGCTGTTTGGCCCGGCTGATCCTGGCCGCCATCGTGGCCTCCGGCACCAGGAACGCACGGGCGATCTCAGCGGTCGTCAGGCCGCCGACCGCACGCAGCGTCAGGGCGGTCTGGGAGGCCGCGGTCAGCGTCGGATGGCAGCACAGGAACAGCAGGACGAGCGTGTCGTCGGTGTCCGGCACGTCCTCGGGCACCACCTCGGTGGCTGTCGCCGACTCCCGTTCGCGGCGCGCGTGGTCGCTGCGCATCTGGTCGATGAGCCGCCGGGACGCGACGGTCATCAGCCAGCCGCGCGGGTTTTCCGGCAGCCCTTCGGCCGGCCACTGCACGGTGGCGGCGAGGACGGCCTCCTGCAGGGCGTCCTCGCACGCCTCGAACTGCCCGTTCCGCCGTACCAACATGCCGAGGACCTGCGGCGTGAGCTCACGCAGCAGGTCCTCGATGGCCGATGTCGTCATGCCTCCAATTGTCCGTCAGCGAACATCACCTGCCGCACCTCTACCCCCAGACCCTCGATCGCGGTGTCCGGGATCTGCGTCGCCAGCTCGATCGCCCGCTCCTTGTTCTCGCAGTCGATCAGGTAGAAGCCGCCCAGATACTCCTTCGCCTCCAGGAAAGGGCCGTCGGTCACGACCGGCTGGCCGTTGCGTACGGACACCACGGCAGCCTGCGACGGGTCGACCAGCGCCTGGGTGGTGATCAGCTCGCCGGACTTCTTCAGCGCCTCGATGAACGCGCCGTGGCCGTCGCCGATCGCCGCCTTCTCCGCGTCGGTCAGCGCGTCCAGCACGGCCGGGTTGATGTGCATGCTGATCAGGAACTTCATCTCGTACTCCTTGTGGTCGCGAGCCCCGGCCGGGGCCCTTCGACCGGTTGGTCGGAGCCGCCGCCGTCGTCTTGACATCCCCCCGCCAAAACTTACCCGCGAGTTTTTCACTGGCGCGCGACCGCGGCGATGTCAAGAAGCTCGCGACCGCTCCGACCACCCGGCGAAACGTCGACCGAACAATCAGGGAGTTTCGGATATGCGAGTCAACCGGGCGTGGCTGGGATTGATCGTCCTGGTGCTGCCGACCTTGCTCGTCGCGATGGACATGACGGCGCTGCTCCTCGCGCTCCCACAGCTGAGCGCCGGACTGGGCGCCACCAACGTCCAGCAACTGTGGATCAGTGACAGCTATGGATTCATGGTGGCCGGCCTGGTCATCACGATGGGAACGCTCGGCGACCGGATCGGCCGCCGCCGGCTGCTGATGATCGGGGGAGCGGCGTTCGCGGTGCTGTCGGTCGTCGCCGCCTTCTCGGTCAGCCCGCTGATGCTGATCGTCGCGCGTGCGCTGCTGGGTGTCGCCGGCGCGACCCTGATGCCGTCCACACTCGCCTTGATCACCAACATGTTCCACGATCAACGGCAGCGCGGGCAGGCCATCGCGATCTGGGCGACCTGCCAGTTCACCGGCGGCGCGCTCGGGCCCGTGCTCGCCGGATTCCTGCTTCAGCACTTCTGGTGGGGATCGGTGTTCCTGGTCGCCGTGCCGGCGATGGCGTTGCTGCTGCTCGCCGGGCCGGTCCTGCTGCCAGAGTTCCGTACCGACCGGGCCGGCCGGCTGGACCTGACCAGCGTGGGGCTCTCGCTCGTGGCGGTGCTGTTGATGGTGTACGGGATCAAGCAGCTGCCGGTCGAGAGCATGCCGGTCGTCCCGGCGGTGGCCCTCGTCGTCGGCGCGGCCATCGGAGTGCTGTTCGTCCGCCGGCAGCTGCGGCTGGAGACGCCGCTGCTGGACCTGCGGCTGCTCCGCAACCGCCCGTTCACGGCCGTACTCATCGCGCTGGTCTTCGCCGGCATCGCCATGGCCGGTACGGGCCTGCTGGTGACCCAGTACCTGCAGAGCGTGCTGGGCTTCTCGCCGGTCGCGTCGGCGCTGCTGTTCGCGCCCATGGGCCTGGGCACGGCGGTCGGCACCATGGCCGCGCCCGCGCTGGCCCGGCGGATGAAGCAGCCGACCGCCATCGCCGGCGGGCTGGTGGTGTCAGCGCTGGGCAGCCTGCTGCTGGTCGGCGTCGGCGGGGCGAGCGCCCTGCCGCTGGTGATGATCGGCATCACCGTGCTGGCGCTGGGCACCGGTCCGCTGTTCGCGCTGGGCACGGGGCTGGTCGTCGGGGCCGTACCGCCGGAGCGCGCCGGATCGGCGGCGTCGATGTCGGAGACCAGTAACTACTTCGGCGGTTCGCTCGGCTTCGCGCTGCTCGGCGTGGTGGCCGCGGCGGTCTACCGCGGCCGGATGGACGGCACGTCCGACTCGCTGGCGGGCGCGGTCGCCGCCAGCCGGCACCTGCCCGCCGGCCAGGGCGCGGAACTACTGCACGCCGCGCGGGAGGCGTTCACTACCTGCGTGCACGTCACCGGCGTCATCGCCGCGGTCATCTTCGCCGGGCTGGCCGTACTGATGCTGACCATGCGCCCGGCGCCCCGGACCACCCCGGCCGCACTTCCCGATTACCAGGCGGCTCGCCCGTAGCGGTAGTTCGTCCCACGAAGTTTGTTAGCCTGGGCCGGTGAGTAAAGATGTCGACGGCCAGATCGGGACGGTGGCCGCACTCGTACGGTCTACCTTTCTGGTGAATGCCGTGTACGCGAATTCCGCCCGCGAGTATGGCCTCACCCAGCAGCAGGGCCAGTTGTTGTGCGTCTTGATGCCGCAGCCGTACGGCATGAGCGAACTGGGCGCGATGCTCGGCCTGGCCAAGTCGAGCCTGACCGGCCTGGTGGACCGCAGCGAACGCAACGGCCTGGTCCAACGCCGGCCCGACCCGCAGGACTCCCGCGCGGTACGGGTGGCGCTCACCCCACGGGGCGCCAAGCTGGTCGATGAGTTCTACGCCGAGACCTGCCGCCGCGTCGAGGAGCTGACCTCGGGGTTCGCCCCGGCCGAACGCGACACGCTCGCCGCGCTGCTCGGCCGGATCGTGGCGGACAACAAGGTGCCCACCGTCTTCGTGGAACCGGATCGCCCGCGCTGAACCCCTGCGGGGGAGTTGCAGTTCGTACTACGAACTAATATGGTTCGTAGTACGAACTCAACTCGCCGCGGCCCATCAGGGCGCGCTGACGATCATTCGCAGAGAAAGGCGGAACGTTGTCCGCACATAACGTCGTCTTCGGTTTTGGCGCGCATTCCAGCATTGACGACATGCCTGAGCTGTTGCGCATGGTCCAGCAGGCCGACCAGGACGGGCTGGACATCTTCACCTTGTCCGACCATCCCTACATAGGCGAGCGTCTGGACGCCTATGCCGCGCTCGGCTTCATCCTCGGGCGTACGCGGCACATCGCCGGCTTCGCCAACGTCACCAACCTGCCGACCCGCCCGCCCGCCATGCTGGCCAGGACGGTGACGTCGCTGTCGGCACTGTCGGACGGCCGGATCGTGCTCGGCATGGGCGCGGGCGGGCTGTGGGACCGCATCGCCGACATGGGAGTGCCGCGGCTGACGCCCGGCGCGGCCGTGGACGCCTTCGAGGAGGCGATCGTCCTGGTCAAGCTGCTGTCGGGCGGCGGCCCGCCGGTCACCTACGAGGGCAACCACTACCAGGTGCACCAGATCGAGCCCGCTCCCGTCGCCGCGCCGCCCGTGTGGACCGGCTCGGTCGGCGCGAAGTCCCTGGCCGCCACCGGCCGGGTGGCCGACGGCTGGATCCCCGGCCACGCGGCCGACTGGCTCAGCGAACGCTACCGAACCTCCCGGCCGATCATCGACGAGGCGGCGGCATCCGTGGGCCGCGATCCGAGCGAGATCCGTACGGTCTTCAACTTCCCCGGACGCATCACCGACCGGCCGCTGCCCGCCACCCGCGACCGCGACGGCCGCTGGCTCGGCGGCTCCGTCGGCCAGTGGGTCGAGGAGCTGACCGGAGCCGTGCTGGAGCACGGCGCGTCGGGCTTCACGCTCTTCTCCGACGGCCACGGCGCCGTTGACCTCACCGTCCTGGCCCGCTGGGCACAGGAGATCGTCCCGGCCGTCCGCGAGGCGATCGCGAAGTAGCGCGACATCGGCCGCATACCGCTCGCCGGGTTCACGTACGCCGAGTCCGACCACCTCCACGTCCTCGCGGGAATCGCGCCGAGCCGTTCCGGAATGCACCGGCGCGACGTCCGCCCGAGCATCCTCCCGCTCCTCGAGCGGCTGCCGCAGACGGCCGCTTTCCGACGCCACGGAGTTCCGGCACCAAGGCCGTCGTCGGGGAGATCACCGTTGACTGCGACGCGCTCGGTCGGGGAGTCCGTTCCGCTGATCAAATCTTGGACGTGGCGAGCGCGGGCCACCGACTAGCCTCAGCCTCTCCCCGAAGGCGCGTCCCTGGTACTCAAGCTCGCTTTTGGCAACCGCGACCCGAAACGGTTCCACGAGCCGATCGAAGCCCACATCTCACTTGGAGCGCTGATCCCCGCCTCGGCACCGCAAGACCTGCCGCCTTTCCGGCACAACGCCATGCTGTGCGGACCTGACACCTCCCCATCGAGGTGCGGCAACCTGACTGGGCTCCGGCGGTGCCGTCGTGGCGCCCTCAGGGGTCCCGGTAGCAATGCAGAAATTTTCCACGAAGTTGCGTCTGACCCGCGATAACGCAGGAGCCGCCGACTGGCGTCTCGGTATGATCACGGTTTTGGATCATGGCCAAGGACAGTTCGCGGCTCGGGTACCGGCCAGGGACTACGGCCGTTGCTTCGCATCGTCGGCAAGCAATCCCTCGAACGGCAACTCGACGCGCTCGCCTCGGCGGGGATCCCTGTCGAGCGGATCTACATGGACAAGAAGACTGGCACCACCATCGACCGCGATGGCTTGAGCCGACTACGCGCCTTCCTGCTGCTAGCCCTGTTCGCCGAGATGGAACGCACCTTCACCGCCGAACGCGCGGCTCACGCCTGTGCCGTGGCCGAGGCCAGCGGCCGTCAGATTGGCCGGCCGGTGGCCCACCCGGAAGACAAGATCGAATACGCGCGGCTACTGAAGGCCCAGGGTGACTCCCTCGGCATCATCGCCACCAAGACCGGCATCCCCAAGACCTCTCTTCACCGCTACCTCGCCGCCACTGACAACGGCGATGAGCCGGTCGGACGCTGACAAGCACCAACGCCAACCGATACCAAGGGCAACCGGGGGTGAAGGATGAGCCCACGGCCGGATGTGTCTCGCATGACATGGAACTGGTAGACCGACCGTCCCGTATTTGGCGAGCTGGTCGCTGCGGTAGGCGCGCGCCTGCAGCTCCTCGATGCGGCCCGCCCCTGCCAGCGCCTCAGCCAGCTTCCAGGCGTCCCCGTCGCTGTGGCGGTCTTCAGGCGTGCCCGTCCGCCTGTTGATACAGAGGTCAACCCAAAGATCATCTTGCAGTCAAAGTAGGCATCATCAGCGGCGGCCCACTGATCAGTCCAGCGGTTGACGGCGGTGGGCCGGTTGTGCGGTCTGTCTATCGCCCCGGTTCGCCAGGGGCTGGGGCCGCGGCTGGGGTGGAGGTGTGGGGAGCCTTACCGGCCGACTTCATCGGTTTCTGGCGGTAGGGCCTGCTCGGAACGCGGTCGCCTGGCCGCGAGTGTGGTGAGCAGGGTCAGCATGGCGGCGGTGGCCGGGGTGCGCAGTCGCGGCGGGTCCGCCGCTGCCAGGACGTGGCGCCGGGGCAGTTCCGGGTCGGTGGCGCGTAGCGTCAGGTCGGGGCGGACCGCGGCCGCGGCGAGGGTGGACATGATGGTGATGCCCAGCCCGGCGGCGACCAGGGCCTGCTTGCCGGTCCAGTCGTCGCAGGTGAAGCCGATGCGCGGTGGGCCTCCGAGGGCCTCGGCGAGGGGGTGCAGCGGCCCGAGGCAGTCGGGGTGCGCGCCTTCGATCCAGGTCTCGTCCCGCAGTTCCCGGAGGGGCACGGTGGACCGGCGGGCCAGCGGATGCCGCGACGGCAGAGCCACTCGGTGCTCCTCCTCGAGCAGGGGGACCAGGTCGATCTCGTCGCCGATCTCGTCCCAGTCGGTGACCAGCGCCAGGTCGAGATCGCCGGTCCGGATCGCCTCGGCGCCGGCCTGGATCAAGCTGACCTCGATGCCCGGGTACGCCGCCCGGAACCTGCGGATCGCCTCCGGGACGAACGCGGTGTTGGCGGACGGGAACGCCGACATCCGGACGCGGCCGGTCTGCAGTGCGGTGAAAGCGCTCATCCGGGCCTTCAACCCGTCCAGCCGGTCGAGGATCTCCCGCGCCTCCTCGATCGCCGCGTCCCCGGCGGCCGTCGCCGTGACCCCGCGCGGGACCCGCCGGAACAGATCGACGCCCAGCTCTCGCTCCAACGAGGCGATCTGCCGGGACACGGCGGGTTGCGTCATGACCAGCTCCTGTGCGGCGCCCGAGAACGAGCCTTGCTCCGCGACCTGCACCAGCACTCGCAATGACCACGCTTCAGGCATGCACTGAACGTATACCAGATCTGCAAAGCCTGCAGTTGTCCTTATGGCTTTCGTGGTCGACCGTAGAGCGCATGGAGTTCATCGACGACAACCTTCCACCCGCTCCAGCTCGGATCCTGGACGCCGGCTGCGGCAACGGCGAACTCGCCGACCGCCTGAGGCGCGCAGGCCATCACGTCACCGCGATCGACATCGATCCGGCCCTGGAGGGGCCGTCGATTTGCGTCGCCGACATCTGCACCTACCAGGACGACCCCTTCGACGTGGTCGTCTTCTCGCTCTCCCTCCACCACGTCCACTCTCTGGAGATGGCCCTGGACCGGGCCGCCGCTCTGCTCAAGCCCGGGGGAACGCTTCTGGTGGACGAGTTCGCCTACGAGCGCGCCGACGCGGCCATCGCCGACACCTACTTCGGCGTTGCGGGGTCGCTGGCCCGCTGGCGCGAGCACCACCGCGACCTCCACACGGGCGCAACGATGATCGACGCCATCACGCGCCGCTTCACCGTCGACACCCTCAGCCGGGTCCCCTACCTCCACCGCTACCTGGAGAACAACGCGCTCTATGACAGCGAGTCGGTGCTCGGCTTCCAGCTCATCGCCACCAGCAAGGAGTCAGTCATGCCGGTCATCAGGACCACCCGCTACACCGCCACCGTCGCCCTCGCCGAACTGCTCACCCGGCGCGCCGCGCTGATCGACCGAATCCGGGCCGACCACCCCGAGCTCACCGAAACCCGGCTGACCCGGCTCCAAGACGGGACCTACCAGGACATCTGGCACTGGTCGAGCATCCAGGACCTGGAAAATGTCATGGCCATCGCCCCGAGCTGGCCGGAGGCCGGGGCGGCGTTCGCCGTCACCACGGACGCCACCGCTGAGACCGCCGAGATCATCGACGAACGCTAATGCCGCGTCGGGCAACGTTCGCCCGGTCCGGGCTGCAGCGGATCGGGCGGCGGCTTTCTGTCCGGGGCAAGGTTCGAGGCCGCCGGGAATGCTGGTTCGGCGCGCGACGAAGCCCATCAGGGGTCGGCCAGGCGGCGCGAGTGGGTTGAGCCGGTCCGGCACGGTGACGGGACTGGCCGGGCTCGGTCCTGGCCGGTGTTCCGTTTCCGGCGGGTTGGTCCGACCATGCGAGTGCTTGTGCAGAAGACTCCGGAAATCCGTGCAGTCGACTTCGGAAATCGACACCTCATGGAACAGGATCGGGGCGGGAACGCCCTGGACGGTCGGACGCCGGGCCGCTGTTTCGTAGGTGAACGCTTATGAAACACATGCCACCGAACATCAGGCCCGCTACCGGGTCCTGCACGAAGAACTCGATGCCGTCCAGGGTTGAGCATCTGCGCCCAGCTGCCGTCGCCCTCGCCGCTGCCGGTGTGCGCCGAGCCGAGCGAGTTACGAGATTTCCCGGGCGATTCCATCGGCTGCGGACCGTTCGATGGCGGCAAGGAGCCGGTGGTGGCGCAGGGCGGTCTCGAAACTGGGGTGTGGCTGCCGGTCTTCGGCGATGGCCTGGGCGACCTCCCGGTAGAGGGCCGCGATGTTGGCCGGCGGGCCGGACCGGACGCTGGCGGGGACGGTGCGGTAGGTGTCGGGCATGGCTAGGACGTCGTCTCCGATTCTGATGTCCCAGTCGCCCCAGTGGATGAACGTCCCGCGCTGGGCCGGGGTGGCGGTCAATGTTCCGTCGCTGCCGACGAGCTTGAGCAGGAACGCGTCCTGGATGGGTCCGTTGCCACCGTGCACGGCGACGGATGCGGTGGCGCCGCTGGTCAGCAGTCCGTGTAGCAGCACGTGGCTGGGTGTGGCGTTGGGCACGGTCCGCTCCGTCCCGTCGACCAGCACGCGGTCGTGCGTGCGGGGCAGTCGTGCGGAGACCTCGGCCAGCGGGCCCGCGACCCGTTCGAGGGTGGCCAGGAAGTGGCCGGCCATGATGGTCAGGATGTTGGTTCCCTCTGAGGGGTCGAGGCCGAACACCAGGTTCGGCCAGATTCGACTGCCGCCCCAGGGGGCGCCCTCCGCCACCAGCGCGACCGATTCGAGCGTGCCGATCCGGCCAGCGGCCAGCAGGTCGGCGGCGAAGCGGGCGCTCGGCGAGTGGTGCCCTTGGAGGACGACCGCGTGGACGACGCCTGCGGCGGTGGCGGCGTGGGTCAGCTCGGTCGCTTCGTCGGCGTCGACACCCAACGGCCACTCGGACACGACGTGCTTGCCGGCCTTGAGCGCGGCCCTGATCACGGCGGCATGCCCGGAGGCCTTCACCGAGACGACGACCAGGTCGACATCGGGGTGCGCGGCGAGCTCGCCCGCGTCGGCGAAGGCGTGCCGCACGCCATGGGCGGCGGCCGCCCGGTCCGCGCTGGCCTGGTTGGTGGTCGCGACCGCGGTCACCTCGAACTCCTCAAGCGCGGCCAGCGCGGGTAGGTGCGAGCCGTCCGCCCAACCGCTGGCCCCGACAACTCCGACTCGGATCATGCGTCACTCCTTAGTTGTGTACCTTTCGGTATGAAACTAGGGCAGCGTGACGCTCTCCGGCAAGAGGTAACGTACCGAGAGGTATAAAATTCGGGAGAGAGCATGGAGGACGGCATGCCCGGCGGACGCCCACGCTCGTTCGATGCAGACGCCGCACTCGACCGCGCGCTGGAGGTGTTCTGGCGGCACGGCTACGAGGGCACCTCGCTGTCCGACCTGACCGCCGCGATGGGCATCAACAAGCCCAGCCTCTATGCCGCCTTCGGCAACAAGGAGGAACTGTTCGGCAAGGTCCTGGCCCGCTACCTCGACGGCCCCGGCGGCTACACCGCCGACGCGCTGGACGCGCCCACAGGCCGCGAGGTCGTCGAGCGGCTGATCCACGGAGCGGTGGACCTGACCGCGGGCGAGAACACGCCCCACGGCTGCCTGTGCGTCAACAGCGTGCACGCCTGCGGACCCGACGCGCACACCGTACGCCAGGACGCCATCGCGGTGCGCAAAGCCGGTGAGGCGGCGCTGCGCAGGCGGCTGGAGCAGGCCACCGATCTGCCCTCCCGCTACGAACCAGCCGCCCTGGCCGCACTCATTCACACGATCTCCGACGGCATCGCCGTCCAGGCGGCAGCCGGCCGCAGCCACAACGAGCTGCGGCAGATCGGTGACTTGGCGCTGCGCACCCTGCTGGACTGAAAGCCCTCAGACCACCGCCGTATCGCGCCCCAAGGACCCTTACCGGGCACGTAGAACGATCAGTCCCGCAAGGCGGACCACCCGGCGCCTTGAGCGGGACATTCGTTCGGCTGCCACATCAGCCTCGAAACGCGGGAACCCCCGGACGCATCGGAACGAAAGTCACGCCAGCGTCAATGCAGGCGACCGCCTACCGTGACTTTTCGTTTCGATGCTGGTTGACCCCTTACTCCACCCGCGGCGTACGCGCGATGCTCACCCGCTACGCCCAGAGCGCCGGACTGACCCTCACCATGCCGCCGCACCGGCTGGGGCACTTCCTGTTCGCCTGGCTCAAGACCCAAGGCATCGACGCCCTCATCCAGCCCTACAGCGGCCACGACTCCCGCACCAGCCTGGACATCTACCGCCGCCTGGCCCTGACTGGAGCCGGAGCCCTCCTGGGCGCCGAGACCGCCCACGCCACCGTCCCACCCGCGCCCACGTGCGGCGGGATGACGGCAGCCGCCGCCTCCGCGGCCGGCTACACCGTCTACGAGGGGCAGTCGGTGGTGAACGGCACGAGCGGCGACGACTGGATCTACGGCACCGCGCTCGCCGACACCCTCTACGGCGCCGCCGGCGACGACATCATCTGCGGCGACGACGGCGGCGACACCCTCATCGGAGGCACAGGCGACGACAAGCTGCACGGCGACGACAACGCGGACACCCTCTATGGCGACGAGACCAGCAGCGGCAGCGGCGCGGCCGGGGACGGCTCCGACACCCTGCTCGGCGGCAACGGCTCCGACACCCTGTACGGCAACGGCGGCAGGGACACGCTGCGCGGCGAGGCCAACCCATCGACCGGCGGCGACGGGGGCGACGGCGGGAACGGCACCGACACCTGCACCACCCTGGAGGGCTCGCCGCTCGCCCCCACGAGCGGCAGCCCCATCAGCTGCCCGTAGCGGCCGTGGCGAGACCGTCGCCCCACCGAAAACCGGCCCCCGCGACCGCCGCGGGGGCCATCCCACGCGGTCTGACACGAAAGCCCGACTTACCGCTACGTGGCGATTCTGAGACGTTACCCAAAGTTACTTGAGGGCTGGTCGCTCCGACCCGAGCGGGGAGCCACGCGAGCGGGCTTGCGCGGTCGACCTGTGCAACCTGGCGGCTGGCATGGTCGAAGGTGCCGGCGGACATCGTGACGACAAGGCCCGCCGGCGTGTGGTCGCCTCCTGCCGGCACGAGACCACGATGATGGCGTTGGGCTCGATCTGTGCCGTCGCCGAGACCAGCGCCCAGGTACTCATCGAGCACGTGGCCGTCATCGACGCCGAACCCGCGGCTGACTCCGATCATCGGACCGACGACGCGGCCATCTCCCCGATCGCCGATGAGGATCTGCAGGATGCGGCTGCGGGACTGCGGGGTCTGCGGGCCGTGGTCGTCCTGGTACGGGGTGAGCGGAACCGTGCTCCCGCCAGGTCGCGGCCGCTCGGGCATAGCCGGACGATGCGGGGAGCGCGGCGATCGGTTTGCGCTTCTGCTTCAGCGGTAGCGGGGCGGTGGCTAGTCAGACATGATGTGACAAATGACCACTGTGCGCATGATTGCGGATCAAGAGCCCGTTGAGATCGTCATTGCGGATGAGACCGATCTCTCCGGGATCGTCGACATCTTGAACGACGTGGCGGCAAGCTCGATCGCAACCTTCGATACCCGACCGACCAGCGTGGCCGAGCGGCGCGCCTGGTTCGAGCAGTTCTCCTCGACAGGCCCCTACCGGCTGCTGGTCGCTCGGCGTCACGGTCGGATAGTCGGCTACGCCTGCAGTCAGCCCTACCGGAATCACGAGGCGTTCCGGGACACTGTTGAGCTCAGCGTTTCTCTCGACGCTGGTTGCCGAAGCCGGGGCGTGGGAACGTCGCTGTATCGAGCCCTATTCGAAAGCATCGCCGACGAGCCGATCCACGCCATCGTCGTGGGAATCGCCATGCCAAACGACGCGTCGGTCGCCCTCCATCGCAAGTTCGGCTTCACAGAAGTCGGTACTTTCCGCGAGTACGCCACCAAGAACGGCCAGTACATCAGTTCGCTGTGGATGCAGCGACTCCGCTGACCGTCGACTGCCCGCGTCTCAAAGGATGACTTCGCGAAGTACACGCTGGTCGGCCGGACTGCCGAGTACCACCGCAAGCAGATCCGTGAGGCCCTGGGATTTAGGCCGTCGACGGTCGCGGATGAGAAGGTGCTGGCTGAGTGGCTGGCCGTGGAGGTCTGTCCGGTCGAGCTGGTGGAGGACCGGCAGCGCGATGCCCTGCTGGTCGAGTGCCGGGCCCGGAAGATCGAGCCGCCGGGCCGGACCCGGGTCGAGAAGGTACTTGTCGCGGCGCGCGGCAAGTGGGAGAGGACGTTCTGCGCCCGCACGATCGGCCGCCTCGGCGAGGCGGGCACGGCTCGGCTGCTGTCCCTGGTGGCCGAGGACAACGAGGCGGGTACCGCGCTGCTGGCCGCGCTCAAGCGCGACCCGGGCGCGGTCGGTCTGGACTCCCTGCTGACGGAGATCACCAAGCTCAACGACGCGCGCAAGCTCGGGCTGCCCGACGGGCTGTTCACGGACTGTTCGGAGAAGCTGGTGGCCGCCTGGCGGGCACGGGCGATCAAGATGTACCCCTCGGACTTCCGCGACACGAGCGAGGACGTACGGATCACCCTGCTCGCGGCGCTGTGCTCGTCCCGGCAGGCGGAGATCACCGACGCCCTGGTCCACAAGATCAACGCCCGTGCCGAGCGTCGGGTGGAGAAGCAGCTCACTGCCGAGTTGAAGAAGGTCCGCGGCAAGGAGGGCATCCTCTTCAAGCTGGTGACGGCCGCCGTCGACAAGCCCGACGAGGTCGTACGCCGGGCGCTGTTCCCGGTGGCCGGGGAGAAGACGCTGCGCGAGCTGGTGGCCGAGGCGAAGGCGAACGAGAAGGTCTTCTAGGCCAAGGTCCGCACCACCCTGCGCTCCTCCTACAGCTCGTACTACCGGCAGATGCTGCCGCCGCTGCTGAACACGCTGGGCTTCAAGTGCAACAACACCGCGTATCGGCCGGTGATGGACGCGATGAGGCTGCTGAAGAAGTACGCCGATGTCGACGGCAAGACCCGTTTCTACGACGCCGGTGACGAAGCGCCCATGGACGGCGTGGTGCGCAAGGACTGGCGCGAGGCGGTCGTCGCGGAGGACGACCTGCCCGGTGACTTCGAGGCCACCCGAGTCGTGCACTACGCCGCGATCCGGTAGCCGCTGAACCCGAAGGCGTTTATCGCAGATCTGAAGAAGCGCATGACCGCGGGCCTGGACCAGCTGTCCGGCGCGCTCGCGGACGGCTCGGCGGGCGGCGTGAAGGTCACTAGTCGCAAGGGCGAGCGTGGATCACCATCGAGCGTGACGTCCTCCAGCGCCGCCTGCTGCTGGCCTTCTTCGCCCTGGGCACGAACATGGGCATCCGGGCGATTGTGGCGACCGGCGAGCACGGCGAGGGCGAGGCCGCATGGCGGCATGTGCGTCGGCACTTCATCACTGTCGACAACCTGAGGGCCGCCGTCACCAGGCTGGTGAACGCCACCTTCGCCGCCCGCGCCACCGCATGGTGGGGTCGCGGCACCGCGTGCGCGTCGGACTCGAAGAAGTTCGGGTCCTGGTCCTCGAACTTCATGACCGAATACCACGCTCGCTACGGCGGCAACGGCGTGATGATCTACTGGGACGTCGAGCGCAAGAAGGTCTGCATCTACTCCCAGCTCAAGAGCTGTTCGTCGTCCGAGGTCGCGGCGATGATCGAGGGCCTGCTGCGGCGCTGCACGGACGCCGAGATCGAGTCGAACTACGTCGACACGCACGGCGCGAGCGTGGTTGGGTTCGCCTTCACCGAGCTGCTCGAATTCCGGCTGCTGCCCCGGTTGAAGAACATCGGCAGCATCCGCTTGTACCGCCTTGACGACACCCCGCCCGGCTGGCCGGCCCTCGGCTCCTCACTGACCCGCCCGATCCGCTGGGACCTGATCGAGCAGCAGTACGACCAGATGGTCAAGTACGCCACTGCTCTCCGGCTCGGGACGGCGGAGGCCGAGCAGGTCCTGCGGTGCATGCCGCCCGATATGGGACAGCAGGCACGACGGCCGAACGGCGGCGCACATGCCGCGGACGGGTTCGGTTACGCGACGACGCTGGGAAGGAGCCGGTCCAGGTCGGACAGGGGACGCCGGGAGATCTCGTGCGCCTCGTCGGCGGGGATGCCGAAGGTGCGCAGGAGGTCTTCGGTGATCTGGTCGGTGGCCTGGGCGTCGTCGCGGTCCGGCTGGGTGTGCAGGAGTTGGCCGAGGCACAAGGCGGTGCCCGCGGCGATGGTGAAGGCGAGTTCGGGGTCGCCGACGGTGAAGCGGCCGGCTTGGACGCCAGCCTGGATGTCGCGTCGCACGCGTGGGGCGATGCCGTGTTCTGAGGTGGCGATGGCCAGGCCGGTGTTGAGGAGGACCTTGCTGAGCTGGGGCTGGCGGCGGTGCAGGCGGCCGGTGAGCCGAAAGCTGAAGGCGAAGACTTCGGCGGGGTCGTCCATATCGCGGGTCAGTTCGTCCAGCGCGGCGCCGTGTCGGCCGAGGGCGTCTTCGACGGCGGCTCGGAAGAGTTCGTCCTTGCTGGAGAAGTGGTTGTAGAAGGAGCCCATGCCGACGTCGGCGGCCTGGGTGAGGTCGAGGATCGCCGTGTTGGTTCTGCCGTCGGCGATGAAGGTCTGGGCCGCGCGGATGAGCGCAGCGCGGGTGCGCGCCTTGCGCCGGTCCAGGCGGCTCGGTGCGGGGTCGGCCATCTGTATGTCTCCTTGGGCGGTGGTGCGCGTTCCACTGTAGTAGAGACCGTCAACAGTGACGGATTCCTCACTTCTGTTTTGACAAGTCATTATATAACTGACGGTAGTGTCCATAAATGACGAAATCGTCAGAAAGGAGAAGTCCTTGCCTATCGCTCAGCCCGCGCCCGGGCTCCGTCCCGTTCGGTCCCCGCGCGGGATCCCGATCCTCGGCCACACGCCCCAGATTCCCGGCACCAATCCAGTCGCCTACTTCGGCGAGCTGTCCAAGCAGTTCCCCGAGGGCCTCTTCAGCATGGACATCGCCGGCCAGAACAACGTCTTCGTCTACGACCCTGACCTGGTGGCGGAGGTCTGCGACGAGACCCGCTTCGGCAAGCCGATCCTCCCGCCGCTGAGCCACGTCCGGGACTACGCCGGCGCGGGCCTGTTCACCGCCCATGACGATGAGGAGGTCTGGGGCATGGCGCACCGGATCCTCATGCCGGCCTTCAGCCAGCGGGCCATGAAGAGCTACTTCGGGCAGATGCTGGAGATCGCCCAGAACCTGGTGGGCAAGTGGGAGCGCAGGCAGGGACGGCTGGTCAAGGTGACCGACGACTACACCCGGCTGACGCTGGACACCATCGCCCTGTCGGGGTTCGGCTACCGGTTCGACTCCTTCCGCGACGAGGAACTGCACCCCTTTCTCACGGCGCTGCTGCACGCGCTGGTGGAGTCGATGCGGCGCTCGCAGGAGCTTCCGGTGATGACCAAGCTCCGCAAAACCGGCGACAAGACGTACCGCGAAAACATCCAGCTGATGCGCGAGCTGGTCGAGACCGTGATCAAGGAGCGCCGTCAGGAGAGGATCAGCGGCGAGGACGACCTGCTGAGCCTGATGCTGCAGGCCGTCGACCCGGAGACCGGCAGGCTGCTGGACGACGACAACGTCCGGGACCAGGTGCTGACGTTCCTGATCGCCGGTCATGAGACCACCAGCGGTCTGCTGTCGTTCGCCACCTACTCGTTGCTGCGCAACCCGCAGGCGCTGGCCCAGGCCTACGCCGAGGTGGACCGGATGCTGCCGGGCGACACAGTCCCTGACTACGACACGATCATGAAGCTGGATGTCATCCCGCGCATCCTGGAGGAAACCCTGCGCCTGTGGGCTCCCATCCCGCAGATCATGAAGGCGCCGCTGGAGGACACCGTCATCGGCGGCCACTACCAGCTGAAGCAGGGCACGAAGACCAACCTGCTGATGTTCCCGCTGCACACCCACACCAAGGCGTGGGAGCGGCCGCTGGAGTTCGACATCGACCGGTGGCTGCCGGAGAACCGCGCCCAGCACCATCCGCACGCCTACAAGCCGTTCGGCAACGGCCGGCGTGCCTGCATCGGCCGGCAGTTCGCGCTCACCGAGGCCCGCCTGGCGCTCGCGCTGGTGCTGCGGAAGTTCAAGTTCTCCGACGTCAACGACTACCAGATGGACGTACGGGAGGCGCTGACGCGCAAGCCCGGCGACTTCGAGGTCGTCGTCCGTCCCCGGCGCGAACGCGAGCGCACCGTGTTCGGCCTCCCGGACCCGCAGGGCGGCCAGGCGCAGCAGGCAGCCGCGGTCAGCGGCGTCGGGGTGAACCTCGCCGTCGCCTACGGCTCCAGCCTGGGCAGCTGCGAGGACCTGGCGCGCACCATCGCCGACCGCGGTGAGCGCTCCGGGTTCGCCACCACGCTGCTCAGCCTCGACGACCTGGGCGACAACCTGCCCACCGAGGGCCTGCTCGTGGTCGTGGCCGCCAGCTACAACGGCAAGGCACCCGACAACGCCCAGCGCTTCGACGACCTGATCGCAGACGGGCTTCCCGCGGGCTCGCTGTCGGGCGTGCGCTTCGCGTTGCTGGGCGCCGGCAACACCCAGTGGGTGGCCACCTACCAGTCATTCCCCAAGCGGATCGAGGCCGCCCTGCTGGCCGCCGGCGCGACGCCGGCGGTCGAGCGCGGCGCGGCGGACGCCGCCGGTGACTTCGACGGCATGGCCACCCGCTGGATGGACACCCTCTGGGCCACCCTGGCCGAAGAGTACGCGGCAGACACCTCCGACGGCGGCGCGCCACGCTACCAGGTGCGGCTGCTGACCGAGGCGGACGTGCGTCCCGCCATCGTCTCCGAGCAGGCCTACCCCTTGACCGTGGTCGCCAACGAGGAGCTCGTCAGCGATGCGACCGGGCTGTGGGACTTCAGCGTCGAGCCGCCGCGTCCCCCGGCGAAGTCCCTCACCGTCGAGCTGCCCGAGGATGTCAACTACGAGACCGGCAACCACCTGGCCGTCTTCGCCAAGAACGAGCCGGCGCTGGTCGAGCGCGCGCTGGCGCGGCTCGGTGTCGACCGCGACCAGGTGTTCCAGCTCGACCAGCCCGGCGGCCGCAGGACGCACCTGCCGGTGGGCACGCCCGTCGCCGCGGGCCTGCTGCTCACCGAGTTCCTGGAACTGCAGGACGTGGCCACCCGCACCCAGGTGCGCGTCCTGGCCGAGCACACCCGGTGCCCCTGGACCAAGCCGCAGCTGGAGGCCTACACCACCGACACCGAGGAGTCCGACGAGCCCTACCAGGAGATTCTCGCCAAGCGGGTCTCGGTCCTCGACCTGCTGGAGCGCTTCCCGGCCGTCGATCTGCCCCTGGCGGTGTTCCTGGAGATGACGGGGCCCATCCGCCCCCGCTTCTACTCCATCTCCTCCTCCCCGATGGCCAACCCGCGCCAGGTCCGGCTGACCGTCGGCCTCGTCGAAGGCCCCGCGCTGTCGGGCAACGGCGGCGCCTACCGCGGCCTGTGCTCGCAGTACCTGGGACGACTCGAGCCGGGAGACGTCTTCTACGGTTACGTGCGGGTGCCCTCGCCTGCCTTCGCGCCGCCCGCCGACCCCGCCACACCGCTCATCCTCATCGGGCCCGGCACCGGCATCGCACCGTTGCGCGGCTTCCTGGAGGAGCGTGCCTGCCAGCAGGAGCACGGCACGAAGGTGGGCCTGGCCCAGGCCTTCGTCGGCTGCCGCCACCCGGAGCACGACTGGTTCTACCGGCAGGAGATGGAGGCCTGGGAGCAGGCCGGGATCGCCAAGGTGCACACCGCCTTCTCCGCCGTGGCCGGCCACCCCGCCCGGTACGTCCAGGACGCCGTCGTCGCGGCCTCCGGCACGGTGTGGCAGGCCCTGCAGGACGGCGCCTACGTCTACGTCTGCGGCGATGGCCGGCGCATGGCGCCCGCCGTACGAGAAGCACTCGCCGCCATCCACCGCAGCCGCACCGGCGGCGACGACGAAACCGCCCGGCAGTGGCTCGACCAGCTCGAGACAGACGGCCGCTACCAGCAGGACGTCTTCGCCTGATCCCCGTCCAGCCCGGCCAGAGGGTCTCGGGCCCCTGTCATCGAACGCTCAAGAAAGTGAGATCACCATGGACACCATGCTCGCCGGACGCTTCCACCTGGACAACGGGAAGTTCCTCGTTGAGGAGGCCGCCGTCCCCGTGCCCGGCCCGGGCGAGGTACTCATCGAGGTCAAGGCCGCCGGCGTGTGCCTGTCGGACCTCCACCTGCTCGACGGAACCCTCGTCCCCCTGTACCCCAATGCCCGCGACGCCGTCACCATCGGCCACGAGGTCTCCGGTGTCATCCACGCCCTCGGCCCCGGCCTCCGGCGTGGCCTGACCGTAGGCACCCGCGTCATCCTGGAGGCCGGACAGAGCTGCGAGCAGTGCGCGGACTGCGCGCGCCGCCGCCCCTGCACCCAGGTCCACACCCGGGGCATCGACTACGACGGTGGCTGGGCCCAGTACGCCATCGCCCGCGAGGACACCCTCGTCCCCATCCCCGACAAGCTGCCGTTCGACCAGGCCGCGATCATCCCTGACGCGGTCTCCACCTCCTACGCCGCCGTCGTGGCCACCGCCGGGGTGCGCCCCGCGCAGGCCGTGGGCGTGTGGGGCGTGGGCGGAGTGGGCGCGCACAGCCTCCGCGTCGCCCGCCTGGTCGGAGCCGCCCCGATCATCGCCGTCGACCCCCTGCCCGGCGCCCGGGAACGCGCTCTGGGCTTCGGAGCCGACATCGCGCTCGACCCGGCCACCGAGGACTTCGCCGACCAGGTACGTGCGGCCACCGCCGGCCGCGGCCTGGACTTCGCCTTCGACTGCGCCGGCGTGGCCGCCGTCCGCGAGCAGGCCGCCGCGGTGCTCGGCCTCAACGGAGCCCTCATCCTGGTCGGCATCACCCCCAAGCCGCTCACCCTCAGCGAAGGCCTGACCTTCAACTACATGGGCAAGCAGATACGCGGCCACTACGGCGGCACCCCCGAGTCCGTCTCCGAGCTGGTGCGGCTGGCCTCCAACGGCCGGCTCGACCTGGCTCCCTCCATCTCCGACAACATCCCGCTCGCTGACGCCGCCGAGGCGATCCACCGGCTGGAGCACAAGATCGGCGACCCGATCCGACTCATCCTCGTTCCCTGACGGCAGAGGACGACCGGCCCGCACACGTGTGGGGGCGGGCCTCGTCCTTTGTCACTTTTCCGAGCGCCCGAAGAGAAACGACAGCGACATGACCAACCCCGATTCCTCAACCGCCCCGGACATATATGAAAGCGGTACTGCACCTGGACGATGCGCGGTGTGCGGCAGCAGCTTGCCGGTGAATATGCCCGCCAACAGCCCCGATTTCGCCGATCCTGATCGAGACAAAGGATCGACCGCCATCACGTGTCCAACATCTCGGCATGGCTGCGAGGATCCACACTCGCTCTGTGCGCGCCGAACTACGACAATCCCGATCGTTCCCGACATGCTGAGAGAGCTGGAGCAGGAGCTTCAGAAGAACCGGCAGTTCGCCTCCGACGCCTCACACGAGCTGCGCGCGGCCTTCGCGGGACTGCGCGTGGAGCTGGAGGCGGCCCACCTGTATCCCGAGCAGACCGATCTCCACGACCTTCTCGCCAGGGCGCTGAGAGGCGTCGACCGGTTGGACGCGATCCTCACCGATCTGCGAGTGCTCGGCGAAATGGAGGCGGGTCCGGCCGTGGAGCCACAGCAGGTCGACCTCGCAGAACTGGTCCGGGACGAGGTCTGTCGACGAGTCGATCGCCTCCCGGTCCAGCTCCGCCTGCAACGGGGCGTGACCGTCCAGGCCGTCCCGATCCGGATCTCCCGGCTGCTCACCAACCTGCTCGACAACGCTCAACGGCACGCCAAGCGGATCGTCGAGGTCCGGGTGAGCCGCGCGGGCGACAACGCCGAGATGACGGTGGCCGACGACGGAGGAGGCATCGCGGAGTGCGAGCGGGAACGAATCTTCCAACGCTTCACCCGCCTCGGCGCCGCACGCCGCCTGGATCGCAAGGGCACGGGCCTCGGTCTGGCGATCGCCCGCGACATCGCCCAGGCGCACATGGGCACCCTCCACGCCAGGAAGTCCCCAAGCGGCGGGGCTTGCTTCGTGCTGCGACTTCCCCTCAGTGCAACGGCCCCCATCGCGACCGCGGTAAATACCGGATTTACTGCGGCAGAGGCGGGGCGGACGCGTGACCCTGATCGCCGCCGACGTGATCCCGCTCGGACATGACCGGCCCGGCACCGCCCAACTGCTGCCCCGCCTGCTCAAGGGACGGACCCGCGGCCCGCTCTTCCTTGCCGGCCGGCGCGCTCCCGCCGCCGGACGCCGCGCGCCGGCCCTGGGCGACATCTGCCCGGACACCGGCCGAGGCCGATTGTCCTACCCACGCGCCGAGTACCTGTTCAAACAGGCATCCAAGCTCCACCACCCGCACAGCACCGGATACACCCTGCACCAGCTGTGCCACTCCGGGCTGACCCACCTGGCCGTCAAGGGCCGCGGCACCGCCGACCTACAGGCCAACTCCCGCCACCGGCACCTGGCCACCCTCGGCCTCTACGTCCGGCTCGGCGAGGAGACCGCCGCCCGCATCACCGCCGAGAACGACGAGCACCACCGCCGGCACCGGCGCTGATCTCGCATCCCACCTGCCAGGACCACGGAAAACGGCGAAGTGCTTCCCGGCAACCCGCCATCTTGAGGGCAGTCATCCCAGGTACGGCCCTAGATCAACTGCCTAGCGTTGTTTTGGTCTGGAAACTACGGACGGGCCTCTACAGCGCGCCGCCGGGATCCCCCGGCGCCGAAGCCCTGGCTCTGCTGAATGTCCTCGGAATCGAGAACGTCAAGGCGAGCAGGTCACTCTGACGGAGCGATGCCTCTCCCGTCCGCGATCGGCCACCCGAGCGGGTCGCCTCACTCGGCCAGGGCGCGGCGCAGGGCCGCGCCGAGTTCGGCGATCTGCCGCTGCGACACCTCGGCGGACAGGATCGCCTGTGATCCGTGGAAGGTGCCGGGCCACTGGTGCAGCTCGGCCGACACGCCCGACTGCAGCAGCCGTAGCGCGTACGTGATGTCTTCGTCGCGGTTCGGGCAGAATTCCGCGGTGGCGATGTAGGCGGGTGGCAGGCCGGACAGGTCGTAGGCTCGCGCCGGGGCGGCGTACGGCGTGGCGGGTGCGGAGCCCAGGTAGTGCCCCCATATTGCGGTGACTTTGTCGCGATTCATCCACGGGGTGTCGGTGAAGTGCCGCGCCGACCACGTCTCCTGCCGGTCGTCGAGTCCAGGCTGGTTGAGCAGCTGGAAGCGGATCGGCGGCCCTTGCTCGTCACGCGCTCGCAGCGCCACCGCGGTGGCGAGTCCGCCGCCGGCGCTGTGGCCGCCGACCGCGATCCGCTCGGGGTCGACGCCGAGCTCGGCGGCGTTCTCGGCCGTCCAGGTCAGCGCGGCGTAGACGTCGTCCAGGGCGGCCGGAAACCGATGCTCGGGGGCCAGCCGGTAACCCACCGAGACCACCACCGCGCCGGAGACGTTCGCGAGCCGGGCGGCCCAGGGGTGTTCGGTGTTCAGGTCACCCATGACGAATCCACCGCCGTGCAACCAGACGATTGCGCCCTGCGGGTGGTGCGGGCGGTAGATCCGCACCGGCACGTCCGGATCGGCGGGCACGATGCGGTCCTCGATCTCCAGGTCACCGGTGTGGCTTTGCCCTGCTCGACCGGGGGCTGCGGAAAACCGCAGGTACGGGCGGGTGAGCGCCTCATTCCGCGGGGCAAGTGGCCGGGCTTAGCCTTCCTGGCCATGATCGGAAAGTTGTTCGACGTCCCACGGCGGCTGCCGGCCGGGCTGGCGGCCCTGCTCACCCTGATGGCGGTGATCATGCTGTCCGCCATGGCCGACAGCACCATGCAACCCCTGCCGGCCACCGCCCCGAGCGCGCAGTTCAGTGCCGAACGCGCGCTGGCGCATCTGAAAGAGTTCGCCGCCGAACCGCGGCCCATCGGCAGCCCGGCGAGCGGCCGGGCCAGGGACTACGTGGCTGGGCAGTTGCGCGCGGCGGGGCTTCAGGTCGAGATCCAGCGTTCGGTCGGCGGCCGGTCCGCCGCGGGGCTGGCGACGTTCGGCCAGGTCGACAACATCGTGGGCCGGCTGCGGGGGACGGGCTCGACCGGCACCGTGCTCATCGCCGCGCACTACGACTCCGCGGCCATGGGACCGGGCGCCTCCGACGACGGCGCCGCGGTGGCCGCGATGATCGAGACCGTCCGGGCGCTGCGCACCGGTCCCGGCATGCGTAACGACATCGTGCTGCTCATGTCGGACGGCGAGGAGGACGGCGTGCTCGGCGCCGAGGCCTTCGTCCGCGACCACCCCCTGGGCAAAGCCGGCGGTGTGCTGCTGAACTGGGAGGCCCGCGGAGTCAGCGGCCCCTCGTTGATGTTCGAGACCACCGCCGGCAACTCCCGCCTGGTCGAGACCTTCGTCCACGCCGTCCCCGCGCCGCGTGGTCACTCCGCCATGGTGGAGGTGTACCGGCTGCTGTCCAACAACACCGACTTCACCCCGCTGACCAAGGCCGGCTTCACCGGCATGAACTTCGCCTACATCCAGCGTTCCTCGCTGTATCACACCGCGGGCGACTCCATCGCCAACCTCAACCGGGGCAGCCTGCAACACCACGGCACCAACATGCTGGCGCTGACGCGCGCCCTCGGCAACGCGGACCTGCGGACGCTGACCTCCGATCAGGACGTCACCTACTTCCGCGCGCTCGGCACCATGATCACCTACCCGGCCCGGCTCGTCTGGCCGCTGGCGGTGCTGGCCCTCCTCGCGGTGGCGGGCCTGGCGCTGCTGGGCCGCCTCAGGCGGCTGCTGAGCCTGCCCCGGCTGATCATGGCCGCGGTCTCGGCCGTGGTGCCCCTGGTGCTGTCGGCCGCCCTGGCGCAGGGATTGTGGGAACTGCTGGTGGCCTGGCGGCCCGCCTACGACCTGATGGGCGGGCTGCTGCACCGCCCGCGGCCGTACCAGGCGGCGATCGCGGTCCTGTGCGCGCTGGCGGTTCTCGGCTGGTATCTGGTGCTGCGGCGCAGGCTCGGTCCGGCGGCGCTGACCGTCGGGGCGCTGACCTGGCTCGCCGGGCTGGGCGTGCTGTGCGCTCAGGTCGCTCCCGGCGCGTCCTTCCTGTTCGCCCTGCCGGCGCTGCTGGGCTCGCTCGGCTGCCTGGCCGCCGCCTTGTCGCGCGGACCTGCCTGGGCGCGGGCGGCCGCGGCGATGCTGGGCCCGGTCACGGCCGCGATGCTGCTGCCGTCACTGGCCGGGGACGTCTTCGACGGGATGGGGCTGGCACTCGGCGGGGTGAGCGCGCTGATACTGGCACTGTTCGGACTGACCGTGGTGCCGATCGCGGAACTGTTCCTGCCCGATCCCGCCACCCGCCGCCTGCCCGACCCCGCCACCCAGCGCCTGCCGGATCCCGCCGCCCGGCTCCTGCCCGACCCCGCGGCCCGGCTCCTGCCCGATCTCGCCATCCGGCCGAAACGCGCCGTCCTCCTCCCCGTGTCTCTGGTGGCCCTTCTCCTGACGACGGGACTGGTCGCCACCGGGCTCGCGGCGGACGACTTCGACGCCGGCCAGCCGCAGCGCACGCACCTGGCCTACGTCATGGACGCCGACACCCGCACCGCTCACTGGGTCAGCGCCGACACGGACCCGCCACAGTGGACCAAGCAGTATGTGTCCGGCCACGACACCTCCGGGCTGCCCGTCGGGTACGCGCGAGGCACGCTGTGGACCGGCCCCGCACCCGCGATCGCCGCCGACGGCCCGCGAGCCACCGTTTTGGCCCGCCGCGAGGGCACGCTCAAGCTGCAGGTGACAGCGGGGAAGGGCGCGCGCTCGGTGACGCTTAGGCTCGACCAGCCGATCATCCGGGCCACCGCCTCAGCCGGCCGGTTCGGGTCGGCGAGCGTGCCCGTGACCGGTACGCGAGCCGGAACCTGGCCCTCAGAGATCCGCTTCCGTGGCATCCCCGCCCAGGGAGTCCAGATCACCCTGCGCATACAGGAAGCGGACCGGATTCGCCTCACCGTCATCGGCGAGACCGACGGGCTGACCGCGGTGCCTGGCTTCATCCCCAGGCCACCGCACCTGGTCGCGGCCACCAGAGAGGACGGCGGCCTCATCGCGGTCACCCGCGGTTACACCTTGGCCGGCGACGCTTAGACCCACCTGCCGTCCGACTCGGGCAAGGGGGCGCGCTGATCACGGGTCGGCCGGCTCGGGCAAGGGCGCGCGCTGATCACGGGTCGGCCGGCTCGGGCAAGGGCGCGCGCTGATTACGGGTCGGCCGTCACGGGTTCGGACCTGTCCATGTCGAGCAGAACCATCTTGTCGTGATCGGTTGTCCCCGGCTCGGCGTAGAACATGACGAAACGCTGGGCCAGGGTGCCGTCCAGCGGCATCGATTCGTAACCGAGGCGAAGGTCACCGACGTCGGGGTGGTGGAAGGTCTTGACACCCTGGGCGTGCGGTTTGACGTCGTAGCGGCTCCATAGGTCGGCGAATTCCCGGCTCTTCACCAGAAGTTCTTCGACCAAGCCGGTCAGGCCGGGGGCGGTGAGATCCGTGCTGGCCAGCACCCGCAGTCGGCCCACGCAGGCGCGGGCCTGCTCGTCCCAGTCGTCCAGCACGTGGGGGGCCTGGGGATGGAGGAACACGTACCGGGCGATGTTCCGTGTTTGCGGCGGCTGCGCGTCCAGCCCGGCGAAGAGCCGGAGCCCGCTCGGGGTGCAGGTGAGCACGTCCAGCGTGCGGCTGAACACGAAGACCGGGTTGGGGCGCAGTTCCTCGAGGAGCACCAGGACGCCTCGGCGAACCTCGCGCGACGTGGGGGTGGGCGGCGCCTCCGACGTGCCGCGGGTGGCTCGTGCGGCCAGATCGTACAGGTGCTGGTGCCCGTACGCGTCGAGGCGCAGGGCTCCGGCGAGGGCGTCGAGGATCGCGGTGCTGGGATGGGTCTCCTTGCCGCGTTCGAGACGCGCGTAGTAGTCGATGCTGACGCCGGCGAGCGCGGCCAGCTCCTCACGGCGCAGACCGGGAGTCCGGCGCGGGCCGCAGGAGCTGAGTCCGGCGTCCTGGGGTGCGACCTGGGCTCGCCTGGCTCGCAGATACGATCCGAGCCCACTCTCGACGTCGGGCACCGCGTCATGGCGACTCCGCGACTCACGTCCCATATGTCTAGTTTGACGCTTATATGGTGATGCGTCACTATGGGCCGCCGGCGCCTTAGGTGACGGCGATGGCGGGAGCCACGCGCGCCGATCCGATGCCGCGGTCGGGCTTGCCGAGCCGGAAACGCACCTTGCCCTTGAGTACGGTGCCGGATTCGGCTTGGCCTTCGGTGAGGCCCTCGCCGGGGAACAGCGTGAACGTCCATCTCGCGTTCGATTCGCAGTCGGGCAGGTCACGCCCGCTTTGCAGGACTCGCGCGCCCCAGAGCTGACGGATCATCAGCGCCCTGGTGTCCGTGCCCGCCACCGTGAACGACGCCGCCGGCCCGTCCACGATCTGGTGGTGACTACCCAGAGACGGCCCATAGACCCCGGTGACCGTGGCGACCATGGTCCACGGCCTGCCGGGCCGGACGCCGAGGACGCCTGCCGGCAGCCGCGCGTCGAACTCGTCCTCGGTCGGCGTGCCGAGCTGATCCGCTCGCATGGCCGCGGTCATCGGGCGCCGGGTGTCCAGCCGGTCGGGGTCGGGTATCAGCAGGATCCCGTACGTCGTCTCCTCCGCGAAGCGAGCCGAGGCGAAGTGGTTCCGAAGCGCCAGCACCGCGCGCCCGGCGGCCTCCCACAGATCGTCGGAGAACGCGGCCGCCAGGTAGTCAGGCGTCACCGCCGGTAGCCCCGCCCGCGCCACCGCTTCGGCCACGGATTCGCAGCACGACCACCCGGACTCGGCCAGCCGCGCGACCTGCTCGGCCTTGAACGACATCACTCACCCCCGATCGTCACAGATCCTTCTCATCGAGTACACCCTCATACAGGCCCGCCAACTCGGTCGTCTCCACGATCTCGGCGAGCCGCTCCAGTGCGTCCGGACGGGTCAGCGCCGCACGCTTGTCCTCAAACTCGGCCAGGAACATGTCCAGCTCAAGGACCGTGATCACCTGCCGGTCGTCGGCGACATTGCGCGAGACGCTGACCTTCGCGGGATAGCCGTCCGTATCCTCCGGAACCCAAGCTTCCTTGAACTGCTCATACGTCACACCCGCCTTCAAGGTTCGTACGAACACCGCACGCAACATCGCTACCCCTCCATATGAGAAACGGACCGCCGGACGCGCCCGATGCTCACGATACGGACACCGAGTTCCCGACGGCGAGCGTGCGACGACCGCTGTTATCGGGGTTCTCTCCGCAGTGAGAGAAGAACGCCGGCAGCGTTGTTGGTTGGGCCGGCTGCGGCATTGGCGGCGTTATCTTCCTGGCGCCTGGCTGCGCCGGATCGCCCTGGCTCCTGGTTCGGCAAAGGCCGCTCCGCCGGCGCCCGAGCGGGTCAGTTCGCCGCTTGCTGCTTTATCTGGTCCAAGGCGTCGTTGAAACCGACCGGAGTGCCGCTGGAGCCGGCCGTGCGGGACAGACGGACGTCATCGAGGTTCTTGCCGACGACCATCTGGGGTACGGCGGTGGCGAACCGTTCCTGGTAGTCGCGGGAGGTCGGATTGGTAGCGTGCGGTGCGACGGCCACTCGGGTGATCACGTCGTCGTCGAGCGTGAGCGTCACGGTGATGTGGGAGGGCCCGCCGCCGTAGGTGCCGGTGGCGGTGTAGGCGCCGTCGCGGTACTGGGAATCTCCTCGCGCCGACGCGGACGCCGGTGGCGGTGATGGTGACGAGGGGGCCGACGAGGGTGGCCTTGGGGGTGCGGTACCGGCCTCGGGTTCGGTGCCGGCCGAGCAGCCTGCGCCGGTCAACGCGAAGGTCGAGGCGGCGATCGTGGGCAGCGCCGTGGCGGTGCGGTTCTGGGCGGTCATGAGCGGTCCTCCTGTGCTTCGGGGCCGAACAGGGCGCCGGGGAATCGGGATGAGATCTCAGCGCGTCCGTCGTCTAGCAGCCGGACATAGTCGAAGGCGAACGAGCGGCCCAGCGTGCGCGGGTCGGTGACGAACAGGGCCGTGGCCAGGGCGTCGGCGTGGGCGGCGTCGTCCGCGACGACCCAGGTGGCCACCACCTCCGCGGCCGGGATCCCGGTGCGGGCGTCCAGGATGTGGTGCAGGCCGTCCCCCCAGGCGCGCCGGTTGACGGCCGAGGCGCACAGCGCCCGATCACGCAGGTTGGCGACGCCGATCACCTGGGACGGGTCGGCGGGGTACTCCAGCCCGATCCGGATCGGTTGCGGCCCGGCATGGCGCAGGTCCCCGCCCGCGGCCACCACGAATGCGCCGATCCCGGATTCGGTGAGCAGAGCGGCGACAAGGTCGACCAGGTACCCCTTGCCTGCGGCCCCGACGTCCACGACGACCGGGCGGCCAGTGGTGAGCACCGTCCCCTCCCGCACCGTGTCGCGTCCCCAGACCGGCCGCGGCCCGGCAGGCCAGGCCGCGGGCGCGACGGGCCGCAGGGTGTAGGCCGCGTCGTAGCCGAGCAGTTCCAGCTCGCGGCCCACCAGCAGCGGGTCGATGGCGCCGCCGGTGACAGCGGCCAGCCGGTCGTACAGGTCGAACAGGGCGGCGGCGTCCTCGGGAAAGACGAACCGGCCACCCTGCTGCGCGGCGGCGATCCGGGAGACCAGCGAGTCCGGCCGGAAGCGCGAGTAGGCCAGATCGAACCGCTCGATCCGGTCCTGGATCTCAGCCCGCACCCGCCCGTCCAGCAGTCGGCGGGTCTCGATCTCCCAGCGCGTGCCGATGGCGTCGAACGCCCAGATCGCCTTGGCCGGCCCGCCGCCCTGCGCCGTACCGGTCGCCGGAGCGGGGTACTTCGTGGGCATGGTCATGCCTCCATATGTGGGATGCCGGGAAGGACGGCGCGGCTGCTTTTGCCCGGCGCTCTGTCGAAGATCAGGGGCGGATGAGGACCTTGAGGGCTTCGCGGTCGGCCATGGCGCGGTAGGCGTCGGGGACCTCTTCCAGGCCGATGGTGCGGTCGAAGACGCGGCCCGGGTCGATGACGCCGTTCAGGATGTCGGGCATGAGTTCCTCGATGTAGGCGCGGGCCGGTGAGACGCCGCCGGTCAGGGTGATGTTCCGCATGATCATGGCGGGGCCGATGGGGCCGTCCTCGTACTGCGGAATGCCCAGGCGGCTGATCGTGCCTCCGTCGATGACTGCGGCGAACGCGGTCCGCAGGGCCTCCAGGGCGCCGACGGCCTCCACGACGCGGTCGACGCCGTCGCCCCCGGTCAGCTCGCGCACCCGGGTCGCGCCTTCGTCGCCGCGTTCGGCCACGACGTCGGTGGCGCCGAAGTCGCGGCCCAGGTCGGTGCGGTCGGTGTGCCTGCCCATGAGGATGATCTGTTCGGCGCCCAGGCGCTTGGCGGCGAGCACGGCGGACAGGCCGACCGCGCCGTCGCCGATGACCAGGACGCGGTCGCCGCGGGTCACGCCGGCGGTGACGGCGCCGTGGTGGCCGGTGCCCAGCACGTCCGAGAGCGTCAGCAGGGACGGCAGCAGCGGGCTGCTCTCTTCCACGGGGAGCTTGACCAGGGTGCCGTCGGCCTGGGGGACCCGCGCTGCCTCGCCCTGGCCGCCGTCCACGCCGTCCAGGCCGTAGCGGCCGCCGTGGCGGCAGAAGGGCTGCAGGCCCTTGCGGCAGAAATCGCAGGTGTTGTCGCAGTAGGTGAACGGTGCGACGACCAGGTCGCCGGTCTTCAGGGCGCTCACCTGGGAGCCGGTGTCCTCGATCACGCCGAGGAACTCGTGCCCCATCAGGCGTCCGGTGCCGGTGGCGGGCATGGACTTGTACGGCCACAGGTCGCTGCCGCACACGCAGGACAGGACCACGCGGACGATCGCGTCGGTGGGTTGCTGGATCTTCGGGTCGGGCCGGTTCTCGACGCGGACGTCGCCGGCACCGTACATCACGGCTGCACGCATGATGTGCTCCTTTGGATTTCGGGAAGGGTGGTGGACACAGCTGAAGGTGAGCGGGTCAGCGCTCCAGCATCCGCAGGCCGGCCTCGGTGTGGGTGTCGCCGGCGGCCGGGGGCAGGCTGGAGAGCGCCGCGAGCTGCTCATCCGACAACTGGATGCCGTCGGCGGCGGTGTTCTCCTCGACCCGGCTCACGCGCTTGGTGCCGGGGATGGGAGCGATGTCGTCGCCCTGGGCCAGCAGCCAGGCCAGCGCGACCTGCGCCGGGGTGGCGCCGGCCTCGGCGGCGATGGCTTGGACCTCGTCGACCAGGCGCAGGTTGTGCTGGAAGTTCTCACCGGTGAAGCGCGGGTTGCCGTGCCGGAAGTCGCCTTCGGCGAAGCCGTCGGTGGAACGGATCTTCCCGGTCAAGAAGCCGCGCCCCAGTGGCGAGAAGGGCACCAGGCCGATGCGCAGCTCGCGCAGCAGCGGCAGCACCCGCTCTTCCAGGCCCCGGGTGAACAGGGAGTACTCCGACTGCACGGCGGTGACCGGGTGCACGGCGTGCGCGCGGCGGATGGTGTCCGGCCCGGCCTCCGACAGGCCGATGTGGCGGATCTTGCCCTGCTCCACCAGCTCGGCCAGCGCGCCCACGGTCTCCTCGATCGGCGTGTTCGGGTCGACCCGGTGCTGGTAGTACAGGTCGATGTAGTCGGTGCCCAGCCGCTTCAGCGATCCCTCGACCGAGGTGCGGATGTTGGCCGGGCTGCTGTCGAGGTTCCACGGGCCCGCGCCGGCGTGCGCGATCAGGCCGAACTTCGTCGCCAGCACCACTTCCTCGCGGCGGCCCTTCAGGGCCCGGCCGAGGAGTTCCTCGTTGGTGTACGGGCCGTAGATCTCGGCCGTGTCGATGAAGGTGACGCCCAGTTCCAGGGCCCGGTGGATGGTACGGATGGATTCGGCCTCGTCGGTGCCGGAGCCGGTGTAGCCGTGGGACATGCCCATCGCGCCCAGCCCGATGCGGGAAACGTCCAGGTCACGCAGTTTGATGTGCTTCATCGTTGCTATCTCCGATGGATCGATACGTTGATGGCGGGTACCGAAGGGACACAAGGGCCCTGACTAGGCGTCATGCCGCGTTCAATCGCGGGCGGCGCGGCATCGTCACCAACAGCCATCGTGCTCTGCGCATTCGCCCGATGGCAGACCGTGCTGTGCCGGGGAGCCGTGTTCAGGGGTGTGACAGGGCCCCCCTCGGCCGCGCGGTTCGCGGCCGGCGGCTGTAACACTGAAAGCATGGCTGAGCAGCACAACGACGCCGGAGGCAGCGAGCTGGGCCGCTTTCTGCGCGCCCGTCGCACCCAGATCACCCCCGCCGAGGTCGGCCTGACCGCCGGCCCCGGCCTGCGCCGCACCCCGGGCCTGCGCCGGGAGGAACTCGCCACCCTGGCCGGCGTCAGCATCGACTACTACACCAGGCTGGAGCGCGGCAAGGAGACCCGGCCCAGCCCCGCCGTCATCGACGCCCTCGGCCGCGCCCTGCGCCTGGACGAGGACGAACACGAGCACCTGCGCAGCCTCGCCGCCCGAGCCGCCCGCTACGCGCCCGAACCGCCGCCCCCGCCCAGCCGTACGGTCCGCCCGCACCTGAAGCTCCTGCTGCAGACCATGCGCCCGAACCCGGCCTACATCGTCAGCCGCAGCATGGACCTGCTCGCCTGCAACCCCGGCGGGCTCGCCCTGTACGCCGGGATGGACGACTGGCCGGCCAAGCAACGCAACCTGGCCCGCTACCTGTTCCTCCACCCCACAGCCCGCGGGCTGTTCCCCGACTGGGAGAACCAGATCCGCGGCTGCGTCGCCCGGCTGCGCGCCCAGGCCGGCACCGACCCCGACGCCCCCGACCTCACCAACCTCGTCGGCGAACTCCTGCTCAAGAGCCCCGACTTCGCCAAGCTCTGGGAACGCTACGAGGTCACCGGCCGAAAGAACGCCCGCAAGACCTTCCGCCACCCCCACGTCGGGACGATCACCCTCGACGTCCAGAGCATGCACCTGGAAGGCACTCCCGGCCAGCGCCTGACCGTGTACGTCGCCGAGCCCGGCACCCCCGACTACGACGCCATGGTCCTGCTGGACCTGGCCACCCCCCACCACGCTCCGCAGACGGCCGAAGAGCGCCAACGCTGACCCATCAGGCGTGCGTCATTCTGGCAAAATGATCACATGCCAGATAAGGGCCGCAAGCGATGGAATCACAACATTCATTACCACCCCCGCATCCTCCACGCCGTCCCCGATGGCGCCCGGCGGGCTCTCGACGTCGGCTGCGGCGAAGGCATGCTCGCCCGTGAACTGCGGCGGGCCGTGCCGGAGGTCATCGGTATCGATCTCGACGCGCCCAGCATCGACCAGGCCCGTGAGCAATCGGACGACGTCGAGTATGTCCTCGGCGACTTCCTCACTCATCCGTTCGAGCCCGCCTCGTTCGATGTCGTCGCGTCGGTGGCCACCCTGCATCACCTGGACGCCGCCAGCGGGCTGGCCCGGATGCGCGATCTGCTGCGTCCCGGTGGCGTCCTGGCCATCGTCGGCCTCGCCCGCAGCACCATGCCCGGGGACCTGCCGCGCGACCTGGCCGGCGTCGCGGTCGGCACCTTCCACCGTGCCAGGAAGGGCCTCTGGAAGCATTCGTCCCCTACCGTGTGGCCGCCGCCGGTGACATATCCGCAGATGCGCGCGTTGGCCGCGGAGATCCTGCCCGGTTCCCTGTACCGCCGCCACCTGCTGTTGCGCTACAGCATCGTTTGGCGCAAGCCGCAGGTCTGAGCCCCCTACGGCCTTTCCCGCCGTGCGACCGCGGGCATCAGGGTGAAGGCGAACACCACGCACACGACGCCCGTCGCGGCGCAGGCCCACCACAGCATTCCCGCCTGGAACAGTACGGCGCCGACGGCCGGTCCGGCGAAGCGGGCGATGGCGGTGGTCCAGCCGTACAGGGCCTGGTAGGTGCCGTGGGCGCCGTCCGGGGTGAGGTCGGCGATCAGCGCCGCCTCGAAGCCCGCCATGCCGATCTCGCCGATCGACCACAGCACCACCGTGACCACGTAGTGCCACGGCTGGCTGGCCAGGCCGGTCAAGGCCAGGCCGAGGCCCACCACGGTCATGGAGACGCCGAGGACCGGCAGCCGGGGCAGGCGCGACAGCCAGGAGATGAACAGCGGCTGGAAGATCACGACGATCGCGCCGTTGACGGTGATGAGCAGCCCGTACAGCGACGCCGGGAGCCCGTCGGCGGCCAGGGCCAGGGGCAGCGCGTACGAGGCCTGCGCGTACAGGATCAGCCCGAGCAGCAGGAAGGCCAGCGCGGCCAGCAGCACCCGGTCGCGGGCCGCGATCGCGTAGCCGTTGCGCGCGGGTCTGGCGGCGGCCTTGTCGTGGCCACGGGGGATGCCGATGGCCACGATCACGGCGAAGGCGACGCTGGTGGTCACGTCCAGGATGACCAGGAGCCAGAAGCCGTGGGCGAGCAGGAGTCCGGCGACGGCGCCTGCCGCGGCGGTGCCCACGTTGACCGCCCAGTGCATGAGCCCGAAAGCCTTCGCGCGGAGGTGCGGTGGTGTGGTCTCGGCGACCAGCGCCGAGGCGGCCGGCCGGTAGACGTCGCCCGCCAGCCCCATGGCCAGGGCCGCGGTCATCAGCCAGGCCAGGCTGCCGGCGGCCGCGATGAGGATCAGGCAGGCCGCGGTGGCGAGCAGTCCGCCGATGAGGGTGACGCGGCGGCCGAACCGGTCGGCCAGGTAGCCGCCCAGCGGCTGCCCGCCCAGGCCGCCCAGCCCGTACGCGGAGATGACGGCGGCGATCTGCGCGGCCGCATACCCCCGCCCGGTCAGGTAGAACACGAGGAACGGCAGCACGACCCCGCCGAACCTGTTGACCAGCTGGCCGGAGAACAGCAGCCAGAACACCTTGGGCAGCCCCTGGAACACAGGGTTGGGGGCGGGAGCCGTGATCGTCATGAGTGCATGGTGCGGGCGGCCCTCGGGGCGGGGCGACACATTCGGCGTGCGCCGAATCAGTCGTCCAGCAGGGCCTGGGCGCGCGGGGTTCGTACGTAGAGCATGGCCCGGCCGACGCGGTGCTTGGTGACCAGGCCCGCGGACAGCAGCAGGGCGAGCTGCTCGGAGACGTTGGCGGGGGACAGGCCGGTGCGCCGGGACAGGTCCGTGGTGGAGGCGGGGGTGTCGAGCTCGGCCAGCAGCAGCGCGCGGGAGCGGCCGATGACGGCGGCAAGGGCGTCGGGGGCGGGCGCGGTGCCGCGTTCCCACAGCGTGGCGACGGCGCGTACGGGGTAGGTGATGACCGCCTGGCCGGGGGAGTCGGTGCGGTAGAGCAGTCTGGGCCAGACGAAGACGGACGGGGCCAGCAGCAGGCCCTCGCCGTTCAGCGTCCGGGACAGCTCTTTCGGGCGGTCGTCCAGGTAGAGGGTGCGGTCTTCCCAGCGGATGGCCGCGTGCATGTCCGCGAACACGCCGGCGGGGCCGCGTTCGGCGTACTGCCGGGCGCGGTAGAGCAGGTCGCCTTCGAGGAGATTGCGCATGCGCGGCCAGTGCGCTGCCATGGCGAGTCGCCAGAAGGCCTCGATGACGTGCGCCAGCCGTTCGAGGCCTGGGCCCGGATCCTGGTACAGCTCCATGGCGCAGCCGGTCAGCGAGCCGGGGATCTCGGCGGCCATGCGGTCGAGGTCCGTGCGGATGATCTCGTGCGGGGTGGCGCGCAGGACCGCCAGCTCGCCGGCCAGGTCCGGGGTCGGGCTGGTGGGGACGGGACACAGGAAGTCGGGGATATAGCCGGCGCCGGTGATGAGGTCGAGCAGCGGGGCCAGATCGCCGCCGATCAGGGGGCCTACCTGCTTGAACCACGGCAGATGCAGGGGCCGCCCGGCGGGGGTGCGCAGCGCTTGGATACCGGCGGAGACCTCCCTGAGCGGGGAGTACGCGAACCTGATGGAGGTCAGGTCGTAGGCGGAGAACGCCACCGTGAGCATGCCAGAGACCCCTTGGATTCGGCTACGGCCGAAGGTATCGCAGGAGTCCGGCCCGGGGCTCCCGGTCTTGACGCGCGCTCTTTGTTAACGGTTAACTGACCACCGTTAACGGTGAACGGAAGGTTTCTTCGCGCTCGCGATCACGGTGCTGCAGAACGGAGTCGTGTTCGCCGGCCTGGTGATCAGCATCCTGCCGGTGCTGGTCGTCTACTTCCTGCTGCAACGCAGGATCATCAGCGGTTTCGCGGGAGGGCTCAGGGATGACCGGGTTGCGACCTTACGAGCTGCGGACCGGCGGGCAGCACGAGCCGCTGGGCGTCGTCGCCGCGCCCTCGTTCTCCTGGCGGCTGGAGTCGGACCGGCGTGGCGCGCGCCAGCGCTCCTACCGCGTCCGGGTGCGGCACCTGCCGGCGACCGGCGGCGCGGTGCTGGTGTGGGACTCCGGCGTGGTGCAGTCGGACAGCACTGTCGGCGCCCGCTACGGCGGCGGGCCGCTGGTGACGTCGTCGGCCTACGAATGGGAGGTCGAGGTCGAGGACGAGACGGGCGCGCGGGCGATGGCGCGGGCCCGGTTCGGCACCGGGGTGGTGCACGCGGGGGAGTGGCGGGCCGCGTGGATCGGCCGCAACCCGATCTACCGCCAGGCGGCCTCGCCGCCACAGGACACCGACATCAGCTACACGGTGAACAAGCTGCAGCCGGTGCGCCGCTTCGTCCACGGCTTCGACCTGACCGAAGTGCCGGCGTCGGCCCGGGTGCACGCGTCGGCGAAGGGCGTGTACCGGCTCTACGTCAACGGCCGCCGGGTCGGGCGGGACGAGCTGGTGCCGGGCTGGACCGAGTACCGGGAGCGGATCACGTACCAGACCTGGGACGTGACCGCCCTGCTGCGGCCCGGCCGCAACACGGTCGCGGCGCTGCTGGGCGACGGCTGGTACGTGGGCTTCATCGGCACCGACCGGCGCCACCAAGCGCAGCACTACGGCACCGAGCCCGCGCTGCTGGTGCAGCTCGACGTGGACGGGGCGGACGGGTCGCGCCGGTCGATCGTCAGCGGCGAGGGGTGGAAGGAGTCGCCGAGCGACATCCTCTACGCCGACCTGCTGATGGGCCAGTACGAGGACTCGCGCCGCGCCGAACCGGGCTGGGAGCTGCCGGGACACGACACCTCGACTTGGTCGGCGGCGGTGGTGACCTCCCGCGACACCTCCACGCTGGTCCCGGAGGCCGACCCGGCGGTGCGGGTGACGGGCCGGGTGCCCGCGGTCGCGGTGACGCCGCGGGGCGACGGGCGGTTCGTGGTCGACTTCGGGCAGAACGTGGTCGGCCGCGTCGCCCTCACCCTGACGGGCCAGCCCGCCGGCACCCGGGTCCAGCTCACCCACGCCGAGGTGCTCGACGGGCACGGCGACCTCTACACGGCGAACCTGCGCACCGCCGAACCCGTGGACGTCTTCTGGACCGACGGCTCGCCGGCGCAGGTGTTCGAGCCCCGCTTCACCCTGCACGGCTTCCGCTACGCCGAGGTCTCCGGCCTGACCGGGGACCTCGGCCCCGAGCAGGTCGATGCGGTCGTGCTGCACAACGGCTTCGCGCTGACCGGCGCGTTCGAGACCTCCAGCGCGGACCTGAACGCGCTGGCCTCGAACATCACCTGGAGCCTGCGGGGCAACTTCGTGTCGATCCCGACCGACTGCCCGCAGCGCGACGAGCGGCTCGGCTGGCTGGCCGACGCGCAGGTGTTCACGCCGACCGCGCTGCTGCTGGCCGACGTCGCCCCGCTGCTGCGCCGCTGGCTGCGGGACGTGCGCCTCGGCCAGTCCGCGGACGGCGCGTTCCCCGACCTCTCGCCCCGCCTCATCCACCTGCGGGAAGGCGCGCCGGCCTGGGGCGACGGCGGGGTGACGATCCCCTGGCACCTCTATCGCGCGAGCGGCGACGCCGACGTGCTGCGGGAGTCCGTGGACGCGATGGTCGCCTGGGTACGGCACATCGAACGGCACAATCCCGGACTGATCTGGCGCGAGCGCGTCGGCAACAACTACGGGGACTGGCTGCAGGTCGGCGCGGAGACCCCGAAGGACGTGCTGGCCACCGCCTACTTCGCGCACAGCGCCGAGCTGACCGCGCGCAGCCTCGCCGTGCTCGGGCGGGACGCCGAGGTGCGGGAACTGGCCGGCCTCGCCGAGCGCGTCCGCGCGGCCTACCGGGCGGAGTTCATCGGCCTCGACGGCCGGGTGCACGGCGACACCCAGGGCGCCTACCTGCTCACCCTCGCCTTCGACCTGTGCGCGGCGGAGCAGCGCGATGCCGTCGCCGGGCGGCTCGTGGCGGCGATCGAACGCCGCGGCGTCTCCCTCACCTCGGGTTTCATCACGGTCGGGCTGCTGTGCCCGGTGCTGACCGCGATCGGCCGCTCGGATCTGGCGTACGCGCTGATCAACGACGACCGGTACCCGTCGTGGCTGTTCTCCGTGCGCAACGGGGCGACGACGATCTGGGAGCGCTGGGACGGCCGGACGCCGGATGGCGGTTTCCAGTCGCCGCGGATGAACAGCTTCAACCACTACTCCCTCGGCGCGGTCGGCGAGTGGCTGTTCACCGGGGTGCTCGGCATCGGGCAGGCGCCCGGCTCGGCCGGGTACGCCGACATCCGGCTCGCGCCGCAGCCGCACACCTCCCTCGACTGGGCGCGCGGCGCGATCGACACCCCTCGCGGGCGCGTCGCCAGCTCCTGGCACCGCGACGAGGCGGGGTGGTGCGAATGGTCGGTCCTGATACCGCCGGGAGCGGCTGCCGTAGCCGTGCTCCCGGTGCCCTCGGCGGCGACGATCACGGAAGGCGGCGAGGCCGTCACCCGATCGGAAGGGGTCACCCTCCAGGCGGAGCGGCCGGGGTGCACCCAGCTGCGACTGGCGTCGGGAAGCTACACCTTCCGCTTCCCGGCCGGAGCCGCGACGCCGACCCACTGATTTCCCTTCGACCCCCTTGGAGTACCACCAGCATGTTCAACCGGAAGATCGCCGCTCTCGCCGCGGCGGCGCTGGCCCTGACCGCCTGCGGGTCGCAGCCGCAGGCGCCGGGCAACGACAAGACCAACGCGCTCACCATCGCCACGACGTCGAACAATCAGGCGCCGATGCAGGCGGTGGTCGAGGCGTACAAGAAGAAGACCGGCCTCGACATCAACGTGACCGTGGCCGACACCGCGCAGTACCAGACGACGCTGCGTACCCAGCTGTCGTCGGGGACGGCGCCCGACGTGTTCACGGTGTGGCCGGGCAGCGGCAATCCCGGCGCCATCTCCATCCTGCAGAAGGCCGGTTACCTGGCCGACCTGTCGGACCGGCCGTGGGCCGCCAAGATCGAGCCCGGCACCGCCGAGACGATGCGGATCGGCGGCAAGACTTACGGTCTGCCGTCCAAGCTCGACGCGATCGGCGCGATCTACAACGTCGCCACGTTGAAGGAGATCGGGTTGAAGACGCCGGAGACCTACACCGAGCTGCTCAAGTTCTGTGCGGACGTCCAGGCCAAGGGCAAGGTCGCCTTCGCGCTGGGGATCCAGACCGACTGGGTGACGCAGCTCATCCCGTACGCGCTGGTCGCCTCGACCGTCTACGCCGCCGACCCGTCGTTCAACGACAAGATGACGAAGCAGCAGGCGCGTTTCGCCGGCTCCGGCTGGGAGGCCGCCTTCACCAAGTACCTGGAGATGAACAAGGCGGGCTGCTTCAACACCGATCCGCTCGGCACCGACGTGACCGCCTCCTACAACCTGGTCAACACCGGTAAGGCTGTCGGCGTGGTGCAGGTGCTCGCTTCCTACTCGCAGATCACCTCGACCGCCCCGAAGGACGCGGAGTTCGGGTTCTTCCCGCTGCCCGGCGGTGACAGCGGCACCAATCCGGTCCCGCGGGGCATCGGCGTGAGCTTCGCGGTCAACGACGAGGCCAAGAACAGGGTGAACGGCCTCGGCTTCGTCGACTGGCTGGCCACGCCGGAGGCCATCAAGGTCTGGTTCGACACCGCGCCCGGCATCCCCGCGATCCAGGGGGCCGAGGTCGAGGCGGCACCGGCCGTGCGGGCGGCGATCGACATCATCGCCGCCGGTCACACCGCGCCCTTCCCGGACTCCGGCTGGCCCAACGCGCAGGTGCAGGCCGCTCACTTCGCCGGGATCCAGCAGCTCTTCTCCGGACAGGCGGACGCCAAGCAGGTGCTGGCCTCGATGGACGAGGCGTACGGCGCCGGGTGATCCGCTCATCTGCCCCCGGAATCCCTCAATCTCCCCATCTCCCGCGAAAGATCCATGACTGATACCTCGTCCCATGACATCATCGCCGCCGTACCCGTGTCGTTCGCCGAGGACGGCGCACTCGACCTGGCCGGGACCCGTGAGATCCTCGCGTACGTCGCGGGCTCCGGGGTCCAGGGGGCGCTCGTGCTCGGCACGACCGGCGAGTTCCCGGCCCTGTCGATAGAGGAGCGCAACGCCGTCGCGGCGCTCGCCGTGGAGGTGCTGCCCGGCATCCGCGTGATCGTGCACGTCGGGGCCGCCAGCCGGTACGAGGTGTCGCGACTCATCGCGGGCGCGCGGGCGGCCGGCGCCCGCGAGATCGCCGTGCTCACCCCGTTCTATCTGCCGACGCCACCAGAAGAGGTCTACGCGTTCTTCCGGGAGGTTTGCGCGGAGGCCGGCGGGCTGGACGTGTTCGTCTACCTCTTCGAGGCGCGCACCGGCGTGGCGGTGGACGAGGAACTGCTGGTGCGGCTCGCGGGCCTGCCGAACGTCGTGGGGGTGAAGGTCAGCGGGGAATCGCTCGACACGATCGCCGGGTACCGGGCCCGCCTGCCCGAAGGGTTCCTCATCTACACCGGCAGCGACGCCGACTACGCGGGGGCGGCCGCGGCGGGCGCCGACGGGATCGTGTCCGGGGTGGCGTCGGCGTTCGCCAAGCCGTTCGTCGCGATGCGGGCCGCGCTGGAGCGCGCGGACGCCGGCGCGGTGGCGCGCCTGCAGGGCGACGTGGACGAGGTGGTGGACGCGATCCGCGGCGAGCCGACGCGGATGCTCGCCGTGCACCGCCTCGCCGGACGGCCGGTCGGCCGCTCCCGCATGCCAATCCCGGAACCCGACCAGGAGGCCCTGCGGCGGCTCGCCCGCGACCTCCCGCTCCACCACTGACCACCTTGATCGCTTCGCATCCAGCCAAAGGGAGAATGCCATGACGCGTACGCGTTCACACCCCCCTGTCCGCACCGCCGCCCTCGCCCTGGCGGCCCTCCTCGCCCTGTCCGCCGCCCCGGCGCACGCCACCGTGGACGGCCCGCCGCTGAAGGTGCCCGACGGGCTCATCGACACCTCCAACACCGCCACACTCGGCCTGGACCGCGCCGCGCGCGCCGAGACCATCACGGTCTTCGCGCCCGGCGCCGAAGACCGGAAATACAACCACGGCGTCGTGCTCATGCCGTTCAAGGGACGGCTGTACGCGCAGTGGCAGAGCTCCGCCGTGGACGAGGACGCGCCCGACACGATCGTCACCTACGCCACCAGCAAAGACGGGAAGAGGTGGTCGAAGCCGATCCCGCTCACCGCGCCACGCACCGACGGCTACACCTCCAGCGGCGGCTGGTGGACCAACGGGCGGACCCTCGTCGCCTACCTCAACGTCTGGCCACGCGCCCTGACCCCACGCGGCGGCTACACCGAGTACGTGACCAGCAGGGACGGCCGGCACTGGAGCAGCCCCCGCCGGGTGACCGGCGCCGACGGGCAGCCGGTGAACGGCATCATCGAGCAGGACGTGAAGGCGCTGCCGGGCGGGCGGGTGCTGACCGCGTTCCACATGCAGCCCGGCCTGTTCGTCAAGCCGTACTACACCGACGACCCGCTCGGCGTCTCCGGCTGGAAGCAGGGCGACTTCACCAACCAGCCGAACACCCCGGAGATGAGCCGCGAGCTGGAGCCGAGCTGGTACCGGCGCCCGGACGGCTCGATCGTGATGGTCTTCCGCGACCAGGGCGGCGGAACCCTCCGCAAGCTCGCCGCGGTGAGCACCGACGACGGCGAGACCTGGTCGGCGTCGGGGGAGACCAACGTGCCCGACTCGCGCACCAAGCAGAGCGCGGGGAACCTGCCGGACGGCACCGCCTACCTGGTGGGCAACCCGACCGGCACCCGCAACAGGTACCCGCTGACGGTGCTGACCAGCGCCGACGGGGTGACCTTCGACAAGGCGTACAACCTGCGCACCGCCGAGGACCTGCAACCGCGCCGCTACGAGGGCCTGTACAAGAACGCCGGGTACAGCTACCCGAAGAGCATCGTGTGGAAGGGCTCTCTGTACGCGGCGTACGGCACGAACAAGGAGGATGTGCAGCTCAGCCGGGTCCCTGTCGCCGACCTCGGGCGGCGGGTGAGGTAGGCCGGCCTCCGCCGCGGTCCGCGACGCGCTGGCGGCGTCGGCGGGTCATCCCGTGACGGAGAAGATCGTGCCCAGCATGCTGCGCGCGGCGGCGAGCTGGGCCTCGGGCAGGTCGCCCACCTTGCTCTTGAGCCGGGTGGCCGCCACGGTGCTGATGCGGTCGATCATGGCGGCTCGGTCGTCGCCGACGTCGACGACGAAGGCGGTCAGGGCGTGCGCCAGGTCGGCGGCCTCGACGTGCGCGGTGAGCACGTTGTCGTTGTAGAGCGTGTGGTAGAAGTCGCCGGTCACGACGAGCCGGACTTCCTCACGGTCGCCGAGCTGGACGGTCCACAGCTCGCCGAATCGGTGGCTCACGCGGCCTCGCCGCGGTGCTCGTCGGCGGCCCGCGCGGTGTCGTCGGCGACGATCCGCTCGTCGGCTTCCTGGTGGGCGCTTTCGCCGTAGACCTTGGCGCGGGCGGCCGCGCTGTGGGTGGCGGCGATCTCGCGAAGGGCTCCGCGCTCCAAAACGGTGGAAACGCTGAGCCCGTTCGCCTCGGCGTGCTTGCGTACCGCCTCCAGGATCCACGGGGCGATGCTGACGGACGTTCTCTCCTTGGCCATGATCCGTATGCTATGGCCGATGCGCTGAGAGTGCTACCCGTCGTAATACTCGGGCTCATACTCTCGCCGTCGCGCCACCGCCTAGCTGGTGGCGCGCCAGGTGAGGGAGAGGCCGGTCGCGGCGCGTTCGGTGCGGATCTCCATCATGGTGCCCAGGATGGTGGCATGATCGGACACGACGGGCACGGCGTCGGGCGTATAGGCGATCCGGGTGCTGACGAGCACGGCACTGCCCTCGGGCTCGTGCAGGCGGCGCGCGGCGGCGGGGTCGAGCAGGCCGGGCCGGACCACCTCGGACGCCCGGGCCACCGCCACTCCCGCCTCGGCGAGCGCCGTATAGAGGGAGACGGCGGTGAAGTCGCGGTCGCGGATCTGGTCGGCCGCCGGCCGGCGTACCCAGGACACCTGGTGTACGGCGGGACGGCCGGCGAACTCACGGACCCGCTCCAGCCGCAGGGCGGTCTCGCCGGGAGGCAGCCGCAGCTCCGCGGCGATCCGGGCGGGGGCCCGGCGCATCGCCCGCCCGGCCACCACAGTGCGTACGTCGTGGCCCTGTTCCCGCAGATCGTCGGCCAGGCTGCGGAGCGAGCCGAGCTGGTACGCCAGATGGGCCGGGGCCACGAACGTGCCTTTGCCGGGCCGCTGCACGATCAGCCTCTCGTCGCTGAGCTCCCGCAGCGCCTGGCGCAGCGTCATGAGGGTCACCCCGTAGGAGGTGCTCAGCTCCCGTTGCGGGGGCAGGGCCTCACCGGGGGCGTAGTGTCCCGACCGGATCTTCGCGGCGAGGTCGGCGGCGATGGCGCGGTATCTCGCCTCATGCCCGGCGTCGGGGGTCATCCTGGTGCGTCACTCCTGGTCGAGGGCCCGGCGCAGGGTCGCGAGGAAGGCCGTCAGGTCGTCCGGCCCCGCCCCGTCGAGCACCCGCCGCATGACCGCGGCGCCGACCACCACGCCGTCGGCGTACCGGCCTGCCTCCCGCGCCTGGTCAGGCGTGGAAATGCCAAATCCTAGCAAGACCGGCCGGTCGGTGCCGCGTTTGATCCGCGCGGTGAGCTCGGCCGCCGAGGCGGCGAGGTCGGCCCGCTCGCCGGTGGTGCCCATCACCGACACCGCGTAGACGAATCCGCGACTGCGGCGCGAGATCTCCGCCAGCCTGGGTTGCGGCGTCGACGGCGATGCCAGCAGGGCCAGCTCGATCCCGGCGGCGGCGGCCACGTCCGTCAGCTCGTCCGCCTCGTGCACCGGCAGGTCGGGCACGATCAGGCCGCCGACGCCGGCCCGGCGCAGCGCGACGCAGAACGCCTCGGGCCCGTCATGCAGCACCAGGTTGTAGTAGGTGCTGGCGACCAGCGGCACGCCCACGCTCTGGACCTCAGCCAGGTCGGCGAGGATCCGGCGGGTGCTCGCTCCCCGGGTCAGCGCCACGTTGCTCGCCTGCTGGATGGTGACGCCGTCGAGCGTGGGATCGGAGAACGGCAGGCCGACCTCGATCGCGTCCGCGCCGGCCGCGGCGAACGCTTTCAGGTATCGCGTCCAGCCGGGGGTGACGCCCCCGGTGATGTACGGCATGAGCAGACCGCGACCGGTGTCCCGGCGGGCACGCAGGTGGCGTTCGACCTCGCCCGGGGCCAGGATGTCCGTCACAGCAGCTCCTTCAGGGTAGAGATGTCCTTGTCGCCCCGGCCGGACAGCGTCATCAGGACCGTCGATCCGGCGGCCAGTTCGCCGTCGCCCGCCGCGCGGATCACCCAGGCGAGGGCGTGCGCCGATTCGAGCGCCGGGACGATGCCCTCGGTGCGCGCCAGCCGTAGCGCCGCGCCGACCGCCTCCTCGTCGGTCACCGTGAGGTACCGGGCCCGGCCCAGCTCGCGCAGGTGGGCGTGCTCCGGGCCGACCCCCGGGTAGTCGAGGCCGGGGGCGATGGAGTGCGCCTCGACGATCTGCCCGTCGTCGTCCTGCAGGAACAGCGACCGGCAGCCGTGCAGGACGCCGAGCCTGCCGCGGGCCGCACCGGCGCCGCCCTCCGCCTCGACACCGACGAAGCGCGCCGAGGTGTCGGCGAAGCCGGCGAACGTACCGGCCGCGTTGGAGCCGCCGCCGACGCACGCGACCACGTGGTCCGGTACGCCGGTCCGCAGTTCGGCGGCGCACTGCGCGCGGGCCTCGTCGCCGATGACCCGCTGGAACTCCCTGACCATCCACGGGTACGGATCCGGCCCGATGACCGAGCCGACGCAGTAGTGGGAGTCGCCGGTGACGCCCACCCAGTGCCGCATGGCCTCGCTGGTCGCGTCCTTGAGCGTACGGCTGCCCGTGGTGACCGGGATCACCTCGGCGCCCAGCATGCGCATCCGGAAGACGTTCAACGCCTGCCGCTCGATGTCGCGCTCGCCCATGAAGATCGTGGCCTCGAGCCCGAGCAGCGCGGCGGCGGTCGCGGCGGCCACCCCGTGCTGACCCGCTCCCGTCTCGGCGATCAGCCTGCGCCGTCCCATCCGGGTGGCGAGCAGGGCCTGGCCCAGCACATTGTTGATCTTGTGTGACCCGGTGTGGGTGAGGTCCTCGCGCTTGAGGTAGAGCCGCACGCCCAGCTCCTGCGACAGGCGCCGGGCCGGTGTGAGCGGGGTCGGCCGTCCGGCGTGCAAGGCGAGCAGTTCCGCCAAGTCGCCGCGGAAGCCCGGATCCGCCCGCGCCTCCCGGAACGCCTCGTCCACCTCGCGGCACGCCTCCACCAGGGACTCCGGCGCGTACCGCCCGCCGTACTCGCCGAACCGGCCCCGCGCCTGGGGCTCGCCCATCGTCCCGCCCACCGGGACGGGCTCCCGCCATGGCGACATCTCTCGCATCTCACGCTCACCTCGTTCTATAACTCTTCATAGAGTTCTATAACAGTGAGTGTGGCATGGACGGCGCGGATCTCCAAGGGCCGGGTCCGGTTGCGCGCGGAACCCTCTACGCCGCCTTCGACCGCCTGCAGGAAGAGGGCCTGATCGCTGAGGATCGTGAGGAGGGGGAATGGCGTGACCCCTGCCCGTGCTCGCGGTCGCGCAGATCGGTTGCGTGCTCAGCGCTTTCGCGATGGGCACGATGCTCGCGCGCCGGTCTCCACGACTACAAGAGCCCTAGGAGGGCCGGCGGCGGCCGACGAACACATACTCCCGGCTGTCCTCGGTGAACGGCTCGCGGGCGAACCCGCCGTAGAGCGCTTCCACCTCAAGTCCGGCGACATCCAGAAGCCCGAGCCACTCGTTCTTCGTCGCCCACCAGAAGGAGCTCTTCGCACCGTCGTCGAGGACAAGGTCGACGCGGTTGTCTCCAACCGCGTAACGGACGGTGTGCGGTACGGGCTTCTCCTGCCGCGCGCCGTCGAGCTGGACCGCGATCCGATGGTCGAAGGCGATGGCGTTCCAGGCGAAGCGCCCCTCCGGCCGGAGCGAGGCGGCGACCCGCTCAAAGGTACGGCGACGGTCGGCCCAGGTCGGCAGGTGCTGGAGTGATCGGAACGGGCAGTAGATCAGCGCTGCGGGCTCGTCCAGGACGAAGTCGCGCATGTCGCACTCGCGCAGGTCGAGTTCCACACCGGCCTCGGCCGCACGGGTACGGGCTTGCGCGAGCATCGCCGGTGAGACGTCGATCCCGACGACCCGCCGGCCGGTCTCCCGCGCCACCGGGATCGCGACCCGCCCGTCCCCGATCGCCAGCTCGACCACCGGCCCGTCCGCCTCGCGTGCGAGATCGAGGTAAAAGTCCACGTTGGCCGTCATGTGACCCGACCATTCCTGGTACCGCTTTGCGAACGCTTCGTCCCAGGTCGTCGCCATCGCTCCATGATCGCACCCGCGTCCTGAAGCAGCCAGCGAAAAAGCTCAGGCCGGCGGCCAGTTGCGGAGAACGGCGTCGAGGGCGTCCAGCGCTCTGTACCACGAAGCGTCCACGTCACGAGGGTGGCGGCGGAACCCGCCCGCCGTCTCCAGGCTCACATAGCCGTGGAACGTGCTGTGCAGCATGCGTACCGCGTCCGTCTGGTCGGGCTCCGACAGCGCGTATCCGCGCAGTATCGCGCGAGTCATGTCGGCGTGCGGACGCCCCGCGCTGGTATCCACTCTGTCCGAGTCGAGCTCGATCTGCATCGCGGCGTACCTGCCCGGATGCTCTTTCGCGTAGCCCCTGTAGGCGTTCGCGAAGGCCACCAGCGCGTCCTTGCCCGCGCGGCCGGCCAGGGCGGCGCCGGCCCTGTCGGCGAGCTCCGCCAGGGCCAGCAACGCCACCCTGGCCCTGAGATCCTGCACGTCCTTGACGTGCGAGTACAGGGCCGCGGGCTTGACGTCGAAACCGCGCGCGAGGGCCGAGACGGTCACGTTCTGAAAGCCGATCTCGTCGGCCAGGTCCGCCGCCGCCCGGGTCAGGCGTTCGGCGGTCAATCCCGCGCGTGCCATGTGCCGCCCTTCTCCGCTAACTTACAGTCTTTAAGTATTTGCATAATACCTGTAAGGAAGCTAGCCTCCCCGCCCATGAGAGCAATAACCGAGCGCGACATCCGTACATCGTTCGTGAACTGTTCCAAAGGAGAGACCAAGCGGCTGAGCGTCCCCAAAGACCTCGCGGACCATCCCTGGGAAGACCTCGACTTCCTCGGGTGGCGAGATCCGGGTGCGCCCGAACGCGCCTACCTGGTCGCCGAACGCGACGGCCCCCTCGTTGGCATCGCGCTGCGGGTGACATCCGGCGCGTCGCGCGGCTTCACCTCGCGCAGCATGTGCTCGCTGTGCCTGACCACGCACACCAACGGCGGCGTAGCGCTGATGACCGCGCGCCGAACCGGCGAAGCCGGCCGCCAGGGCAACTCGGTCGGGCACTACCTGTGCACCGACCTGGCCTGCTCCCTCTACACGCGCGGGAAGAAGGAGGCGGCAGGGGGCGGGACCATCGATGAGTCCCTCAGCCTGGGGGAGAAGGTCGCGCGCACCCGGGCGAACCTGTACTCCTTCCTGGACAAGGTGGTCGGCCAGGGATAGCGGCCTGATGTTCAGTCGACATCAGACGGCGGCGTCTTCGCCGGTAGCGCGATCGATGGCGTTGGTCAGCCGTTCCCGCTCCCGGCTGATCCACTGACCCTCCGGGTAGTTGCGAAGGAACGTCTCGGCGAACTCCACCGGGTCTTCGCCGACGACTTCGCGGAGCGGGGTTCCGTCCGCCGCGCTCTGCTCGAACAGATCGACGAGATCGTCCAGCATCGCCAGCAGGCTGTCCGCCTTGCCCGGCCCGAAGTGCTCCATGTACCGCTGCAGCGCGTCGATCGCCGTGCGATAGTTCGCGGGAAGCCGCTCCGCGCGCGCCTTGTACTGCCAGTAGCGCTTCTTGTCCTCGATCGGTCCGGTGACCATCTCCAGGTAGCGCAGGTAGCGCCGCTTCGGCTCGTTCGGCTCTGTGGTCATGTCTGCTTTCCTCCTTCGCGGAGCTGTTCGAGCCGTTCCGTGAGGAAGCTCCAGGTCCTCCAGAACTCTTCGAGGTAGGCCCGTCCCTGGCCGTTGAGGGAGTACACCTTGCGCGGCGGACCCTTCTCGGACGGGACCTTCTCCACGTCGACGAGGCCGCGCTGCTCGATCCTGACCAGCAGCGCGTAGATGGTGCCCTCGGCGATGTCGGAGAAGCCCTGCTCCCGCAGCCACGCCGTGATCTCGTAGCCGTACGCGGACCGGCTGGACAGGATCGCCAGGACGATGCCCTCCAGCGTCCCCTTGAGCATCTCCGTCGCCTGCTTGCCCATGGAACACCTCTTCAACTACTCAGCAATGCTGACTACTAGTATATAGTAACGCTGAATAGCTAGGGCGCAAACTCGTCAGATGAAGAGCGTCTCCGGAGCGGCGAGCGCCAGACCGGCGGCGCCGAGCGCGTGCTGGGCGTCGCTCCACGGACGGACGATCACTTGGACGCGGTAGGCCGCGGTGACCTGACTGGTCCGCATCACGACGGAGAACCCGGGCTCCAGGCCCGGCCAGAGCACATGGTTCTCGCCGATGATCGCGATGGTGGGCGTGCCGAGCAGGTTGACGACGCCGGCGACGGCCCGCCCGAGCATGGCGCCGACCTTGGCGAGCACCCGGGCCAGCGACCGCTCACCGGCGACCCACCGTGAGCGGAGCTCCTCGATGGTGGTGGACGCCTCGGCCAGGCCCTCGCGACGAGCGGCGCGCAGGATCCCGTCGTCGCTGGTGAAGGTCTCCAGGCAGCCCCGCGCGCCACAGGCGCAGCGCGGGCCGGTGGCGGCGACCGGCGTGTGGCCGAACTCGCCGGACAGCCCGCCCGGGCTGCGGTGCACCCGCCGACGCAGGACCGCGCCGACCCCCACCCCGTCGCCGATGCCGAGCACCAGGAAGTCGTCGTGCTCAAGTCCCGCCCGGTACAGGAGCTCGGCGGTGGTGCTGGCCGTGAGGTCGTTGTCGACGAGCACCGGGATCGGCAGCTCGGCGCGCAGTCGTTCACCGAGGGGAAGGTTGCTCCACCCAAAGCGGGGACAGAACCGGATATAGCCCGCATCAACGGAAGCCGGCACGGCCACGCCCACGGCCTTGAGCCTGGGGCCCATGACAGGGTCAGCCAATCGCCGGTCGATGACGGTGAGTAGCTGGGGGAGCGGGTCTGCGTGACAGTCGAAGGACGATACATCGGATGTGAGCAGTCGTCCATCTAGCCCCGCGACCACCGTGACGAGGTGGTCGGTCGCGACGCGTACGCCGATGGTCGCGGCGGCCTCCGGCACGACCTGCAGGGGGATGCGCGGCCGGCCGACCACCCCGGCCTGTGGACTCAGAGTCCGCAGATAACCGCAGGCCAGAAGGCGTCGCGTGTGTTCGTGAACGGTCGCGTCGCCGAGCTTGAGCCGGGCCGCGATCTGACGGCGATCCAGGGCTCCCGCGGTGCCGAGAAGCGCCAGGATCTCGACGCGGGTCAGATCGCCACGACCGGCTGTTCGGCGAGCAGTCATCGGATATTTCCTATCACGAGCTCATTGACATTACGGATTGCTACGCCCTAGTTTCGGATCAATTAACTCGGCCCCGAGCTTATTGAGTGGAGCTGCGATGGGCAGGCAGATGTATAGCGGTCGGAGATCGCTGGCGGTCGCAACAGCGGTGGTCATCGCGGGGGGACTAACGGCCGGATGCGGAGGCGGCGGCCAGGAATCGGCGGGAGGCAACAAGGCGAGCAACGGCGCGGTCACGCTCACCTGGGGGATGTGGGCGTCCGGAACCGAGGACCGAAACGCCTGGCAGAAAGTGGCCGACCAGGTCACCCAGAAGTACCCGAACATCAAGATCACGCTCGAGACCTCGCCCTTCAAGGACTACTTCACCAAGCTCGGCACCCGCCTCGCCGGTGGCAGCGCTCCGTGCGTCGTCTCGATGCAGAGCCTGCGCACGGGCGGCTACGTCAGCGGCATGCGTCCCTTGGACGACCTGATCAAGAAGAACGGCCTGGACACCGCCGACTTCGACACGTCGATCATGGCCGGGCTGGCCTCCGGCGGCAAGCAGTACGCGCTGCCGTACGACGTCGGCTCGCTGATCATCACCTATAACAAGGACATGTTCAAGGCGGCCGGCGTGCCGGAACCGAAGGTCGGCTGGAGCGTGGCCGACTTCGAGGCGGCGGCCAAGAAGCTGACCACCGGCGGCAAGTACGGCTTCGTGGGCTACCCCTCGGCCCTGGGGATGTTCTCGATGATCCTGGCCAAGACGGGCAACGCGGAGCCGATGGACGAGTCCGGCAAGCTCACCCTCACCACTGAGCAGATGAAGAGCGGCTTCCAGTGGTACGCGGACCTGACCGCCAAGCAGGGAGTCTCGCCCAAGATTCCCGGCGTGGACAACAACTTCACCGAGACCCAGTTCCTCAACGGCAACGCGGCGATGTCGGTGAACGGCCCCTGGTCCGTTCTGGAGCTCAAGGCCAAGGCCAAGTTCGGTGTCGGCCTGGCCACCATCCCCGCCGGTCCTGACGGGACCAAGAGCTACACGGCCGGGTCCGGCTTCGGCATCTCCCAGTCCTGCCCGTACCCGGATGAGGCGTTCAAGGCGGTCAGCACGATGACCAGCGCCGAGGTGCTCGGGCAACTCGGCTCGGTCGGGCGCGCCTACCCGGCGCGCAAGTCCGTACAGAACAAGTGGTACGAGAACGCTTTCGAGGGCTCCAAGCCGGTCCTCGACGCCGCCAACGCCTCCGCGAAGCCGTTCCGGACGACCAAGAACTGGGACCCGGTGGAGAAGCTGCTGGCCCAGTACGGCATCCAGGCCTTCAACGGCCAGACCACGGCGGCGGACGCACTCGACCAGGTGCAGCAGCAGTCACCGGCCTAAGGAGCGAAGTGTCCGACGACGCCATAGCCCGCCCCGCGGCGGTAGCGGGCAGACGGCGCCCCCGTCTGCGCCGCGACGGAAGGGCCGCGGCCTTCTTCGCGGCGCCCAGCATGATCGGGTTGACGGTGTTCACCCTCTTCCCGATCGTGCTGTCTCTGGTGATGGCCTTCTTCCAGTGGCCCGCGGTGGGCGAGCGAACCTTCACCGGACTGGAGAACTTCACCACGCTGTTCACCGACCCCGTCTTCCGGCGGGCGCTGTTGAACACGCTGCTGTTCGTGGTGCTCTATTTGCCGCTCAACCTCATCGTGTCGGTGGGGCTGGCGGTGTGGATGGGCCCGCGCATCAAGGGCCGCAAGGCGCTGCGGGTGGTGTTCTTCCTGCCCGTGGTCACGCCGATGGTGGCCAACGCGATCGTCTGGCGGATGATCTACCAGCCGAACGGGCTGATCGACGGCTCGCTGTACGCCGCCACCGGCACGCACGCGCCGAACTTCCTCGGTGAGCCGGGCTGGGCCATGTTCGCCGTCGTCGCGATGAGCGTGTGGCAGGGGTTCGGCTACAACATGCTGGTCTTCTCGGCCGCGCTGGACGCCATCCCGCGGCACCTGCTGGAGGCGGCGCAGATCGACGGGGCGGGACCGTGGCGGCAGTTCTTCCGCATCATGCTGCCGATGATCTCCCCGGCGCTGTTCTTCGCCTCGACCATGACGCTCATCACCTCGTTCCAGGTCTTCACCCAGCCGTTCCTGATGACCGGCGGAGGGCCGGGCATGGACACCGAGACCCTCATGATGTTCGTCTTCGACAAGGGGTTCTCGATCTACCAGTACGGACTCGCGTCCGCCGGAGCCTGGATCCTGTTCGTGTTGATCCTGGGCGTGACCGCGGTGCAGTTCGCCGGCCAGCGCAGATGGGTGACCTACGATGTCTGATCACGCCATCCGCCGCGTCCGGCTGGTCATCTCACACGTCGCGCTCTACCTGGTGGCCGCCGCGTTCCTGGCGCCGCTGGTGTACATGCTGGCCACCTCGCTCAAGCCCGCCGACGAGGTGTTCCAGTCGCCACCGAGCCTGTTCGGATCGCTGATCCGGTGGGAGAACTACAAAGAGACGTTCGAGTTCCTGCCGTTCGGGAAGTTCGTCGTCAACGGACTCGCCGTCGCCATCTGCGGCACGGTCGTGGTGCTCGTGGCGTCGGCCATGTCGGCGTACGCCTTCTCGCGGCTGCGCTGGCGCGGTCGCGACGGCTTCTTCCTGGTCTTCCTGGCCACGCTGATGATCCCCCAGGAAGTGCTGGTCGTGCCGATGTTCATGCTGATGAAATGGTTCGGCTGGGTGGACTCCTTCCAGGCGCTGATCTTCCCCTGGGCCTTCACCGCCTTCGGGACGTTCATGCTGCGCCAGTTCTTCCTGACCATCCCCGAAGAGATCTCCGAGAGCGCCCGCATCGACGGCGCGGGATCGGTGCGGATCTTCTCCAGCATCATGCTGCCGCTGATCAGGCCCGCGCTCGCGGTGCTGGCGGTCTTCACGTTCATCAATTACTGGAACAGCTTCATGTGGCCGCTGATCATCATCAACACGGTGGACGAGAAGGCCACCGTCCCGCTGGGCCTGTCGCTCTTCGTCGGCCAGCAGGGCACCCAGTGGAACCTGATCATGGCGGCCTCGGTGATCTCCATGGCGCCGACCGCGGCGCTCCTGATCCTCCTGCAGAAACATCTCATTCGCGGGATCGCCACGAGCGGTCTCGGCGGCCGATGAAATCTCTTTTTCGTGAAATCTCATTTCGCGAAATCTCTTTTCGAAAGGAACGTAGTGGACCACGCCTGGTTCTCCGAATCCCGCTTCGGCATGTTCGTGCACTGGGGGCTGTACTCCCTGGCCGCCCGCCACGAGTGGGTGAAGAACCGCGAGCAGATGACCGACGAGCACTACCAGCGCTACTTCGACCACTTCGACCCCGACCTGTACGACCCCGCGGAGTGGGCACGGCTGGCCAAGGAAGCCGGCATGCGCTACGTCGTCCTCACCACCAAGCACCACGACGGCTTCTGCCTGTGGGACTCCGCGCAGACCGACTACAAGGTGACGCGCACCCCCTGGGGCAAGGACCTGATCGCGCCGTATGTGGAGGCCCTACGCGCCGAAGGGCTGAAGGTCGGCTTCTACCACTCGCTGATCGACTGGCACCACCCCGAGTTCCCCGTCGACTCCCTCCACCCGCAGCGCGAGGATGAGGAGTTCAAGGCCGCCGCCAAGGGCCGCGACATCTCCAAGTACGCCGACTACCTGCACGCCCAGGTACGCGAGCTGCTCACCGACTACGGCCAGATCGACTACCTGTTCTTCGACTTCTCCTACGCCGGCAGAACGGGCTACTGGGGCGGCAAGGGCGCCGACGACTGGCGCTCACCCGAGTTGATGGACATGGTGCGCGAGCTCCAGCCGGGGATCATCGTCAACGACCGGCTCGGCATCCCCGGTGACTTCGTCACCCCCGAGCAGTACCAGCCCGCCGCCCCGATGACCGTCGACGGCCAGGAGGTGCCGTGGGAGGCCTGCCAGACTCTCAACGGCAGCTGGGGATACGACCGGGACAACCTTGACTACAAGACCCCTGACCTGCTCGTACGCATGCTGATCGACAGCGTCGCCAAGGGCGGCAACCTGCTGCTCAACGTCGGCCCGGACGGGCGCGGCCAGATCGATCCGCGCGCCCGCCAGAGCCTCGCCGACATCGGCGAATGGATGCGGCTGAACTCCCGCTCCATCTACGGCGCCGGCCCCAGCGGCTTCACCGCGCCTCCCGACTGCCGCTACACCCAGTGCGGTAACCGGCTCTATCTGCACGTGTTCGGCTGGCCGTTCCGCCACCTGCACCTCCCAGGGCTGGGCGGGCGCGTGAAGTACGCCCAGTTCCTGCACGACGCCTCGGAGATCCGTTCGCGCGTGATCGACCCCAGCCAGACGGCCCAGAACACGGCCATCGGCGCCCTGACCCCCGACACCCTGACCCTCGACCTGCCGGTCCAGCGCCCCGACGTCGTCGTACCGGTCATCGAGCTGTTCCTCAACGACTAGCCGCGGCAGAGTCGAGTCCGGCCAGGAGCGCGTCCGCGTTCCTGGCCGAACCCCGTTCCGCGAGTGCCTCTACAGGGTCAGGGTCCATCCGTTGATGAAGCCCTTGTCACCCTTGGCTAAGTCCTCCGCCCGGAGTTTCCAGGTGCCGTTGGCCGCTGAGGCGCTGGCGTTCACCCAGTAACTCTCGTTGATGTTGTCGGTGCCGTCCTTGGCATCGGCGGCACGCAATGGGTACACCTTGCCGTCCGGCGCGACCAGGTCGAGCTTCAGGTCACCGCGCCAGGTGTGGTCGATCTCGACGTGGACCCGGGAGCGGGTGGGGGCGTTGCCGTTGATCCAGGCCAGGACGATGCTGGACTCGGCGACACCGGGATCGGGGATGGCGGTGTCGTCCCAGTTGCCGAAGCAGGGCAGCCGGATCGACCAGCCGTCGATGAAGCCGGTGTCGAGATATTCGACGTCCTGCACGCGCAGTTTCCAGGTGCCGCTGGCCGGCGACGCGCTGGCGTTGACCTGGTAGGTCTCGTGCAGGATGTCGGCGCTGTCGTTGGGGTCGTTGGCCTGCAGCGGGTAGACCTTGCCGTCCGGTGCGAGCAGGTCGATCTTCAGCTCGCCACGCCAGGTGTGGTGGATGTCGACGTACACCTCGGTGGTGGCGGGCGCGCTGCCGAGCAGGCCGGCGACCGCGATGGAGGACGTCACGGTGCCGTGGTCGGGGATCGCGGTGTCCTTCATGTTCTCGTAGTACGGGACGGGCCAGGCTCCGGTGTCAGGGGCCTTTCCGAGCACGGCGGCGTCGACCTGGATGCGTGGGGTGGTCACGCCGTTGTAGGCGATGGCCTTGCCGGTGGTCTTCAAGGCGGTTTCGAGCTGGGCCAGCGGGGCGTCGGGCATGGCCTGGCGCAGCACGGCCAGGGCGCCGGTGACGTGCGGGGCGGCCATCGAGGTGCCGTTCAAGGAGGCCCACTTGTTGCCGGGCACCGAGGAGATGATCGACACACCGGGGGCGAACAGGTCCAGCAGCGCGCCGCGGTTGCTGAAGGCGGCCACGCCGTCCTGGTCGGTGGTGGCGCCGACGGTGATGGCCGAGGACACGCAGGCCGGGGCGGCCACGGCGGTGCCGAAGCCGTCGTTGCCGGCCGCGACCACGGTGGCCACGCCGGCGGTGCGCAGGCTGTCGATGATCGCCTTGCGCGGGTCGCCGTCGCAGGCGGCGGTGTACTGGCCGCCGCCCAGGCTGAGGTTGGCGGCCACCAGCGGCACTCCCTCGTCCTTCAGTTCCAGCACTTTCTCCAGGCCGGCGAGCTGAGCGCTGGTGAAACTGAGCACACACGGGGCGGCGCCCGCGCCGCACAGGTCTTCGGAGGAGAACTTGCTGAACACCTGGATCGCGACGAGCTCGGCGCCGGGCGCGACGCCGGCCGGCGGAGCGCCGGTCACGCCCGTGCCGTTGCCGACCGCGATGCCGGCCACGTGGGTGCCGTGGTCGCAGTCCAGCGCCACGTCGGCGCAGGGGCCCTGGTCGGCGTCGGCGGCGCCGGGCCCTTCCTGCTCGGCGGTGCCGTCGGGGCACAGGCTGGTGGAGGAGTAGTCGGCGTCGATGGGGGAGAAGCAGGCCTCTTCCAGCACCCGGTCTTTGAGGAAGGGGTGGTTGACCGCGACGCCGGTGTCCAGCACGGCCACCACGCTGCCGGCGCCCGTCTTGCCCGCGGCCCTGGTCTTGTCGGCGCCGATCAGCGGGACGCTCTCGGCCAGCACCGGTCGCACCGGCTTGTCCTCGGTCACGCTCACCACACTGGGCAGCTTGGTCAGCCGGTCCAGCCCGGCCTGGTCGACGTGCAGGGTGACCACGGGGAAGCGGGTCAGTTGCTGGACGACCTGACCGCTGGAGGCCGCGTCCGGCAGGTCGGCGCGGGTCTTGCTGACGACGTTCACTCGGATCTTGCCCGCGGCCGCCACCCGCGCGCTGAGCTGGGGTTCGACATAGGGGGCCGCCGAAGTGCCCTGCTGAGCGGTCGAAGTGGTCTGCTGTGTGGCCGTAGCGGACGCTGCGGGAGTCGTGGGCGGGGCCTCTGCCGCGTTGGCCGGCCCGGTCGCGAGCGCCGTGGTCGCCAGCGCCGCGATGACACAGGATAAGACTCGCAATTTCATGACGTACCGCGCCTTACATGAAGGAGGTGCAGGGAGACGACGCCGGCGTGAGGGGTGGCCGGACGGCGGCCGAGGCCGCCGTCCGGCGGAGGAAGGTCCCCCGGAAAGGTCAGAGCTCAGGTGTCACGTTGAGCTCGGGCGGTTATCAGGGATTGCCGTACCTCTTGACGAACTTGTAGTAGACCCAGGCCCATGCCCGGCAGTCGGGCCGCACCAGGATGAAGTAGCCACCGCACACCTTGTCGCGCATGGTGATGTAGAACCGGTTGTCCACGTCAGCCTTTGAATGGGCGTTGGAGAGGTAGTAGCGGTAATGCTTCCTCTTGTTGGCTATCAGGCCGTACCCGTAGTCGTGGGAGTCACAGGCCGGCCGGAAGTCGAAGTTGTGAGGCTTGTCCGGAGAGCTTGTGCAGTGGTCGTAGTAGATGCCCCTGACCTTGAAGCCGCTGGCGGTGCGCTTCCAGTCGGGCTTGCGCCACTTGCCGCCGTGCCAGGCCCAGGCCGAGCAGCCCGACTTGGTGTACCACATCCAGGTCGCGGCCGTGCTGCACTTCGCCGGGTAGGACTGCGGGGGGTCCACGCCCTCCGGCAGGAAGTCGCCGGCCGGCGGCTCGGTGGCGTTGGGGTCGTCGAGCCCGGCCGCGCCCGTGGTCGTCCCGCCGTTGGCCGGCGTGTCGGTGCCGGTGGCGGTCACCTGGGGAGCCGCGACGCCCGCCGGGAAGGACAGCTGCCAACCGCCGTTGGTGACGGAGTCGATCGACGACAGGCGTCCCACCGGGTCGTAGGAGTAGGTCCCCTGTACTGCGCCGACGCTGGGGTCGGTCACGGTGCGCAGCAGACCGTTCGGGTCGTAGGCGTAGCTCGCCTCGGTCTGCGGTGTCTCGGTCCCGTAGGTGACCGAGACCTCCTTGAGCCGGCCCGCGAAGTCGCCGTTGGAGGTGCTGGTGGCCGTGGTAGCCGTGGCGTAGGTGAACTTGGTGACGGACGCGGGGTCTGACACGCCGGCCGGCTCCTTGACGGTGCTGACGCGGCCCTGGGTGTCGTAGGTGATCGTGGACTTGCCGAAAGCGGTGTTGCCCACGTCGGTCACCCGCCAGGGGTCGGCGCTCGGCGCGCCGGCCGGCCGGGCCCAGGTGTAGGTGGGCTGGAGGTCGGTGGCGCTGACGGGGGTGCCGTCGGCGTTGGTGAAGCCGTCGTCGCCCGCCTCCTGGGCGCCCACGTCCGACACGAGCGTCTCGATCGTCGTGGTGCGCATCGCACCGACGACCGCGTCCCACTTGGTGGTTTCGGTGATCTTGGATCCGTTGGCGGCCTGGTAGATCTGGATGCCGCCGCCGTCGGGGGTGGAGACGCTGCTCTTCAGCGGGTAGCTGGTCGACGTCCCGTCGTCGAGTTCCGTGACGACCAGGGTGCCGTTCTGGTTCTCGAGCTTCCGGTTGATCTGACCACCGGCGAACTCGGCCTGCCAGCTCGGCCCGAAGACGCCCAGCTCAGGGCGGGTCGCCGGGGCCGACTGCGGCCGGGCCAGATCGCCACCGGCCAGCGCCACACCGTGCTTACGGCTGATCGCGCCCGCGGACACGTCCAGCTCGGTGAGCTTGAAGGTCTGGTTGTCGGCGGAGTACTGGCCGGGGCCGATCTCCTGAACGTCGGCCGGCGGCGGGTCGGCGAGCAGGGCGGCGGAGGCCGTCGAGGTCTGCGTGGCGGCGGAGACCTCGGGGGCGAGGAAGGGGATAAGCATCGCCGTGACGGCGACGGGGAGCGCTAATCGGCGCAAGTGGTGCCTCCAGGAAAACCGAGAAAGAGATTTGATCACCTGGAGGATAAGCATGGATAAATCACTTTGACAAGAGATTGACAATTTCACAGGCCGGTGTTAAATCGCCATTGAAGCCATGCCTCAGCTGCGTCTTATTTATGCGTTCACGCAGGTGGTGGGGTTGTATAGCGAAATTATGGCGAATTTATGGCGATCGTGTGGGGCCTCCGGATAATAATGACTCTGCGGCAAGGCCTGGCGGCGTATTCAGCCATTCGCGAGTGCGGAACAGCAGTAAAGCGAGTGCCGCCTGACAGAAGAGCTGTCTGCTGACGGGGTCGCGAAAACGGGTGGATCTTGTAGATGGTGGTCGCCTAGGCTGGGCTCTCACCCCTACGTGAGGACTTCGCGCGTATGACGCCGCCTGCTCTTTAGACCTGACACTTCCCTGCGCATCGGTCGCCGACGGACGCCGTCGGCTCTGTTTTCCATGCTCTTCGTCAGGTCTTCAGAGAGATCATGTCTTCACATCCTCATATCGTGCTGCCCTGGGCCGTACGACGTACCCGCCTGCCTCTGCTCGCCCTCCGGTGCGTGGCCTGCCCTTCCGGCCGCGCCACCGTCGGCGACGGCAGGTTTCGCGTCAACGCCAACGGCAAACTTCTCGACGTCTGGCTCCTGGTCAACTGCGTTTCCTGTGACCGGACCAGCAAGCTCACCGTCCACGATCGCGTCCCGGTCCGCTCACTGCCCGCCGGCCTTCTGGCCGGTTACTCGGACAACTCGCCGTCCCTGGTCGCCGATACCCTTCTCGATCCGTTGATCGCCCGGCGCAACCGGTTCGGGCTCGATTGGGACGGGTGCTGGGAACTCCACGCATCTCCCGTTCCCGAGGATCCGTGGCCCGTTCAGATCACGGTCACCTTCGACGATCCCGTGCCGGTCCGTCCCGGACGGCTCATCGCTCATGGACTGGGCATCAGCCGCAATGAGATCGCTCGCCGGGTCAAGATCGATATCCCGCTGAACCGCAGGACGAAACGGGATTTCTCCTTCGTCCTGGTGTGGCCGGTCCAGTAGGTCCAGGCGTCGGTGCGATGCTCTCCGCCAAGGCAGAACATGGCTGTGCCGTGTTCTGCCTTGGCCGGATCGACGTTCTTGGCGAACGGAGTGACGCGCGTCACGTCGCGTGCTGTCACGTCCCAGTGGCCGGCGGTGTCCTGAGGGCATGACCGAATACAACACACGCCACAAGGTCGTGGTCATCGGCGGTGGTTACGCCGGTACGCTCGCGGCCAACCGTCTGCGGACGCGCGACGACGTCGACATCACCCTGGTCAATCCACGCCCGGAGTTCGTCGAACGCATCCGGCTGCACCAGTTCGTGGCCCGTACCGGCGACGCCACGATCGACTACCGCACGCTGCTCGGCGAGGGCGTTCGCCTGGTCGTCGACAGCGTCACGCGCATCGACGCCGCCACCCGCGCCGTACGGCTGGCGTCGGGCCGTACCCTGGACTACGACTACGTCATCTACGCGGTCGGCAGCACCAGGGCCATACCGTCAGGGGTGCCTGGCGCGGCCGAATTCGCGTTCGACATCGCGGAGTTCGAGTACGCGCAGCGGCTGCGCGCCCGGCTGGAGGAGTTACCCGTCGATGCTCCGATCACCGTGGTCGGCGGCGGGTTGACCGGCATCGAGACGGCCGCCGAGCTGGCCGAGCAAGGACGCAGGGTCACACTGGTGTGCGGCCGGACCCTGGCACCGACATTCAGCGCGTCTGGTCGCCGATACATCGCCAAATGGCTGTCGCGGCATGGTGTCGTGGTACTCGAGGGCGCCATGGTGAGCGAGGTGCGGCCGGATGCGGTCGTCGTCGCCGACGGTGGGGTGCGTACGAGCGCGCTGACCGTCTGGACGGCTGGCTTCGGCGTGCCGGAGCTGGCGGCGGCCAGTGGGCTTCGCACCGACGCGCTCGGCCGGCTGCTCACTGACGAGACGCTGACCAGCCTCGACGACGACCGCCTTGTCGCGGCCGGCGACGCCGCCGCACCGTCGGGCCGGCCGCTGCGGATGAGCGGCTACGCCGCCGGGCCGCTCGGGGCGCGGGCCGCCGACACCGTGCTGAGCCGCATCGCGGGGACCGCACCGGCGGTGATCGACCTGGCCTTCACCGGGGCGTGCGTCAGCCTCGGCCGGCGCGCCGGCATACGGCAGCTCACCCGCAAGGACGACACCGCGATCAACGTCTACATCGGCGGCCGCATGGGTGCGGCGATCAAGGAGGTGACCTGCAAGTTCGTGGTGTCGAAGCGGATACGCGGCGAGGCCCGCAAGCCGGGTTCCATGGGCTGGCCCAAGGGCGGCCCGCGTCCCGAGCAACCGGCCTCCGCCGCGCGGGTGGTCACCTCCCCGTGAGCACCGATGAGCATGCCGAGCGGTTCACCCTGTTGCGGCCGCTGCTGTTCACGATCGTCTACGAGATCCTCGGCTCGGCGACCGAATCCGACGACGTGCTGCAGGACAGCTATCTGCGCTGGGCCACCGTGGACCTCTCGACAGTGCGCGACACCAAGTCGTATCTGGCCCAGTTGGTGACCCGTCAGGCGCTCAACGCCTTGCGAGCGAGCGCGCGCCGTCGCGAGGACTACATCGGCCCGTGGCTGCCCGAGCCACTGCTGCTCGACGAGAACGACGCCTCGACCGATGTGGTGCTCGCCGAGTCGGTGTCGATGGCGATGCTCGTACTGCTCGAAACACTCGGTCCCGATGAGCGCGCGGTGTTCGTGCTGCGCGAGGTGTTCGGCTTCGACTACCACGACATCGCCACGGCGGTGGGCAAGTCCGTGGCGGCGGTGCGGCAGGTGGCGCACCGCGCCCGCGAGCACGTACAGGCACGCCGTCAGCGCTTCGAGCCCGTCGACGCCGCGACCAGCGCGCGGGTCACCGAGCAGTTCATGACCGCGGCGGCCACCGGTGACCTGGAAGGGCTGCTCTGGCTGCTCGCGCCGGACGTCATCTGGACCGCCGACAGCGGCGGCAAGGCCACCGCGGCGCGTCGGCCGGTGGTGGGCGCGGAGAAGGTGGCCGCGGTCCTGATGAGCCTGTTCCGCCAGGAGCGGCTGGGGGACCTGCGGATCGAGATGGTCAACTGCAACCACACGGCCGCACTGGTACTCAGCGGTGAGCGCCTGGAAGGCGTCTTCCTGATCGAGATCGCCGACGGGAAGATCACCAACTTCTACGCCATCCGCAACCCAGACAAGCTTCTCGCGGTGGCGGTTCCGCGTCAGATCAGCCGGTAGACGGACAGGTATTTCACCAGCTCAAGCCCGCCGGATTGGATCACGTTCGGCGGCTTGAGGTCTCGCACTTCCACCGTCGTATGGCAGGCGGTGACGGGAATCGGGTGGCCCTTCGCGCGGCTTCGGCAAGCGTCTTCAGCGCAGCAGGAGATCGATGGCTACCTCCAGTCGTTCGAGGTAGGCCTCCCGTGATGCGATCTGATGCTTGATGCCGATCGATGCGCTGATCATCGTCTGCGCGACCGGGGAAGCCGCCTCTCGTCCCGACTTTATGGCGATCGCGTCTGTGATCAGTTCCTCGAAACGGCGCCGCGGGGTCTCGATGATCTCTCCGAGGAGGTCGGGATTGTCCTCGATGACCACCGCGACATCGCTCGTCAGCGGGCCGATGTAGCGGCCCGCCCACTGATCGAACGCTTCGACGAGACGCTCCAGAAGGGGTCGGCCGGTGTCGGCCAGGACGCGTTCGACCGCTGTGATGTCGCGATCCAATGCCTGGGCAACTGCGGCACGGAACAGAGTCTCCTTCGCGGAAAAGAGGAAATAGAGCCCAGGCCGGGAGATATGCGCCGCCCGCGCCACCTCCTCCATCGAGGTCTTCCGGTAACCGAATCGCGCGAACGTGACCATGGCGGAGTCCAGAACCATGGACCGACGGTCGGTATCGGCGACTGTCGACGGCGGCGGGTGACCAACCTCGGGACTGCTCATGAAGCGAGCATACGAGCGAGAGGCTAACTATACAAATATTGTCTAGTCTGTATAGTCGCCGCCATGGCCACTCTCAAACTCGTTTCCACGCCCTTCACCTCTTCCAGCACCGCCGCCGAGGTGCTACGGGGCGTCGATCTCACCGGCGTCCGCGCGATCGTGACCGGAGGTTCCTCTGGAATCGGGACCGAGACGGCTCGTGCGTTGACCTCTGCCGGAGCGGAAGTGACGCTCGCTGTCCGAAACACGACCGCAGGTGACGCCGTCGCCGAGACGATCGCGAAGTCGACCGGCGGGATCCGGCCCCGAGTCGTCCGGCTCGACCTCGCCGATAGGACCACCATCACGCGATTCGTCGACGCGTGGAACGGCCCGCTTCACTTGCTGATCAACAACGCGGGCGTGGTCACCGGTGGTCTCGAACGGACGCCCGAGGGCTGGGAACTGCAATTCGCGACGAACCATCTAGGCCACTTCGCCCTGGCTTCCGGCCTTCACGACGCCCTGGCCATGGGAGCGACCGACCGCGACGGAGCACGGATCGTCTCGGTCAGTTCGACAGCGCACATGCGTTCCGGCATCGACTTCGACGACCTCCACTTCGAGCGTCGCAACTACGACCCGCAGATCGCCTACGCCCAATCGAAGACGGCGAACTCTCTCTTCGCTGTCGAGGCGACCCGCCGTTGGGCATCCGACGGCATCATCACCAATACGGTGAACCCCGGCGGTGTCGCGACGGGACTGCAGCGGAACTTCACCGCGCGGCAGAAGGCGTCGCTAGATGCGGCCGAGGCCGCCGGAGTCTTCACCTACAAAACGGTCGAGCAGGGAGCCGCCACCAGCATCGTCGCGGCCGTCACCCCGGAGTTCGCTCACTCCGGAGGCCACTACCTCGACGACGCGCAGGAGGCCTACACCGTGCCGGACGACGCCGACCTCGCACAGCACCCCCACGGTGTCAAGGAATGGGCGCTCGATCCCACCACCGCCAAGCGCCTCTGGACGGTCTCGACCGATCTGCTCCGCGTCTGACCTCTCGACACTGGTGACAGGTCCGTTTACCGCACCCGATCGCGCGTGGAATGTGCGATCGACCCGGGTGCGCGCCTGAGCACAGCCAATGCCGCGATCGGGAGCAGCAGCAGTGTCAGCCCACCGGACAACACCAGCCCTCCGGTGCTCCCGGCCAGCTCGATCAGTGGTCCGCCGACGATCAGGCCGAGCGGGGCGGCCACCGTGGAGCCGGTCGTCCACAGCGTGACGACCTGCTGTTGCTCGTCGGGCTCGAGCCCCGATTGCAGGAAGCTGTACGCGACAGGCGTGAACGGCGCCCACACCAGGCCGCCCAGGCCAAAGACGATCAGCGCGAGAGTGAGATCGCCGACGAACGCCAGAGCGACCGGGCACATCGCCCACAGGCCGATGATGGCGATCAGCACATGACGCTGTGGAAGGTTGCGCAATTGATTGACGAGAGCGGCGCCGACGAATGCGCCCATGCCTAGCGCGCCCCACATGAGACCCAGAGCGGACGCGTCGGCGTTCAGCGTCCCGCGTACGTACAGGGGAAGCGCCACCTCGATCGGCATGTAGAAGAAGTTGAAGAAGAACTCGACCACCAGCAGCCGCGCGGCGACCGGTCGGCGACGCAGGATCCGCCAGCCCGATTCGCGGACTCCCGCGCGAGCAGGCGCGTCACGATCTTTGGTGGCCCGGGGAACGGAAATCAGGACGGCGGCCAGCAGGATCAGCGCACCACACGCGTCGAAGAAGAGCGCGACGCCCGCGCCGGTGGACGCCACGATCACTCCGCCCAGCACCGGGCCGACGATGTAGAGCGCGAACGTGGAATTCAACCCGAGTAAGCCGTTGACCGCGAACCGCCCGCTCTCACCCGCGATGGACGTCGCCAGCAGACGCCGGCTGCTTGAGCCGGCCATCCGGAACGTCGCGCCGAACAGGAGACCAACGATCAGCACGGGCAGTGAAAGTCGCTCGGTGACGGCCAAGACGCCGAGGATGGCGAAGGTCAGCGACCGTAAGACACAGTCGGCGAGCAGGAGGGTTCGCGGCGGCACCCTCACCCGCCCCAGTCCGATGGCCAGGGCGAGGATGGTGGACAGGACGAACGGCGCCGCCTCCACCAGCCCGATGGCGATCGCCTTCGGCACACTGCCGTGGATGGACAGCGTCTGTACGGGCATGGCCACGATGATCATGCCCGTACCGGCGTTGGCCAGGAGGTCGCCCAGCAGGAGCCCGGCCATCTGGCGGTCGCGCAGCACCGCGCGGTAGGACCGGTTGGCCACAGGGGTCGCTCCGGTGGGCATGTGGGCTGGTCTCCTCCTCAGAGTCTGAGAGTCGTCTCGAACGTCCGGTCAGTGCCGGGTCGATGATCTCACCGTTCCGGTCGGCTCAGCGAACTGCCGTCGCCGGTCGTCAGCCAGCCCGGCCCGGTCGAGGCTCAGCGCGACTCCTGGATGCGGATGAGGTTGCCCGCGGGATCGCGGAAGGCGCAGTCGCGGACGCCGTACGGCTGCTCGGTCGGCTCCTGGACGACCTCGGCGCCGCCGGCCTGCGCCCGCTCGAAGGCACCGTCCAGGTCGGCGGTGGCCAGAAGGATTCCGGCATAGGTGCCCTTGGCCATCATCTCGACGATGGTGCGGCGCTCGTCGTCGGTGACGCCGGGGTCCACGACCGGAGGCTCCAGGACGATGGACGTGCCGGGCTGGTCGGCGGGGCCGACCGTGATCCAGCGCTTCCCGTCGTATCCGACGTCATCGCGCACCTCGAAGCCGAGGATGTCGCGGTAGAAGGCCAGGGAGAGATCGGGGTCGTCGTGCGGCAGGAAGCTCGCGTGAATGGTGATACCCATAGCGGTCAGGCTAGGCGCGGCTCGGTTACCCGCGCTTCTCGATTCCTGACCGGTCCGTTCACCTGTTTCGCCGTCGCTCGCCTCTGGAGCTTGAGGTCGCTGGCCAAGACATCAGTCCCACCAGAAGGACCAATCGCCGGAGCCGACCAGTGCTTCGGCATAGTCCTCGAAGTCTTCGCAGCCCTGCCAGATGGTGTCCGGGGCGAACGCCTCATGCTCGGCCGCCACCTGGCGGGCGTGCTCGAGCGTGGTCGGTGGTGCGGCCACGGACAGCTCAAGCGTGCTGTAACCCACGGTCACCACACGAGCCCCGAACCGCTCTTCCCACGAACGGACCCCGGCCGAGATCTCCTCCGTTTCGTTGGTGTGGTTGAGCGGCCCGGTCCATGCGCACAGCGTCAGCGTGTCCGCGCCGCGTGTGGCTGGGACCAGGCCGAGCAGCCGGGGGCGGGCCGCGCCGAGGGACTCGGCGAGCAGCGCGGCAGCCGTGTCAGGATCCCGGCCCGGCACGCCCGGCGGCGCCAGTCCGGGCCAAGGGCCGAGCGAGCCATCGGTCCAGAACCCGACCAGTACGTTCTCGGCGGTCAGCGCGTCGATGGCACCGATCGGCCCGGCATTGAGTTCACCGTCGTGCCACGGCCATCCGGAGCCGTCTCGGAGCTCGTCCAGCAGCAGCGGGTAAAGGCCGGTCTTGTCGCGACGAACGACGCACCCTCAGGAGGCGTGCGGCGAGCCTCAGGGACCGATCAGGGAGATACCTGATGGGCGATGATCGACGCGCTGCGGCACGCTTGCCGATCATGAGCGATCACGCGGTTCACCTTGAGGGAGTGACCAGGACATATGGAAAAGGTGCTGCCGAGGTGGCCGCGCTGCGGCAGATCAGTGTCGGGTTCCCGCGCGGCAGTTTCACCGCGGTGATGGGCCCGTCGGGGTCAGGGAAGAGCACGCTGCTGCAGTGCGCGGCCGGGCTGGACCGGCCGGACTCGGGCGCGGTCCTGATCGCCGGGCAGGACATCACCCGCCTGGGGGAGAAGGAGCTGGCGGTGCTCCGCCGCGACCGGATCGGCGTCATTTTCCAGGCGTTCAACCTGGTGCCCTCGCTGACTGCCTGGCAGAACGTCATCCTGCCCCGCCGCCTGGCCAGGCAGCGGCCCGACCCGTCACGCGTGCGCGAGTTGCTGCACCGGGTCGGCCTGGCCGGGCGGGAGGGGCATCGCCCGGCGCAGCTGTCCGGTGGCCAGCAGCAGCGGGTGGCGATCGCCCGCGCCCTGCTAGGCAGGCCGGAGGTGCTGTTCGCCGACGAGCCGACGGGAGCGCTGGACCGCCGCACCGGGCACGAGGTGCTGGCACTGCTGCGGGAGGCGGTCGACGAATTCGGCCAGACGGTGGTGATGGTCACCCATGATCCGGAGGCGGCGGCCCGGGCGGACCGCGTGCTGTTCCTGACCGACGGGATGATCGTCGACGTCCTGGACCGGCCCTCGGCGGACCAGATCGGCATGCGGTTGAGTGGTCGCCGGTGACACTCGTGCTGGCCTGGAACAACGTACGAACCAATCGGATGGGCTTCGCCGCTTCGTTCACGGCGGTGGCCTTGGCCGTGATGCTGGTGGGCGGTAGCGGCCTAGTGGTCGCCGGCGCGTCCACACATGACGAGTCGAACGGCGTCATGGGGTTGCTGGTGTTGTCGGCCGTGGTGTCGGGGTTCGTGTCGGTCTTCGTGGTCGCGGGCATGCTGAGTCTGCACGTGCTGAGGCAGCGCAGGACCTTGGCACTGCTGCGCTCGGTCGGCATGACGCCGCGGCAGGTGAGCCGGCTGGTCACGGCGGAGGCGCTGGTGGTGGCCGTGCTGGCGAGTGCGGCGGGCTGCGCGCTGGCCGTGCCGTACGCCGTGATGATGGCGGCGTTCATGCGGATGACCGGACTGGCGCCCGGAGGCGTACCGGTGAAAGTGACGGCGGGGCCGTTCATCGTGGCGCTGGTGGTCGGGCTGGCGGTGACGCTGCTGGCGGCCCGCATCGCGGCGCGCAAGGCTGCAGGTGTGGGCCCGCTGGAGGTGCTACGGGACAGTGCGGCGCAGCGGCGGCTGCTGCCCTGGACCAGGGCCGTCATCGGAGCGGCGGCGTTGGCCGGCGGCACCGTGCTGTTGTGGCTCGTACCGCACGTCAGGCCGAAGGACGCGGCGCCGACCGCGCTGGGGGCGACGATGGTGCTGTGCGTGGCCGCATCCGCGCTGGGCCCCGTCGCGCTGCGTGGGATGGGGTGGCTGCTCGGAGCCGTGGCGGCCCGGCTCGATCCGGGTGCCGGGATGCTGGCCAGGTCCTCACTGGTCGCTCAGCCGCGCCGGGCGATGTCGGCGGCGTCTCCGGTGATGTTGACCGTGGCGCTGGCGTGCACCTTCCTGTTCGCCGTGGCGACCTCCGACGCGGCGGCGGGTGTCACCCGTACCGGTGCGTCGGCGTGGGCGGCTCCGATGCTGGTGGGGTCGGCGGTGGTCTACACCGTGATCTCGGTGCTCAACGCGACGGCCATGTCGATGGCCGAGCGGACCGAAGAGATCCGGCTGCTGCGCAGCGTGGGGACCAAGCCTCGGCAGCTGGTCAGGGCGGTGTGCTGGGAGACGCTGATCGTGACGTGCGCCGGGACGCTGCTCGGAACGGGCATCGCCGCCGCCTCGCTCACCGCGCTCGGCAAGGCCGCGACCGGCGAGGCGTGGTTCGCCTACTCCCTGCCGCAGTACGCCGGGCTGGTGCTGGTCTGCGCTGTGAGCGGCCTGGCCGGAGGACTGGCCGCCACACGGAGAGCACGGCACGGGTCGCTGCTGACCCTTTGACCGGCGAGCTAAGGCCAAGTGAGTCTCACTCAGCGACACATCGCGTCGATGAGATCCGTGAACTGCGGGAACTCGGCTCGGGCGGCAGCGACGATCTGCCTGGGGGTACGGCGGCGGGCGGGTGCGTGTCGCTCGGCGATCGTTTGGAAGGCCTCATTCGGCTCGGTGGGGGAGCCGGGGTCCGTGAAGGCCTCGGCGGGGCCCAGCCCGGCGGCGAACAGCCAGAGGAGATCGCCGAGATCCCGGGCGATCACACCTGACTCACCCTCCGACCCGATGTAGACAACGGGCTGCTCGGTGATCGCGGCATCGGGCCGTACCAGCCAGAAGCCGGTGTAGTCGCCCGACCCGGTCGTGCCGAAGAAGCGGAACTCGCCGCCGTCGACCTCTTGGTTGCCGGTCCACAGGCGGAACCACCACGCCGTCCGGTCAGGCTCCTCGAAGTGATCGTATGGCTCGAAGTCGCAGCCGCGGGTCTCGTCGGTCTCCTCGTCCCACTCCCACTCGAAGCCGACCTCAGCCACCTCGGCCAGGGCAGTGGGCAACGCGAGACCTTCAGGTGTGTCCGTCACCCGGAAAGATTAAACGATCAATCGGGTCTGGTGCCCGGCGCGGTCAGAAACCGAAGCGGAACATCCGGTAGAAGTCTCTGGACGCGGGGATCATGTTCATGAGGCGGTACGTGACGCGGTAAACGCGCACGGGAATCTTCGCGTACAGCGAGGCGAAGGGGACGTCCTCGAGATACCTGAATCGCGGATTCCACCGCTCGATCTCCCGGCGGTCCCGAATCGCCGACGAGTAGGACGGATATCCCTTGCGGGCCAGCCTCTTCGACATCCGCTGTGTCAGGCGAACGACCCATGGGGCGAATCCATCGAACAGTAATTCTCCGCTGCCGAAACGGTCGGTTAATTGTTGGAGCAGCCGCTTGTTCTCGTTTTCGGTGAGGTACATCAGCAGCCCTTCGGCGATGACCAGCACCGGATACTCCGTGGGAATCTCGTCCAGCCACCTCGTTTCGGTGACCGAGGAGCCGATGGTGCGGTACCCGTCCAGCTCCGGATAGAGCTTGCGGCGCAGGTCGATGACATCGGGAAGGTCGACGTCGAACCAGCGGACACCGACCGGCAGGTCGAGCCGGAACGCCCGGCTGTCCAGCCCGCAGCCCAGGTGCAGCACGACGGCGTCCGGATGCCGGCGGAGGAAATCGGCGGTCCAATCGTCGAGTTGCCTGGCGCGCAATGCCAGCATGAACCGGTTGCCCGCCCCGCCGCGTAGCATCAATTTGCCGAAGTCGTAGTCGATACGATCCACGACCCCGGCCGCGACGTGATCCCGGAGAATCGAATCCTTCGAACGACTTTCCCAGGCCCGGAGATACAGGGTGGCGAGCATCGTCCGCTCCACGCCGGTGAAGTCTACCTTCTCTCTCATCGCCCTCTCCTTTTTGTCGCGCGGTAGTCCTCCCACCGCCGCATGAATTCGTCGTGGACCTCGGTGGCGGAGAACTCGCAGAAGTCGCGGAGCTCTTCGAGATGGTCCCGTTGCTCCGGGCGGCCCTCCCCGATCACCGACAGCCCGAACTCGGCCGCCTCCGCACCGGCTCCCATGCGATCCAGCTGGACCTGCAGCACGCGGGTGAAACCGCCGGGTGTGAGCCGGTAACGGTGCTCGCGGGTCGAGGAGGGCAGCCGCTCCACCAGGCCGCCTTCCTGCATGGGCCGGATGACGGTGCTGATCGACGGCTTGCTCACCCCGAGCGCGGCCGCCAGTTCGGTCAGCGACTGCTGCGGCGGATCACAGATCATCAGCCAGCCGTAGATCCGTCCCATCGTGCGGGGACCGCCCACCATCTCGAAGAACAGCCCGAGCCGGTCAACGAACTCGGCCTCGTCCGGGGAGATCTCGGTCACCGCATCTACCGCCTATATAGCATCGATCGTTAAGAAGAATCTTAACGAACTATACGCGCTTGGCGCCGGAGAGAACAGGCACGCGGCCTACAAGCTCCCGAGTTCTTTCAGTGCCTGCTCAGTTGCCGAGCCCGGCTCGGCGGCGTACAGGTCCAGCCCGCAGCACGACGGTTCGTCGGGCAGCGTGATGAGCTCGCGGTGCAGGGTCAGTTCGCCCACGACCGGGTGGTGCAGCACGTACGTCCGGGACCGCAGGCGCGCGACGGGATGCTCGGCCCATATCCGCGCGAAGTCCGCGCTCAGTTCCCGCATGTCGCCGATGTGCGCCGCGAGTCCGGCGTCCCCGCGATGGCGCCCGAGCAGAACGCGTAGATGCCCCACGTGCTCGCGCGCCGCCCGCTCCCAACCGGTGCGGTGCAGCAGACGCGCGGAGGGCTCGGTGAACAGCAGGTGCGAGAGCGTGCGGCGGTTCTCGGCCAACGCGGGGAAGTCCCCGAACACCACCACGGCGAGTTGGTTCCAGCCGACGATCTGGGTGTGCCGGCCGATCACCAGCGCCGGCGTCGTCACGAACGACGCCAACAGGTGACGAAAGCCAAGAGGCACCTCCGACGGGTCTCCGGCACCCGCGCACGGCTGGGGACGCCGTGCTACCCGGTGCAGGTACGTCAGTTCGTCGGTGTCCAGGCGCAGCGCCGCGCCGACGGCGCCCAAGATCTCGTCCGAGACGCTGTCGCCTTTGCCCTGTTCCAGACGCGTGTAGTGGGCGATGCTCACGCCCGCCAGCCGGGCCAGCTCCTCACGCCTCAGGCCCGCGACCCGGCGCGCTCGGCCGTAGTCGCGCAGCCCGACGTCCTCCGGGCGCAGGCGGGCACGGCGCGACTTGAGGAACTCGCTCAGCTCGATCCGGTCGTCCACGCGACAACCCTACGTCTGGGCGTGCGGCGGGTGATCACGCCGTGAGTACGCAGGACACGGGCCTGGCCGGACGATCGCGGCGGCTCCACGCTGTCAGGCGAGCCACCCACGAGCTCCTGTCCCGGCATCCACCCGAATGAATGGAGACAAGTCATGTCCAAAACGCTCGGACTCATCGGCAGCGGAATGATCGGTTCTTCCGTTGCCCGCCTGGCCATCGCGGCCGGCCTCGAGGTTGTCCTCAGCAATTCGCGAGAGCCCGAGACCCTCGCCGATCTCGTCGCCGAGCTGGGCGGGGGTGCACGTGCGGCCACACCGGCAGAAGCGGCACGCGCCGCGGACCTGGTGGTGGCGGCCATCCCGCTGAACGCCTACGAGCGGCTCCCCGCCGAAGCGCTGGCCGGCAAGACGGTGCTGGACACGGCGAACTACTACCCCGAGCGGGACGGCCACCTGGCCGAGCTGGACGCGGGTGAACTGACCTCAAGCGCGCTGATCCAGCGCCACCTCGCGGACTCCCAGGTGGTCAAGGTGTTCAACACCATCACCCCGCACCAGTTGTTCTCCCTCGCCCGGCCGACGGGAGCGCCGGACCGCAGCGCCCTGCCCATCGCCGGCGACGACGCGGCGGCCAAGGCAGAGACCATCCGGCTGCTGGACGTCCTCGGCTATGACGGGGTGGACATCGGCCCGCTTGCCGACAGCTGGCGCAGCGAACCGAACACGCCGGTATATATCCACCCCTATCTCGGCGAGACGCCCGCCATGAACGTTGAGGCCTTCCTCCGCTGGACCGTCCAGACACCCGGCGTCGCCGTTCCCGCAGCGCAGGTCGGCAAGCTCGTCGAGATCGCGATTCGCCAACCGGCCGGGGCGGCCAGGCTCCCGAGCGACGACTGAGTCAGCCGTCCTTCCGGCTGGTCACGTGGAGACCCGGCGAGCCGCGATCACCAGCAGGACGATCGCGCCGACCGTCAAGATGCGTTGCTGGTCAGGTCGACCGCCTGGCTCACGGGCTCGGTCGTGACCGGCTCCCATGGGAACGAGTGCCACGCGTACGTGAGCATGGCCCCCGCCGCGAGCGCCAGCCGGTGCGCGTCCGACCAGCCGGAGCGATGCGACCAGCGGGCCACCAGCGCGCCGACCGTGGCGAACACCGCCCAGGGGCTGGGCGCCTTCCCCTCGGCCATGGGGACGCTGGGACGCGGGCGCAGGCCGAGCACGACGAGCGCGGCGACCACCACGGCCGCCCTGACGTATTGGAGCGGGCCGGCGAGCAGGCCTTTGTTGGCGGCAGTGGCGGCGGTCACGCAGGCCGGGGCGACGGCGCGCTATCGCAGCGAGAGCGCGAACGCGATCACGGGACAGGCGCCACCTCATGGAGGCTCATATACGTGAGGTACTCCCGGAGATTGCCGGTCTAGTCGATGTCCTGAGCGATGAACTCGGCGTAACCGTCCGCGTCCCAATTGAAATCGGACTTGGGATTGTGGTCATGGATCTCCATCTCAAACAGCCAGCCCTCGCCGTAGGGGTCCCTGATGAGTAGCTCCGGAGTGTTGGCGAGCTCGGTGTTGACGGCGACGACTTTCGCCTCGACTGGTGCGCAGAAATCGCTCCAGTCCTCGTCAGGAGCAGCATCCCCGTCCTCCCACTCCTCGTCAGAATCAGCATTCCCCTCCTGACTCCAGCTGACCCGACCGAAGTAGTCACCCAGCTCGACGTAGCTACCTACCTCAGGCAACCGCACCTGCAGCCCTCTGTCGGGGATCTGACCTATGAAGAAGGTGGTGAAGCCGACCCTCACCCGGTCGCCAGGCGTGTCCAGCTTCCTGTTGCGCTTGAACCACTCCCCGTTGCCCCACATGTGCAGCTCACCGGCGTACAGGCGATCCTGGGGGTACTCGCTCACTTCTTCCTCCCGCAGAAAGGCAAACCGAACTCTTCTGATCTTCGCCCGGCGGCGGCTGTAGTGTCGAGGGGCCGCACCCGGGCCCAGACCACCGCCGTGGCGTGGGCGTCCAGGAGGCCGCGCGCCCCAGGTGGTCAGCACCGCGCGACGTTCGCGGAGCTTGATCTGTTCGGCGACCAGGAGGGCGATGTGGTTGCAGGCCACGCACCGCGGCCTCTGCCCGCGTACGGCGAGGCCCTGCTGACACTGGGCACCGCAGTCGGCGCACACACGCTGCGTGGCGGTCGGCCGCCGCGAGCAGGTCCGCATCGTGGACGAACTCAGGGCGAGCCGGCCGTCCACCAGCGGCCGGGTGTCGGTACCGGTCGCCGCGAGCAACCGTGCCGCTGGGCCGGAGACCTATGGGTGTGCGTGACCAGCCTGGGTGAGGGCGGCTTGTTGAGGCCTTCGAGGAGGCTGAGTGCAGGAATTGGCGGTAGCGACCTGTGACTTCTTGGTCCTGTTAGTGGTCTGTGATGGCCCGGGATTCCTGTAGCTACGGCCGGCCGCCACTCGGTTGATCAGTGGGTACGGCGGAGAGGCGCCAGGGCCTCGGTGACCTTGGCGATGGCCTCGGCACCGGGTTTGACGTAGCGCATGGCGGTGCGGGGGTTTTTGTGCCGGGTCTTGCCCATGATGAGCTGCAGCGGGATCTCGGCGTCGCCGAGGTGGGTGGCCGCCGAATGGCGCAGCTGGTGCAGGTCGAGCCCGGCGTGCTTCTCCAGCAGGACGCGGGCGCGGTCATAGCCGAGCCGGGCACGGCCGGTGTGCGGGCAGATATCGGCGGCCGCCGGGCGACGGGCCGGGACGGGGCGCCGTTCGGATAGGAACAGCGGGCCGCGGGTGCGTGCGCTGCTGTCGGGGAGCCGCAGCAGGCGGGGCAGCAGGTGGGCGGTGCCGCTTTCCCAGTACACCCATTCGACGGCGCCGCCCTTGGACCGGACGGGGGCGCGCCGGTGCTCGAGGTCGAGGTCCTCGACGTTGAGCGCGAGGATCTCGGCAGCTCTGGCCGCCGTTTCATAGAGCATCCGCCACAGCGCCCGCTCGCGCAGGGGGATGTCGCGGCGCGACAGCAGCCGGTGGATGGTGGTCTTGGCGATGGCGCGGGTTTCGTCGGCGGTTTCCTTGCGGCGTTCGGCGTCGGCCGGGATCGACGGGGCGGTCCAGTGCTTTTTGGTCTGGCACCAGGTCAGCCAGGAGGTGACGGCGGCGCGGTTGCGGTTCCAGGTCGCCGGCGCGCTCGCTCCCCACAGCTCGGCGAGCGCCTGGCCGATCTCGGAGTCGGTCACCTCTGCCAGCGGGCGGTCCCGGTTGAGCAGGGCGATGACGCGGTCGATGGCCGAGGCGTAGGCGCGGTGGGTGTTGGGGTTGGCCGTGCGCGGGGTGGCGAGGAAGGCGTCGGCGGCCGCGGCGAGGGTGACGTGCTCGCCGCGCAGGGCGGTGACCTTCGGCGCGCTACTCATGCCGGCCGCCCGGCGGCGCTTGTCGCACTGGCCCGGATGATGTACCGGATAACGTGCCGCGCTTGCGCATGCCCGGCAGGACGGCGCGGATGACGTCGGAGAGCCCGAAGACGTTGATCTCGAAGATCCGGCGGATCTCCTCGTCGGTGCTCTCCTCCACGGCCGCGAAGTAGCCGATACCGGCGTTGTTGACCAGCACGTCGATGCCGCCGAACCGGTCCTCGGCCGCGGCGACCGCGGCCCGCACCTGCGCGGGGTCGGTGACATCCAGCGGCAGGCCCAGGGCCCGGTCGCCGCCGCGTTCGATGATGTCGCGGATCTGTTCGGGGCGGCGGGCGGTGACGACGGCCTGATCGCCGTGGTCGAGGACGGCGAGCGCCAGGGCGCGGCCGAACCCGGTCGAGCAGCCGGTGATGAGCCAGGTCTTCACGTGTGATCTCCCGAATGTTGACGAAGGTTCCCCCCTTTGCGCGGACGCCACGCCCGCGACGGGGGTGCGTGCCCTGGGCCTGGCGCGGCCGGGGCAGGCGGGTCCGGCCGGTGTTCCGGGCGGGCCCGATGTCCAGTACACGACCCGGTCGCGGGGTGGTGGGGCGCGATGAGTGTCCCTGTTGTTCCTGGTCAGCGGATACATAGGACGCAGCGTCCTACGTTGCGGGCGGGTCAGGCCTCTCGGGCGGGGGCAGCATGGAGATATGGCCAGAAATGTGGAGTTGAGTGAGTTTCTGCGCCGGTGCCGTGCCCGGGTGAGTCCGGAATCGGTCGGACTGCCTGAGCGCGGCGCCTACCGGCGGGTGCCCGGCCTGCGCCGGGAGGAGGTTGCCCAGTTGGCCGGGGTGAGCACCGACTACTACACGCGGCTGGAGCAGGGCCGTCCGATCAGCCCGTCGCCGGGCGTGCTGGAGGCGATCGCCGCGGCGCTGCGCCTGGACGAGGCTGAGCGCGCTCACCTGTCGGACCTGATGCGGGCGCACACGGGCGGGGGGAAACCGTCCGGCGTGCCGATGGTGCAGCGGGTCCGGCCGGGGCTGCACCGGTTCCTGGAGTCGTTCACCGACCAGGCCGGGTTCATCCTGGGCCGGCGTGGGGACATCCTGGCCAGCAACCACCTGTGCCGGGCCCTGCTGGCCGACTTCGACGCCATGCCGTATCGGGAGCGCAACCTCACCCGCTGGATCATCCTGGACCCGGCCGCCCGCGACCTTTACCTGGACTGGGAGCGGATCGCCGCGGAGATGACGGCGATCCTGCGACTGGACGCCGGACGCCACCCCGACGACACCCGCACCGCGGAGCTGGTCGGGGAGCTGGCGATGAAGAGCGAGCACTTCCGCCGCTGGTGGGCCGACCACAAGGTGCTCACCCGCACCTTCGGCCGCAAGCGGTTCCGGCACCCGATCGTCGGGCCGCTCACCATCGACTACCAGGCCCTCGCCATACCAGGCGAGGAAGACCAGACCCTCTTCCTGTACCTGCCCGCAGACGACCAGGCCGACCAGGACGCCTGGCGGCTGCTGGCCAGCTGGGCCGCCGACCCCGCCACCGGCAGGCAGAAGGCGTCAGGCTCGGCGGCCCGGTCCGCCACCGACACCGCAGACGCCGCCACGGACACCGCACACACCGATAGGAGCACCTCATGAGCACCACCCACCACACCTCCGAACGTCCGCTGGCGCTGGTCACCGGCGCGTCGGGCGGGATCGGCTACCAGCTGGCCCTGCTGTTCGCCCGTGACGGCTACGACCTGGTGGCCACCGGCCGCAGCGACAAGATCCACCGCATCGCCGCCGACTTCGAACGGCATGGCGCCCGCGTCTTTCCCGTCCAAGCCGATCTGGCCGATCGCGAGGGCGTGCGCGCGGTCTGGCAGGCGGTGCAGGACACCGGACGGCCGTTGCGGGCGGCGGTCCTGAACGCCGGACGCAGCATCGGCGGCGCGTTCCTCGACACCGACCTGGACGACGAGCTCGACCTCATCGCCCTGAACACCACCTCGGTGGTGTCGCTGGCCAAGCCCGTGGTGCGGCACATGGCCGAGCACGGCAGAGGCCGGATCCTCATCACCTCCTCCATCTCGGCGCTCACCCCGACCCCGTACGAGACCGTGTACGGGCCGACCCGGGCCTTCACCTACTCCTTCGCCGAGTCGCTGCGCCAGGAGCTCAAGGAGCGCGCCCCCGGCGTCACCGTGACCGCGCTGCTGCCCGGCGCGACCGACAGCGACTTCCACGCCAACGCCGGGATGAGCAACACCGCTTTGGGCCCCGGCGCCAAGAAGAACAGCCGCGTCGAGGTCGCCGCACAGGGCTTCCGCGCGCTCATGGCGGGCAAGCATCATGTCGTCGGCGGGGACCTGGCCACCAAGCTCACCGCTCTGGTCAACCGGATTCTGCCCGAACCGCTCAAGGCCGCCCGCCAGGCCCGCATCACCCGCCCGCGTGACACCGGCCGCCCCGCGGCGCCGCGCCGGGAGCCCGCCGCGCCCGGCCGCTGACCGGCCCGCACGCGACCTCGCATGTCAGGAAAGGATCACCGCGCCATGCACCAGCGCTTCGACGCGGCCGAAGAGAGTGTCCACGTCAGGCATGGCAAAGCGTGGGTCGACCAGGACGGCAACGTGCGCCTGGGCTACACCCTCGCCGTGCCGGTCGACCGCGAACCCGACAAGACGGTGCTGCTGGTGCACGGCGCCCCGCAGACCCGCTACGCCTGGCGCAAGGTCATCGGCCCGCTGGCCGAGGCCGGCTACCGGGTGATCGCTCCCGACTACCGCGGGGCGGGCGCCTCCACCAAGCCGCGCGACGGCTACGACAAATGGACCATGGCCGGCGACCTGCACAGCCTGGTCCACGACGTCCTGGCGGTGACGGGGCCGGTGTCGCTGGTTGGCCACGACCTGGGGTCGATGCTCGCGCTCAGCTACGCGCTGCGCTACCGGTCCGACGTGGTCAGCGCGACGTTCATGGAGGCTCCGCTGCCCGGCACCGACTACTACGAGCAGCGCAAGGTCGCCAAGAGCGCCTGGCATTTCGACTTCCCCGCCAACCCCGACATCGCCGTCTACCTCACCCATGGGCGTGAACGCTGGTACATCAACCGGTTCTTCGACGACCTGGCCTACCAGCCCGACGCCATCGGCAACGACGATCTGGACCTCTACGCCCGCGCGTTCGAAGCGCCGGGCGCGATGCGCGCCCTGTGCGAGATCTACCGCGAACTCGACCATGACGCCGACCTCAACCGCGCCGACCTTTCCCGCCACGGCAAGCTCGCCATCCCGGTTCTGGCCTCCGGCGGCGGCACGCAGATCCTGTCCAAGGAATACGAGCCGATGTGCCGCCAGATCGCCGAGAACGTCACCGGCCGCCTCGTCCCCGATTGTGGGCACTGGGTCGCCGAGGAGAACCCCGGCTACTTCACCACCATGTTCCTGGAGTTCGACGAGGGCGCCCGCACCCACTGACCGGAACTTAGGCAGAAAACGAGGGGGAGCCCCACCATGCCCAACAGCCGCACCGACCACCTGCAGGACCGCGTAAGCGTCATCACCGGCGCCTCCTCCGGCATCGGCGCAGCCAGCGCCCACGCCCTGGCCGCCTGCGGCGCCCGCGTCGTCCTGGCCGCCCGCAACGCCGACAAACTCAACGACCTCGTCACCAGCATCCGGGACGCCGGCGGCACCGCCACCGCCCGCGTCACCGACGTCACCCGGCCCGACGACGTCGAGGGCCTGGTGGAGTTCGCCGCCCAGGAATTCGGCCCACCCTGGCGCCGAGCCGGGCGATCTCGCTCACCCGGCGCAGTTCCTCGGCCATCACCCGGCCCGAGGCCCTCCTCGGCGGCGTACGCAGCCGCTCCAGCTCTGAACGACGCTTGCCGTCCGGCACCGCCAGCAGCCCCACCAACGCGGCACGCATTTCCTGCGATAACCGGCCCGACAACAGCGCGTGCAGCCGCTCGTTCTCCGCCCGCCGAACCTCACCGACCAGCCGCACCAGGACCGTGATGCCCGGCAGCAGTATCCGCTCCTTGAGCAGGTGCACCCGCGCCCGGTCGAACAACGCCCGTGGTCCCTCCACCGACGCCCACACCCGCGCCGCCACGTACTGGCGCACCTCCTGCTCGCACGCACCGAAGTCGCGGTAGCCGAGCAGTTCGCGGATCTGCCACGCGTGCTCGTAGGCGGTCTTGGGCCGCTGCCCGTAGTCGGCGAAGCAGGCCGGATCCAGATCCAGCTGCTCGGCTACGAAGGCGACCGCCCCGGACGGGACCGCGAGCGGGTCCTCGGTCAGGAAGACCCCGAGCATCCGCACGGTTGCCCGCTGCACGGCCCACCCCAGCCGGGTGGCCGGGCGGCGTTTGTCAGCCAGCGCGTCCAGCGCCGCCCGGTCCAGTCGGAAGAACTGCTCCAGCTCGGACGCCGACGGTTCCTCGGGGAAGCGGCCGTAGCGGGCTACCTGCTCATCGGAGAGAAATTCGAATGGCATGAGCCAGGACCGTAGGACCATTCATCAGGGCAAACAGTCCTCGTCATCGAACCGAAACGAAGATCAAGTTCCTAGCGCCAATTCCTGCACTCAGCCTCCTCGAAAGCCTTGACGGTAGTGGGCGGCTTCGAGTTCGGCGGGTGGATGTCGTCGCAGGACTGGCCCGGTTGGGGCCTGGAGCAGTTGGACAAGAGGCGCTAGACGGTCGGCCGGATGTTCTGGTTGAGGTGGAAGACGTTGGCCGGGTCGTAGCTGTTCTTCAGCGCGGTCAGCCGGGCCAGCTTGGCCGGGGGGAAGGCGCGGTTGACGCTTTCGCCGTTGAGGGTGTTGACGTAGGCGCCGCCGGCGTACGGGTCGAGGGTGGCGGCGTACGCGCGGATCGTGGCGATCCGTTCGGCGTCGTCGGCGGGATCCTCCCAGCGGGTGGCGGTGACGAACTCGAACTGGGTGTCGCGGTGGCTGAAGGCGGCGTCGTCGTCCGCGACCTCGGCGATCGCGCCGCCGTACGCCTGCAGGCTGGCGCCGATGCCGGGGTTGCGGAGCAGGGCGCGGATCGCCTCGTCGGGCAGAGACTTGAAGTAGTGGCCTTTCCAGTAGCGGCGGAACCGATGTCCTTGCACGCTGTCTTCGCGGCTCTGCAGGGTCAGGTAGGACAGCTCCTCGACGCTCTCGGCAACTATCGTGCCGAGCTCGCGGAAGGCCGCGATCAGCTCGGCACCCTCGTCCGGGTCGCCGACCCAGACGAAGCCGATGGTCAGTTCCTGGCCGCTGATACTCGCGGTGAAGGTGGCCTGGCGGGGTGCGGTAGCGTTCAGGTCGCGCCAACCTCGCAGTACGGCGAAGGCCTCTTCCCAGGCGTAGGTGAACTCGGCGACGAGGGTGCGGGTGCCGACCTGGTGCAAGCGGAACTCGAACGAGGTGACGATGCCGAAGTTGCCGCCGCCACCGCGCAGTCCCCAGAACAGCTCGGGGTTCTCGGTCGCACTCGCTGTCACGATGTCGCCGGTGGCGGTCACGACTTCGTACGAGGCCACATTGTCGCAGGCGAGCCCGAACTGCCGGGCGAGCCAGCCCATCCCGCCGCCGAGGGTGAGGCCGCCGACGCCGGTGTGCGACACATTGCCGGCCGTGGTAGCCAGGCCGTACTCCTGCGCGGCGCGATCCAGTTCGCCGAGCAGGGCGCCGCCCTGGATCCAGGCGAGCCGCCGCTCGGGGTCGACGCGGACCTTGTTCATCGGCGTCAGGTCGATCATCATCCCGCCCTCGGGTACAGCGAGTCCGGCGATGTTGTGGCCGCCGCAGCGGACCCCGATCTCCAGGTCCCCGGCCTGGGCGAAGCGGACCGCCGCCGCGACGTCCGCGGTGGCGTGACAGCGGGCGATCACGGCCGGGTGCCGGTCGATCATCGCGTTCCAGACCGTTCGCGCCTCGTCGTACCCGGCCTCTCCCGGGTGCAGCAGTTCAAGGGTGAGAGCGGTGGTGGTCATCGTCGTACTCCTGTCGCAAGTGGTGGTGCTCACCACCCTGACAGCGAAGCGGTACTTCGATAAGGTCCAGTTCTGTGAGCCGATCCAGGACCAATTTGGGCACCGGTGAGCTGCTCGTCGAGCTCCGGCGCGACTCGTCCGTGCCGCTGCACCAGCAGTTGGAAAGCGGCATCCGGGACCGGATCCGGCAGGGGCTGCTCCGGGCCGGCGCGGTGATGCCGGCGACGCGCGCCCTCGCGACGGATCTCGGGCTGTCCAGGGGAGTGGTCGTCGAGGCCTACCAGCAGTTGGTGGCCGAGGGGTATCTGGTCAGCCGGACCGGCGGTTACACGCAGGTGGCGCCGGCGGCGGCCGGGATCCAGGTGGAGCAGAAGAGCGCCGCGGCAACCGGTGAGCCGCCCCGGATCGATTTCAAGTACAGCAAGCCGGACGTCTCCCAGTTCCCTCGCGCTGCCTGGTTGCGGTCGATCCGCAAGGTGCTCAACGAGACGCCGAACAGGAGCCTGGCCTACCTGGACGGGCGCGGCACCACCGAACTCCGTGAGGCTCTGGCCGACTACCTGAACCGGGTTCGCGGTACGTCGGCGCGGCCGGAGAACATGCTGATCTGCAACGGCTTCGCCCAAGGTTCGCGGCTGCTCCTGCAGGTGCTGGCGGCTGCCGGGTATCGCCGGCTGGCGGTCGAGGACCCGTCCGACAATGAGGTTCGCGACGTCGCGACGAAGGCGGGGCTGGAGACGGTCGGCGTACCGGTGCTGGAGACCGGGCTGGAGGTGGAGGCGCTCGAGCGGTCGCGAGCCGACGTCGTCCTGGTGACCGCTGCCCACCAGTTCCCGACCGGTGCGGTGGCTTCGGCGCAGACGCGGGCCGGGTTGGTCGCGTGGGCCACGAAGCACGATGTTCTGGTCATCGAGGACGACTACGACGCGGAGTACCGGTACGACCGCGAGCCGATCGGCGCCATCCAGGGCCTGGCGCCGGAGTCCGTGGTCTACGCCGGTACGGCGAGCAAGACGCTGGCGCCAGGGCTCCGGCTCGGCTGGCTGATCCTGCCGAGCCGTCTGGTCGAGCCGATGTCGACGGCCAAGGTGGCCGACGATCGCGGCTCGCCGGTGTTCGACCAGCTGACCTTCGCGGACTTCGTAGCGCGGGGTGAGTTCGATCGGCACCTGCGCCGGATGCGGCCGCGGTACCGGCAGTTGCGGGACACGCTCGTCGGCCGGCTGGCCGAGCGGGTGCCGGACCTCGTGCCGATCGGAGTCTCCGCGGGCCTCCATGTGATGACGTGGCTGCCACCCGATCTGACCGAGGCGGCTGTGACGAATGCGGCGCTGGAACGCGGCCTCGGGGTCTACGGCCTGGCCCCCTACTGGGTGGAGAAGGCGGGACCGGAAGGTCTGGTCTTCGGGTACGGCAACCTGACCGAACCGGCCGTCGTCGAGGGCATCGACCTGCTCGCCGATGCCATCGGCTCCCTCCGCCGTCAGTAGCCGGGCGCCTTCCCCTCGGCCGTGGGGGTGCTGGGGCGCGGGAGAGCGCGCGGACCCGGGCGGCGTGGTCAGTTCGTCCCCGTGGGAACGTGCTAGCCGACGTGCGGGGGCGGTGGCGGAAGGGTTAGGGCGGCGCGGACCGCGGCCTTCAGTCGTTCCCGGCTGTCGGCGCCGATCTCGGGCAGGCCGTCCGCGGACGGCGCGGTCAACGTCCGGCGGAACATCGCCGTCGGCATATCGACCACACACAGCGTCATCACCTCGACGCCCGCCCTGTCGGCCCGGTCCCACAGCGCCCGCGCCAGCCCGGACAGCAACATCATCAGCCGCTTGTCCAGGGCGAACATCGCCTCGGCCAGTTCCTGCGGAACCTGGGGACCGAGCAGCTGGTCACGTCGCGTCGTCATCAGCAGCCGCGCCGATATGGGCCGCCGGTCGGCGAACACCGCGGGCGCGCTCGCCGCCGCCACCACCGCCTCGACCGCCGCCTCCTGGCCGTCGCCCCGCGCCGCGTCGACGAGCTCGATCTGCAGATTCAGAAGTTCTTCCGCCGCCCTCAGCCACAGCCGCCCGAGCAGCACCGGCAGCGACCCGAACGCGTGGTAGATCGCCCCGTTCGACACCCCGGAGGCCGCCGCCAGCCCGCGCACCGTCAAGGCCTCCGGACCGCCGTCGACCACCAGTCGCTCGGCGACATCCAGCAAGTGATCCAGGTCATGAACCCGAGGGCGAGGCACGCTAACCAGAATAACAGAGCACGTGCTCTGCAACTGTGTATCTTGGAGACATTCTCGCGGGCAGAGCGAGTACGCCACCCGCGAGGTCGACCCCTCCTAGCCATACGAGGTCACATCGAATGTCCAAACCCGTAAACCGGGCGTTAGCCCGTGCCAGAACCCTGGCAGCGCTGGTCCTGTTCACCGTGCTGGGCTCGTTGCTCACCGCGCCCGCCGCGTCCGCCGCGGCGGGTGCGCCCATGCTGCCCCTGTTCGTACGCAGGGCGAGCGACGGCCACCTGCTCGCCTATGAGCCCAAGAGCACCGGCGGCCTCGAGACCGCCGTCGATCTCGGCGGCGGCTTCTCCGCGGCGACCGCGATCCTGCGCGCCAACACCTCTGAGAACGGCACCAGGAACGACCTGTTCTTCCGTCTGGGCGGCGAGCTCTACTACACCGCCGAGCGCGGCACCTCCACCATGCCCGTCGCCTCGAACATGGACGGCTACAACCTGATCATGACCCCGGGCAACATGGGTAGCAGCGCCGCGCCCGAGATCATCGCACGGGACACGGCCGGCGCCCTGTGGCTCTACCCGGGCCGCACCGACGGCGGTCTCGCGGCCCGCGTCCAGGCCGGGACCGCCGGCTGGAACGGCATGGACGCCCTGGCGGGCTACGGCGACTACACCGGCGACGGCAAGAACGACCTGCTGGCCAGGACCACCGCCGGCACCCTCTACATCTATCCGGGGACCGGCGGCATCACCGCCGACCAGATCCTGGGCGCCCGCATCAGCGCGGGCACCGGCTGGGACGCCTACACCGCCCTGGTCTCCACCGGCGACAACAACGGGGACGGCAAAGCCGACCTGATCGCCCGCGACTCCGCCGGCGCACTGTGGCTCTTCAAGGGCACCGGCGTCTCCTCGGCTCCCTTCGCCGCCAAAGAAAAGATCGGCAACGCGGGCTGGAACGCCTTCAACGCCTTCTTCTGAGCACCTCCATCCCCGTACCAGCGGCTGAAAGCTGACCATGCACACCACCACTGCTTCATCGCGCCGTACCCGGCGCCCTCTTTTAGGACGGCTGCGCGCCACCGCCGCGGCCCTCACCTCCGTCGGCGTCGTCATCGCCGGCGTGCAGTTCGCGCCGCTGCCCGGCGCCGGCCCGGCGCTCGCCTTCGCCGACGCCGCCGAGTACGACCTCGCGCACGCCGCGTCGGTCCGCGCGGCCCAGTGCCTGCTCACCGCCGTACAGCGCAAGGGCGGCCAGGACCTGAAGGCCGTCGCCCGCGCCGGGCTGGGCGGCACGGACGACGTCCTGCTGCGCAACGCCGCCCCCGACTACGAGACCACCCCGTCGACCCCGCTGCACACCGCCTACGAGCAGGACGAAGAGCGGGCCTCGGTCAAACTGAACGAGCTTCAGGACCGGCACACCGTCTGGGAGGAGTCGCTCAACGTCCCGCCCCCGAAGGGCTACACGGACGCCGCGTTCCAGTGGATCGAGCAGAAGGACAACCCGTTCAGCAAGGTAGGCCTGACCTCTTGGGTCGACGGCCAGTACTGGACGGAAGAGGAGGACTTCTACGCCGACCAGACCCCGCTGGCCGCCAAGGAGTCCGTGGACGCGGTCAACGCGATCGCCAAGGAGCGTTACCCCGCAGACGGCGAGGACGACAAGGGGCGGGACGCGTGGAAGGACATGTCCTTCCTGCACCCCATGTACGCCGACGACGCGCGGGCTTTCCTGGAGCGCGGCGGCTTCCCGACCAGCGCGCCCGATCCGGACAGCATGGAGTTCCGGGTCGACGTCGAGAACCTCAAGGCCCGCTACGCCTCCTGCGCCACCGACAACCCGCCGGACCCGCACGAGGTGCTGACCGCTGAGTTCGCCAAGGCCTCGGCGGAGTGGCAGCAGGAGGTCGACGGCCAGCGCGCCCAGCGTGACAGCATCCTTGCCGAGGAGGCCCAGGCCGCCGCCGACCTCCAGGTCGCCGCCCATGCCCTGGGCGAGGCGCTGGGCCAGTCGATCATCGGTGTCCGGCTGGCCGACTGGCAGGCCTACTGGCTCAAGCAACCCTCCGGAACCCCGTCCTATCCGAGCGCGGCGGTGTTCGCCAAGGTCAAGAACGACATCGTCAAGGCCCAGGCGATGGCGCTGGGCCGGGTGTTCGTCGCCTCGCGGGCCGCGCAGTCGGCGCAGCGGCACGCCGCCGCGGCCGTGGCCGCCCAGCAGGCCGCGTACGCCATCGCCGACGCCGCCAGCCTGCCCCGAGGCCGCGGCCTGCTCTACGGCCAGCAGGCCGTCCAGGTGACCAGGGCTTCGGCCGCCGCCACGCAGGCCGTGGCCAAGGCCACCGAGACCGCCGCCAACGCCACCCGCGCCTCGGCCGCCGACAGCAAGACGCTGATGGCGCTGGCCGAGACGCAGGCGCACGCCTCACGGGCGGAGTTCCGGCGGATGGCCGCCCAGGAGGCCGCCGCGCAGGCCAAGGCCGCCGCCGAAGGCGCCGCCACGCAGGCCGCACTCGCGGCCGAGAACGCGACCAAGGCCAAGAACGCCCAGGCCAGGGCCGAGGACGCCGAGCAGACGGCCAAGAACGCCGCCGCCGACGCCAAAGCCAAGCGGGAGATCGCCGAGACCGAGCGCGACAACGCCGAGCGGCAGAAGAACATCGCCGCCCAGCAGCGGACCAACGCCGCCAACGCCGAGGCCAGAGCCCAAACCGAACGCACCAACGCCGCCAACGCGCTCAGCGCCGCCCAAGGTGCCGGTAACACGGCCGCCGAGAAGAGGGAAAGGGCGGAGCAGGCCGAGCGCACGGCGGCCGCGGCCCGTACCACCGCCCTGGAGGCCGAGAGCACCCGGGACACCCTGCAGGCCAAGGCCTCCGCCCGCGAGGCGTACGCCGCCGCCGCCGAGGGCACCGATGCCGCTGACGGCGCCAGAACCGCCGCTACGCAGGCGCGTTCCGCGGCCGACCGGGCGACCACCGCCGCGACCAACGCCCGCGCCGCCGCCGACCAGGCCACCGCGGCCGCGGCCGCCGCCCGCGAGGCGGCCACGCGCGCCGAGGCCTCCGCCGCCCGCGCCCGGTCCGCCTCCGACGCGGCCCAGCGCGACGTGGCGATCACCAACGAGGCCGTCAAGAAGGCCCACGCCGCGGCGGCCGACGCCATCGCGGCCTCGTGGGCCGCGGGAATCAACGCCCGCGAGGCCAAGGCCTACGCCGACACCGCCGTGGCGAACGCGGTCAAGGCCAGGACCGACGCCCTCGCCGCCCGCAAGGAGGCCGACGCCGCGCACGTCAGCGCGGTCCGCACCGCGGGGTTCGCCTACGCCACCGCCCAGGCGGCCGTGGCCACCCGCGACTCGGCCGCCCAGGTCATCAAGCCGGCCAACGACGCCATCGAGCTCGGCTCCCCATACAAGGAGACCGACGCCTCGGCCGGCCTGGCCGTACTGACCGCCCAGGCGTCCAAGACGCTCGCCGCCCAGCAGGCCGCCGTCGCCCAGGCCAAGTCCACCCAGGCGAACAAGGCCGCCAAGGAGGCCGCGCTCCTGGCCGAGCAGGCCGACGCCGACGCCAAGGCCGCCGCTGTCGCGGCATCCGAAGCCGCGCAGTCCGCGGCCAAGGCCGTGGCCTCGCTCGCCCAGGCGCAGGCCTCGGCGGCGGAGGCGGCGGCCGCGGCCAAGGCAGCGGTGAAGGCCGAGGCCAACACCGTCGAGTACGACCGCAGCGCCACCGCCGACGCCGCGGCCGCCGCCTCGGCGGCCACCGCAGCCGAAGGGTACGCCAGCGACGCCCGCGACTCGGCCGACGCGGCCGAACTGGACGCCGCCTCGGCCCGCGCTGCCGCCAGCGCGGCGGAGAGCGACGCCGCCACCGCCCGCGACGTCGCCTCCAAGGCGGAAGCCGACGCGACAGCCGCGGAGGAAGCCGCCAAGAACGCGCGGCAGAGCGCTGAGGAGGCGCAAGCCGCGGCGATCAGGGCCGAGGCAGAGGCGCGCAAGCAGACCAAGGAAAGGCAGCGGATCGCCACCTGGGAGGGCGGCTTCGCGCTGACGGAGGTGGCGACCGACCTGACCGTCGACTCCTGGAGCGGGTCGTGCACCACCGGCTGGGGCGGTGACGGGACCTGCGACATCGACATCCCGCTGCACATCCACGGGACGGTGTACTACAGCGTCATCACGTGCCAGATGACGAGTGCGTCCGACGCGGACTGCGTCCGCGACAACCTGGTCGCCAAGGACGTCGACTTCATCGAGCACCGCACGCTGCACATGGACGTGCGGAAGGTGATCCAGGAGTCGTTCAACAACCTGGTGCACATCGTGCTCGGCGACGTCATCGATTGCGCCAACTTCAAGGCCTCAGGCTGCGCCTGGGTCGCCGGCGAAATCCTGGGCCCGCTGGTCATCGGCAAGATCGCCAAGAGCGTGGTCGCCTTCCGGAACTCCGTGCGCACGGGAGTCGGTGTCGAGGAGGCGGTGGCGGGCCTGGAGGCCGAGACGGGCCTCGAACAGGGGACGGTGCGCGGGCTCGAAGCGCAGGCGGTGGCCGATCTCGAGGCACTCGAGGGCGCAAAGGTCACGCTCGACAGCCTCAGAGCCCAGCTGGTGGAGTTGGTGCGCCGCAGGTCGCTGGGGTGGGACATGGCGCAACAGAGATTCAGGAAACCCGAGATGCAAACTGCACTCCGCATCGAGCAAGCGCGCGGGGTGCGGCTCTCCCGGTCGAGCGGCGCGAGCGAGGACTGGTTCGACCAGTACGGGCGGTCCTATGATGCGGTGGGCAGCGGACTTACCGCAGAGCGCTTCGCGGAGCAATGGCCGGGCCTGCAGGCCCAGATTCAGTCGCACGTGGGGAAGGCGCAATTCGTGCCAGTCGACGTCTCTCTGTTCACGCCCGCCCAGATCGAAACGGTGAAGGCCTTCATTGAACCGCTGGGCCGCAACGTCTTCATCGTGGGTGGTCCCTGATGGCGAGCGACATCTTCGTCTCCGACGAGTACGCGTGGACCGCGTCGTCCGGGCCGTTCGAATGGGTGGTCGCGTTCCTGCTGGAATCCATCGAGGACGCGGCCACCAAGGAACAGCTCGAACTGGTCCTCAGCGCCCCCCTTGGCGCCGTCGACCTGCGAAGGCTGCCGGAGGCCGGGCGCGCGCAGATCATGCGAGCCCTGCGCGAGCGACTGGCCCCCGCGGCCGAGTCGGGCCTGGGGCTCACGCTGCCTGAGCCCGCCCGGCGTTTCCTCATCGGCCACGTCAAAGTCCTGGCTCTCATGGCCGAAGATGTGGCGAAATCCACCGACAGGAAGGGAACGACCTGAGCTCTGCCGCCTCCGGGCGGATGAACTGAGACCGGCGGCCACCCACATGGGCAGGTGAACCTTCCGGGCCACCCGGACAGGTCCGCCTCGTCTGGGCCGCGCCGGTGTGCGCTGGAGCGCGCACCGGCGTGCCCTCCTGGCAGCTGTGCCACACCGCTACCGCGTCAGGGTTGTTCCGGTGCTCGGGGGACGAGCAGTCCTCGGTTGAACGCCTCGGTGACGGCGGCGGCGCGGTCGCCGACGCCAAGCTTGCCGTAGATGTTCAGCAGGTGGGATTTGACTGTGGCCTCCGTAATGAACAGCTGCGCCGCCGCCTCCCGGTTCGTGCCACCGGCCGCCACCAGCTGGAGCACTTCGAGCTCCCGCTGGCTGAGCGGCCCCGAGGCGGAGGAGCGTACCCGGCTCATGAGCAGAGCCGCCGCCGACGGCGCGAGAACCGCCTCACCCCGAGCCGTCGCCCGGACCGCCCGCAGGAGCTCGTCACGGGGAGCGTCCTTGAGCAGGTAGCCGGTGGCACCCGCCTCGATCGCGGGCAGCACGTGGCTGTCGGTGTCATATGTGGTGAGCACCAGCACGCGCACCCCAGTCCCGCCCCCGGCCAGCGCTCTTGTCGCGCTCACGCCGTCCATGCCAGGCATCCGCAGATCCATGAGGACCACATCCGGCCGTAGCGTCTCGGCGAGCCGGACCGCCTCGGCTCCATCGGCGGCCTCCCCGACCACCTCGAAGTCCGGATCGCGGGCGAACATGCTGCTCAAGCCATCTCGGACCACCGGATGATCGTCGACGACCAGCAGTCTGATCACGCTATCCGGGCGGCTCATGACTCGGCCCACTCGGCGGGGACGCGGGCCGAGATCCCCGTGCCGGCACCTGGCTCCGACTCCACCTGCAGCGTGCCTGACAGGCCCTCGATCCGCTGCCGCATCGCGATCAGCCCAAACCCAAGGTGAGCCGTACGCGGACCATCGCCACCGCCATCCCTGAGCCGCGCCGGACCGAACCCGCCACCGCTGTCCCTCAGGCGGCCCGCGTCGAAGCCTCCACCGCCATCTCCGGGCCGGGCTGGTCCGGAGCCGCCGCCGTCGCTGTCCCTGAGGTGGGCCGGATCGAAGCCGACACCGTCGTCGCGCACGTCCAGAGCGACCTCGTGTTCCATGTACGACAGTGTCACCCCCGCCCGGGTCGCCCGCGCGTGCTTGGCCACGTTCGTCAGCGCCTCCTGCGCGGTTCTGAGCAGCGCGACCTCGGCCTCCGGGCGCATCGGCCGCGCCGTGCCGGTCGTCGTGACCTGGACCGGGATCTCGTGCAGTGCCGACCAGCGTCTGGCCACGCTCGCCAGCGCCTCGCCCAGCCGCGCGGTCCGCAGCGGCTCAGGACGCAGCGCGTCCACCGATCGCCGCGCCTCGGACAGGCTCTCCCCGGCCAGCCTGGTCGCGGCTTCGATGTGCCGGCGCCATTCCGCCGGGTCGTCGCCGGCGTGCTCGGCCGCGTGCAGTTGGGTGATGATGCCGGTGAGACCCTGCGCCAGCGTGTCGTGAATCTCCCGCGCCATCCGCCGCCGCTCGTCGTGCACGCCGGCCTGCCTGGCCTGCGCCAGTAACTGCTCGTGCAGGGCCGCGTTCTCTGTCAGCGTCGTCTCCAGCCTGCGGTTCGCTTCGCGCGCCTCTTCCAGCGCCCGCTTGCGCTCGTCGTTCTGCTGGGCACTACGCCGAGCGAACCAGGCGAAGCCACACATAGGGATCACATTCGCAGCCATGACAGCCACATACGTGATCAGCCCCACGGGTGTGGTCTTGTCCACGTCGTACGCCTGCGCCGTGCCCGCCACCATCGCCACCGCCGCGACGCCGGCCGGTTGCCACGGCCAGCGCAGCACCCGGAAGGCGTAGATGTATCCGACAGGGGTGAAAAACCCGAACCACGGGTCCCTGACCACCAGAATCGCCGTGAGCAGGATCAGCACGGTGAAGAACACGGCCATCACCGGCACACGCTCGCGCCAGGCGGGACGGAGTGTGAAGACCCCTAGCATCCACGCCGCCAGCAACGCGCACAGCACTAGGTCGACGAGCGGGGACGCGCCCGCCGACCGCTTGATGGCCACGGTGACACCAGCCAGAAGCGTCAGCAAGGCATACGGGCCGACGGTCACCGGTACGGGCCACCGTGTCGCTGGATCGCACATCCGCGGCCTCCACATCCGTCGCTGGCCCCCGAGCGGGGAATCTAACCTCCACATCGGCACGTCCCTACGCGGCTCAGCCCGCCTGGGGAGGCTCGATGCCGCTGAATCGCTCATCCGGTGCCGACCTCCAACGGGCAATCTGGCCTTCACATCGGCACGTCCCTACGCGGCTCAGCCCGCCTGAGGAGGCTCGATGGCCAGGGCGTGCCGGAAGACGTTGCGCGGGTCCCACCGGGCCTTCACCCGTTGGAGGCGTGGGTAGTTGTCCTTGTAGTAGAGCGTGTGCGCGGGCACACCTGAGGTGTTCCACGCCGGGTCGGCCAGGTCGGCGTCCGGGTAGTTGATGTAGGAACCGTCGTTGACCTCGCCGGGCACGGGCACACCGCCGGTCTCGGCGTACACGTCGTGGTAGAAGCCGCGGACCCAGGCGAGGTTGGCCTTGTCGTCCTTTTCGTCTTCCCAGATCGTCTGGTAGACCGCCTTCATGACCACGTCTCGCTGGGCGATCGCGGTGGCCCCTGGGGCTATCGCGCGGACCTGGCCGCCGTAGCCGATGAGCAGCATGCCGGCGTTGGAGCCGCCGGTGGAGTTGGTCAGGTTGCGATGGACGGCCGCGAGTTGGGTCTCGGTGAATGATCGTCGCAGGTAGCCGGCCTTGATCTTGTATCGCCGGATGATCACGTCACCCGGCTCGCCGCTGCCCGGCCAGGTCATCCGGTGTAACCAGGGCATCGTCCGCCGGATGTCGAGCGCCGGTGTGAGGTCGATGCCAGCGGTCACCGCGGACGCGAAGCCGGTCACCATGCTGTCGGCGTTGGGGAGGTCCGCGTCGATCTGCGCGACCAGCATGACGGTTCCGCCGGCGCGGTGCGACAGCTGGAGGATCCCGTACAGCCCGGCGTGCGGAGAGCCGGGCGCGCTGTTGCGCTCATGCCAGGTCCCGAAGTTACGCAGCAGCCCGGTAAGTGCCTTTTCGGTCATATGCTCCCAGGACCAGATGACCACGTGCTGCAGCATCCGCTGCGGCGCCGCCGGCAGCAGCTGGGACGGGTCGGTGCCGGCGACGCCGGGGGAGCGCAGCCAGTAGCGGGTGACCACGCCGAAGTTGCCGCCGCCACCACCGGTGTGCGCCCACCACAGGTCGCGGCGCGGGTCGTCCGGCTCGCGGGTGGCGACCACCGCGCGGGCGGTGCCGTCGCGGTCGACCACCACGACCTCCACGCCGTACAGGTGATCCACCACCGAGCCGTAGCGCCTGGACAGCGGTCCGTATCCGCCGCCCGCGAAGTGCCCACCGGCACCCACCTCCGGGCAACTGCCCCCAGGGATCGTCACGCCCCAGCCTTTGAGCAGCGTCCGGTACACCTGACCGAGGTTGGCTCCGGGTTGCACGGCGAACGCCCGACGGTCGGCGTCATAGCCGACCGCGTCCATCGGCGAGAGGTCCAGCAGCACCCGGACCGCCGGATCGGCGGTGAAGTTCTCGAAGCAGTGCCCGCCGCTGCGCACCGCGACCCGTCGGCCGGACCGCACCGCCTCCGACACCGCGCGCACCACCTGATCGGTCGACCCGACCACGCGGATCTCCTCCGGCCGGCCGACGAACCGGAAGTTGTTGCCACGCAACAGGTTGTCGTAGCGAAAGTCCCCCGGACGTACTGTCACCGGCCCGAATATCGCCGCTTCCGCTTCCGCCGCAGCAGGCCCCGCCGCGCCCGATTGCGCCAACGCCGCCTCGGCACCCCACGTGCCCGCCGCGGTGATCGCCGCGGCACCCGCACCGGCAAGCAGTCCACGACGACTCACCGCTGCGGCGCCCGGCAGGCTCGTACGCCCGTCGCCCACTTCTGACATGTGACTCGCCCCTTTCCGATTGGAGGTCGTCAGCCTCTCAAGCAGGCGGCACGGCACACATCAACCCGTGGCATGAATCAGCGGCTCAACTCTCCGCCCCTCCGAACGGCTGATCCGCCCCACCCATCGGCTGACCGGCAGCGGATTGCTTCAGTCCCTGTGACCACGAGGTCGGACGCGCGCGGCCACGGGGTGGGGCGCCCTTCGGACAGGAGGTCGGGCGCGCGGCCGTGGGTGGGCGCCGACTGTGGTCATGAGGTCGGGCGAGAGAGCTCGGCGCCCTCCCAGAACTCGGCGCCCTCCCAGAGGTCGGTCGTGGCCTGCCGATACCGCTGGGCGATCCGGCCTGCGAACCCGCCTCACCTCTTCACGTAGGTGACCTCGAAGTCAGGCTTCCAGGTTTCGCCGTCGCTGGAGGCGTCCCATCGTCCGGTGACAAGGCGGCCGTCGCCACGGATCGTTGCCTCGAAGCGCTGGTGAAAGCCCGGCCCTGCCTGTCCCCGCATCTCCCAGCGACCGTCCTCGAAGCTCATCTGGTAGATCCTGCAGACTCCCCGCGCATCGGCGTACAGCATGGCGAAGGCCCCACTGTGGTCGTCGAGACCGATGGCGGCATCGATCGGAAACGGCGAGCTCTCCTGCCATTCCGGGGCGATCGCCTGAGGGGGATCGACGCGCATGATGAGGAATCCCCGGCTGTCGTGCCAGGTGAACATCGCCGTGCACCGGCCCATCGGCTGCCCGTCGATCGATGCCGCCATGTCCCACTCCCCGACGAGCACTTCCAGGCTCTGCAACCGCAGGTTGGCTGTGTGTCGCGCTGCTGTCACGGCTACCTCCCGTTGACGTGTGGTCGGAAGGGTAGACCGGACGCGTGCCGCGAACTCATCGCCGGCGGCGGGCTGGGACGTCGCGGCCGAGGAAGGCCAGTAGTTGCCGGTGTGCGGGGGCGTCGGCGGGGGCGGGGACCGAGGGGCCGAACATGCCAGGGCGGCGGAAGGCGTCGAAGTCCATGCCGTGCATGATCGTGAGCAGCTCGCCGCACGACCGTTCGTCGACGAGATGCTCCTGATCGGTGGCGAGCGCCAGGTCGACGCCGTGGACGAGGACTTCGGTGAGGTGGATGAGGGCGGCCATCGGCCCCGGTACGGCCCCGAACCCCAAACGTACGGTGGTGTCGAGGGCGGCCGGGCGATGCCAGGCGGCGCGGTCGAGGTCGGCCGCGGTGGCGAAGGCGGCCCGCGGGTCGGTGCCGAGCCAGTCATCCTCGTGCTCGCCGCCCGCGTCGGTCGCGGTGAGCTCGGCGGCGAAGACGCGCATGCCGCCGACCATGTGGTTGAGCTCTGTACGCACGTCCCAGCCGGCGCAGGGGGTGGGAGCGTGGAGCCGGCTGTCGGTGATGCCTTTGACGATGGCGGCGGTCATGTCGAGAGCGCGGTCGATCATGGCGATGGTCATGTCGTTCTCCAGGAAGGGAGCGGGGGATCAGGCGATCTTCTCGGCGATGCCGTCGCGCAGGTGGTAGTCCAGGTAGGCGGCGCCGAACGCGCGCGGGGTTTCGCTACCCATGGCGTACATGCCGTGCTCGACGGCCCAGCGCAGCATGGGCGCGGCGGCCATGGACGCCGTCATGATGGCGTCCAGCTCCGGATCGTGCTCGGCACGCAGACGGCGCTCGGCCTCGGCGCGGGCAAAGGGGAGGGGCGCGGTGGAGATGTCGCCCAGGTCATAGACCCCGTCCAAGGCGATGAGCGCGGCGACGCGCTGGTCGAAGGCAGCGGCTCGGGGCGCGAGCAGGCCGCCCATGCTGCAGCCGAGCAGCGCGACGCGGGTGCCGTCGACTTCGGGGCGGGTCAGGGCGTGGTCCAGTACGGGGCCGACCACGTTCTCCCAGTCGGGACGGAACATCAGGCCCTGATGGTGGCGGGTGCCCGGCTGACCGGGGCCGTCGAAGGTCAGCACGGTGTAGCCGCGTCGACGGCCGTGGCCGCGCCGAAGAAGTGCATCTCCTCCACCGTGCCGTCGAACCCGTTGTGCATGACCACGGTCGGCCTGGCCGTGGCGGAGTCGTCGGCACGGTACAGGTAGCCGGGCAGGACGGTGCCCTCGTACGGGATCTCCACCGGCTGGATGACCGGGGCGAACAGCGCCGCCGCCTGGCGCCCTTCGGTGGCCGCCCGGTCGGCGGTGGCCGGCCACTCGTCGTGCCAGCTGTCGTAGTCACCGGCGGTGATCCGCTGACAGGTGATCACGTCCTCGCCGAAGTCGGCGCCGCCGTAGGCGATGTGCCCGAAGGTGCGCAGGGTCTCGTACCAGAACTGAGGGTTGTCGGGAAAGAACAGCGGGGGCATGGCCACTCCTAAAGCAGCAAGCGACTGCGTTAGGGGGACTTTAGGGCGCCATCACTCGCAAACGCAAGTCGTGACTGCGTTAAGCTGCGGGCATGGTGGAACAGCAGCCGACACGCCGGCCCGGCGGGCGCAGCGCCCGCGTACGAGCCGCAGTGCACCACGCGGTCACCGATCTGATCGCCGAACGCGGCCACGGCAACTTCACCGTCGGTGACGTCGCCACCCGCGCCGGAGTGGCCGACACCAGCGTCTATCGCCGCTGGGGCACCCTGGAGGCCCTGCTCACGGACGTGGCGATCACCTGGCTCACCACCACCTCGCCCATACCGGATACCGGCAGTTTGGAAGGCGACCTGCGCGCGTACGCGGCCGGCGTCGCGCGCGACGTGACCGGGCCCGACGGGCTGGCGGTGCTGCGCCTGGTCATCGCCTTGTCCACCGGGGGAGAGGCCGGCGTACAGGCAAGAGACGCGTTCGTGGCCGAACGCGGACGCCAACTGCAGGGCATGCTGGACCGCGCCCGAGACCGCGGCGAACGTCCACCCGAGGGCCTGGACATCCTCGACCACCTCTTGGCCCCGATGTACGTCCGCGTCCTGTTCGGCACGGGCCCACTCACCCCCGACTACGTCAACGCCCTGGTCGACCGCCTTCTGGCCGACTAGGTGAACGCTCCCCTGCTGGCGGGACGGGCACCAGCCGGTAGGCCGGGCCGTCGGCGATCAGGCGGCCCGCGGTCGGCGGGGGAAAGTGGGTGCCCAGCACGAGGGCGCCGGTGCCGGCGAGCGAGGCGAGCAGGGCGCGGCGGGTGGCCGTGGCCTGCTCGGGGTCGATGTCGACACAGCTGCCGATGTCGGGGTACAGCAGTTGGACGGGGTGGTGCACGCAGTCGCCGGTGATCAGCGCGCTCTCGCCGCCGCTGGTCAGCCGGACCGCGACGTGACCCGGGGTGTGACCCGGCGTGGAAACCAGGTGCACGCCGAGGGCGACCTCGGCCGGGACGGGTACCAGGTCGAGCAGCCCCGCCTCTTCGATCGGATGCACGGAGTCGCGGAACATCTGCCGCCGTGCCTCGTCCATGTCGCATCCGGCCCAGAAGTCCCTCTCCGCGCGAGAGGTCAGGTAACGGGCGCGGGGGAAGGTCGGCACCCATTCGCCACCCTCCGCCCGGGTGTTCCAACCGACATGATCGGTGTGCAGGTGGGTCAGGATCACCATGTCGACGGACTCGGGCGGGAAGCCCGCGGCCACGAGGCGATCGAGGTAGCCGGTCCGGAGGTCGTGCCACGCCGGGTTCGCCCGCGTCTTGCCGTTGCCGATCCCGGTGTCCACCAGGATGCGCAGCCCGTCGGCCGAGATCGCGAAGCTCTGGCTGACCAGGCGCAGGACGCCGTCCCGGTCGGCGAAGTCGGGCCGCAGCCAGGCGTGCCGCGCGACGACGTCCGCGGTGGCGCCGGGCAGCAGCCAGGCGCCGGTCTGGGGAGGCAAGGCGATCTCGTCCACCCGGTGGATCGTGATGTCGCCCACGGTCCAGGAGATCGCGCCGGGCGTGCCGGTAGATGGTGACCGCATGTTCGTTACTTCCCCATATTCGTCAGGGAAGCGCCGGAGCGGGGTCTCGGGCCCTGGTAGGGCCCGAGGTCCAACTGTTCGCGAATACGAATCCACGTGGCAAGGCGGACGCGAGTTGTTCGAGTTGCCTAATGGCCGTGGTCAGGTCATCGGCGATGGGATGGACGAGCACATGATCGGCGCCGGCGTCGAGTTGCGCTTGAACGCGCGCGGCGACGGCCTCCGGGGTGCCCCAAGCGACCAGCGCGTCGACCAGCCGATCGCTTCCCCCGTCGGCGATGTCCTGCCGGCTGTAGCCGAGACGTAACCAGTTGCGCGTGTACGGCGAATCGGGGCCGGTCTTGCCTCGATACCGTCGAGCGATGGCACGGGCTTGCTCGGGATCGGGTTCGATGATGAACGCCTGCTCGGGGATGAGCAACTTATCGCTCCCCAGAGCCTCACGGACAAGTGCGGTGTGTTCGACCGGGGCCGAAGTTCAATGCGCCTCACGGCGTTGCGCCAGCTCTCGACCGGAGTGCCGTGCACGTGGGGCCCGCCAAGCCACACTCCCACGCGTCCCAGCTTCGCCTTCACTTCTGTGATCACCACCGAAACCTCCGCGCACCCGACGACTGATATCCGGGGACTGTCTCCGGTAAGCGTGATGCTATCCGGAGATAGTCCCCGGTACAATCGCTTCGGCCGAAAGGGGAGCTATGAGCGACACGAGGGCACCGCGTGCGATGCGGGCAGACGCGCAGCGCAATCGGGCTCGGTTGCTCGCCGCGGCGAGCGCGGCGTTCGCTCGCGCGGGCGTGGAGGCCTCGCTCGATGACATCGCCCGCGACGCCGACGTGGGTTCGGGCACTCTTTACCGCCACTTCCCCACCCGCGAGGCGCTGGTGGAGGCCGTCCTCGACAACCGCTACCAGGCCCTCGCCGCCGCGGCCACCGAGCTACAGGCCGAGCGCTCGCCGCACGAAGCGCTCGCGGCCTGGTTGAAGCTCTTCGTCGACCACCTCATGACGTATCGAGGGCTGGCGGCAACCGTCACCACGGCGCTCCACAACGAGACGCCGCCATCGGACTCGGCCTGCCATGCCATGCGCGCCGCGGCATACGAACTCGTGGCAACGGCCCAGCGCGACGGCGCTGTCCGGGATGACATCGACGCCTCGACGATCCTGCGCCTCGCTGCCGGTGTCGCCTGGGCCCACGAGCAGGCGCCCGCCGACCGGGCCGGTATCGGGCAAATGCTGGCGGTCCTCATGGACGGACTGCTTCGCGACGGCCGCGTTCCGCGGGCGGTTAGCTGATCCCCGGGGAATGCGTCATGCCGTGGCGATCGGGCCGAGGTAGGTGCCGCCCGAGACGTCGATGGTCTGGCCGGTCACCCATCGGCCCTGCGGGCCCGCCAGGAAGCCGACGACGTCCGCGACGTCCTCGGGCTCGCCGAGCCGGCCGAGCGCGGTGATCGCTTCGATCGCGGCGACCGCCTCGGGGATGGTGTTGTAGCCCGCGGTCATGTCGGTACGCACCGCGCCGGGCGCGACCGTGTTCACCGTGATGCCGCGCCTGCCGAGCTCATTGGCCAGGGACGGGGCCATCGACTCCAGTGCCGCCTTGCTGAGGTTGTAGGCGATCTGCGTGGAGACCGCGAAGCGGCTGGCCACCGAGCCCATGTTGATGATGCGGCCGCCGTCGTTCAGCAGCGGCAGCGCGCGCTGGATCACGAAGAACGGTGTGCTGACGTTGATCGTGAGCAGCCTGCCGAACTCCTCCGGTGTGACCTGCGCGATCGGGTTGACCGAGCCGATGCCCGCGTTGTTGACCAGGATGTCCAGGCCGCCGCCCGCCGGTCCCTCGGCCAGACCGCTGCTAGCCAGCCCCTCGGCCAGGCTCTCGAACAGGCGGTCCACCGCGCCATCGTCGCCGAACCGGGCCTGCACGGCGAACGCCCGGCCGCCTGCCTGCTCGATCCGCGCCACTGTCTGCTTGGCCGCGTCGTCGTTGTCGCCGTAGTGGACGGCGACCAGGGCGCCCTCGGCGGCCAGTCGCAGCGCGACCGCCCGGCCGATTCCCCGGGATCCTCCGGTCACCAGCGCGGTCTTGCCGGTCAGACTGTTCATCTCTGCTCCTCGTTCAGCGGCCGGCCCTCGGCGGATCCGGCGATGGCTCAACAGTGGCGGCAGTGGCTCACCGCACGCTCACCGACGGCTCACCGGGTGAGCAGCGCTCCGGATTGGGTGGGACCAGGTAATGCTGAGCGGTCCCACCCGACGATCCGGCCTAGAACTCTATGTCTCCGCCGACGGGGGCGGCAGGGGTCTTCTCGGGCTTCTCGGCGATGACCGCCTCGGTGGTGAGGAAGAGCGCCGCGATGGAAGCGGCGTTCTGCAGCGCCGAGCGCGTCACCTTGGCCGGGTCGATGATGCCCGCCTCGAACATGTTGACGTATTCGCCCGTAGCGGCGTTGAGGCCCTCACCCGGGGTCAGGTTGCGGACCTTCTCCACCACGACGCCGCCCTCGAGGCCGGCGTTGACGGCGATCTGCTTCAGCGGCTCCTCGAGCGCCTTCTTCACGATCGCGGCACCGGTGGCCTCGTCGCCGGTGAGCTCGAGCTTGTCGAACGCCTTGGCGCCCGCCTGCAGCAGCGCCACGCCACCGCCGGGGACGATGCCCTCCTCGACGGCCGCCTTCGCGTTG
>NZ_JBEZFW010000016.1:0-306631 GCF_040649695.1 Nonomuraea sp. NPDC048901 | reverse complement strand
ACCGAGCTGGCGCGGGCCGACGAGGTCGACTACATCGACGTGTCGCCGCGCCAGATGGTGTCGGTCGCCACGGCGATGATCCCGTTCCTGGAGCATGACGACGCCAACCGCGCGCTCATGGGCTCCAACATGATGCGTCAGTCGGTACCACTGCTCAGGAGTGAAGCGCCCCTGGTCGGTACGGGGATGGAATACCGGGCCGCGACCGACACGGGCGACATGGTCAGCGCCGAGAAGGCCGGCGTGGTGCAGGAGGTCTCCGCCGACTACATCACGGTCTCCAACGACGACGGTACGAGCACCACCTATCGGGTCGCCAAGTTCAAGCGTTCCAACCAGGGCACGTCGTTCAACCAGAAGCCGATCGTGGCCGAGGGCGACCGGGTCGAGGTCAACCAGGTCATCGCCGACGGCCCGTGCACCGACAGCGGTGAGATGGCTCTGGGTAAGAACCTGCTGGTGGCGTTCATGCCGTGGGAGGGTCACAACTACGAAGACGCGATCATCCTGTCCCAGCGGCTGGTCCAGGACGACGTCCTGTCCTCGATTCACATCGAGGAGCACGAGGTCGACGCCCGCGACACCAAGCTGGGCCCGGAGGAGATCACCCGGGACATCCCGAACGTCTCCGAGGAGGTCCTGGCCGACCTCGACGAGCGCGGCATCATCCGCATCGGCGCCGAAGTAGTGAACGGTGACATCCTGGTCGGCAAGGTCACGCCGAAGGGCGAGACCGAGCTGACCCCGGAGGAGCGGCTGCTGCGCGCGATCTTCGGTGAGAAGGCCCGCGAGGTGCGGGACACCTCGCTGAAGGTGCCGCACGGCGAGCAGGGCAAGGTCATCGGGGTGCGGGTGTTCTCCCGTGAGGAGGGCGATGAGCTTCCGCCCGGTGTCAACGAGCTGGTCCGTGTCTATGTGGCCCAGAAGCGGAAGATCAACGATGGCGACAAGCTGGCCGGCCGGCACGGCAACAAGGGCGTCATCTCCAAGATCCTGCCGGTGGAGGACATGCCGTTCCTGGAGGACGGCACCCCGGTCGACATCATCCTCAACCCGCTGGGCGTGCCCGGCCGGATGAACGTCGGCCAGGTGCTGGAGACCCACCTGGGCTGGATCGCCGCCCGCGGCTGGGACATTTCCGGTGTCCAGGAGGCCTGGGCCGAACGACTGCGTGACAAGGGCTTCGAGAAGGTCGCCCCGCGCACCAACATGGCCACCCCGGTCTTCGACGGCGCCCACGAAGAAGAGATCGTCGGCCTCCTCAACAGCACGATCCCCAACCGTGACGGGGACCGCATGGTGCAGCGCAGTGGGAAGGCCCAGCTGTTCGACGGGCGTAGTGGGGAGCCGTTCCCCTATCCCATCGGCGTCGGCTACATGTACATCCTCAAGCTGCTCCACCTGGTCGACGACAAGATCCACGCACGTTCGACCGGCCCGTACTCCATGATCACCCAGCAGCCGCTCGGCGGTAAGGCCCAGTTCGGTGGCCAGCGCTTCGGTGAGATGGAGGTGTGGGCTCTGGAGGCCTATGGCGCCGCCTACGCCCTTCAGGAGCTGCTGACGATCAAGTCCGACGACGTCCTGGGCCGCGTGAAGGTCTACGAGGCGATCGTCAAGGGCGAGAACATCCCCGAGCCGGGAATTCCCGAGTCCTTCAAGGTCCTCATCAAGGAAATGCAGTCGCTGTGCCTGAACGTCGAGGTGCTCTCCAGCGACGGCATGTCCATCGAGATGCGCGACACCGACGAGGACGTCTTCCGCGCCGCGGAAGAGCTCGGCATCGATCTGTCCCGGCGTGAGCCGAGCAGCGTCGAGGAGATCTGACGCCTTACGGCTCCTTACGGCTTCTGGGCGCCTTGTAGCTTTGGGCGCCCAGAAGCGTATTGCGGCCTTGGGCGCCCAGAAGCGTATTGCGACATCCCGCCGATCGACATCCGCTACCTGAACGAGCCGGACCCGGCCAGGCCGTTCGGGCTGCCTTCCACTGACCATCAGAACCATTTTGGTCAGTTTGTCGTCTAGAGTGATGAAGGACGCGACAGGAAGGGAGCCGTCATGGCGGGCACGGTCAGGCATGGGCGGGCGCTGGTGGTCGGGCTGGGGATCGCGGGCATCGCCACCGCGCTGCGGCTGCGGCAGGTGGGCTGGGAGCCGGTGCTGGTGGAGCGGGCCGCCGCGCGCCGATCGGGCGGCTACTTCATCATGCTGTTCGGCGCCGGGGCCGCCTCGGCGCGGCGGCTGGGCGTGCTGGAGGCGATCGGCGACCGCACCCCGCAGCCCGCTCCGTACGAGGTGAACCGGTCCGGGCGCCGCCGCAGCCCCGGCGTGAGCCCGGCCGGTCTGCCCGGCAAACCCCGGGTGGTGCTGCGCGGCGACATCGAGCGGGCCCTGTTCTCCGCGCTGCCGGACGATGTGGAGATCCGCTACTCGACCGTGCCCACCCGAATCACCCAGGACGACTCCGCAGTCGAGGTCACCCTGCACGACACCGCCTCCGACACCACAGTCACCGAGCGCTTCGACCTGGTGGTGGGCGCCGACGGGATGCGCTCGACCGTGCGCGAGCTCGCCTTCGGCCCCCAGGACTACCTGCATCCGCTGAACTACATGATCGGCGCCACCGTTCTGGACAAGCCGATCGAGGGCATCGACCAGGACCAGGGCTTGACCCTGGCCGAGCCCGGACGCTCGGCATGGATCTTCCCCTTCTCCGACCACGCTCCGGGCCTGTTGTTCTCCTACCGCACCGACAACATCGACGCCGAGTTCACGCGCCCGCCGATCGAGTCCATCCGCGCCGCCTTCGGCCCGCAACCCCCCGGACCCGTGCTGGAAAAGTTGCTCACGGCGTTCGAGCAGGCCCCGAACCATCTGTTCGACTCGGTGAACCAAGTCAAGATGCCGCGCTGGCACCGCGGCCGGGTCGTCCTGGTCGGCGACGCCGCCTGGTGCGTGACCCTGTACGCGGGCATGGGCGCCTCCAGCGGCATCGCCGGCGGCGAGCTGCTCGGCACCATGCTGCAGCGCCACCCGGCAGACATGCCCGGCGCGCTACGGGCATGGGAGGCTCAACTGCGGCCGTTCATCCACACCGAGCAGAACACCGCGCTGACCACGCGTAGGCTCTTCACGCCCCACGACCGCAAGGAACAGATCATGCGCACCCTGATGCTCCGCCTCATGCGCGCGCCGGTCATCGGGCAGGTCATGGGCAAGACAATGAACGGCGCGGCCATGAACAACAAACAGCTCGACGTCGCCGCCGTGTGACCCCGACTCCAGAGACCAGGAAAGTAAAGGACAGCCCAGGTGACCAGCCAGCTGATCGAGCGCCACTCGCGCAAAGCCGCCCGCATCCTGGACAGCGCACGCGAGCTGGTGCTCGACCACGGCGTACGGAAGGTCACCGTCAGCGAGATCGCCCGGACGGCCGGGGTCGGCAAGGGCACCGTCTACCTGTACTGGCCCGCCAAGGAAGACCTGATCCTCGGATTGTTCGCCCGCGAACTGCTCACCTTCCTGGATGAGATCATCACCCGCATCGCCGCCGACCCCGCCACCGTGCTGCCGCGCCGCCTGGCCCCACTGCTGATCCGCACCGGGCAACACCTTCCCCTGGCACGCCGCGTGCAAAGCGGCGACGCCGACCTGCTGCGGCTGCTCACCCAGCAGGCCGGCGACCGCGAGCTGTTCGCCCGCACCACACCCAGCGCCCTGTGCGAGACGGGTATGCCGATCCATCACCGCCACGGACTGATCCGCGACGACCGTCCCCTGCCCGACCTGACCTACGCCGTGCACGCCGTGCTGACCGGGTTCGGCGCCGCCATGTCCGACCCAGCCACCGCCCCCCTCGGCGTCAACGACCCTGACCAGGTTCTCGCCGACACCGTGGCACAACTGCTCGAACCCACCGTCGCCCCCAGCGACTCAGCCATCGCCGCGGCCGCCGAGGAGACCCTCATCGTCCTTCGCCAGATCCAGCAGGCGATGCTGGAGCTCATCGAGCGCAGCCAGGTCACCGGAGAATGACCGCTCCGCGGCACTACTAGATCATCCGAGCAACGGGAACTCGGCGTGTTGGTGCCAGCGGCTGCCGTCGCTGACGAACAGACCGACCGACGACATGTGGGCAGTGACCGGCAATCGTGGGGTGATCGCGGCTTCCACCTCGTGGAACACCTGGGCCTGCTGGCCGTGGGCGACCGTCAGGTGCGGGATGACGTCCGCGAACTGTCCGCCGTACGGTGGCGCTTCCGGCCACCGTGCCGCGACGGCCTCGGTCAGGGCACGAAACGGCTGCTCGGGCGTCGGCGCGAGGTAGAGCACGTCAGGGAAACGTCGGCACTCGTCGAAGCGGACGGCGAACGGGCTGTGCTCGCCGATCAGCGCGGTCAAATCGTCCATGACCGCGGGCCCGATGCGATCGATGTCGAGGAAGGGGAAAAGCACCGTCACATGCGCGGGAATCCCCGCACTCGCGGAGGAATCGAGACGCCGCCGCCAGGGCCCGACCAGCGGCTCTGCTTCCCGCACCGCGGCCAGCAGAGCCGTCTCGCCTACTCGGTACTGTCCTGAAGCGTCATCCGACATGGCCGGATGATCTCGAACTACTCGGCAGGTTCGCCACCCATATTCCTCCCACCGCCCGCCTCAGCGGCGTGCGCCGTGCCAGCCGCGTACGAAACGCTCCCGACCTTGGCCTAGAGCGGTGCTTGAGACCTGTCAGCTCGTGAATCCATAGGTCGATGGCCTGTTCGGGAGCTGCCACTGCTGGTCGGGGTTACCGTGGCAGTCCCAGAGCACCAACCAGGTGCCGTTGGTGGTGCTTCCTCTGTTGGCCAAACCGACGCACTTGTCAGGGGCGGCGAGGCTGCGGATGGCGTAGACGTTGCCGCTGACATTGGCGAACTTCCACTGCTGGTCGGGGTGCCCGTGGCAGTCCCACAGCACGAGCGGCGTGCCGTTGTCGACGCTTCCGCCGTTGGCCAAACCGACGCACTTGTTGGTGCCGGCGCGGCTGCGGATCGAAGCGTCGGCGTTGCCATGCCAATACTGGTCGACATGATAATGACAGTCCCACAGCACGAGCAGCGTGCCGTTTTCGACGCTTCCGCCGTTGGCCAGGCCAATGCATTTCGCGCTGCTACTGGCATTACTGCGAATGTAGGTCGACGGGTACTGGTCGGCGTGGGCGGCGGTCGCCAGCCCGAACGTCAGGGCCAGCGCGGCGGGGATGGCGAGCAGTGAACGACGCACGATTTCCTCCGAAAGCCAGGGAAGTTTTCTGTCACGACTGTCGCCTGACCAATGGCGGGAGGGGCATCCCCAGTTTTAGGGGGTGGCTGGCTGGTCAGCGGCCGGTCGATCCGTCGATCTGTTCGCGGAGGATGTCGGCGTGGCCGGCGTGCCGGCCGGTCTCCTCGATCATGTGTGCCAGGACCCATCGCATCGATGGCGCCGGCCCTGGGCGCGAGGGTCGCGGGGCGGGAAGGGCCAGGTCTGGGCAGGCGTTGATGACCTGGTTCGCTCGCTCGACGGTCTTCCGGTAGTCGGCGAGTACGCCGTCGACGGTGTCCTCCGCGGACGGCCGCATGGTCGCGGGCCAGTCGCCGGCATCCTCACCGAGGAAGTAGAACCGTTCGACGAACGCCAGATGCTTGACCAGCCCCAGAAGGTTGGTGCCCGAGGGCACTCCGGCCGTACGGACCTGCGGTTCCGGCACGCCCGCGACCTTGTCCGCGACCGCGTTCCGCAGATAGTCGAGGAAGCCCCGCAGGGTGGCCTTCTCGTCGGCGCCGGTCCGCGGCGGTGTGGTGTCCTTCATCCCTGTTCTGGATCGCTGCATCGAGTCACTCCACTGTGGTTCGTTGGACGAGCAGGATGTTGTCGATGACGGTCGCGGTCTCACCTGCGGGTCCGGTGGCTTGGCGGCGGGGCATGTCGGCGCGCAGGACCGACCAGTGCGCGGGGTCGAGATCGAGTTCGGCCGCGACCTCGGTGGGTGTGGGGTAGTGAATGTCGGGGTCCTGGTTCCATGACCAGGGCGCGGTGGAGCCGTGGTCGACGATCAGCAGCAGACCACCGGGGCGCAGGGCCTGTGCCGCGGTGCGCAGGACTTGGCTGCGGAGCAGCGGGAACGGGGTCTGGAAGTACTGGGCGGAGATGAGATCGAACTGGCCGGCCGGGAAGCTTCTGGCCAGATCGTGCTGTTCGGCGGCGACCCGGTGCCGGATGCCGAGATCGCGGGCGCGTTCCCGTACCCGCTCGACGGCGGTGGTGGAGATGTCCACGGCGGTGACGTGCCAGCCCTGCTGGGCGAGCCAGATGGCGTCGCCGCCGGCGCCGCAGCCCAGATCGAGGGCGGCGCCGGGGCGCAGTGGTGCGGCGGTCTCGGCGAGCAGTGGGTTGACGCGTGCGTCCCAGGCACGCCGGGTGCGGTAGTGCCGCTCCCAGAACAGCTCGGCGTCCTCGTCCGTCGCCCCCTGGTCGCCCGTGGCGGGTCGTCGGCGTCGGTTGGAATCCATGTGAGTTGCCCCTTCGTCGGTCGCGATAGGCACTTTCGGCGCCGGTGATGTACGACAGCATCGCCACCGTCGCTTCCCGCTTGCAAGGAAAGTTGCGGATCCGCATTATCGGGAGGCATGGACAACCCCGCAGAAGACGTGTTGGCCGGAGTCGGGCCGCGTCTACGCGCCCTGCGCAAAGCGCGGAGCACCACGCTGGCGGCGCTGGCCGACGAAACCGGCCTCACCGCGAGCACCCTGTCCCGCCTCGAGAACGGCAAGCTCCGACCCACGCTGGAGCAGCTACTGCCGCTGGCCCGGGCGCACGGCGTCCCGCTCGATGATCTCGTCGCGGCGCCGCCCACCGGCGACCCGCGCATCCACCTGCGACCCGTGCGGCGATCCGGGCTGGTGATGGTGCCACTGACCAGGCGGGCCGGTGGCATACAGGCGTACAAGGTGATCTATCCACCCGCCGGCCGAGCGCCCACGATGAACCTGCGGACCCACGAGGGATACGAGTGGTTCTACGTCCTCAACGGACACGTCAGGCTCGTGCTCGGCGAGCAGGAGTTCCGGCTCGGCGTCGGCGAGGCCGCGGAGTTCGACACCCACGTACCGCACTGGATCGGCAGCGCCGACGGCCGGCCCGCGGAGGTGCTCACCCTGTTCAGCGCGCAGGGTGAACGCGCCCATCTGGCACCGGCCAGGCCTTCGCAGGGATGAACCAGTTGTGCTTTGCGCGTCGACCGGGCTGCGGCGGCCTGCCTGCGCGCGCTGACCGACCTCCAGAGATCAAGGGAGATCATGGCGCTGGAAGACTCATCCAACGGCTCGGCTGCGCCGATGACCCCTGAGCCGGGGGAAACGACAGCACTGCCGCTTCCCCCGGCTCACAGATCACGGTTGGCCGCCGATTCCCGGTTTCACGCCGAAGGGGTTGTCGATGGCGTATCGCCAGCGCCCATCTTGTCCGCGTCGGGCGACATCGGTGGCGGTGCCCTCGATGTGTACGGGACGGCCGTCACGATCCGTCCCGTCGATGACCCAGTCGACGATCAGCAAGGCGATGTCGTCGGCGGTGTAGACATGTCGCGGCCGTACGGTGATCGGCAGCCCGAGACTCAAGAATCGCTCATTGGCGGCATGGGCCTCCTGCCCGGTCAGCGGCGAGCCCGGCTCCGGGACGAACACCGCCCCGCCCCCATAGACTTCCGCCACCGCCTCCGCATCGCCGGTGTTGAACCGCTCGGCGAACACCGTAGGCACGTCTTCGGGGCGTTCAGCAAGCTGCCGCATCATCGCTGCATGTCCTTCCATCAGGTACAAATCAGCCAGACGCGGCAACGCTAGGAGGCGCCCTCGTGACTCACCAAACGGTTGGCTACCCAGTCCGGCCAGGCTTGCCCGACGACCCTCGCGCCAACGTCACCGAACCCACCCCCTCCTGCCCGGTGGAGATCACCCTGGCGGCCCTGCACGGCCGCTGGACAACCCTGGTGATTCGCGAATTCCTGCAAGGCGATCGCACCTTCACCGAACTCCGCCATGCCCTGCCCGCGCTGTCGGACAAGGTCCTGTCCGATCGGCTGGCGCACCTGACGGAAGCCGGTGTGCTCGCTCGCCACCGTCAGCCTGGCTGGCCGCCCCGGGTCTCCTACACACTCACCGCAGACGGGCGCCGCCTCGGCCCCGTTCTGCAAGCCCTATGGGATTGGGGCGCGGAGCACCAGCTCTCTTCGACCGAACGAAGGTGAACCCGGCAGGCGGGAGAAAGAAACGACTGATGTCTGACAACGTTGAGCTCACCGGGCGTACGACACTGAGTGACCTGACCCTCGACGAGATCCAGATCCGCGACCCGTTCATCCTCAACGACCGCTCGACATCGATCTACTGGCTCTACGGCAGTACGGACAAGAACATCTGGTCCGGCCCCGCGGGACCCAGGCGCTCGTGGCGGACACGCCCGAGGGCCCCTTCGCGCCCTGGAGCGACGGCGCGATCACTCCGCGGGAGTGGCAGTGCCTCGACGGCACCTTCTTCGTCGACGACGCGGGCGACCCCTGGCTCGTCTACTGCCAGGAGTGGACCCAGATTCGTGACGGGGCGATCTGGGCTCAGCGCCTCGCCAGCGACCTGCGCCGATCGGCCGGCACACCTGTCTTCCTCTTCAATGCCTCCGAAGCCCCGTGGGCCAAGCCTCTCGACCACTCCGCGACGTACGTCACCGACGGCCCGTTCCTCTTCCGCCTCACCAGCGGGCATCTGCTCATGCTGTGGTCCAGCTTCGGCGAGCAGGGGTACGCGATGGGCATCGCCCACTCGTCGTCCGGGCAGGTCACCGGGCCCTGGACGCAGGAGGAGCAGGCGCTGTGGTCCGCGGACGGCGGCCACGGCATGATCGTACGGCTCCGCGACGGGAGGCTCGCGCTCACCCTGCACCAGCCGAACACCACTCCCGACGAACGGGCGATCATCCACCTGCTTGTCGAGCACGAATCCACCATCGCCCTCGCCGAACGCGTCTCCGGCTGATTACTCGCGTTAACCGGCAGGTCCTACGATGAGTCCTGCCAAGGAATGCGATCGATGAGAGGACCGCATGCCCGTCAAGCGGATCACCAGTTCGGACGTCGCCCGGGCCGCCGGTGTCTCCCGTGCCACCGTGAGCTTCGTGCTCAACGACAAGCCCGGGATGCGCATCACCGAGGAGACCCGGCGCCGAGTCCTGGAGGCCGCCCGCGAGCTGGATTACCGTCCGCACGCCTCCGCCCGTTCCCTGGCGGCCGGCCGCAGCGACGTCGTGCTCCTGGCCATCCCCGACCTGCCCATCGGGGCGGGCATCAGCCGCTTCGTCGAAGAGCTGGCCACCGCGCTGGCGGCCTACGGCCTGACGCTGGTCACCCACCTCGCCGCGGCACACGGCCGGTCACTGCCCGATGTGTGCGCGGCCGTCGACGCCTCCGTGGTCGTCGGCTTCTCCTCCTTCGACCAGGACACCGTCCAGGCTCTGCACCGTGCCGGCGCCGATCTCGTACTCCCCTCCGAACCCGAGGACGCCTCGCCCATGCGGCACCTGGGCCGCCTGCAGGCCGAGCACCTCATCAGCCGGGGCCATCGACGCCTCGGCTATGCCCTGCCCGGCCACCCCGCCTTCCGGCAGATGGCCGACGAACGCCGGCAAGGCGCCACCGACGCGTGCGCGCAGGCCGGGCTCGAACCGCCCGTGGCGCTGACCGTACACCTGGAGATCGCCAGCGCGGCGCAGGCCATCACCGGCTGGCGCGAACAGGCGGTGACCGGCGTCTGCGCCTTCAACGACGAGACCGCGCTCGCCGTGCTCGCGGGCCTGCACGACCACGGCCTCGCCATCCCCACCGACATGGCCGTCGTCGGAGCCGACGACATTCCCACGGCACGCCTGGCGGCCCCGCCGCTCACCACCGTCTGCTGGGACCTGCACGACGTGGCACGACACCGCGCCGCGACGATCGTCACCAGCCTCGCCGGCGCGGGCCAGGCCCCCAGCCACATCGATGCCTCGACCCATCCGCACGTCGTCCAACGCTCATCCACCTAGGGCCATGCTTGGAAGCCCTCGTGCTGGACGGCCCAGCTCCCGTCGCTGGGGAAGCCCGGACACTCGTCGCTGTCCGCGCTCTCCCACCCGGCGACCATGAGAGAGACAGCGGTGAGGAGAGCCCCGTTGGCCGGTAGGTAGAGGGGCAGGATGCTGCCGATCTGCGGGCTGTGTCCGGTGGCCAGGTAGGTGTTCTTGGCGGTGTCGGTGAGGAGGGCGTCCACGGCCAGGTCGGGGCGGCCGAGGCGGGTGGCGGTCATGGCCATGACGGGAAAGTCCCAGCCCCAGGCGCTGTTCCAGTCCCAGTGATCGCGGACGTCGAGGAGGGTGGCCTCCATGACGGCGGGGTCGATGAGCGGGGTCTCGGGGACGACGCCGAGGGCGCACAACATCGAGGGGTGGTCGTCGCGGCGCAGGTAGGGCCCGGTGGCGATGGCGGAGTAGATGCCGTCGCGCTGGTGGGGCCGGGCCAGGTTGTCCTGGATGTACTGCCAGTGCTGGTGTCGCTTGAGGCCGCGCCGTTCGCGCCAGCGCTGGGCGATCTCCAGGCCCCACCACCAGTAGGCGAGCTCGAAAGTGGGGTCCTCGGTGGTCTTCGCGTCGTAGAACTCCTGGGCCGGCATGACGGGGGCGGGCAGGTGGTAGACGCCGTCGCGTTCCTCGACGAACGAGGCCATGAAAGCCGCCGTCTCCTCGACCAGGCCGGCGAAGCGGGTCAGCAGGTCCTCTTCGCGGGTGCGGTGGAGCAGTTCGAGGAGGTAGAGGAGGTGTGGCTGCTGCCAGATGAGCAGGGAGCCGATGTCGGACGGGCTCTCGCGGCCGTCCGGGCCGACGTGCTTGGGCCAGCGGACCCCCTCGTAGTGCTGGCGGCGGGCGGTCTCCCGGGCGGTGTCGAGGATGGACAGGGGCGTGGTGCGGGTCGGCGACGGTCGTGACGCGGACCTGGTGTCCGGCGTAGGTGAAGACGCTGGTGAGGGTGCCGGTCCACAGGTCGAGGCGCTGACGCGGGTCGGTGAGTACGGCGGGGTCGGTCTCTCCCGGTGTGCCTGCCTCGGGTCTGAGGAGGAGCCCGATGCGGCGGCGTCCCAGGGAGCGGCCGTTGAGGAGGACTTCCACCTCATCAGCATCGGCGTAGACCTCGACCGTGACGGGTGCGCCCTCGTGGCCGGGCCAGGTCCAGCTGGGCAGGGTGTCGCTCCAGGCCCAGGGGCTGCCGATGAAGGTCTGGCCGTGGTGTTCGGGCCGCCACACCGCCAGGTAGGGCCGGGTGCGCAGGCCGAAGACGATCTCGCGGTAGTAGGAGGCGGGGCGGCGGTGGCCGGTGATGTCGATGTCGCCGCAGCCGGCCAGCAGGTACGGGTACGGCGCCACGTGCGTGGGCGTCGAGCCGTACTGGGGGCGGCCGATGCCGACCTCGCCCAGGTAGTCCCAGCCGGTCCAGGTGAAGTCGCCGATCACCGTGCTGTACTGCTGGACCAGGGCCCAGTTGCGGTCGATGCGGGTGGGGAAGGTCTCGGTGCCCAGAATGATCCGGTCCGGGAACCTCTCGCGGTCGAGGGCGTAGCGGCTGTCGGAGTAGTTCATGCCGGCGACGTCGAGCACGCTGTAGGACTCGGCGGTGCGCTCGGTGACCACGTCGGAGACGGCGACGGCGTTCATCATGTCCCCGGCGTCGGCCATCAGGGTGTTGATGCCCGCCGCCTGCTCTCTCAGGGAGGCCAGTTCGGACATCACGGCCAGCATGTTGTTGATCGCGTTGGTGACGTAACGGGTGCCGTCCGGGGCGCGGACCTTCTCGGCGAGCTTGCGGCCCCAGGCGGCGCCGGAGGGGGTGCCGGTCTCGGGGATCTCGTTGCCGATCGAGTACATGATCACGCTGGGATGGTTGTAGTCCTTGGCGACCATCGCCTCGATGTCGCGTGCCCACCACTCGGGGAAGCTCAGGCTGTAGTCGTACGGGCTCTTGGCCGAGGTCCACACGTCGAACGCCTCGTCCACGACCAGCATGCCGAGCCGATCGCAGGCGTCCAGCATGGCCTTGCTCATCGGGTGGTGGGACATGCGGATCGCGTTGAACCCGGCCTCTTTCAAGATCTGTACGCGGCGTTCCTCGGCGCGGGCGTGAGTGGCCGCGCCCAGCACACCGTTGTCGTGGTGCACGCAGGCGCCGCGCAGCTTGACGCTCTCACCGTTGAGACGCAGGCCGTGCACGGGATCGAGGCGCAGCGACCGGATGCCGAACGTGACCCGCTCGGAGTCGAGACCGACCAGCGTCACGTCGCACGTGTACAGGGCAGGCTCGGCGACGCTCCACAGGGCGGGATCCCGCACGTAGAGCCGCTGCCGGGCTATCGCAGACTCGCCAGGCAGCACCGTGATCTTGCCGGCGCCGGTCGCCACCACGGCCCCGGCGACGTCACGCAGTTCGATAAGAAGATCAGCCGTGCGAATCTCGATGGAGTCGTTGACCACGGTCGTGGCGACCTCGACCACCGCCCGCTCAGCATCGATGTCCGGCGTGGCCACGCGGACGCCGTCGGGTGCGATCCGGACCACCTCGCCGACCAGCAGCCAGGTGTCCCGATAGATCCCGGCACCGCTGTACCAACGCGAATCCTGGTGAGCACGGGCCTCGACACGGATCTCGTTGTCCTGCCCGAACCGCAGGAACCGATCGGCATCAATACGGAAGAGCGAGTAACCGTAGGGCCGCTGCCCGGCGTAATCGCCGTTGATGAACACGACCGCATCGCGGTAGACACCCTCGAACTCGATGACCACCCGCTTGCCCCGATGTTCCTCGGGCACGAAGAACGTCTTGCGGTACTCGTACTCCCCACCCGGGAAATACCCGCCCGCACCGCCCTCCTCAGAGGGCACCCGCACCTGCTCGATCATGGCATCGTGCGGCAGCGTCACCTCCCGATACGGCACCGTTTGACCGGACAGTTCGGCGAAGGGGTTGGTCTTCGGCCGTACCTGCCAGTTGTCGTTGAAGGACGTGCGGATCACGCGTACTCCTTGATTAGCGAACGGACTTGACGCGCAGCAGGACGACCAGGCCACCGGCCACGGTGAACGCGGCCGCGATGAAGTACAGCAGGGCGTAGTTCTTCTCCCCGCCGGTGGCGCCGATCGCCAGGAAGATCGGCGCGATGAGGGGCGCGATGCCCCGTGACCGGGCCGGTGTTGGTCAGGGTGAGCCGTACGCGCACGGTGTCGCCGTCCACCTCAGTGCGCAGGTCGGAGTAGGCGAAGGTGGTGTACGACAGGCCGTGCCCGAACGGATAGGCGACCGGCATGTCCTTGGCGTCGTAGTAGCGGTAGCCGACGTACAAGCGCTCGCCGTAGTTAGACCCTGGGTAGTCGAGGTAGGCGGGGGTGTCCTGCAGACGCAGCGGGACCGTCTCCGCCAGCCGGCCACAGGGATTGGCGCGGCCGAACAGCAGGTCGGCGAGCGCGCCGCCACCGGCCTGACCGGCCAGCCAGCCCTCCAGGACGGCCTTGGCGTGATGCTGCCAGGACGCGACCTCGACCACGCCACCGTTGGCCAGGACCACCACCACGTTCTGGTTGGCCTCGGCGATGGCCTTGAGCAGGTCGAGCTGGACGGCGGGCAGATCGAGGTGCCGACGATCGAGCCCCTCGGACTCCTCCCCCTCCGGCAGGCCCAGGAACACCACGACGACCTCTGCCGCCGCGGCCGCCGCCACCGCCGCGTCAAGCAGAGTGGCATCCGGCTTGCCGGACAGCAGGTAGCCGGGCTCGAACAGCAGCTCCAGAGCCTCCAGGGCGTTGTCGACCCTGACGGGATTGACCTGGGGACATCCCGCGCCCTGAAACCTCGGCGTACGCGCGAGCTCACCGATCACCACGATGCTCCCAGAAGCGTCCAGCGGGAGTATCGAGCCGTCATTCTTCAGGAGAACGGCCGACTCAGCAGCGGCCCACCTGGGATCTCCCGCAGCGTACGTTCGTCGGCCTCCGCGCTGACCCGCATCCGGTCGGTCTCTTGGTTGTTCGCCGCGAAGTGCTTGACCGAGGCGCCCACGCCCTTGCTCTGGACACCGCTCACCAGCGCCGCCCCGAGCCGGCCGGTGACCAGGGGATCCTCCGACAGGTATTCGAAGTTGCGTCCGCACAGAGGCGATCTCTTGATGTTGACGCCCGGCCCCAGCAGGACCGCGACTCCCGCGGCCCGGCTCTCGGCCCCGAGCGCCTCGCCCACCCGGGTGAGCAGGTCGGCGTCCCAGGAAGAGCCGAGCGCCGCCGCCGTGGGAAAGCACGTCGCGGGCTCAGCCACGCCGAATCCGGCCTGCCGAACATCCGCGGCGAGATTCCGTACGCCGTGCGGGCCGTCGGTCAGCACCACCGACGCGATCCGCAGGCGCTCGATGCTCGCTGTCTCCCACGCGTTGCGGCCGGAGAGCAGTGCGGCCTTCTCTTCCAGGGAGAGGTCCTGGATATTGATCTTTTCGTTCATGGAACGTCCATCCGTCGTACGAGCGGCATGCCGCAGGGCGGGTCAGTCGAAGTCCCGGTCGCACACGTACCGGTCCTTCCAGCAGATGACCCCTGGAACATCCGCTTGCGACGCTCACGGAAGGCTCAGCAGATCTGATTACTCGCGTAACCAACGCGCGTAACCACGCTAACAGCAAGCATCGTGGAGACGGCAAGACATGGCTCTGTAACGAGTCAGCAACAAAGCGCCTGCAACGCGATAAGCCCGTCACCACGTTTCCGCTGGTGACGGGCCTCTAGGACCGTCCTACTGATGCCCGCTCCCCAGGCCTGGAGAGATCTGTCAGGCGCCAGGAGCCCGGTATGCCACCTCCATCCGCGCGGCATCGTCGATCTCTTCTGGCGTCAGCAGGACAGCCGTCTTCGTTCGTACCGCCCCGGTCGCCGATATCGTGAGCCCCACAGCGGCCGAAGCCGCGTTGCTCGGCAGCTCGACGATCACATACGTGTCTGTCTCGCCGAACGCGAAATACATCTGCTCGACCCGCCCGCCGACGCTTTCCGCCATGCGCTCCACCGCTTGCCGGCGTCCGGTGCCGCCATCTCGCAACACTCCTTTGAGGCCATCCGCGGTGTAGGTCGCCTGGATCATGTACTTAGGCATGGTCGAGTCCCTCTTCTCGTGCCGCCACCCTGCGCTGGGCGGCCATTGCGGTCACGAGGTCGAAATTCTCGGCTTAGGGCGACGGTAATCCCTCCCGCTGTACTGGTTTTCCCCTGCCGCAGTCTTCGTGGGGGCTCAGCCGTAGTAGTCGCGGATTTCCCAGAAGCGAGAGGGGTGGGTGTCGCAGGTGTACTGGAGGGCGACGATGTTGTTCTCGGTGCTGACGCCGCCGGCGATGGTCAGGCATTTGCCGGTCTGCCAGTTCACTAGCTGGACGTTCGACGCGGCCCAGACGGCCGTGGACGACGGCGCGGCGGATGCCGGGGTGGCGGTGGTCGCGCCGAGGGCGAGGAGGGGAGTGATGACGGCTGCCGTGCGAAGGATGTGTGACTTCATGTGACCCAGCGTGCCGAGGTGGGGCCAGCATGGCCTGAGTACCTCGTACTCAATGTGTGCCCTGGGTGGACAGCACCATGGCCGCTTGCGGTGATGGCTGTTGCGGCTTGCGGATCACGGTATCCGCATGCGCGGGAGTGATGCCCAGCGCCAGCACGGCGGCCAGGCCGACGGTCAAAGCGGCGGCACGGCGAGTCCAGGTACGGGTCTTCATACGGCTCTCCCAGTCGGCCGATGATCATGACGGTACTGTGCACCAGCATCAGTGCCACATCCCCGCCCGTCCACCCCAGAATGGCCGAGTGGCCACAAGCGGACAGGCCCTCGCACCCGGAGCTGAGCGCCGCCTGTTTGGAGACCAACCGACCGGCCTTCGGCACGACCGTCAGTACCCCGGGTAGCCACCGCCCGGAGCACCAGGCGCCACGCCACCGGGAGGCATTCCGCCAGGAGGCATGTCGCCGTAGGTCATGCCAACGGCGGCCGCCGAGAGGTGTTCCTCCTGGGCCTCGGTGATCTTACGGATGACGCCGATCGCGGGCGCCACGGGACGCGGGACCAACCGCGCCGTCGGCGACCGTTCAGGTCTGCCCTATCGTCCGTTCAGGTGTCTCCCAGAAGACCAGCCGAACGTGCACAGTCAGTTCCGGGCCAGGAGAAACCTCGCGGCCAGATCGTCGGCCAACTCAGCGATGCCTCGAGAGCCGTCGACATCCAGCACCGGCAAATCCTGCTTGAGAGCCTGACGTCGCACCTCGTCGTCCCAGAGCTCGTCGCGGCCCAGCCGATTCACCATCGCCTCGGCGTGGTCGCAGTTTCCCCAGTTGGCTCGCGCTCGGGCTGGGTCAGCGAATCGGGCGCCCAATGCGTGACGCCGGAATTCGGGCGTTGGCCGCAGAAATACAGCTTGCTCGCGCCACTTCAGCAATGGTGCGACGTGTTCGGGCAAGGTACGGAAATCGTCAACCAGAACGGGTCGGTCGGTTGGCAGGGTGAGCAGGTCTTCGATGACGAGTCCGATTGTCTCGCCGTGCAGACTGGGCATGCTCTGGAAGATCTCTTCCGGCGTGCGGCCCGTCCATCTCTGTTCCCGGGGTGTTTGCAGCAGCGCGCACATGTACGGATGTCGCTGCGGGGAACACCGATGGATGTAGTGACGTTCGGCCAGATCGCCGTCATAAACGACCACGTCATAGCGTTCGGCCAAGACCTGGCTGAGGGTGCTCTTGCCCGCGCCGGCACCTCCGGCGATCCAGCGGACATGCGCGAGCCGACGGACGAGATCAGCAAAGTCATATTCGTTCAGGTTGGTCATGCCCGTCAGTCTCACAAGATGGAGCAACTAGAAACAGTCTTGTTCTCGCGTCCCTTGCCGGTGAAGACTGAAGGAGAGGGACGGTTCGTACATACCGCCGTCCGACGAGCTCGACCTCACCCTCGCGCCGCTGATCTCGGCATGGGGGCGCCGCCCGGGATAGCCCGCGGCGTCCGGGCCGCGGTCAGCCACAGGCCGGTGAACACGGCGCAGGCCAGCGTCACGGCACCCGCCACGAGGAAGGCACTGTTGAGGCCGGATTCGAAGGAGGCGCCGCCGGACTCCCGGGTGTGGACGATCGCCCCGAGCACCGCCACGCCGAGCACCGCGCCGATCTGCCGGGTGGTGCTGCTGACGCCCGAGGCGAGGCCGCCCTCCTGCGGGCTGACCGCCTGGATGGCGGCCCCGGTCAGCGGCGACATGGTGAGAGCGAACCCGATGCCGACGACCGCCAGCCGCCACCACACGTTCCCGTAGCCGGTATCGGCGTGAACGAAGCCCAGCGCCAGCAGCCCCAGCCCGGCCAGCGCCAGGCCGACGGCGACGACGACGCGGAAGCCGTACCTGGCCGCGAACCGGCCCGCATACGGGCTGACGATCACCATGGCCAGCGAGACGGGCAGGGTCCGCAGCCCGGCGACCAGGATCGAAGTGCCCTGGACGTAGACGAAGAACTGGGAGAAGAAGAACGACGACCCCATCAGCGCGAACCCGACTACGACCATCGCCGTGTTGGACACCGTGAACAGCCGCTGACGGAACAGCCGCAGCGGCAGCATCGGCGTTGACACACGGCCCTCGACCACGACGAACGCGGCCAGGAGCACCAGCCCGGCGGCGAAGCCGCCAAGGATCACCGGCGAGGTCCAGCCACGGGAACCGCCCTCGATCAGGCCGTAGGTCACAGCGCCCACGCCCGCGACGGACAGGACCGTGCCGGGGATGTCGATCGGCGGCGCGCTCGGGTTGCGGGACTCCCCCAGCACGCGCAGCCCGGCCAGCAGCAGGACCGCCCCGATGGGCACGTTGACCAGGAAGATGGCGGGCCAGCCGAAGGCCTCCACCAGGATCCCGCCCGCCAGCGGCCCGGCGGCCAGGCCGATGCCGCTGAACCCGGCCCACAACCCGATCGCTCTGACGCGCTCCCTCGGAGCGGGATACGCGGCGGCGAGCAACGCCAGCGAGGCGGGGCTCAGCGCCGCGGCCCCAACGCCCTGCAGCACCCGCCCGGCGATCAGCCAGCCGATCGAAGGCGCGAGCGAACACACCACCGACGCGGCCGTGAACACCACCACCCCGGCCAGGAACACCCGCCTGCGGCCGAACCGGTCGGCGAAGACGCCGCCCGACAGCAGCAGCATGGCCACCAGCAGCACGTAGGCGTCGACGATCCACTGCAGGCCGGTCAGCCCGGTGTGGAGCCGCTGCTGCATGTCGGGCAAGGCGGCGCCGACGATCGTGTTGTCGAGCAGCACCATGAACTGACCTGCGCAGGTCAGGGTGAGCAACGCTTTCACGCAAATCCCTCCTAAAGCAGTTAATGACTGGTCTCACGCTGTTGAACGCGGTCAATGGTGTGCGGGATCTTCTCCATGCTCGGCCGCTGGTTCGCGCCTGCTTCGCCGACCTGGGCGACCAGCGGTTCTGGCGCACCGACCTGCACCCCTGGCAGCTACGGCCCGCTGGAAGTGATCGCCCGCAACGGACACTTGCGCACAGATCGCGTTGATCACCTTGTCGTCCCGCTCGATGCGGGCGATCGCCTCGTCGGTCAGTTCCGCCGAGGTCACTTCACCGGCACGCATGGCGGCCGCGAGTTCTTCGGCCGATTGAAAAGTCGATTCCATGAATGTGCACCCTAATGGCCTGCCACAGGCGCTCGAAAAGCCGAAAAAACCGCTTCCGAGATGTCGCGTCCCAGGTCAGAGGGGCTAGCGATGGGGAGGCCATAAAATGGCGCTCCGCACAATGAGATAGATGTCTCCATGCTCATCGGCGCATGGCCATAGCGAGCGGGATTTGTCCAGTAGCGGAATAACCCTTTTAAAATCTTCCCATCGCTTCTACCGGATGCGGCCGGATCGCGAGCCGACGCCGCTGCACACGGGTGAGGTGATCGCGCGGTGGCCGAGCGACATCGACCAGATCGTCAAGCTCTGCTGCCTATGGTCGCGGACGCATCCTGGCCACCCGCGCCGCGAGACGGACAGGCACGCCACTCGCATCACCCCACGACGTACGGCACCAGGTGCTGGTTGTGCACCAGCCAGATGGCCCGCTCCAAGTCAGGAGTGAGATAGCGGTCATCGCCCAGGGGCGTGATGTACTCCCTGAGCTCCGCAAACAGGGTCCGCGTGCCGGCGCCGAGCGGCAGGCCGGACATCTGCTGCGCGATGAGGTCGATTCCCTGAGCGGACATCAGGTACTGGACCGCCAGGACGATTTCCAGCCGGTCGAGGTTCTCGTGCAGGTGCCGGACCGAGGCCATCGCCATCGTGTTGTGGTCCTCCTGCCCATCCTTGACCGGCCGGGACAGGGTGCCCGCGGGTGTGGCCCTGGCCTGCATCTCCGGGATCAGCGCGGCGGCCACCGTCTGCACCTGCACCATTCCGGAGTTCAGGCCGACCGTCCCGCCGGCGAGATTGGCCGGCAGGCCGTAGCTCCACCTGGGGGACAGCAACCGCCCCGACAGTTCCTGCGACAGCACCCCGATGTCGGTGATCTCCGCGTTCACGGCGTCGGCGAGATGCCCCATGACGGAGCCGTCCCAGTTGCCGCCCATCACGAACTCGTACCCCGGCCCTTGATCGCGCTTGAAGATCAGCGGGTTGGAGGTTGAAGCGTTGGCCTCCCGTATCAGGGCCCGGCGCGTGTCGGCGAGAACCTGCCGCAGCCCGGCCATGATGTGCGGCGCCGCCCGCACCGACACCGCGTCCTGGACCCGCGGGTGGTAGTCCGCCGGATCGAGGCGCCGTCGGCCCTCTTCCGTCATCCAGCCCGAGCCCGCCACCATCGCGCGCAGACGCGCCGCGATCGCGTTCTGCTCGGGGATGCGGCGTTCTTTGTGGGTACGCGCGTCCAGCGATCCCTGCTCGGCCCTGGTCGCCTCCATGAACAGGGCGAAGGCGCCCTCTGCCTGGTCGGCGAGTACGGTGGCCCGGTGTACGGCGTCCATCAGCGTGGCGGCCAGGACCGTGCTGCCGCTGATGATCGGCAGCGCTTCCCCGGCCTGCAAGGTGAAGTCGCCGGGCAGCCCGGCCTTCGGCAGCAGCTCGGAGGCGGGTCCCTCCTCACCCCGGTAGCGCACCGGCGCGTCCTCGCCTATCGCCGCCAGTCCCGCCGCCGCCTGCGGCTGCAGGTCTCCGGTGCCCAGCGAGCCGATTTGCGGCATTCGCGGCACCACCCCGGCGTTGACCATGGCCAGCAGCCGCTGGGGCACCTCGGGGCGCACGCCGACCGTTCCTCTGGCCAGCTGGTTCGCCTTGAGGATCATGGCCAGCTTCACCACGTTGTCGGGCAGCGGCTCCCCGACGCCCGCGGCGTGGGAGCGCAGCACGTTGCGCTGGAACTGCTCCGCCTGCTCGGCCGTCAGCGGACGGTCCTTCAGCGGTCCGAGCGCCTGGTTCCACCCGTACACCCGCTGGTCGTCCAGGGCGGCCAGCGCTCCGGTTCGCGTCTCGTTCATGTGGGCCCACGCGTCCGCCGCGAGCCGCACGACGACGGGACGGCCTTCGAGGATCGCGAAGGAGTCGTGCAGAGAGAGCGAATCGCCGTCCAGCACCAGGTCCATCACCGGCGGCGCCGCCCCTGCTGGGGGCGGTTCGGGATCGGCGACCGCCTGCCCCGGCACGCACAGGGCGGCGAGCAGGCCCACACCGGCGGCCATTCGTCCTACGTGGGTCATCACGTTGTCCCCCGGGGCGTCACGACGAAGATCAATGCCGCTCCGTTATAGCCACCGGACGCAGGAGAGCCAGAGAGGGCTCAACAGGGCTGACTCAGCCTCGACCAGTCCTATGACCGGCACTTACTTCTTCGACAAGCCAAGCCCTGGGTCAATCGACCAGCCCGACCTCGATGAGCACCTCGCGCTCGCGCACGGTGAGGGGCGTCCAGCCGACGGGTTGCGTGGCTCAGCCGTGGGCTTGTTGGGCTTGTTGGGCGTGTTTGGGGAGCAGGCTGACCAGGAGCAGGGTGAGGAAGTAGAGGGCGGCCGCGATGGCGAAGACGAGTTCGGCGGCGGCGGTGTAGGAGTTGGTGGTGGGGTGGCCGGCGCGGGCGAAGAAGACCGTGCCGAGTGCGGCGACGCCGAGGGCTCCGGCGAACTGCTGGACCGCGTTGAGCATGCCCGCGCCAGTGCCGGCCTCTTCGGGGGTGGCGTCGCCGAGGATGTAGTCGACCAGCGGGACGAAGATCAGGCCGGAGCCGAAGCCGGTGATCAGCAGTGCCGGGGCCAGGTTCCATGAGGTGATCGCGGTGCCGAAGTGCGCGACGGTCCACCACAGGGCGAGCAGTCCGGCAACGGCGAGGGCGAGTCCGATCTGCAGGGTTGCCCGGCCGAGTTTCTCGGCGAGGAAGGCGCCGGCCAGGCCGACGGCGATGGCCGTGCCGAGGGCCCAGGGGATCAGGGTGAGCCCGGCGTGGATGGGAGTCCAGCGCATGCCAAGCTGGAGCAGCAGGTTGATGACCAGGGTGAAGCCGCCCAGTGAGGCGAAGAACCCGCCGGTGATCACCAGGCCGACGACGAAGCTGCGCTTGCGGAACAGCGAGGGCGTGATGAGCGGGTGCCGGCTGCGGCGTTCGGAGACGACGAACAGCGCCAGGGCGACGGCGGCGGCGATCATCATGGCGTACGTCCATGCGGGCCAGCCGAGCTCGCGGCCTTGGACGAGCGGAATGATGAGCAGGGCCGAGGCGGCGGTGAGCAGGGCGACACCGGTGAGGTCGAGGCGGACGGTGGCGTCCTCGCCACCACGACGGGGCAGGACACGCCAGCCGAGCACAGCGGCGATGACGCCGATCGGGACGTTGATCAGGAAGATGGACCGCCACTGACTGCCGAACAGGTCCATATGCAGCAGCCAGCCCGCCAAAATCGGCCCGGCCACGGTGGCCAGGCCCATCATCGGGCCGAACGGGATCAGGGCCTTGCGTAGGTGCTCGGGCGGGAAGACGACCTTCACCAGGGCCAGGCCCTGCGGGATCATGACGGATCCGAACAGGCCCTGCAGGATGCGGGCGACGATCAGGAACGCCACACTCGGGGCCAGACCGCAGGCCAGCGAGGCCAGGGTGAAGCCGGTCATGCCGATCAGGAACAACCGACGGCGGCCGAGCAGGTCGCCCAGCCGCCCGGAGGTGACCAGGCCGAGGGCGAAGGCCGCGGTGTAGCCGGTGAGCACCCATTGCAGGGTGACCGGGCCGCCGCCGAGGTCGGCGCGGATGGAGGGCCCGGCCAGATTGGCGACGCTGGAGTCGATCAGGTCCATGACGTCGGCGATGAAGACGACGGCCAGGACGGCCCACGCGTGCCGCAGGCTCAGCGTCGTCACGGGTGGGGTACGTTCATCTATGCTCATGGAACACTGTTCTACTATAGAACACTGCTCCATTCAAATGGAAAGGTGTTCTATTCGCTGGTAAGGTGAGCCCATGAGGTCCACTCCCGAGCAGCGGCGCGCGGCCCGGCATCAGCAGCCCACCGATCAGGACACCGCCGCCCGCACTGCCGCGCCCGCCCGTCGCAAGCAGCCGATCACCGTCGACCTGATCGTCGACACGGCGCTGGGCATCGTGGCGGCCGAGGGGTACGAAGCGCTGACCATGCGGCGTGTGGCCACCGCTCTCAAGACCGGGCCCGCGTCGCTGTACTTCCACGTGGTCAACAAGACCGACCTGGACGACCTGCTCATCGGCCGCCTCAGCGCCGCACTGGTCCTCCCCGAGCCCGACCCGGCCACCTGGCGGGAACAGATCATCGGTGTGTGCACGCAGATGCGCGACCAATACCAGAAATATCCCGGCATCTCCCGCGCCGCGCTGGCCGTCGTACCGACGAACCTGGAAACCCTGCGCGTCGGCGAGGGGATGTTTTCGATCATCCTCGCCGGCGGCGTGCAGCCGCAGACCGCAGCCTGGGCCAGCGACGCCCTGACCCTGTACGTCAACGCCTACAGTCTGGAAGCCTCCCTGCGCACCACACGGCAGAGCGACACCGGAGCCAACGGGGAAGGCGCCGACGACGAGTGGGTTCTATCCCGCGACGAACTGCTGAACCGCTTCGCCGCCCTCCCCGAGGACCGATTCCCCAACACCAGGCGGCACGCGGCCGAACTGACCGCCGGCACCGGTCACGAGCGGTTCGAGTTCACCCTCAACCTGATGCTCGACGGCCTCACCGGACGCTGACCTCGGCGTCGTTCATACCGCTACGTGTTCACTCCAGTCCCGGCCGGCTCAAGCGAGTGCCGAGCTTCCATCACTGCCGCGTACGACGGCGCTCGGCAAGGTGGCTCCACGCTGCTACGACAGCGATGGAGACGAGCAGCAACACGACGCTTCCGACGATGTCGAGCACATAGTGGTTCCCCGTGACGAGCACGACTGCCGTCATACCCAGCGGAAAGATCCACGGCAGCAACGCCCATCGCGGATGGGAGGCCCGCAGCGCGCACCACACGGCGTACGCGCACCACAACGACCACCCCACGTGCATGCTGGGCATCGCTGTCAGATTCTGGCCGTTCGCGATCTCTCGTGAGGCATGGCCGCCCAGGATGTCGTACTCGGCGATGATGTCGACGACACCCGGTAAGGCGAACCGTGGGGGCGACATGGGCAGCGCCCAGTAAACGGGCAGCACCAGAACGACCATCGCGACGAGGGTCCGCCGAACCTTGACGTAGACCTCGGCATGCCGGACGAAGACCCACACCAGCACACCGATGATCGCGAGGTAGTACAGGCGGTAGTAGTACACCGCCGGCTGGATGAGGGCCGGATGCTCGGTCAGCCACTGGTTCGCCCTCAGCGCGATGTCCAGATGAACGGCCCGCTCTATGGACTGCACGGCCAGAGCGTTGGTGGTGGCGGCTGCGACGTCCTTCCCGACGGCGGTATGAAGCCATGCGAAGAGCAGGATCACGAGCAGCAGCGCGGCCACTTCGACGAGTGGTGCGGGGCGCCCACCCATCTTCCCGACAAGTGCCGCCGATCGGGCACGAGCGACCAGGCTCGATAATCGGCCTACTGCCACCTCACGTGGGCTCACGCGGGTCACCCTAACCCACCGTTCCTGCAAAGCAGGCGCGCCGGATGAGGGCGATCACAGTGTCGGCGGTGCAATCGAGGAAGCTGCGGCTTGACCTCCACCGCCCGCCCCATCGACATGCACAAGCGGGCGCTGGAGGTGGCGACCGGTGCTTCCCGACCGCTGACGACGACTGCGAAGGTCCGCGTATCTACGTGGCCTCAGTCGCCCTGGCGGCCGGGAAGCGGCCATCATGACAGTTTCTCGAAGAAGAACTCGTGCTTGAGAAACGACGTGTCGTATTCGTGCCCTGGGTACGGCGGGATCAGCTGCGACGCCTGGAACAGCCGCCAGCCGTCGCGCAGCGCGTCCACCCCCGTCTCGTACGGCGGTTCGTCCCCGTCGCCCGCCGTCGGATCGGTACGCCCGGTGCCGTCGTAGCGGGACCATCCCACCACCTGCGCGTCGAGGGCGGAGGTGGCCAAGTAGAGAACGAGCACCTGCTGCTTCATGCGACCCTCCCGGGGCGGTTGTTCACACGCGTGATCCAGTAGTCGATGTCGAACGAGGGATCCGCGGTCATGGCGCGCCACAGGAGTGCCCGATTGTGGTACTCCAGCCGGCCGGTTGCCTGCTCGTACCAGGGGAAACGCCTGCCCAGCTCGTCGAGGACGGCGGGGTCGGCGAGGTCGGAGGTGTCCCACAGGAGCACCTGCGGGACGGTGGGGTTGAACCGGATCTTGAACATGTACCGCCGGACCGCGCTGTCGTTGCGCCTGCCGCCGTGCCAGATGCCGTGGTGCAGCAGCATCACCGTCCCGGCGGGGCAGGTCAGCCGGGTCTGGCCGAGCAGGTTCTGGTAGCGGCCGGTGTCGCTCTCGTTGACGCGGCGCAGGTGGCTGCCGGGCACCACGAGGGTGCCGCCCATGTCCGCGGTGACCTCGCGGGGGTAGTACATGAGCTGCACGTCGAAGGCGTCCACGCGGGTGTCGATGATGGCGTCGGCGTGCAGCGGCTGGGCCTGTCCGTTGTACGGCTCGCGGATGTGCACGGCATGGTGATCGACGGTCGGGCCGGGCCCGACAAGGGAGTGCAAGGCCCCGGCGACCTGGGGCAGCTCGATGAGGCGGCGCGCGAACGTCCCCTCGGGGAATGCCTTGTCGATCGGGGTCCCGTACGGCAGGCGCGGGATTCCCGCCTCCAGTACGTCGATCGCCTGGTCGTTGAGCTCGTCCGGGACGACTCCGTCGAGCCGCAGGTAACCGGCGGCCACGAAGCCGGCCACCTGCGCGGAGGTGAGCAAAGTGGTTCTCATGCCTCAAAGCTAGAATCGGACACTCGCCGTGTCGTTGGTTGTAATCCTCATCTACTGGTTGATTTTCCCCCATTGGGGTAGACATGCGCTGTGCGTCACCTGACGATCGCGCTCTCCGAGCCGCCCGTGGTGGCCGGGGCGGGAGTGGGCGTGCACGGCGTCGTCGGTCTCCACGACGTGTTTCGGCTGCCCGACCTGTGGCAACTCCACCTGTACGGCTACGCGGCCGAACTCGTCCTGGACAACACCACGTACGCCATCAAGCCGGGACACGTGAGCCTGATCCCGCCTGGCGCCGAGGTGCACTACCACTATCGGGGCAGATCAGAGCACCTGTACGCACACTTCCGCCTGCCCGGCGAGGACGAGCGCCGCACCGTGACGGTCATGCGGGACGCCGGCGACCAGGCCCCGGTCATCGGCGCCGCGCTGCGCCAGGCCATCGCGGCCGTCCCCGGCACCCCGGCCAGGGCATCGGCCGAGGTGTGGTCGGTGCTCTGGCGGGTGGCAAGCCTGCCCGTGGTCGGCAGCCGGCCCGCCGTGGTGGCCGCGGCGATCGAGTACATCGAGGCGAACCTGGCCGCACCGCTGACCGTACCGGACGTCGCCAGGGCCGCCGGGGTTTCGCACAACCACCTCACCCGGCTGTTTCGCGCCCAGAGCGGTGACACGGTGGTCGCCTACATCCGCCGCCGCCGGCTGTCGCGGGCGCTGCACTTGCTGCGCGAGTCGACGCTGGCGATCCCGGCGATCGCCGCGGCAGTGGGGATCGCGGACCTGCAGGCGTTCAACAAGGCGTGCCGCCGTGAGCTGGGTGCCTCTCCCCGCGTCCTGCGCGCGCGGCGATGATCCACTGAGATATCGATATAGATCACCGTCCGGACGGCGAGTGCCGATAATGGCGTGTGCCGTTCACCCTGAGCCATGTCGCCGCGATCCTGCCAGTGCGGCGGTGGTTACCGCCGTCGGCGCTGGCGGTCGGGGCGGTGATACCTGATCTGCCGTACTACCTGCCGCTGCCGTTCTCGTCGGCGAGCACGCACGCATGGTGGGGGGTGCTGCTGCTGGGGGTGCCGTCGGGCGCGGTGCTGCTGGTGCTGTTTCACCAGGTGCTCCGGGCGCCGCTGGTCGCGTTGGCCCCGGCCGGGCTGCGCGCCCGGCTGCCCGTCGCGCCGCGACCGGCGCCCGTGACGGTGGTGGCGGCGCTTGTCGCCGGGATGGCCACGCACCTGGTCTGGGACGGGTTCACGCAGGTCGGCGGGTTCGCGGTGGCGCACTGGCAGGTGCTGCGGCTACCGGTCGTCGGCCCGCATCGTGTGTTCAACGTGCTCATGTACGCCAGTTCGGCAGGTGGTCTGGTAGCCCTGGCCGGATGGTTCGCGCTCTGGTATCGGCGGACCCCGGTCCGGCCGGAACGGCTGCCCGGGGTGGCGGGCCGGGTGCGCGGCGCGGTGCTGGCCATGGTCACGGTGGCCGCGATCGCCGGTGCCGCCGCCGGAGCGGTGACCGACCGCGCCGCGGTGAGCGGCTACGACCTGGTTCGGAGCATCCTCCTGGGAGGCGCCGACGGGGCCGCTGTGATACTTGCGTGCTACGTACTCGTCTGGCATGGGCGGAACGTGGTGAGCAGCGCATGCTGCAGGAACTCATCGAGGCCGAAGCCACCACCGTGATCGGCGCCCCATGAGGCAGACAACGGGCACGCGCCCAAATGCCACATCAACCGACGACCTTCCAGCCGTCCGCCGTCGACCCGCCCGAACCGCGGGCCGGAAAGGTCGTCCACAACGATGTTCATGCGGTCTCCCGCATCAGCGTCTGCTCACGCGTAACGCGGTTGGGCCGGGTCGGCAGCCCAAGTGTCGGGTTGGCGACGCTCCATGCGGCGCTCTTGCAGACCAGTTCCTTGTACGCGGCGGCCAGTCGGCCGGTCAGGACCGCCTGCTTGGCACGGTCGTCGGCCGTGACGTACTGGATCAGGCCCTCCTTGCGGCCCAGTGAGACGCACAGGTTGAAGTAGCCGATCGTCTTGTTCGGGACCTTCCGGCCGCTCAGGCGCGCCGCGATGGCGTCGGCGGCCAGCCAGGCGGTGGGGATGCCGGAGGCGCACGACATCCGTAGCGGCTTGTCTCCGGCGCCCATCGCCATGGCCGCGTCGCCGACGGCATACACATCGGGGTGTGAGACCGAGCGCATGGTCCGGTCGACCACGATCTGGCCGGTGCCGGAGACCTCCAGGGAAGTCGCCTTCGCGATCGGGTGGACCGCGAAACCGGCGGTCCATACGGTGACCGCGGCGGGGATGACCTTGCCGTCGGCGGTGGTGACGTGGTCGGCTTCGACGCCGCTGATGGCGGCGTGCTCGTACGCGGTGATGCCGAGCTTGCCGAAGACCTTCCTTACGTGCTCGCGCCCCTTGGGTGAGAGCCAGTCGCCGAGGCCGCCGCTGACGGCCAGGGCGATGTTGAGGTCCGGGCGGGCCTCGGCGATCTCGGTGGCGGCCTCCACGCCGGTGAGGCCGCCGCCGACCACCACCACGGCCTGCCCGGCGTCGAGGCCCGCCAGGCGCTCGCGTAGCCGGAGCGCTCCGGTACGGCTGGCGATCTGGTAGGCGTGCTCGGCGGTCCCGAGTACGCCTTGGCTGTTCCAGTCGCTGCCGAGGGCGTACACGAGGGTGTCGTACTCCAGTTCTTCGGCACCGTTCGCACCGGTGATGGCGACGGTCTTGCGGTCGACGTCGACGCCGGTGACTTTCGCGAGCCTCAGTTCGACGCCGGTGCCGGCGAAGATCTCGCTGAGCGGCCGGGGCCTGAGGTCCTGGCCGGTCGCAAGCTGGTGATTGCGGACGCGTTCGACGAAGTCGGGCTCGGCGGTGACGAGGGTGATGGCGACGTCCTCGCGGCGCAACCGCTTGGCGAGGCGGCCGGCGGCGCTGGCTCCGGCGTATCCGGCTCCGAGAACGATGACGCGATGCTGCATTTCAGGCTCCTGTCCGGTTCGGATGTGCCACTTGAACCGGATGGCCCGCTGTTTCCTGACAGGAACGCGTTGTGAGACACGTCACATCACGAGCAGGGGCTCCCCGTGGCCGGCCGCCGCCCATTGCTCGGTCGCGCGTTCGAGCTTGTCGGGGTTCGCCTGGGTACGGCAGGCGGTGATGCCCTCGGCGGTGACCTCCAGGCACATGATGGCGACGACCCGGCCTTCCACGACGGCCACAACGGCGGGTTCGCCATTGGCGGTCCAGGCGTATATCTCGGGCGAGCCGCCGACGACGGCGCGCTTGGCCTCGGCGGGCTTGAACAGGCCCCACACGAACTTCGCGACCGCGACGGCTCCCTCGAACGCCTTGGTACGTGCCGGAACCTTCCCTCCGCCGTCGCCGATGGAGATGGCGTCCTTGGTGAGCAGGCGTACGAGCTCATCGGTCTGACCACTGGTGGCGGCCGCGAGGAACTCCTCGACGATCCGCCGGGCGGCGGCCTCGTCGATCTCGGTGCGGGCTTTGCCGTACGCGACATGCTTCTTGGCGCGGTGAAAGATCTGCTGGCTGGCCGCCTCGGTGATGTCGAGGATCTCGGCGATCTCCCGGTGCGGGTAGTCGAAGGCCTCCCGCAGCACGTACACGGCCCGTTCGTTGGGGGACAGGCGCTCCATGAGGGTGAGGACCGCGTACGAGACCGATTCGCGCTGCTCGGCGGTGTCGGCCGGGCCGAGCATCCGGTCCCCGGCGAGCAGCGGCTCGGGAAGCCATTGGCCCACGTAGGTCTCGCGGCGCGCCCGCGCGGAGGTGAGCTGGTTGAGACACAGGTTGGTGAGCACCTTCGTCAGCCAAGCCTCGGGGACCTCGACGCGGTCGACGTCGGCGGCCTGCCAGCGCAGGAAGGTCTCCTGCACGGCGTCCTCTGCCTCGTCAGCGGAGCCGAGGAGACGGTAGGCGATAGCCTCCAGACGGGGCCTCGACAGCTCGAACCTGTCCACGTCAATCACCGTTAGAGGCATGGCCCGAATCCTAACTCTTCATGCGTGACCAACTCATATGGTTCTCGCATGCCTAAAAGCCTCCGCCTCGCGCCTATCACCCCCGCCAACTTTGAGACGGCCATTGCCGTGAAAGTCCGCCCCGAACAAGAACACTTCGTCTCACCTGTGGTGAAGTCGCTGGCCGAGGCGTACGTCCACCCGAACGTGGCCTGGCCACGCCTCATCCTCGACGGCGACCGTCCGGTCGGCTTCCTCATGGCCTTCTTCGATATCGACTGGGACGGCAAGGGAGTCGACTTCCGGTCCGGCTTGTGGCGCCTCAACGTCACACCCGACGCACAAGGGCAGGGAGTCGGCCGCTTCGCCGTCGAATCAGTGGCGGGCGAAGTCAGGCGTCGTGGTGGCACGCAGATGTATGTGACGTGGGAACCGGGAGCGGGCAGCCCCGAAGGCTTCTACCAGAAGCTCGGGTTTCAGCTCACAGGTGAGAAGAGCGGGGGCCAGACGGTCGGCGTGCTGGACCTGACGAAGCCCTCGTAATGGCAGGGGTGGCTGCCGCGAAAACGCTCACAGTCTCAGCGACAGGCGTCGCAATCGTCGCACAGGGTTTTGATCCAGGGGCGTTTCCTGGCCTGGCCGGGATTACCGCAGTACTCACAGATCCTGGCCGACTCCTGTTCAGCGGCGTGTACGAGGAGTGTCGCCGCGTCGTCCTCCCGCTTGTAGCGTTCCGCCTCATGTGGTTCGGGCCACTTGTCGCCCCCCTGGTGCAGGTGGCGCAACAGGCCGGTGAGGAGGTAGACGCGTAAGGTGCCGTACTTCTCCTTGACCTGTTGGACGCTGTAGCCGGGGCTTACGGCCAGCAGTTCCTCGTGCAGGCGTTGCAGCAGCGGATGCCAGCCCTGGCCGATGCCGTCAAGGTGGGCGGGGATCTGTTCCGACATGGCTTCATGATCCGATGCAGTGAGGTCGGCTGTCGACAGCGTCAACTCGCTGATCCCTTCGCTCGGTAGGGTGCCCGTAGAAACGCTCTCCCTATTGCAGCTGGAAGAATACGAGCCCCCGGGCAATCGCCGGAGCTGACGGTCTCGGATTTAGACGGAGGCACCGAGAATGGCCGCTGGTGAGCCTTGGACGGGTAACGATCCAGATCACAATGATCAGTGCCATGCGCGATGGGGTGCCTCGTTGAATCGCTCCACCGCCCAGGCCGATTACCTGGACGAGTGGTACTACTCCCAGTGCGGAGGATGCCGTTTCTGGATCGCGTTGAGCGGTCAGCTCGGTTTGGACTATGGGGCCTGCACCAACCCCGCCTCGTCGTTTGACGGGCGGGTGCGTTTCGAGCATGACGGCTGCGTGCGGTTCGTCGACCGCGAGGACGGCTCGTTCGGGTAGCAGCCCCGGTCAGGCGGCATGAAGCTCCGACCGAGGAGAGTGTGCGCCCCGCCACCGCTCACGGTTTCAGCTCAAGCCTCTTCTTCGACGCACCCGGGAACACGACGACCAGGTGCTGCTCCTCCCCCGCATCGTCGACCCGCACGTAGACACGGAGCCGGTAGCGGCCCTTCCCCGCGATCGCCAGGTTCGGCATCGGGGCGCCCGCGCCCACCTCTCCGCCCTCGCCCATATACGGCACAGTGAGCCGGCCGCTGCGGCTGACGATCGGCACCTCGCTGACCTGATCCCACCCGGCCGTCCGCTGCGGCGGTGCGGTGCGGAAGGCCTTCACGGTAAGGCACAGGTCAGAGACGTCTTCGACGTGCCCGATGAGCACCGCGCTGCCGGCCACCCCGATGAGGTTGCTGTCGTCGTCGTAGACCTTGTCCATCGCCTGCTCCGCCGTCTCCTGGGCCGCTGCGTCTTTGGGATCTTGGACCAGATAGCCGGGATCGCCGTCGACGAACAGGAAGTAGTTGGCCGTACCCTGGACGACACCCTTCGTCCGAGGCCACGGGTCGCGGCACTTCGCGTTCTTCTCGGCGATGTAGGCGGCGTTCGCCGCCTCCGTCTCCGTGGTCGACCGCAGCAGCTCGGGATTTGTCGCACCGACGATCTCCGGGCACACGTAGACGAGGTCCCACGGGTCCACGCCCCAGGCGGGCCGCGCGCTCCCGGCCCGCGTCAGAATCGCCTTCTGCTCGTCGCGGTCCTCTGTACGGCACAGAGCCCGCCCGTACGCGAGGATCGCCTGATCCGGCACGCTGTCAGGGAACATGGGCGGGACTCCGCCGTCTCTGCTCCGCGCTCGGCACAGGAACGCGGCGTCGCGTTCCGCGGGTTTCAGGTCGCCGACGCTCGGCCGGTCGTAGCAGCCCATCGACCGGCCGGTGTAGGTGAGGTGCGCGGCCTGCTCCGGCTGGATCAGTGCGATGATCGGCAGTACGGTCACGGCCGCCACCGCGACGCGGATCACGCGCTGCCGTGCGGCCGGAGGGTCTGCCAGGCGGTCCTCAGCGGGCAGTTCACGGGCGGTCGCCGCGATCCACACGGTGCTGACGAGCCCCACCGCGTCCATCATGATCGGCAACGCCATATTGCCGCCGGAGAGTACGTTGAACGGCATCGCCTGCGTGTAGACACCCAGCGACAACAACCCGGCGACCTGCGTGCCGCGGCTCCACCGGCCGTCGCGCCGCTGCCCGACAATCGTGATGATGGTCGCCGCCACTCCGCTCAGCATCAAGCCCAGTTCGAAGACGCCGCCCGATCCAAGCTCGGGGAGGTCGAGATCGTCGAGCAGTACGTTGGCCATCCCCGCCAACTCGACCGCGAACATCGCTCCGGCCGCCGCCCGCAGCATGCGGGACCGCCAGCGGATAACGAGCAGGTAGAGGACGTCGATCGCGGTCCACAACGCGAGCTGGAATGCCATGTTGACCGCGTCGGGGAGCAGCGCGATCGGGAACCACAGCACGAGGCTGTACGCGACCGCGAGATACAGCAGCCGGCGCAGCGCCTTTGCCCGGCGGTTCAGCGGTCCGGGTGCGGGGGCACGCAGGATCAGCCACAGGAGCGCGGCCTTCACCAGGGCGGCCACGAGCAGCACCACAGTCGTCGGGGTGTCGAACCCGCCGCGCATGTAGAACTCCGCGTAGGCCGGCGGCGACCATTCGACCGCCGCCCAAAGCCAGGCGTCGCCGAGCACTAGGCCCGCGACAGCCGCCGCAAGGACCAGACCGACTAATCCAATCCTGATAATCCGCCATAAATTAACCGAAAGCACGGGACGCGATCTTAGCGCGGCACCACCGTACAGGGAGTGTGCCCAGTCAGTGGCTCTGTTTCCTTTTCCCACAGTTCGTGGTCAGCGGCCTGGAAGAAAGCGAAAGTGACGGCGTTGGCTGCGCCCTGGTTGAGCAGGGCCTCATCATCGCGCTGTGCAACGAAGATACGTCGGACGACGATTACATGTACATCGAAGTGTTGGCCGATCTAGTTGGCACCCGGCGCAACTGACTGCTTTAGGCCCTGGCGCAGAAGCTGATGCGACGGCGTATGAAGTGCGCCCCCGGCCGCGACCACTCCGTACCGATCGTAGAGCTAACCATTGACCGAGGCGCATCCCATCCAGTCCCACCAGGCAGTACGCGAGGCGGGAGCCGCCGGCGCCGCCAGGGTCAACCCAGCGTGAGTGAATCGCCGGTAACGGAAGCAAGAGGGCCGCCACTTGGTCGTAGATCGAGGCGTTCAGCCGGAATCAGCGACGAACAGCCGCTCAGAGCTGCCCGCCCCTGAAACGCAGAAGAGGCCCCGTAGGGCCTCTGAACTGCGCGTGGCAGGTGCAAGGTTCGAAATTGCGTAGACTAAGGCGCCGTGAGCATGGCTCTGTCATGCCCCGCTGGACGCGGGCGGCCGGCTCAGCTGCAGCGCGCGACGCGGGTCACGGAATACGGCTTGTAGGCAGCGGCGTAGAACTTCTTCTTGCCCTTGGTGTGGGCGTTGACCGTCATGCAACGGTACTTGGCCGCCTTGTCGCCGACCGAGCCCTTCCTCACGAACATGATCTTGGCGCTGACCTTGTGGCTGCAGTGGTTGTTGAAGTAGATGGTCACGCTCGTGTTGCCCTCACCCCACGAGTAGTTGGCCCACTTGCCTCTGGGCCGGGAGCAACTGATGCTGTCGCGCTCGACCCCGGCTTGAGCCGACGCGGCGATGGCCTTCGTACTGGCGGTCTCCGTACTCGTCCGTGCGGTGCCTGCCTGTGCGGAGCCTGCGGTCGCCGGTGTCAGCAGCATGGCCGTCGCGGCGGCGGAGCTGAGCAGAACGGATGTGAGCTTCTTCATGCTTCAACCTCATAAGAGCAAAGATCTTGACCGAATCAACCGTATCGGCCATCCCAATACTCTGTAAAATCGAGGTTGTCAGCCCGTCAAGCAGCTTGTCGCCAGCGCCGTCCAGGCTGTGAGGACCTGGAGAGCGAAGGGTTGGAGACTGATCTACCAGGCGTTTGCTCCCAGCAGCGATGAGTCTCGCGGTGGTCCCACGTCTACACGTCACACCGCTCCATCGCACTCGAATCGGGAGACATCTTGAAGCTTCTTCTCACCTCCGGAGGCGTCACGAACGCGGGCATCCGCGATGCGCTGGTCGATCTGCTGGGCAAGCCGATCGCCGACTCCAGCGCCCTCTGCATCCCTACGGCGGAGTATGGCCACCCCATGTGCACGCCGGCCTCAGCCTGGCGCTTCATCGCCGGACAAACCCCAGCACCCATGTGCGACCTGGGCTGGAAGTCGGTGGGCCTCCTCGAGCTCACCGCACTGCCCAGTATCGGCAAGGACCGCTGGGTCCCCTGGGTCCAGGAGACCGACGTCCTCTTGGTGGACGGTGGCGAGGCGACGTACCTGTGCCACTGGATGCGGCAGTCCGGGCTGGCGGATCTGCTGCCATCGCTGTCCGAGACGGTCTGGGTGGGGGTGAGCGCCGGAAGCATGGTGATGACCCCCCGGATCGGTGACTACTTCGTCGAATGGACGCCGCCCACCGGAAGCGACCGCACCCTAGGGGTCGTCGACTTCTCGATCTTCCCGCACCTGGGACACGAGCTCATGCCGGGAAACACCATGGCCGACGCCGAGAGATGGGCCGCCGACATCGCGGGTCCGGCGTACGCCATCGACGACCAGACGGCCATCAAGGTGACCGACGGCACCATCGAGGTCGTCTCCGAGGGCCACTGGAGGTCCTTTTCCTCCTAGCCACCGACGCCGACCATGAGTGGGCGAGGCGCCCACTCATGCCGCAGATCCCGTGCGCTACGGCCATCCGGCCGTAGCGAGCACCCGACGCCTGGTAACGTTGCGAGCGGCACTGCGCCAGCTCCAGACGGTGGCAAGTGCGTTCACGTCTGATGAACATTGATCATGGTCTCGGGCCACCTGAGTGGCGTCAGAACTGACCGACATCGTCACCTCGGCGGTTCTCGTGGCCGCCATCGCACTGGCAGGCCCCGCGTCGGCCGACCCGCCCCCGTGAACAAGTGCACGGGCGGCATGGGCTACACGATCTGCTTCAGCCTCGGCCGGCAGGACGACGGGAACATCGCCGTCCACCTCGGCATCGACGTGGCCATGAGCCGCGCGGACGCCCAGGCCATCATCGATCACCCCGGTGAGGAGTTCTCCGCGAAGATCTTCGGCGACGACCCCGTCTACGACAGTGCGAGAGCCCCAGGGGGTGATTCGGGTGGGACATTCGAACGGCGGACGTGGTCGGCGGGTGAATATAGGTGGCTGTTGCTGCCCGCAACGGAAGACCTCCGCCACGAACTCGTCGAGCGGCCTCGCGAACTCGCCGTCCTCCTGGCCGGGCAGAGCGCGGGAAAGTGGTGGCCTCGACCGCGTACACCGAGGTCTGGCAGGGCGCTCGGTGAACGTCCAGGCCCCGCCCGGCCGTATGAAGGCCCGGCACCGGCGCCTCGGACGGTTCTCCCGGGTCAGGGCCGTCGACGGGTGTGGGCGGTGATCGTTGCTGCGAGGGGCGACACGATCGCGAGGGGCAGTGCGTGGCCGAGGCCGCGTACTGTGACCAGAGTGGCGTTGGGGATGGCGTGCGCCAGCCGGGTGGCGTGCGGGGGCGGGGTGATGGGATCCTCCGGCGCGTCGATCACCAAGGTGGGCACAGAGACGTTCGCGAGTTCGGCTCCACGCTCCATGCCTGACTGGTCGGCCAGGGCATGGGCGGCGGGGCTGTGCCAGGTGCCGCTGTGGGCGGCGATCCGACGTTCAAGATCGGCGAACTCCTCGTCGTCGAAGAGCAGGACGTCGCCGTTGAGGACCCTCCAGTGCTCGACGCGCCACCGCAGCTCCGTCTCCGGGTCGCGCTCTTGGCCGAGCTCCGCCCACAGAGCGAGCAGCCGGGGGTCGGGCCCGGGCAGGTCGTCGTCGGAGATATCGGGATCGGGGGCCGCTCCGCCGAGCAGCGCGGAGCCGAAGATCGTGGCGCTCATCAGCCGGTCCGCGTGGTCGAGGAGGAGCAACTGGACCAGGGTGCCGCCCAGCGACATCCCGACCACGTGAGCGCGTGCGATCCGCAGCGCGTCGAGGACCGCGATCGCGTCGTCGGCCAGCGCACGGATCGGGTAGGGACGCTCGTGGAAGGCATGGGTGGAGCGTCCGGTGTCGCGGTGGTCGTAGCGGACGACGAAGTGGTCCCGGGACAGCAGCTCGACCAACTCGTCGGGCCAGCCCAGCCCGCTTGTGTTGGCTCCCATCACCAGCAACAGGGCGGGACGCTCCGGATCGCCGGCCATCTCCGCCCAGAGCCGATAGCCGTCCGCGACATCCACGAAGGTCTCAGTGCGGCGAAGTCCGCCGGTCTGCGACTCGGTCACTCGGGCCATGTCTCACTCCTCATAGTGATGTTGTTCAGCACGGGGCCGAGCGCGCGCTCGCGGGAGATCACGCCGAGCTCGATGTTGCTGTTCGCCTGCTGGTCGGCGGTCATCCGCGGGGCCATACCGAAGGGGCGCAGCAGCGGCCATAACCAGCTCATCCGTCGAAACAGCTTGCGGATCCGCTGTTCCATGGCCTCGTCGAGCCAGTCGTGCGGGTACGCGCCGTCAACCAGGACCGCGCCCACGCTACGCTCGGGATTCCGGCTGGCCCAGTGCGCCGCGACCGCCGCGCCGTAGGACCAGCCGACCAGAAGCGGCCGGTACACACTCCTGGCCCCGAGAACGGCATCGACATCGCAGACGTTCGTCTCGAATGAATAGTCCGCCGAACGCTGCGATTTGCCGCGAGCCCGCATGTCGTAGGTGATGTGCCGCCACCCCGTCCCCAGTTCGGCGATGACCCTACGCCATTGCGGCTGGATGCCGAACTGGCCGTTAAGGTAGACCACCGGGACACCGGGACCGCCGGTGTCGGTCACGGCCAGCGCCGTGTCATCGACCGGCACCATGCCGGTCCAGGTCGCGTTGGCCGGGTTCGAGGTTGTCATGGGTGCTCCTTCGCATCTGTGAACGATGTACCGCGATCGGGTTCTTCGCCTTTCAGCGGCAGCGAGACCGAAGTGCCGGCCAGGTCGACGGTGACCTTGGTCCCGGTGCCGGATTCGGCGTCGGTGATGTCGTCGTTGGTCCCGGTCAGCACCAGGCCCAGCCGGTGCCCCGCCTTGAACTCGTAATCCTGAGGCAGCATCGACCAGGTGATCTGGTATGGCTTGCCCGGCGTCAGAGGTGTCTGGCGGCTGAGCGACTTGTGGTTCTGGGCATCCAGGATTGCGCGGGTGACCACCTGGAAGCCGGCGGTCACCGTGTTGTCGGCGGCCCTGAAGTAGCAGCCGTCGTCATCGGCCGTGCTCTCGCCGACGCAGTCCTCGCCGCCGATGAACTTGAGACCTTGCCCGCCGGCGGGATCGACGCCGTGGATGCGGGTGTCCTGGCCGTAGTCGACGAGCAGAACGCCCAGGTTGGCGGTCGGCTTGTCCAGCTTGAGGCGCAGGCTCACCGACGGCGTTCCGGACAGCCGTATCGGGCTCTTCAGCGGCGGGGTCAGGTAGGCAAGCCGGTTGGCGTTGGTGGTGGCAGGATCGCCGGCCATCGCCACCTCGGTCTGGGCGGTGTCGAGGTAGCTGCCGGTTCCGGTCGATGGCTTGCGGCCCAGTGAGCCGTCCTGCCGCGGTCGCAGGGTCACCGTCCGCGTCGGCGTCGGCCAGTCGGCCTGGGTGATCCAGCGGTCCGGGCCGAGCTGTACGTCAACGCGCGGCCGGCGCATGACGTCGTTCGGCACGCCCATCAACTCGTGGTCGAACCACTGGTGCAGGGTGTCGACCCACACGTCGCGGCGGGCATAGAACGGGTCGAGGTGCCCGTACTGCGTCACCCACACCTTGCGCTGCACGTTGCGCGGCAATCCGGCCCACCAGGTGGAGAACTGGTCGGCTCGCACGTTCCGGTCCTGCATTCCTACTACCGTGAATACGCTGGCACGCACGTTGCGTGCCTTCGATATCGGCCCAGTCCGATAGTCGCGCTCGCGCCAGAAGGCGTTGTAGTTGCCCGTCTCGTCGTCCGACCCGGCGGCCAGCTGCCGGCGCACCGCCGCGCATTTCTCCTCCGGATCGAGGTCGACCCGGTCGGCCTGCCACTCCGGCCCGCCTTTGAACCAGGTGAGGGTGCCGTTCGCACGCCACATCCCGTACCCGCTGCTGAACCCTGCGACCGGCACGATCGTCTCCAGCCCCGCCACCCCGGTGCCGGCGACCCCCATGGCGAGGGCTCCCTCATACGACTGGCCGATCATCCCGGTACGCCCAGTGGTCCAGGTGGCTTTCACCGGATCGCCGTTGTCGTCGTAGGCGGTCGCCCGGCCGTTCAGCCAGTCGATGACCGCCTTGCCGCCGAGCACGTCGGAAGCGCCGTAGGAGGTGGGGCAGCCGTCCGACAACCTGGTGCCGATCATGTCGACGGACACGAACGCGTACCCGCGCGGCACGAAGTAGTTGTCGTAGAACAGCGGAAACTTCGTCAGGTTCCCGTCCGCGTCGTACTTCTTGTGGTCCAGTTCGAAGCCGACCCCCGGTTCGTCGTAGTACGGGCTTTCGTGCATGATCACCGGGACCTTGAGCCCGGAACCGGTCTCTTTCGGCCGGATGATGTCCACCCGGACCAGGTCCTTCTTGCCGTCGCCGTCGCTGTCGACCGGCGACTGCACCCGAATGTGCTCACGGATGGCGTCCTGGTAGGAGAAGACGGGCTGCGTGAGCCCGCCGGAGATCTCGACCGCCGGCTCCGCCGTCGCGGACGCGGCTGGAGCCCCGGCGACTGCGAGTGCGGTCGCGAGTACGACGGTGGCGAGGGAACCTCGCCGTTGTGAGATTGACATGTGTGCCCCCGTTAAGCGGTGTCGATGGAGAAAAGGCAGGGAGGCCGGATCCGCCCGGCACAGCGGGGGCGGGTCGGATCACGGCGCGATACCCGGCGGTGGGCGCCGGCCAGGCGGGCGTCGAGGGCCGCGGGTCAATCGGCGGTTCCGGGAGCGGATACGGCGTGTTCGGCGGCGCGGCTGACCGGCTCCCAAGCGGCCCAGGTCGCCATCCGCCGGCGGGAGATGTCGAAGGCCAGGTCGTAGACCATGCTGCCGAACAGCAACCGCTGCGGCGGGGCTTCGCTGTCCACCAGCTTCAGCAGCGCCTCGGCGGCCAGACGTGGCTCACTGTCGATCGAGCCCTCGGCCCACTGCTTCTCCAGCTCGGCGCGCAACGGGCCGTACTCCTCCAGAGGCGACGTCGTCGTCATGCTGGCGTACAGGTCGGTCCAGTAACCGCCGGGCTGGACCAGGGTGACCTTCACGCCGAACGGCGCGGCCTCCATTGCCAGCGCCTCGCTCATGCCCTCCAGCGCGAACTTGCTCGCGCTGTACATCCCGGTGCTCGGGAAGCCGCCCAGCGCGGCGATGCTGGAGATCTGCACGATGTGCCCGGATCCCTGGCCACGCAGGTGCGGCAGGACAGCCTGGCAGACCCACATCGCCCCGAAAAGATTGACCTCCAGCTGGGCGCGCGCCTCGGCCTCAGTGAACTCCTCGATCATGCCCGAGGACATAGTGCCGGCGTTGTTCACCACGATGTCCAGCCGGCCGAAGTGCTCGACGGCGGTGTACACGGCGGCGAACACCGCGTCGCGATCGGTCACGTCCAGGACAAGGGTGAGCAGCCGGTCTCCGTGCCGGTCGTCGAAGTCCTGTCGGGTGATGGTACGGGCGGCGGCGACCACTTGATCGCCGCGCTCCAGCGCGGCGATAGCGAACGCACGACCCAGACCGCGGCTGGCTCCCGTGATGAACCAGGTGCGGGAAGAGGCGGTATCCGCGGTGCGCATATGCAGAACTCCGATCGGTTGCACAGGATGTGAGACGATCCGTCTCGTCTCGCCAAGCAGTGACTCTATTGGCTCCCCATTGCTGCGTCAAGACGGACCGTCTCGTCTTGTTTGCTTGTTAGGTTGGACGGCATGACGACACAGTGCAAACTCCTCTCCGGCGCGGCCCCCCAGAACGAGGTCCCCGGCGGGCATCCTCACCGCGGCCTTCGAGCTGGTGCAGGAGGTCGGATACGCCAAGCTGAGCATCGAGGGCATCACCACCCGGGCGGTGTCGGCAAGCAGACGATCTACCGCTGGTGGCCCCCCAAGAGGCGATCCTCTTCGATGCCTTCCTCATGCTCAGCGAGCAACCAGACGACGGAGGAAGCGCTCGGGATCCGCAGATGCTCCGGATCAAGGACCCAGCCAGGGGAAACACCCCATGATCCATTCCGGGCATATTCCGGGTGCTGCGACAACGGGCCGCTCACAGCGGCATCTGGCTGCATGACCCCTGAAACGCAGAAGAGGCCCCGTGGGGCCTCTGAGCTGCGCTAACTGCGTGTGGCAGGTGCAAGGTTCGAACTTGCGTAGGCTGAGCCGACGGTTTTACAGACCGCTCCCTTTGGCCACTCGGGCAACCTGCCGTGCCATCCGCTCTCGCGGCGACATCAGAAGAATAGCGGACTTCCGAGGTACACGTGACACCGGTTTGTCCCACGCCGGATCCCGCCTACCTGCTCCACCGAAACGGTATTCGCCCCACCATCGACCGAACCGTCCCTTTGAGCGGCCCCGCGTCCTTGACCTGCGGCGACGGCTTGCCAAGCACCAGGGCGCCGAGGAGGTCGCAGAGCGGGGCTAGCTCTGGCCTACCTTGAAGACGAGCAGGCGATCACCCGGAATGATGTCTCTGAGCTGAGCAAACGCGTTTCGAGAAGGCGGAGGGTCCGGCCCGATGCGGTTCGCCTGTTTGAAGGTGGTCGCGTTCGTGCTGGCCAACCAGCGCTGCCGAGGCTCGTACGGTGAGGATGAGCTTCGCGCGTCAGTAGGTGACAGTCGGCGCCGGCCCCAGGCACCCGCGCAATCCCCATCAACACCATCGAAAAGCGCCCTAATCGGGAGGCGACGCCGATGATCCTTCGGTGTGGCGGGTGGATCAAGGCCCGGCGCCCTGCACGACGCGCCGATGCTGGCTAGGCTCGTACGCTGGGGTCCGCGTTCGCAGAGGGCGCGTTTTCGAGGTCCGCAAGATCTGGAACCGGATACCGCCTAATGCTTACGCAGCGAGAGGATGTGCGTTTTGGCCGATTCATCTTTCGACATCGTCAGCAAGATCGACCGCCAGGAGGTCGACAACGCGCTGAACCAGACGGTCAAGGAGATCGGACACCGCTTCGACTTCAAGGGCACCGGGGCCAGCATCAGCTGGTCCGGGCAGAGTATCGAGATCAAGGCCAACAGCGAGGAGCGGGCCGGGGCCGCGCTCGACGTGTTCAAGGAGAAGGTGGTCAAGCGAGGCCTCTCCCTGAAGATCATCGACGCGGACGAGCCCAAGCTGTCCGGCAAGGAATATCGCATGCTGGTCTCGCTCAAGGAGGGCATCGACCAGGAGAACGCCAAGAAGATTTCCAAGCTGATCCGCGACGAGGGACCCAAGGGTGTCAAGGCGCAGATCCAGGGTGAGGAACTTCGGGTCAGTTCGAAGAAGAAGGACGATCTCCAGGAGGTCATGTCCCTGCTCAAGGGCAAGGATCTGGACATCGCCCTGCAGTTCGTGAACTACAGGTAGCGGGCGCCCCGCCGTACGTCAGAGATCGCGCAGGGCATATCCGGGGCACACGGCGAGCGCGCTGTCCACAAGGGCACGCGTTTTCTCCTGTGCCTCGGGCCTCCGCCCTCCATAAACGCCGCCCCTACATGTGTGCTGAGCGAGGGTGAGCCGCACGGTCTGCGCTGAAGCGCCCTGGTGACGTGGTGGAGGTCTACCAGTGCTGGCGGGCCCCGACGACGCTCGATGCCCGACTCACCGCCTCGCCAGGCCGCCGGGCGCCGTATCCGAGGCCTCGCAGTGATCCAGATATGCCAGGGTTGGCGTAATTGGGCGAGCGAAAGGTGAGGGTCTTGGCGTTATCGCGTGTTGTGGCCGGTCTGGCTGTGGGTGTGCTGGCCGCCGTACTTCCTGCGGGCAGTCCCGCCGCCCAGGCGAGCGCCGCGTTACCGCCGTGTCCGCAGATATTCGGGCATGGCGGCTACCCCAGCGGCGCCAACGGCGCCGACACCTGGAACCGGGATCAGGTACGCCAGCCCAACAACCCCACCGCCATCCGGAAGTACAAGGGCTGGGGTGCGGCAGGGGTCGAGGCGGATCTGCAGCTCACCAAAGACGGTACGAAGGCCGTCATGTGGCACAACACCTCCACCTGGGGCCTGAGCGGCGCCAAGAAGAACATCACCGACATCTGGTGGGCCGCCGGCGACACCGCGCTCAAGGGGCGGACGATCAACCGGGGCATCTTCAAAGGTGAGACCGTCTCCACCTTCCGCGAGTGGCTGGCCGCCATGAAGACCGACGGCATGATCGGGCTGGTCGAGATCAAGCCCGAGACGCGGCAGTTCCTGCTCGGCGCCGACGCCACGATCAAGTCGCGGGCGTGGGCCGAAGTCCTGGATCCGGTCAAGGAGCGATACGGGTCGCAGGAGATCATCCTGTACTCCCATGATGCCGGTATCGCGGCCGAGCTCAAGAGACGCGTCACCGCCGCGGGCCTGGCGCGGGTGCTGACCGGCGGGCCCATCTGGCCGGAGGTGACCAAATGGGAGGAACCGCCGCCCTCGTGGAAGCTGAACGAGAGCGCGTGGCAGGCCGCGCTCGATCAGTCGACCAAGCGGGTGGCGACCGACTATACCTCCCAGCTCAGCGCGTGGCTCAAGGGGAAATGCCAATAGCTGGTCATCGGCCGGCCGACTCGTCAGGGGCGTCACCATGACCATGCTCGTTCACGTCACCGCGGCCAAGAACACGCGGTCGATGCGGCGCAGCGGCATCCGTGCGGTGAGCGGTGGGCATGACGGGATCTCTGCGGGAGAGGTGTTCACCGTGCCAGGGACAGGAGGTGGAACGCGCCTCGGATGATGGACTGGCCTTTGGTCGCCACGTCCATCGTGTCGGGTGCGGTGGTGGGGTCGGACACCATGAGGCTGGTGGCCAGAGCGCGGCCGTCGGCCGTGCGGGCGAGGTAGTGCATGGTCACGACGCCAGGCTCGCTGCCGCCCTTGTACCAAACTGCCGGGAACTGGGCCGCGTCCAGGTTGAGCCCGTCGTCGTTGAGTGACAGCGCATGGTGGATCTCGGGCTGGTCGAGCCGCAGCAGGCCCGCGTACGCGTGGCAGATGTCGGCCGGCGAGGCGAACCATTCGATCTGGTCGATGTTGTTCGGTTGGGGCCAGGTCTTTCGCATATCGGGCAGGGGCCGCTCTTCCAGTTCCCGTAACGCGGCGGCGCGCTCGTGTCGCGGCAGGGCCAGGTACTGCTGTGCCCGAGCCGCATCCGGGGCGGCCTTGAGCTGGAGGAGCGCCTTGGTGGTGAGGAACGGGATGTTCTCCTGGGGCTGCCGGTGGCCGAACAGCGACAGCTGGCGCACCACCGCCTCCCTGCCCAGGTGGTGGATCAGGTGGTCGGTGGCGGTGTTGTCGCTGATCGAGATCATGTGGTCGGCGAACGCCGCCAGCGGGAGGGTGGAGTCGGCCGGGCGGTCCTGCAGTGTGCCCGAGGGCAGGCTCTTCCAGTCCTCGCGGATCGCCAGCTCTTCGTCCCACGCGGCTCGCGTCTCTGCGACGGCTTGGGCGAGCGCGCCCAGTACGTACAGCTTGAACGCCGAGCCGATCGGCCGTTGCGTGTCGGCGGCGAGGCCGTGGACGATCCGGCACTGTCCGTCCGGCTCGATCTCCGCAGCGGCGAAGGACACGCGTGTTCCCAGCTCGGCCAGCCGCGTGTCGATCTGCGTCCACGAGGTCGGCTCGCCTTCGTCCGGGGTCAGGCGGAGGTTGTCCACGAGCCCTGCCCCGTCCACATGCACCGTGAGGAGGTAGTCGGCAGTAGGACCACGCACCTCCGCCTGGGCCAGATCCGGTCGCGTCGTGAGGATCTTGCCTGCCGCGAGCCTGCCCACCCCGGCCAGCGCGGCGTTGAGTCCGTCCGGCCCGCCGCTCGCGTCCAGCAGGGCCGGCGCCAGGCGCTGACGGATCTCACTGTCCGGCAGCGGAGCTCGGGCTGACGCGCCCAGCAGCCAGTTCAGCTGTTCTTCAGCGGTCTTGGAGGAAGTATCCGCCGCGGTTTCTTCGATCATTGCCGTGCCCCTCGTCCAAATGTCGAGTCGGTGTGGTCAGCGCGAGGTGCCAGCCAATCGGCGATGTCGGCGACGACGGCCGCGTCGACGTGCTGCGGCGACTCGTATTCCGCGGGAGTGGACGGGCCTGAGCCGGAGAAGAACAGGTGGTTGTCGGCGTCGTGGACGTGGATCGTGACGTCCGCCCGGTGGGCGAGGCCTGCTTGCCAGCGGGCGAGGTCGTCGGCGACGGTCACCTGGTAGTCGCGGCCGCCCTGCAGGATGAGCATCGGCTTGTTCAACGCCGCCGCGGTCGCCACCGGGTCATAGCCGCGCAAATCCAGCCAGTACGCCCCCGAAAAGCCGAACGGCAGCTCGGCGGCGGGCGTGTCGGGCGACAGGTCGGGGCTGTCGACCATCGCGGCCTGCCGCGTGATCATCTCGGCGGCGGCCTGCGCGCCGGGGTCCAAGGAGGCGAGGTAACTGACGACGCGCACGGCGGCCTGGTGCATCGGCTGGGCGTCACCGGCCAGCAGCACCAGACCGGCCACGGACGGCTCGGCGGCCGCGACTCGCGGGGCTACCTTGCCGCCCATGCTGTGGCCAGCGACGTACACCCGGGCGGCATCCACGTTCGAGTGGCGCTGCAGCAGGTGGATGGCGGCGACGGCGTGCGGGACGTACTCGTCGGTCATCGTGAAGTCGGACTGACCGGCGTGGGTGTAGGTCACCTTGTCGAAGCGCAGCACCGCCACGCCACGACTGGCCAGCCCCCAGGCCAGGTCCTTGAGCGGTTTGTTGGGGCCGCTGGTCTCGTCCCGGTCGAACGGTCCGCCGCCGCTGAGCAGCACCACGCCGGGCCACGGGCCGCGCCCGCGCGGCAGGCTCAATGTCCCGGGTACGGCCAGCGCGTCGGAGCCCACGGTGACCTCGTGCTCGTCGAAACTCTTACGACGCGCGTACGGCGGCGGCGTCCATTGCTCGGTGAGCGGGGGCGCGAGCCGCAGACCCTGCAGCAGGCCGGTCTCATCGACCGACATGACCACCGTCAACCCGCCCCGCTCGCACGTCACCGGCACGCTCACCCGGGTCAGCCCCGCCTTGACCGGCTCGCTCACCGGTGTCCCCAACGCCGAGATCGGCCCGATCCTGGAGATCAGGCCCTCCCACTCGGCGCGCAGCGCCTCAGCGGACACCACCGCTCGCAGCGGCGGGGCAAATAACCGCTCGATGTCCGCGAAGTGCCCATTCTCCGCCATTTCGACGACCGCCATGGCGGTGGCCGCCGGGCCCCTTTCCACCATCATCACGACACCAACCTTTCTACTGTTTTGCGAACGGTAGCACAGCATGAGATCGTTGTGCGGATGGAATCCTTGGAGCTACTGGCACATCCGGTACGACTGCGGATCGTGCACGCGATGCGCGGCGGGCGCTCACTCACCACCACTCAGCTGTGCGCCCGGATCCCCGACGTCTCGAAAGCCATGGTCTATCGGCACGTCGACCTGCTCGCGTCCGGCGGAATCCTGGAGGTGGCCGACGAGAGGAGGGTGCGTGGCGCGGTGGAACGCCACTACCGCCTACGCCTCGACCGGGTCACCGTCGACGCCGACGCGCTCGCGGCGCTGTCGCCCGACGACCACCGGCGCGTCTTCGCCACCTCGATGGCGGTCCTGGTCGCCGAGTTCAACGCCTACCTCGACCGCGAGAACGCCGACCCGGTCGCGGATCTCGTCGGCTACCGGCAGCACGCCATCTGGCTCAACCGCGACGAACTGGAAGAGATGATCAGCGGGCTACGTCGCGTACTCCTGCCCCTGCTGGCCAACCAGCCGACGCCGGACCGCGCGCAATACCTGCTCAGCCCCCTCTTCTTCCCTCTCGAACAGCCATCCGCCGACTCCGAGTGAAGCGCCGGCCCACCGCAAGCCGGAGAACGCCCGCATAGGCTCCAATGACGTGACGAAAATCCCCCTGCGCCGGTTCACGGCCCGTGCCCTGCCCATCGACGAACAGGGCAGGGTGCTCCTGCTCCACGGGTTCGATCCCGCCCGGCCCGATGAGCCGTTCTGGTTCACCATCGGTGGCGCCGCCGAGGACGGGGAGACGCTCCAGGAGGCCGCTCTGCGCGAGCTGCACGAGGAGGTCGGGATCCGGGCCGGGGCCGACCGGCTCACCGGTCCGTACGGCACGAGCACGATCGAGTTCTTCTTCGCCGAGTACGCCGTCACCCAGGACCAGACGTTCTTCGCGGTCCGGGTGGCCGAGGGCACGGACATCTCGTACGAGCACATGGAGGAGATCGAGAAGGCCACCACGCTGGGTCACCGCTGGTGGAGCCCCGAGGAACTGGAGGCCACTGACGAGGTCTTCTTCCCCGAGGACCTCGCCACCATTCTGCGCAAGATCAACTCGGCTGCTTGACGACCATAAGGCAATTGTTTTAAATGCGGTCATATCGGCCATCAGGAGGTCACCGTGAGTGGCGCGCCCGATTACCCGTTCCGCAATCCCACCGCTCTGGAGCCGCCTGAGGAATGGGCGAGCATGCGCGAGGGCTGCCCGGTAGCCCGGGTCCGGCTGGCCAGCGGCGATGAGGCGACGCTGCTCACTCGCTACGAGGACGTCAAGCAGGTGCTGTCAGACCCGCGGTTCACCCGGCACCTGGACGCTCCCGACGCCGCCAGGGTCAGCGCCGACGCCTCCGGCGGATCGTTCGCCAAGCGCAGGACGGGCATGGCCACCTCGGTCGGCGAGGGGCACCAGCAGTGGCGGCGGCTGGTCGGCAAGGCGTTCACGGTCAAGCGCGTCATGGCCATGCAGCCGCGGATGGTGGCGATGAGCGAGCAGTTGATCGACGCGATGGTGGAGCAGGGGGCGCCGGCCGATCTTGTCTCCGGGCTGGGGTTCCCGCTTCCGGTATGGGTGATCTGCGACCTGCTCGGGGTGCCCGATGAGGATCGTTTCCGGTTCCCGTACTGGTCCGACACGCTCCTTAACATGACGAAGTTCGAGCAGAAGGAGATCGACGCCGCGCAGGCCGACTTCAACGACTACCTCACGGCGCACATCGCCGCCAAGAAGGCCGAGCCGGGCGACGATCTGATCAGCGCCCTCCTGGCCCTCGTCGAGGAGGACGGCCTGATGACGGAGGCCGTCGTCCTGGGCACCTGCCAGGGCCTGCTGGTCGCCGGGCACGAGACCACCGCGAACATGATCGGCAAAATGGTGGCCATGCTCCTGGCCGACCGGCGGCAGTGGGAACGCCTGCTGGCGGACCCGTCCCTCATCCGCTCGGCGGTCGAGGAGATCCTGCGCTTCGACGCGAACCCTGGTTTCGGGATGCCGCGCTACCTCACCGAGGAGGTCGAGGTCGCCGGTACGACGCTGCCGGCCGGGACCACGGTGGTCTGCAGCCTGGCCTCGGCCAACCACGACGAGGACGCCTTCGCGCAGGCCGGCGACATGGACCTGGGTCGCTCGCCCAACGTCCATCTGGCCTTCGGCGTCGGGCCGTACTCCTGCTTGGGGCAGGCGCTGGCGCGTACCGAGTTGCAGACCGTTCTGGCCGTGCTGCTGCGGCGGCTGCCGTCGCTGGAGCTGGCGGTTCCCGCTCGGGAGCTGGCCCGCCGCGAAGGGCTGCTCATCGGCGGGCTTCAGCAGGTGCCCGTCAGGTGGTGACCGGGGGATGATCATGAGGGTGGCGGTGGATCGGGACAAGTGCTGCGGAGCGGGGCAGTGCGCGATGATCGCGCCGGAGGTGTTCGACCAGGATGAGGATGACGGGGTCGTGCTGCTGCTCGACGACACGCCGGATGCGCGCCTGCATCGGGCCGTACGGGAGGCGGCGAGCGTGTGCCCGGCCGCCGCGATCCAACTGTCCGAGTCCGACGTGACGGCGTAGTCACACCCCTGCCGTCCAGCTGTACGAGTCCCTGTGGTCCGCCCAGCTGTACGAGCCATCGGTGTGGCGGATTAGCCCTCGGTGCGGCGGATTAGCGGCGGTAGCCCGCCATGCGCTCCAACCGGGCGACCCGCTCGGAAGTGGGCGGGTGGGTGGAGAACAGCCGCCCGAACCCGGACCCGCTGAACGGGTTGGCGATCATCATGTGGGAAGCCGAGGTGAGGCGGCTGTTCTCCGGCAGCGGCAGCCGGCGCGCGCCCATCTCGATCTTGCGCAGCGCCGAAGCCAGCGCCAGCGGATCGCCCGTCAGCCGAGCGCCGGACTCGTCCGCCTGGAACTCCCGCGTCCTGGAGATCGCCATCTGCACCATCCCCGCCGCCACCGGTCCGAGAACCATCATGAGCAGCGCCCCCACGAACCCGGGCCCCTCATCGTCATCGGACCCGCCGAAGAACACGGCCACGTAGCTGAGCCAAGTGATCATCGTGGCCAGCGCGCCGGCTACCGACGAGACCAGGATGTCTCGGTTGTACACATGGGACAGCTCGTGGCCAAGGACTCCGCGCATCTCGTCCGGGTTGAGCAGCTGCGTGAGCCCGTACGTCACGCAGACCGCCGCCTGGCGCGGGCTCCGGCCGGTCGCGAAGGCGTTCGGCTGCACGGTGGGCGAGATGTACAGGCGCGGCATCGGCTGCCGGGCTTCGTTGGAGAGCTCCCGTACGATCCGGTAGAGCATCGGCTGCTCGACTTCGCTGACCTGCCGCGCCCGCATCGCCGACAGGGCGATCCGGTCGGAGAAGAAGTAGGCGATACCGCTGCTCGCCATGGCGAGCACGAACGCGAGCTGCAGTCCGGTGCCGCCGCCCAGCCACCCTCCCACCGCGAGTATCAACGCAGATAGGCCGCCCAGCAGAATGGCGGTGCGCAGACCGTTGTGGTGCAAGGTTCCCCCCTTCGCGGTGTGGGTTCACCTGGTCCAACGACGATCCCCCGGTTCATCGTTCCCTGTGGTGCCCGCCGCAGGGCACAGCACGACCGAACCGCCAGCTCAGAGGGTCGGAACCGCCCCCATCCGCCAACTCTTCCGAAGGGGATGCGCCCTATCCGCTGGCTCAGCGCGTCAGAACCGCGCCCCATCCGCTGGCTCAGCGCGTCGGAACTACGCCCCGTCCGCTGGCTCAGCGCGTCGGAACTACGGCCCGTCCGCCTGCTCTTCCGGAGGGAGATGCGCCCCATCCGCCAGCTCTTCCGGAGGGAGATGCGCCCCATCCGCTGGCTCACCCGGAGGCGGATGTGTCCCACCCGCATGCTCACCCGGAGGCGGACAGCGACGTCATCCCCAGCACCAGCTGCGGTGCGACCGAGAACAGCAGCGCCACCACCACAGCGATCCCGACGGCCACCCAGGCGGCGGGAAGCGCCCTGCGAACCCCGGAGGGCGCGGGTTCGGCCGGGGTGAACAGCCGGGCCGTCCAGACCACGTAGTAGTACAGACCGATCACGGTGTTGACGGCCATGACCACCGCGAGCCACCCGGCCCCACCCTCGATGATCTCCCGGAACACCACCACCTTGGCGAACAGCCCCGCCAACCCCGGTGGCAGACCGGCCAGGCAGATCAGGCAGAACGCCAGCGCGATCGCCGCCACCGGACTGCGGAAGGCGAGGCCACGGTAGTCGTCCAGCTCGTTGCGCGCGGTCGTCCGCGACATCAGCATGACGACCGCGAAGGCGCCCAGGTTCATGGCCGCGTAGATGACGAGGTACGCCACGGATGCCCCGATCGCCCCGGCGACATCACCGGCAGTGCCAGCCGCACCCGCCGCACCCGCACCGACGGTAAGGCTAGAGGCGGCGGTCATCGCCCCGGTCTGGGCCGTCACCGCGAGCGGGGCCAGGATGTAGCCCGACTGGGCGACCGAGGACCAGGCAAGCAGACGTACGGCGGAGCGTTGGCGCATGGCCAGGAGGTTGCCGACCGTCATGGTGAGCGCCGCGACGACCGCGATGATGGGCGACCAGGTCGACGCCTGGCCGGGCAGCGCCGTGACCAGAACGAGGATCAGGCCCGCGAACCCGGCCGCCTTCGAGATCACCGAGAGCAGCGCGGCGACCGGGATCGGCGCGCCCTGGTAGACGTCCGCCGCCCAGGCGTGGAACGGCACCACAGCGATCTTGAACGCGAAGCCCGCCACGACGAGCACCAGCCCGACCGTGACCACGCCCGGTAGCCCGTGACCGGCCGCCAGCAGCGACGAGTATGTCTCCGGCGCACCCACACCCGGCGCGGGGGCCTTCCCGCTGAACACCGAGGCGAGACGGGAGAGGTAGACCGTCCCCGCGATCCCGTACAGCAGCGAGACCCCGAACAGCATCACGGCCGTCGACACGACCGAGACCAGGAAGAGCTTGACCGCCGCCTCGGAGGAGCGCCCGTCGTAGCGTTTGAGCGCGGTGAGGGCGAAGACCGGCAGCGAGACCAGCTCCAGGGCCACCACCAGCATGATCAGGTCACGCGAGGCGGGCAGGGTCACCGCGCCGACCAGCGTACAGAGCAGCAGGAAATACCACTCACCCGCCGGAATGCCGCCCCCGGCCAGCTGGGTCATCGACATCAGCACGACCACGACGCCCGCCACCAGCACCAGCCCGGCGAAGATCAGCGTGAACCGGTCGACCACGAACGAGCACGCCGGCTCACTTCCGGGGCCCGCCGCGGTGGCGAGGCTGTCGGGAACGCAGAAGGTCGCCCGTGCACCGTCACCTCGTACGGCCTGCGCCACGACGAACCCCAGGGCGACGACGACGCCCGCCAGACTGACCAGACCGAGCCCGGTCCTGGTACGTCCCCCGCTGGGGAGGAACGCGTCGAGCATCAGCACGAGCCCGGCCACCAGCGCGAGGACCAGGGGCACCGCGATGACCGAGTAGTCGATCTGCTGGATCATGACAGGGCCCCCAGCAGGGTCTGTACGGCAGGTGTGGTGAGCGAGAGGAGCAGTTTCGGCCAGAGCCCGAACAGCAGGATCAGCACGATCAACGGCACCCAGGCGGCGAACTCGTACCCCTGGATGTCCCGCGACACCCGCCCGCCGACGCCATCCTCTCCCTTGATCGCCCCCGCGACCCGCTTACTATCCGGCGACTCGCCTGCCCATGCAGCCTGCTCACTGTCCGGCAACTCGCCCGGCCACGCAGCCTGCTCACTGTCGGGCGACTCACCCGCCCACCCAGACCGCTCGCTGTCCGGCCACGCAGACGCGTCGGATGGCCGGCCGCCCACGCCAGAAGCGCCCGAGGGGGCGGCGGCGGGGACCGCCTGGGCGCGTTCGGGGCGCCCGTGTGTCACCCGGGACAGCATGACGAGGAAGTACGCCGCCGTCAGCACCGCGCCCAGCCCGCCGATCACCATGAACGTCAGGAACAGCCCCCGAGGCAACCCGCCCGCCGGCTGGAAGGCGCCGAAGAGGGACAGCATCTCCCCCCAGAACCCAGCCAGACCCGGCACCCCGAGCGAGGCGATGGCCGCGAAGGTCAGCACCGACCCCAGGTGGGGAAGTGTGGCCAGCATGCCGCCGCCGAGTGCGCGCATGTCGGCCGTGCCGTAGCGCTCCTTGATCGCGCCGGCGAGGAAGAACAGCAGGCCGGTGATGAGGCCGTGGGCGACGTTCGCGAACAGGGCGCCGTTGATGCCCACGGTGGTCAGCGTGGCGAAGCCCAGCAGGACGAAGCCCATGTGGCCCACGGAGGAGTAGGCGATCATGCGCTTGAGATCGCGCTGCGCGAGGCAGGCCAGGGCACCGTAGACGATGCCGACGACGGCGAACGCCCCCAGCCACGGCGCCACCGCCGCCGCCCCTTCGGGCAGGACGGGGATGGCGATCCTGGCGAAGCCGTACGTGCCCATCTTCAGTAGCACGCCGGCCAGCAGCACCGAGCCGACGGTGGGCGCTTCGGTGTGCGCGTCGGGGAGCCAGGTGTGCAGCGGCCACATAGGCGTCTTGACCGCCAGCCCGACGCCGATCGCCACGAACGCGAGGATCTGTACGGCTCTGGGCATGCCCGCGCCGTGTGCCTGGCCGAGGGCGACGATGTCGAGCGTGCCGGTGCGTGCCCAGACGAGCAGCAGGCCGAGCAGCATCACGACCGAGCCGAGCAGCGTGTAGAGGATGAACTTGATCGACGCGCCCCGGCGGCCCTTGCCGCCCCAGATGGCGATCAGGAAGTACATCGGGATCAGCACGATCTCGAAGAACACGAAGAACAGCAGCAGGTCGAGCGCGAGGAATGTACCGATCATGCCGACTTCGAGCACGAGCAGCGTGAACACCAGCGCCCGCGGCCGCGCACCCCCGGCTCTCGGTCGCAGCAGCTGGCCGGGGCCGCGCGCGTCTCCCCAGCTCAGGTAGACGAAGCAGAGGAACGTCAGGAGCGCGGTCAGCGCGATCAGCGGCAACGAGATGCCGTCGACGGCCAGGTGGAAGTGGAGCCCCAGCCCGGAGATCCATTCCCGGTCGACGGCGAACTGCGGCCGCGCCGCCTGCCCGTAGTCGAACGTCGCCACCATCACCACGGCCAGCACCAGCGCGACACCCGACACGACCAGCCCGTAGACCCGCAGCCAGGGACGCAACACGGTGGGCGACACCAGCAGGAGCAACGCGCCGAGCAGCGGCACCGCCAGCAGCACCACAGGAAGCCAGCTCATCACGTGAACACCACCGCCCCCACCACGATCAGGAGGACCCCGGCGAGCACGCCGCTCACATAGAGCTGGACGTTGCCGTTCTGGGCGAGCCGCAGCAGCCCGGACAGCCCTCGCGCGGACCGCCCCGAGCCGCGCACCGCCCCGTCCACGACCACGTCGTCCGTCCTGACCACGAGCCTGGCCAGCGCCAGGACAGGCCGGACGAACAGGGCGGCGTAGACGCCGTCCACGTAGAACGCCCGCTCGCACGGCACGCGCAGGGGGCCGAGCAGCCGGGCCGGGTCGGCGAGGGGGTCGCTGCGCCAGAACGCGTACACCACCCCGCCGCCGAGCAGCGCGAGCACGACGCTGACGGCCGCCACGCCGAGCTCCACATGAAGCCCACCGGCGAACCCGAGAAGCACGGCGGGAACCGAGAGGAGCACGATGGGCACGAGCATCGTCCGCGGCGCCTCGCGGATGTCGATCACGTGGGCCGTGCCGGGCTCGGGCTCGGGGAGCGCCACGACTCTCGCCGCGCCGAAGAAGGTGCGTAGCCAGGCTCGGGTCGCGTATGCCCCGGTGACGGCGACGGTCGCGAGCGCGCAGCCGTACAGCAGCAGGGCGGCGGCATCCGTCAGACCGCTACCCGGCAGCGCGGGGTCCATGGCCAGCAGGAGCTCGTCCTTGCTGAAGAAGCCGCTGGCCGGAGGCAGCCCCGCGAGGGCGGCGAACCCGATCGTCATCGTGACGAACGTGACCGGCAGCGCCCGTCTCAGGCCGCCCATCTGACTCATCAGGTTGGAGCCGACGTGGTGGATGACCGCGCCGGCGCACAGGAACAGCAGCGCCTTGAACGCGCCGTGCGTGAGGAGGTGGAAGATCGCCGCGCTGTCGGACCCCACCGCCAGCCCGCCGGCCATGTAGGACAGCTGGCTGATCGTCGAGTAGGCGAGCACGCGTTTCAGGTCGTCCTGGGCGAGCGCGGCCAGGGCGGCGCCCAGCATGCCAAGGGCGGCCATGACGGCCAGCACGTCGAGCGTGGGAGGGGCGCCCTGGAACACGGGGAAGAGCCGCGCCACGATGAAGATCCCGGCGGCCACCATGGTGGCGGCGTGGATCAGCGCGCTGATGGGGGTCGGGCCCGCCATCGCGTCGGGCAGCCAGGTGTGCAGCGGAACCTGCGCACTCTTGCCCGCCACCCCGGCCAACAGCAGCATGGTGGCGGTCACCATCGTGCCCGTGGACATCTCGGGCACCTTCTCCAGCACTTCATATATCTGGAAGCTGCCCGCGGCGCCGCCCAGCACAAAGATGCCGAACAGGAAGCCGACGTCGCCGAGCCGGGTGACCAGGAACGCCTTGATGGCCGCCCGCGAGTTGCTCTTGTCCTCCCACCAGTGGCCGATGAGCAGGTAGGAGCACAGGCCCATGATCTCCCAGCCCACGTAGAGGACGAGGAGGTCGCCGGCGTAGACGACCAGCAGCATCGCGCTGGTGAACAGGCTGATGAAGGCGCTGTAGGAGGGATAGCGCGGGTCGTCATGGAGGTAGCCGACCGAATAGACCTGTACGGCCAGCGCCACGAGGGTCACCAGAACGCCGAGGATGGCGGACAGGTCGTCGGCCTGGAGGGTCAGCGAGATCGGGACGGCGCCGGTGCCGATGGTGCCGTAGGTGCGGCCGACGGCCGGACCCGGCGTCGCGCCTTCGAGGAAGGCGAAGCCGGGTGCCCAGGCCAGCCAGAGCGCCAGGACCGCGGCGGCCGCCGTGGGCAGCACCGCCATCCACGCCGCCCGCGTGTTGGCCGCTGAGGCCCCTGAACCCGGTCTGCTTTCCGGGCGCCGGCGCGGCCAGCGCGGCAGCAGCAGGCCGGCGAAGGCCGCGACGAACGGCAGGACGACGGCCAGGAGCGGGAAGACCGTCACGACGCGCCCCCTCGCTTGGCGGGCTCGGCTTTCGTGGCCGAGTCCCCCGCCGCCGCAGGCTCTGGTGTCGTGGTCGGATCCCCCGTCACCGCGTTCTCCCGCGTCGTGGTCGGGTCCTCCGCCACCGCGGGCTCACCCAGCCGACGTGTCGGCGGGTCATCCGACGTGCTGGGATCTGCGGGATCGCCCGGCATGCCGGAGTCTGCTTGGTCGCCCGCCCTACCCCCCGGGTCCGCCGGGGTGTCCGACGTGCCGGGTTCGGACAGGTCGCGGAGCTGGTCGATGTCGACCGTACGGCGGTTGCGGTAGAGGGACAGCACGATCGCGAGCCCCAGCCCGACCTCGGCGGCGGCGATCACGATGATGAACAGCGTGAGCACCTGGCCGCTGTGCAATCGATCGCCCAACCACACGTCGAACGCGACCAGGTTGAGGTTGACGGCGTTGAGCATCAGCTCGACCGACATCAGCACGAGGATCGTGTTGCGCCGGGCGAGCACCCCGTAGACGCCGACGGAGAACAGAAGCGCGGAGACGACCGCCGGGTAGACGATGTGCACTAAGAACCCCCGGTCTGCTCAGGTGGCGGACCCCCGGGTATATCCGTGCGGGACAGCACGATGGCACCGATCAGCGCGGCCAGCAACAGCACCGAGAGCGCCTCGAAAGGCAGCACCCACGTGCTGAACACGCTGGCGCCCAGTTCCTTCGCCGCGCCGGCGCCGGGTTTCAGCGGTGTGTACGCCGTACGGAAGCCGTCGATCACCACGGTGACCAGGACGGCCGCCGTCGCCACCGCCACCACGGCCGCCACCCACCGGTTGCCGCTGTCGAGATCGGCGGAGCGGCCGATCGGAGCACGGGTCAGCATGATCCCGAACAGCAGCAGGACCACCACCGCGCCCACATAGATGAGCACCTGGACCCAGGCCACGAACTCGGCGGTCAGCACCAGATAGCCGCCGGCGAGGGCGCCGAACGAGACGACCAGCCAGAGGGCGGCGTGGACCAGTTGCCTGGTCGTGACGACGAGCAGCGCGGATCCGACCGCCACCGCACCCAGCAGCAAGAAGACGATCTCTTGCCCGGTGGGTGACAGATAGGAGGGCACCGCCTCGGTCACGAATCCTCCTCGGACTCCCTTGTCTTTTCAGGGTCGAGCCGCCCGGGCGGGCGGATGGATCGAGGATCGGCCATCCTGCGCCCGCGTCGGCTCGTGCCAGAAGTCTGCTCCCCGCGGCCGGGCGGCGACGACGGTTGGCCCGTGCCTGTGGAAAACTCTTCGGCAGATGGCCGACCTGTGGATGACGGGCCGGATTCGACGCCGGATTCAGCGCCGGGAGCCGGTCCGGAGGCGGTATCGGCGGCAGGTCCGGATGCGGTACTGGAAGCAGCGGTACTGGAAGCAGCGCCAGAAGCCGCTCCGGATGCGGGACCAGAACCTACGTCAGATGCCGGGCCAGAGGCAGGGCCAGAAGCTTTGTCGGTGCGGTCCACGGCCGGGCCCGCGGCGCCAGGGCGGGCGGTGGACGGGCCACGGGCCGGGCGGCGGGCAGCGGTGAGTTCCTTCGGCGGCTCGGCGCCAGGGTCGTGGGCAGGAGGAGGCGGAACCGTGGGAGCCCAGGTCGCGAGCCGATCCTTCTCGTGCAGAAGGTTCCGAATGTCGCCCTCGGCGTACTCGAACTCGGGCGACCAGAACAGCGCGTCGAACGGGCACACCTCGATGCAGATCCCGCAGTACATGCACAGGGCGAAGTCGATGGCGAACCGGTCGAGTACGTTCCGCTGGCGGGGACGTCCGCCCTCAGGGGCCGGGAGGGTCTCCTTGTGCGAGTCGATGTAGATGCACCAGTCGGGGCACTCGCGCGCGCAGAGCATGCAGGAGGTGCAGTTCTCCTCGACCAGGGCGATGACGCCACGGCTGCGCGGTGGGAGGGCGGGCTTGACCTCGGGATACTGCTGGGTCACGGATTTGCGCAGCATGTGACGAAGAGTGACCGATAGGCCCTTCGCGAGGCCGACTCCCGGTATCCGCGCCATATCAACATCATGTCGCACTTGACCGCGCAGGTGAACGCTCCAGGCCCGTTGTCCCCAAGTTTTCCACAGCTATCCACAGGCAGACGGGAGGTTATCCACAAGATGTGTCCACACCCGATATGTGAAAGTCCTGCGCGATAGTCTTCCCGCCATGTCGTACAGCCAGCCGCCCCGTCCCAGCGGCGGAGCGTGGGCGGCGGCCATCGTGTGGGCGGTGCTGCCGCTGCTGACGTGTGGGCTGGCGACGCCGTTCACGATCGGGTTCGCGGCCTACTGGCTGCGGAGCACGTGGCACGTCGTCGCGGCGGGCTTCTATGCCATCTGCATCGGCTCGTTCTTGCTGGCGGCCATGAGCTACACGGAGTTCGACGAGATCCCTGACCCGCTGTCGGGGTTGGTCTCGTTCGGGCTGGTGATCAGCTGGCTGGGCGGGGTCATCCATTCGGGCATCCTCGTCCCCAAAATGGTCAGGGCCCGCCTCAACAGACCTGTCTACCAGCCTCCCCACCAGCACCGGAGCACTCCTCCGCCCTTTGATCTGCACCAGCGCACCACCGCCCCGAGCCACCAGCGCCGACCGCACGAGCCCGAGTGGATCGGGCACTACCGGGTGCTCCAGCCGCTCGGGCGGGGCGGGCAGGGCGCGGTCTATCTGGCGATGGCGCCCAACGGCGTACGCGTCGCGGTCAAGGTCCTGCACGACCTCGTGGACGAGGTGGCGCGGGCCAGGTTCGCCAGGGAGGTGGACGCGGCGCGGCGGGTGGCGACGTTCTCCACGGCCCGGGTGCTCGACGTCAGCATCACGGGTCAGCACGCCTACATCGTCAGCGAATACGTCGAGGGTCCGTCGCTCGAACATCTCGTACGCAAGTACGGCCCGCGCGACGAGGACAGCCTTACGCGGCTGGCGTTATCCACAGCCGGGGCACTCGCCGCCATCCACAAGGCGGGGGTTGTCCACCGCGATTTCAAGCCGAGCAACGTACTGATCGGATCGGACGGACCGCGAGTGATCGACTTCGGGATCGCGCGGGCGCTCGACCAGATGACGGTCACCTCGGGCAAGATGGTCGGCACCCCGCCTTACATGTCGCCCGAGCAACTGTCGGGGGCACCGGTGGGGCCGCCGTCCGACGTGTTCAGCTGGGCTGTGACGATGATGTTCGCGGCGACGGGACGGCCGGCGTTCGGGGAGGACACGGTGCCCGCGGTGTTCAACCGGGTGCTCACCTTCCATCCGGACCTGTCGCCGTTACCGCCCGCCCTCCGCGCCATCGCGGGCGCCTGCCTCCACAAGAGCCCCGACGACCGACCGTCCGCGTCCGACGTGATGCTGGCCATCGTCCACTGACCCGATCCGCCTGGGCCTGACCCGCCTCCACCAGGGACGAACAGGGCCGAGCGGGCGAAGACGACTTCCGGGGCATGTGAGGCATGGGCCGCCGACATGATCAGGGTGTCGCGTCCCGGGAGTTGAGGGTCAGGGCGATGTACTCCTCACGCGACACCGCATGCACAGCCAGCCTCAGCCCGTGCCGGCGCGCGAAACGATTGGCCGCGTCGGGCAGCCATGACCCTGGGAGATGGTGCACAGCGTCTTCCCGCTTATTCAGGATTACAAGGCCTGACAAACCGTCGTAGTGGTAGAGCAGCAAGCTCACCGCGTCCGCCAGCCCCTCACCGATCCGTATCTTCGGCAGCTGAGCTTTACCCTGGTGGATCTCCAGCTTCTCGTATGGCGTAACACTGATGTACGCCCCCGTGCCGGAGCCGAGGATCAGGCCACGATCAGCACGCCAGCGCTGAATGCGAGCCGACACCGGACGTACGACGAGCAGTAGGGGGCTGAAGCCCACCGCCAGCCACTTGGCCTCCACGACGTCCAAGAGCATCCGGCCGACCGCCGAGATGCCGCGCCAGGCCATCCACATGCCGGTCGACGCGAGGTACACCATCGCGGCCAGTCCGGCGACGCCGACGCCGATGCTCACCGGTTTGCGGTACCTGAGCAGCGCTGGTGGAGGCTGGCCGTGGAGGCGACGCCAGCCGGGGGCGCGGGCGGCGAGCACGGCGCGTACCCGCTCCGAGGGGTGGTGGCGGGCGTCGACCAGCGGGATGCCGGTCCTCACCACGAAGTCGGTCAAGTGTGGGAAGTACCATTCGCCCGGCAGGTCGAGGAGCACCAGGCCGTCTTCGTCGAGCGCGGCCAAGCCCTGGACCGCGTGGGTCTTAGACTTTTTGGACGACACGAGGAACGCCTGGTCGTAGCTGTAGCAGTAGAGCGTCGCAGGCCTCAGCTGTAAGGATTGGCCGGATGCGGCGTCGGTGACCGCCAGTGCGTCACCGTCCCACGAGATGGCGGTCTTGGGACAGCGTGCTCCGGGGTGCGCCCCCGCTACCGGTCGAAGCTGAACGTCCATGACGATCGTCGTCCTCCCCCTAGCCCCCTATTCACATAAGACGGATAAGTCGGAGGTAAAGTTTCGAGCACGGGAAACGCCCACGTGACGGCCCCAAACGACTAATCCGGCGACCACAATGGTCCCCGGGTGTTTCGTCACACGACCGTCGTGAGCAGAGGCCTGATAGAAGGACACCGCTTCGAGAAGCGGAAGGACGATGCCCGGCGAACCTCCATGGACACCACTCCACTAAGTGAGGACCTTCACCACACCCGTCAGCGCCAGTTGCGCCAGCGCCAGCGGCACCAGCACCACCCAGGCCAGCTTCTGCAGTTGGTCCTCGCGCAGCCGGGGAAAGCTCACCCGCAGCCAAATCACCAAAAAGGCCAGCACGAAGACCTTGACCAGCGTCCACACCCACCCGGCCAGCAACGGCCCGTGCCAGCCGCCCAAAAACAGCACTGCGGTCAGGAACGACAGCACGACGATCCCCACATACTCCGAGAGCATGAACAGGGCGAACCGCATCCCGGTGTATTCGGTCATCGGGCCCATGATGATCTCGGACTCGGCGATCGGCATGTCGAAGGGCGGGCGGCGCAGCTCGGCCAGGCCGGCCAGGAAGAACACCACGCCGCCGATGGCCTGCCACGGCAGCCACCACCACTGCCACGCCGACACGATCCCCGGGATGGACAGCGTGCCCGCCGCCATCGCGACCGAGGAGGCCGCCAGCACCAGCGGCAGCTCGTACGACATGAGCTGGGCGGCCGCCCGCATGCCGCCGAGCACCGAGTATTTGTTGGCCGACGCCCACCCCGCCATGATCGAGCCGAGCACCCCGATGCCCATCACCGCGAGTACGAAGAACAGCCCGAGGTCGAGGTCCACGCCGACGAGGCCCTGGTCGACGGGAATGGCGATCAGTACGAGCAGGTACGGCACCAGCGCGACGCCCGGGGCGATCATGAAGATGCGCCGGTCGGCCGCGGCCGGGATGACGTCCTCCTTCTGTGCGAACTTCACCCCGTCGGCGATGAGCTGCGCCCAGCCGTGGAAGCCGCCCGCGTACATCGGCCCGAGGCGCGACTGCATATGCGCCATGACCTTGTGCTCGGTCTGCCCGACGATCAGCGGCAGCACGAGGAACACGACGAGAATGGCGGCGAAGCGCAGCACCACGTCAAGCATCGGGTGTCCCCCAGTCGGCGGGTACGCCGGGCGGTAGCGTCTTGCGCCGGCTCGGCGAGCCGTGCCCCGATTCGCCCGGCTCCTTGGCTCCCGGCCAGGGCTTGGCCACCCGGGCGGCGAGGATGAAGTCCTTGCGCAGCGGATGCCCCTCGAAGCCGTCGGGCAGCAGCAGCGGCACCAGGTAGGGGTGGCCGTCGAAGAGCACCCCGAACATCTCGTACGTCTCGCGCTCGTGCCAGTTGGCACCCCGGTAGACGCCCACGGCCGAGGGCAGGCGCGGGTCGGCGCGCGGCACCCGGGTGCGGACGAGCACGCGCTCGCACGAGTCGGGGTCGTAGACGTGGGCGACCACGAAGAACCCGTCGGGCGGATCGTCGACCCCGGTCAGCCAGTCGAAGAAGGTGTGGCCGGAGTCCCTGAGGAAGGTCAGGACCTCGATCCAGTCCGCCGTGGCGACGTCGACGGTGGTCTCGCCGAAGGAGGTGGAGACCGAGACCCGCTCACCGAACCGCTCTTCCAGGGTCACAATTCTCCCTCGTGCGAGCGGGACCACACGTAGCGGTCGCTGAGCCGCTCCGCCGCGATCTTCTCCTGCAGCTTCATGATCCCGTGCAGCAGCGCCTCCGGCCTGGGCGGGCACCCGGGCACATAGACGTCCACGGGAATGATCTGGTCGACACCATTGGTGACGCAGTAGGAGTCCCAATAGGGCCCGCCGGTGTTGGAGCAGGCACCAAACGAGATCACGTACTTCGGATCGGGCATCTGCTCATAGAGACGCTTCACAGCGGGAGCCATCTTGTCGGTGACGGTGCCCGAGACGATCATCAGGTCGGCCTGGCGCGGCCCGTTGGCGAAAGGGATCACCCCGAACCGGATGAAATCGTGCCGGCTCATCGAGGTCGCGATGAACTCGATCGCGCAGCAGGCGAGCCCGAAGTTGAACACCCACAGCGAATATCGCCGCCCCCAGTTGAGCACGAAGCGCATCGGCTTGGGCGCCAAGCGCGAGATCGGCCCCACTGTGGGCATCGGGAGATCCGTGGCTGCCATACGACCATTGTCCCTCGCGATCTCCCCCAGGAGTAGAGAGTCCCCGGTTGATCGACCGAAAAACAACCTAAGTCCAGGCGAGTACGCGCTTCCGCCAGGCATAGAGGATGCCGAGCGCGATGAACCCCAGGAAGACGAACATCTCCACGAGCGTCGTCAGCCCGTATCCCGGCGCGTCGAAGACCGTGGCCCACGGGAAGAGAAAGACGGCGTCCACGGCGAAGACCACGTACAGGTAGGTGAAGACGTAGTAGCGCACCTGCGACTGGGCCCAGCCGTCGCCGACGGGGTCGACGCCGCACTCGTACGTGGTCAGCTTCTCGGCCGTCGGCCTGGTCGGGCGCAGGAGGCGGTTGGCCAGGAGGGCCCCGGCCACGATGGCCACGCCGATCAGCAGCAGCGCGGCGACCAGCACGTAGGACCCGAAGTAGCCGTCCATGTCCTGATCGTAACCCAGTCAAAGCTCCGTCCCTATCACCCCAAAACGGGGTAAACCACGCGATCTCCCCCATAGCCTGTCGGCCATGCACAAAAAGCGATTCTTCGGAGGAATCGCGCTGCTAGTCCTCTCCGCGGCAGGTGGTGGGCTGGCAACCGCCTCCCCCGAGCCTGAGCACGAGCACGACGTCATGGTCCCCGCGGAGCCGACCATGATCGACTTCGTTGACCCGGCGACCGTGGACGGTCTGGGGACCAGAAACCTGGGCGGCGACGAGGGCGAGAACGCGGGTCGCTATGTGCACATCACCTACCCCCAACTGCCGGACGCCCCCCGCCTCAACGCGGCCCTGCGCGGCGAGGCCGAGCGGGTGCTGCGCGGCTTCCGCAAGGCCACCAGGTTCGACGCGCCGCGCCCCCGCCCTGAGCTGAACATGGACTGGCAGCTCACCGCCGCCTCCGGCGAGATCGTCGGGGTACGGCTGCGCACCGGCGAGTCCCTCGGCGACGGCTGGAGCAACTCCACCCGGACCCTCTGGTACGACCGCAAGACCGGCCAGGCGACCGGCTCGACGGGCCTGCTCGCCGCGCAGAGCGCGCTGTACGACCTCACGCGCCTGGTCAGGAGCCAGCTCGCCAAGCGCGGCACCCCGACGACCGCCCACGAGCTGACCGGCGAGCAGTTCGACTCGATGGCCTTCAACCATGACGGGGACCTGGTGGTGGAGTTCGACGACTGCCAGGTCGGGCCATGTTCCCTCGGCCGCGTGGCCGTGGCCGTACCCGCGCGGCAGGTGGAGCCCCTGCTTTCGCCGACCGGACGGGCCGCTCAGCATGCCGTACGGACGGCCGCCGAGCAGACGTCCGCGACCGTGCCGAAGACGGTCCCGACGCCCAGCCCGGAGGCCGCCAGCAACCAGGCGGGCTCGGTCGACTGCGCCGAGACCAAGTGTGTCGCGCTGACCTTCGACGACGGTCCAGGACCCGCCACGCCCCGGCTGCTCGACTTGCTGCTCAAGGCGAAGGCGCGAGCCACCTTCTTCATCATCGGCATCAACGCCGCCGCCCGGCCGGACCTGGTGCGCAGGATGAGTGCCGAGGGGCACCTGGTGGCCAACCACACCTGGGCGCACCGGGACCTGTCGCAGCTGCCGACCAGCAAGATCGCCGATTCGCTCGGCCGTACCCAGGACGCCATAACGACCACCATCGGCGAGCGCCCCACGCTGATGCGCGCGCCCTACGGAACGGTGAACGAGGACGTCACGGACGTGGCGGGAGAGATGGGCCTGGCCATCGTCGGCTGGGACGTCGACGCGGGCGACGGGCGCGTGGACGACGCCAAGACGATCACCGACCGGGTGACCCGCCGGGTGCGGGCCGGGAGCATCGTGCTCATGCACAACGTCAACAAGACGATCGTGGACGCGGTCCCGGACATCGTCAAAAGATTGCGCGGGAAGGGTTACACCCTCGTCACCGTTCCAGAGTTGTATGGAACAGCGGGGACGCAGGCAGGACGCCTATACCGGCCGGGGTCGGCGAGCACGCCAGAGCGCCCCCAGACGTAGTCCACGCCTTGGGGGGACGTATAGTTGGCGCTCGTGACCCGAACAGTCCTCTTCGCACGGCTGCACGTAGACCTGTGCACAATCGCCGGCGGCCTGTGTCACCCCTAGTGGTTCTCCGGTAGCCCCTGATTGCCTCCGCGTTTACCCGCATTATGTGGCGAGGAAACGTGTTGAACCTCGCGAGGATCTAGCATGGAAACTGAGAACGCGCCCACAGCCACCGGCGCGTCGAGGAGGACTGAGCTGTGACGAAGCAGGTCCAGCAACTCGACCGCGTGATCATCCGATTCGCCGGCGACTCCGGTGACGGCATGCAGCTCACGGGCGACCGCTTCACCGCGGGCACCGCGGAGTTCGGCAACGACCTGTCGACGCTGCCCAACTTCCCCGCCGAGATCCGCGCCCCCGCAGGCACCCTCCCCGGTGTGTCGAGCTTTCAGCTGCACTTCGCCGACCACGACATCCTGACGCCGGGTGACGCCCCCAACGTGCTCGTCGCGATGAACCCGGCGGCGCTCAAGGCCAACCTGGGCGACCTGCCCCGTGGCGCCGACATCATCGCCAACATCGACGAGTTCACCAAGCGCAACCTGCAGAAGGTCGGCTACGCGGCCAACCCGCTGGAGGACGACTCGCTCAGCGAGTGGCGCGTCCACGCGGTGGCACTGACCTCGCTGACGGTCAAGGCGCTCGAAGGCTTCGACCTGTCCAAGAAGGACGCCGAGCGTTCGAAGAACATGTTCGCGCTGGGCCTGCTCTCGTGGCTGTACCACCGGCCGACCGAGCACACGGTCAAGTTCCTGGAGCAGAAGTTCGCCAAGAAGCCGGAGATCGCCAAGGCCAACATCGCGGCCTTCCAGGCGGGCTGGAACTACGGCGAGACCACCGAGGCGTTCTCGGTCTCCTATGAGGTGAAGCCGGCCCAGCTGGCGCCCGGTGTCTACCGCAATATCTCGGGCAACCAGGCCCTGGCCTACGGCCTCATCGCCGCGAGCGTGCAGTCGAAGCTGCCGCTGTTCCTCGGCTCCTACCCGATCACGCCGGCCAGCGACATCCTGCACGAGCTGTCCAAGCACAAGCGGTTCGGCGTCCGCACCTTCCAGGCGGAGGACGAGATCGCGGGTGTCGGCGCGGCGCTGGGCGCGGCGTTCGGCGGCGCGCTGGGCGTGACCACGACGTCGGGGCCCGGTGTGGCGCTGAAGGCCGAGACCGTCGGCCTCGCGGTCACCACGGAGCTGCCGCTGCTCATCGTCGACGTACAGCGGGCCGGTCCGAGCACCGGCATGCCGACCAAGACCGAGCAGACCGACCTGCTGATGGCCATGTTCGGCCGCAACGGCGAGTCTCCGCTGCCGATCGTGGCGCCGATGTCGCCGAGCGACTGCTTCGACGCCGCCATCGAGGCGGCCAGGATCGCGGTCAAATACCGCACCCCGGTCATGCTGCTGTCGGACGGCTACCTGGCCAACGGCTCCGAGCCGTGGCGCCTGCCGGAGGTGTCCGAACTACCCGACATCTCCCAGGAATTCACCACGGCGCCCAACGGTGATGACGGCGAGTTCCTGCCGTTCAAGCGCGACACCGACACGCTCGCCCGCCCGTGGGCCATCCCCGGCACGCCGGGCCTGGAGCACCGGATCGGCGGCATCGAGAAGGCCGACGGCACAGGCAACATCAGCTACGACCCGAACAACCACGACCTGATGGTCAGGACCCGGGCCGCCAAGATCGCCGGCGTCGACGTGCCCGACCTTGAGGTCGACGACGCCGACGGCGACGCCAAGGTGCTGGTGCTGGGCTGGGGCTCGACCTACGGCCCGATCGCGGCGGCCGTACGCCGCATCAGGAAGAGCGGCGGCAAGGTCGCGCAGGCGCACCTGCGCCACCTCAACCCCCTGCCCGCCAACACCGGCGAGGTGCTCAAGAGCTACGACAAGGTGCTGCTGCCCGAGATCAACCTGGGCCAGCTCGCGCTGCTGCTGCGGGCGCGCTACCTCGTCGACATCATCAGCTACAACCGTGTGCGCGGGCTTCCGTTCAAGGCCGAGGAGCTGGCCGGAGTCATCCAGGACGTGATCGACAGTGACTGAGCTGATCAATGGGAAGGGCCTCTCGCTCGTCCCCAAGACGGACACCAAGCAGGGCCTGAAGGACTTCAAGTCCGACCAGGAGGTGCGCTGGTGCCCCGGTTGCGGTGACTACGCGATCCTGGCCGCCGTGCAGAGCTTCCTGCCGGAGCTCGGGCTCAAGCGCGAGAACATCGTGTTCGTCTCCGGGATCGGCTGCTCCTCCCGCTTCCCGTACTACCTCAACACCTACGGCTTCCACTCGATCCACGGCCGCGCGCCGGCGATCGCGACCGGGCTCGCCGCGAGCCGGCCCGACCTGTCGGTGTGGGTGATCACGGGTGACGGCGACGCGCTGTCGATCGGCGGCAACCACCTGATCCACGCGCTGCGCCGCAACGTCAACCTCAACATCCTGCTGTTCAACAACAGGATCTACGGTCTGACCAAGGGCCAGTACTCCCCCACCTCGGAAGTCGGCAAGATCACCAAGTCGACGCCGATGGGCTCGCTGGACAAGCCGTTCAACCCGATCTCGCTGGCCATCGGCGCCGAGGCGTCGTTCGTGGCCAGGACGATCGACTCCGACCGCAAGCACCTGCAGTCGGTGCTGCGCGAGGCCACCGCCCACCGCGGCACCTCGCTGGTGGAGATCTACCAGAACTGCAACATCTTCAACGACAACGCCTTCGAACAGCTCAAGGATCCGGAGATCCGCGACGACATCACGCTGCGGCTGGAGCACGGGCAGCCGATCGTGTCGGCGTCGAAGGCGGTCGTCAGGGCGGCCAACGGCGGCATCGAGGTGGCCGACCGCGCCTCGGTGAGCGCCGACCAGATCCTGGTGCACGACGCGCACCACCCCGACCCGTCGCTGGCCTTCGCGCTGTCACGGCTGGACGAGCCCGCGTTCGAGCACGTGCCGATCGGCATCTTCCGCTCGATCGACCGGCCCGCGTACGACGTGCTGATGGCCGAGCAGATGGAGGAGGCCGTGGCGCAGAAGGGAGCCGGCGACCTCAGCGAGCTGCTCATGGGTGGAGACACCTGGCGCATCGGCTGAAACCGTGGGGTAACGCAGCTCCTTCGCGAACCGATACACCTCCGATGCATCGGACTCGCGGGGGAGCTGCGGAGTGGCCGAAGCGCAAAACGGGCCTGGTCAATCCCGGCTGAACGCCTTCAACCTGCTGCGCCTCCTGGGCGCGCTGGCGGTCATCGTCGAGCACAGCTGGGTGCTGACCGGGCACGGGACACCCCTGACCCCCGACAGCGGGATAGGGGTCGGCGGCATAGGCGTCGGGGTCTTCTTCCTCATCAGCGGCTACCTGATCAGCACGAGCTGGCTGTCCGACCCGTCGGTCCGCCGCTACACGCTCCGCAGGGCATTGCGCATCTATCCCGCGTACGCGCTCGTCGTCGTCGCCACGGCCCTGCTGCTCGGACCCTTGGTGAGTACGCTGCCTGCCGCCTCCTACTTCGCCGGCTCCGGCGCCTGGAGCTACATCGCCAGAGGGCTGCTCATCCAGCCGGTGAGCTACGCGCTGCCGGGCGTCTTCCAGGGGCTCCCCTACCCGGACGCGGTCAACGGGTCGCTCTGGACGATCTGGGTGGAGGTGCTCTGCTACGTCGGTGTGGCGGTCATGGGCCTGCTGGGGCTGCTGCGCCGCCGGACGGTCCTGGTCGGGCTGGTGCTGCTCGCATTGGCCGCCGCCTCGGTCATCCACCTCACCGGCTACTCCGGTCCGCTCATCCCCCTGGTCGTGTCGGCGTACGCCGCGCAGCCCGTGGCGTTCTTCGCGCTCGGCATGCTGATCAGGGAGCTGCGCTGGGTCCCGCCGCTCTGGCTGACGGTCCCCGTGGTGCTCGCGTGGTGGCTGCTGTGGGGCACGCCGGTGGCCAATCTGGGGGCCATCGCGGCGGTCACCTGCCTCACGTTCCTCATCGCCTTCCGCGCGCCGACGTGGCTGCACCGGCCCACCGGCTCCTACGACCTGTCGTACGGGACCTACCTGCTGGCCTTCCCCGCCCAGCAGGTGCTGGTCCAGTACGGGCTCCGGGCGCCCGCGCTGGTGTTACTGGCCACGGTCGGCATCGTGCTGCCGCTGGCCGCGCTGAGCTGGCGGCTGGTCGAGCGGCCCGCGCTGCGCCTGCGGCAGCGCAAGCCCGCCCCGGTCCCGGTCGCGGTCGCGGTCCCCGAGGCCTCTTAGCGCGGCTCCGCCTGCGCCAGGAGCCGCTGCAGGTGCAGGCCCCGGTGCACGTCGATCTCGTGTGAGCGGCCGGTCCGTACGGCGGTGGCGAACTCGGAGCGCAGGGTCGCTCTGGTCTCCGTCGAGTCCTCCGGCAGGTGTTCGGAGTCGAGCACCAGCGTGCCCTCCGGGCCGTACAGCTCATAGCGGGTCCTGCGGCGCTGCGGGACCCGGCCGCAGATCGTCAGCTGGCTGATCACCTCGTTCTCGTGCAGGCAGGTCAGCGCCAGGAAGCCGGCCCGGTTGCCGGCCGGCCTGACCTCCGTGATGCGGCCCAGCGCCGCGTCGAGCAGGTCCAGGCCGTGCGGTCCGGTGTTGTAGAGCACGCCCGCGCGGGAGCGCCACGGGCTGTCGGCGAAGGTGTCGTCCAGGAATTCGCCGGTGAGCTGCATGGCGCGGGCACCGATGGCCGGGAAGTCGCGGGCCCGCTTGAGGAACTCGCGTACGGCGGGACGGTAGCGGTTGGTCAGCACGAGTTGCGTGGCCACGCCCGTGGCGTCCACCTCGCCGGCGAGCGCCTGCGCGTCGCGTACGGTCAGCGCGATCGGCTTCTCCAGCAGCAGCGCCCGGCCCTGACGTGCCGCCTGGACGGCCATGGCCGCCTGGACGTCGGGCGGGACGGCGAAGACCACGGCCTCGCACCGCTCCAGCAGCCGTTCGTAGGAGGTGAAGGCGGGCACGCCGAAGCGCTCGGCCAGCGCCCGGGCGGCCGGGGCGCGCCTGCTCCAGACGCCCGCCAGCCGGGTCTCGGGCCCGGCGGCGAAGACGGGGGCGTGGAAGTCGCGCGCCCAGGGCCCGGCGCCGACCAGGCCCACGTTCACCGGCGCGCTCATGCCGTGACCTTGTAGACGTGGTAGGTGTTCTCCCGCTCGAAGGTGTCGGTGAAGCCGCCGTCCTTCACGGGCAGTGTCCTGTTCTCGAACAGCACCTCCACGCTGGAGGCCGACTCCAGCGCCTTGGGCAGTTTCAGCGTCTGCCGCCCCGGCTGGACGCCCGCCTTGGGCATGGCGAAGACGTAGGAGGAGCCGTCGAGGTCCTTGAGCATGGTGTCGAGTCCCGGCGCGAAGGTGTGGACGTATGACTGGGTGTTCAGGACGGGCGCGAGCGTGCGGATCCGCCGGTTCAGCTCCGTCACGGCCGTCCGCGTCGCCTGGGCGCACGGCTCGCGCAGCACGTGCTGACTCGGGCAGGGCCCGGCGAAGCTGTGGTTGAAGTAGATGACGCCGCGTGCCTCGTGGATGAGGGAGTTCATCACCGCGCCGGCCAGCTCGTCGCCGGTGATCGCGCGCAGGCCGTTGGAACCCGGCCAGCCGAGCTCCACGAACGCGTAGATCGGCTGCCTCTTGCCGTCCAGGGCGTCGAGCTTTCTGCCCCGGTCGACGACCATGCCGTAGTTGGCGGCCCGCGGGCAGCGGTCGGTCGGCAGCTTGATGAAGTTCTCGGCCTCCGGGCAGATGCCGGTGTCGGTGTACCAGTACACGTCGGTGGACATGACGTCGGTGTAGCTGTTGACGAACTTCTTCGCCTCGTCGTCGGACTCCCACATGGCGATGCCCTTGCCGTAGTTGGCGTAGTGCAGGCGGCCGTCGTTCTTGGGTAGCTTGTCCTTCAGTGTGCGCATCGCCGTGTAGCCGCAGGGCGGCTTGTCGGGCAGGCACACCTGGCCTTCGCCGCCGTACTTGCCGCTCCAGACGCCGTCACCCGGCCCGGCGAACATGTCGGGCTCGTCGGCGATCATCCAGCCGACCGTCTCGCTGCCCGACCCCGCCAGCGGCTTGCTGGTGATCGCCGACATTCCGTTGGCGCGGATCAGGCTCATGTCGCTGTTGGCCGTCAGCTCGACGTAGGTGTTGAGCCCGGCCTCCTTGTCCATCCGCACGTCGCGTTCCTCGACGACGGACTCGAACCAGACCCCGATGGGGAAGAACGATGGATCGGTCCAGCCCGCGGCGGCCGGGGCGCTGAACTTGGCGTAATAGGCCGGGCCGCCCTCCCAGGGGACGCGCGGCAGGCCGAGGTCGTCACGGGTCGACTTGGCCTGCGCGAACACCCAGCCCACGGCGATCACCAACAGAGCGGTGACCGCGATGAGCAAGATCCGTCTGTTCGTCGTTCGAGAAGTCATTGCCCTCCCAGCTACGGGGCGATCCGGTAGACGTGATAGCTGTGCTCCGCGTCGAAGGTCTCGGTGAAGTGTCCCTCCCTGTCGACCGGGATGCTCCGGTCTTCGAAGATCTCCTCGATGTGGCCCGCCGCCGAAAGATCGCTGGGTACGGTCAGCACGCGCGGCCCCGGAGCCTGGCCTCGGCCGAGCATCGTGAACAGGTAGTAGGCGCCGTCGTGGCGCTTCAGCATGGTGTCCAGCTCGGGCGCGAAGTCGTAGGCGTACGACTGGGTGTTGAGCACCGGCGCGAGCCGCGCGATCCGGCGGTCGAGCTCGGCGACCCCGCGCCTGACCGCCTTCCCGCAGGCGCGCCGGAGCACGTTGTCCACCTTGCAGGCGGGGTCCGTGCCGTGCGCGTCATAGACGATCCCCCTGGCGCCGTGGATCAGGGCGCTCATCGCCGCGCCGCCCACCTGCTCGGGGGTGAGGCCGGAGAGCGAGATGATCGCGTACACCGGCTGCCGTCGACCGTCGGCGGCGTCCAGGGTGCGCAGCCGCTCGACGGTCGCGCCGTAGTTGGCCGCCAGGCGGCACTGGGCCGCCGGCAGCTGCAGCCACCGGGTGGCCTCGGCGCAGACGTTGGGGTCGCCGTACCAGGAGACGTCGGCCGCGACCACGTCCGAGTAGCCGTTGACGAACTTGGCGGCCAGCGCCTCCTCCTCCCAGTAGGCCACGCCCTTGCCGAAGGAGGCGTACCGCAGCCGGTCGCCCTTGGGCAGGCGCTCGGCGAGCGTGCGCATGACGGTGTAGCCGCAGGTGACGAGTACGGGGACGCAGACGGGTTTGCTGGTGAAACCGCGGGCGCCCGTCCAGCGCCCGTTGCCCGGTCCCGCCCACACGTCGGCCTTGTCGGCGATCAGCCGGCCCACGGTCTCGGCGCCCGCGCCGGGCAGCGGGCGGCTGGTCAGCGCGGTCATGCCGGACTTCCTGAGCAGCTCAGGACGGCTGCCGTCGGCCAGTTCGACGTAGGTGTTGATCCCCGCCGCCCGATCCAGCGCGACCTCCCGGCCGGTCCGCGCCGAGGCGAACCAGAGCCCCACCGGGAAGAAGCCGGGACGGGTCCAACCCGCCCCGACGGCCGCGGCCGAGCCCTTGTAGGCTGCGGGACCGCCTTCCCAGGGCAGTGCGCGCAAGGCCATCGTCGGCGCGGGCAGCGTGCTCGCGACGGGCTTCGGCGGGACGGACCGCAGCCACAGCCCGCCCCCGACGGCCACCGTCGCGGCAGTGAGCAGTGCCGCCCACCGCGTGACTGTCAGTATCCTCACGCAAGCCCTCTCAACGCCGTGCGTCGGGTGTCTGCTCGGCCAGCGCCATGAGGTCGGCCGCCCGCGCCGACCAGGAGGCGCCGGCCAGCGAGCCGCGCAGCCGCTCCGGCGACTGCGGGCCGCCTTCGGCCAGGCAGACGCGGATGGCCTCGATGAACTGCTCAGGGGTGGTCGCGGTCCTGACGCGGTCGGCGTAGTGGGCCAGCTCGTCGAACTCGGTGCTGACCACGGGCAGGCCGAGCGCCAGGAACTCCTTAAGCTTGATCGGGTTAGCGTGCTTGATCCACTCATTGTCCAGCCACGGCATGATCGCCACGTCGAAGCCGGAGCCGTAGGCGGGGATCACCGAATAGGGGCGCAGGCCCAGCCAGTGCACGTTGGGGTGCTTGGTGAGCCGTTCGATCTGCCCGTTCGCGTCGCCGACGAGCACGAGCGACGCCTCGGGCAGACCGAGCGCGACCCGTTCCAGCAGGTCGAAGTCCACCACGAAGTCGTCCAGGGCGCCGAAGAAGCCGATCCTGGGCCCCGGTACGGCCCGCAGGTCGGCGGGCTGCCGGTCGGCCGGTACGCGGCTGAAGTGCTCCAGGTCGACCCCGTGGTCGAGGAAGCGGGCCCGCGTGCCCGCGAGCGGGCGTTCCTCGGCCATGAGCCCTCGGCTGGCGTACACCACGTGGTCGGCACGTTCCAGAAGGTCACGTTCGAGGGTCTCGATCGTCCTCGTGTCGGACTCGGGGAAGGCGGAGTGGCGGTCCGAGCGGTTGAAGATCAGCGCCCGGCGGCGCATCGGGCGTACCACGTCCCAGGCGGTGGGGATGGTCACCACGATCACCGGCACCTTCAGGCCCAGCCACCCGCAGACCGCCCGTACCTGCGTCCTGACCAGCCAGGCGTTCAGCCCGCGGCCCAGGCGCGAGCCGTACAGGGGGAGCGGGAGCGGCGACATCACCCACAGGTTCGGCTCCACTCGCCTGACGAACTTGGCCACGCTGCGCAGCTTCCTGGCGATGCGCCGCAGCACGAAGGTGGAGCGGCCGGGCAGCGGCATCCGCATGCCGATGCTGTTGACGATCAGCACCTTGCGCGATCCCGCGAGGTGGCGCATGAGCTGGAAGTCGGAGTGGGCCCGATTGTGGTACCACCAGTCCTGGGCGGAGAAGCAGACGTACGCGGGCGGCGATAACGGGCGACCGCCCGGCGGTGTCGGCCACTCGTCCATCGTCGCGAGTTCGCGCAACGCCGCCCGGTGCCGCTCCCCTGCCCGCCGGCCACGGGTGACGGCGCGCAGCGCCTCGTTCAGGGCGACCGCCAGGCGCATGAGCAGCGCGCGGGGCCTGCCGTACCGCTGCCGGTGCAGCCGCACCCGGTTGGCGGCGGCCAGCGTCCACAGCGGGGCGGAGTTGGCCTGCTCGCCGCCGAGGTGGACGGCCACCGCCCTTGGCTCGTAGCGGATCGAGAAGCCGTGGTCGCGGATCTTGAGCATGTACTCGGTCTCCTCCGAGTACAGGAAGTAGCGCTCGTCGAGCGGTCCCACGGCGTCCAGGCAGGCGCGCGAGACCAGCCAGGCGGCGCCCGTCGCCCAGTCGGGCGTGCCCGGCCGCTCGTAGGCGCGCGGGTCGACGACGAGCTCACCCAGCGGTGCGTGGCGGCCCGCTCTGAGCCCGCCGAGCAGCGCCTCTCCCACGGCCCGCAGGACTGTGGGGCGCCGGCGCAGGGACAGCTGCAGCATGCCGTCGGCGCCCAGCAGCCGGGGAACCGCGATGCCCGTGCCGGGCACGGCCAGTGCCTCGCGCAGCAGGCGCACCGAGTCGGGTTTGAGCCGGATGTCGGCGTTGAGGATGAGGACGTCACAGCCGGGGGCGGCGGCGATGCCCGCGTTGACGCCGGCCGAGAACCCGCCGTTGCGGCCGGTCTCTACCAGCTCGACGGGCACTCCGGTCGCGAGTACCCGCTCCACCGTGTCGTCGGGGGAGTCGTTGTCCACGACGATGATCCGGGCCGGCTCCCCTTCGCTCAGCACGGTGTCCAAAGAGTGCAGGCACTCCTCGATGACCTGCCCGCTCTGGTAGGTGACGATCACGATGGCAAGCGGCGACCGCTCGGGAACAGTCATCAGGCACCAATCTGTGGGGATCAGGAGCGCCGGCCCGCGGCCAGCCGGTGCCACGCGGCCCCGGCCAGCAGCCTGAGCGCGAAGGGCAGGTCGTCACGTAGGTACCGGCGGATGAGTCGACGGGGCTCGAGGGCCAGCCTGAACAGCCATTCGCCGCCCACCCGCTGGATCCCGTCCGGAGCCCGCCGGAACTGCCCGGCGGCCATCGGGATGGCGGCGCCGCAGCCGATGTACCAGGCATGCGGGAGTTCGGGGCGGAGCGCGGCTATGACGCGTTCCTGCTTGGGGAAGCCCAGGCCGACGAAGACGAGGTCGGGCGCGGCCGCGCGGACCTTCTCCACGGTCTCCCCCATCCCGCCGGCCAGCCGCTCGAAGCCGAAGGGCGGTGCGTACACTCCGGCGATCCGTAAACCTGGATAACGCCGGACCAATACCTCACCGGCGGCCTCCGCCACCCCCGGCTCGCCGCCGAGCAGGAACACCGACCGTCCCTCGCGGGCGGCGACCTCGCTGAGGGTGAAGATCAGGGAGGCACCGGTGACGCGGTCGGATACGCGCAGTCCGCCGAGGCGGGCGGCCCACACCACCGGCATGCCGTCCGCGACCACGAGTTCGGCGCCCGCCACGAGCCCGGCGAGCTCGGGGTCGCGGGTGGCGGCGCGGACGATGTCCACGTTGGCGGTCACGATCATGCCGCCCAGGCCGTCGTGCCAGGCCCGCGCGAGGTGCTCGGCGACCTCCGGTTCGGTGATGGCGTCGATCCCGACGGCGCCCACCCGCGCGCGGGGCGCGAGGGGTAAGGCGCGGTTCTTTGGACCGTTCTCATCCGACGAGTGGTCCATCGGAATGCCGCACCCCCCGTCAGCCGACTCACCCTTTGGACATCGGTATCGGGCTATATCCGTTACACGGTGGCCGACCGGAGGAGACACCGCCAGGATGGGGTCCATGAGAGTCGAACAAGGCGCGCTCGCGGGGACCTTGCTGTTCGTCCCGAGCCCGCACAGTGACGAGCGCGGCCTGTTCACCAGGACGTTCGACGCCGAGATCGCGGCCGAGCACGGCCTGGACCCTGCGGCGTTCGTCCAGGACAGCCAGTCCCGCACGGTCAAGGGCGCGATCAGGGCCATGCACGGCCGCTCCGGCCGGGGCGAGGCCAAGCTCGTCAGGTGCGCGCGCGGCGCGGTGTACGACGTCCTCGTGGACGCCCGGCCCGGCTCGCCCACCTTCGGCGAGCGGATGTCGGTGGTCCTCGACGACGAGACCTTCACGCACCTGTACGTGCCGCCCGGTCTGCTCCACGGCTACCAGGCGCTCAGCGACGCCGACGTCTGCTACCGGATCGACCGGCCGCACGACCCGGCCGAGGACATCTCCGTCCGCTACGACGACCCCGACCTGGCGATCGACTGGCCGCTGCCGGTCTCGGCGATCAGCGCGCGGGATCTGGCGGCCGGCTCGTGGAAAGAGGCACGGCGGCGGCTGGAGGGCTGACCTCGCGGCGCGCGACTGCCCTTTCAGCGTCCCCGCGCGCCCGCACCTCCCGGCGCGCGGCCCGCATCAACGCCCCGGCCAGGCCGATGAGCAGGAACGACAGCGCGGTGGCGGTGCTGAAGGAGTTCAGGTCGAACGTGGCCGAGCCCACCACCGGCACGATCAGGCAGGCGGCCAGCGTCAGCCCGAGGTCACGGGTGCGGTCGTCCACGCTGATGCTCCTGACCCGAACCGCCGACCACATCCCGACGACGAACAGGCCGACGAACGCCAGCACGCCGATCGCGCCGCCCTGCACGGCCGTCAGCAGATACTGGTTGTCGAAGACCGGGTGGTGCGGCGGGAACCAAGTGCCGTTGCCCCGGCCCAGCAGGGGATGCTGCGAGAACTCCGAGATCGCCGTGGTGTAGTCGTTGGTCCGCCAGCGCAGGCTCTCGTCGTTGTCCAGATTGGTGAACAGCCCGGCGATGGCGCCGATCAGACCGGGGACGAGCAGCTTCATGACGACCAGGAAACCGGCGAGCGCGACGGCCGCCCTGACGCGCCGGGCGTTGGGCCAGCCGAGGAACAGCACCGCCCCGGAGGCGGCCAGGCCCAGCACCGTCGAGCGTGAGGCGGAGAAGGCCATCCCGCAGGCGATCAGGGCCACCACGGTCCACCAGCGCCGCTGCGGCTCACCGTGTTCGCGCGCGCCGAAGGCGTAATGGAGGGCGACCGGCAGCACCATCGCGGACACGACGCCGAACTCGATGGGATGCCCCGCGGTCGAGGCCACCCGGTTGAGCCCGTTGCGCTCCAGGATCGTCACTTCCACCGCCCGCAGGCGGCTGCCGGGGATCTGCATGTACTGGGTCACGTCGAACGACAGCAGGAACTGGATCGCGCCGATCACCCCCATGATGGCGCCGACCACCACCAGCGTCTTCAGCACCAGGTCGATCCGCTCGCGGCTGGGCACGCCGTCCACGCCGATCAGCGCGATGCCCACCATCGCGACCGCGATGACCAGCACGTGGTCGGACAGGTCCTGCTCGTACGAGGGCAGCCACCCGGCGGAGGCGTAGGCGTAGGTCGCGAGGAAGGCGAGCGCGTAGAAGTAGATCGCGTACCGCACCGCCGACGGCCCTTTGGCCGCGCCGAGCGTACTGGTGAGGTGCGCGCAGAACCACCAGACGGCGGCGAACAGCCCGATGGCCTCCGCGTAGGTGAGGTCGAACGGCAGGCCGCCGATCACCTGGCGAGCGGGCACCAGCATGAGGACCACGGTGAAGATCGCGCACAGGGTGGCGGCGTCGGCCCGGTGGGGCACCGGCCGGACGATGGACCGCTCGATGGCCACGTTCAACGCTGCAACACCGCTTCCTCGGTCCGGACGTCCGCCTCGGGCGCCGGTTCCGGCCCGTCCCGCTCGTCTCTCCTGCGCCGCAGCCCGGTCATGACGCTCTCGGCGCAGAAGGAGGCGCCGAGCGCGGCGGCCACGCCCAGCGCGAACACGGCCGCGGCGCTGCGGATCTTCCCGCCGCGCTCCGGCTGCGGCTCGGTCGGGGAGACCATCTCGTTCAGGTTGATGTACGTCTCCGGCGGGGCCTTCAGCACTTCCTGGCGGCGTTTCAGCTCGACCTTGGCCCGCTCGGCCACCCGGACCACGATCGCCCGCGCGTCCTGGGGCGCCAGGCTCTTGCCCTCGATGACCACGAAGGGCGCGCTGATGAGCAGTTCGGGATTGGGGTGGCCGTTGTTGACCTTGTAGGTGGTCTTGCCGTCCGGCCGGATGCCCATCTGGCCGGCCACCTCCGCGGTGTTGAGTATCTGCACCAGGATGGAGGCCGACATGTTCAGCCCGCCGTCGAAGTTGAGCAGCGGGTTGATGATCGGGTTGGGGTTCTTGGGGTTCGGCGGCCGGTACGACCCGCTCGGCGGCACCGTGAGCACCATGACCGTCGTCGAGGAGTACTGGACGGGGATCTGGGTGTAGACGCCGTAGGCGGCGGCGAGCGTCAGCAGGAACGCGGGAGCCGCGATGTACCAGCGACGCAGGAGGACGATGATCGCGCTCCAGAAGTCCAACACAGCCCCCCAGGCATGTTCCAGCCGTACTTCAGAGCATCGGCGAGGCTGCGACCAGCGTTACTTATCACGTGTAACGTGCCAAAGCTTCACTCCGATGAGGGTGAGTGACCAAGCCCATGGCCTCGCTTGCTGTCGTCACCCCCAGCTATGGACCCGACGCGGATCAGTTCGCCGATCTGCACCGCTCCGTACTGGAGTACACCCCAGAAGACACCGTCCACCACGTCTTCGTGCCGCGCGCCGACCGGCGCCTGTTCGCCGCCCACGAAGGGCCCCGCTGCCGGGTCAGGACCGTGGGAGAGCTACTGCCGAAGCGCTACGTCAAGGTGCCCCGGCTGGGCATGTGGGTCAACGCCCTGCGTCCCTGGCCGCCCGTACGCGGCTGGGTGATGCAGCAGATCGTCAAGCTGGCGGCCACGGCGGCGATGGACGCGGACGTGGTCCTGGTGGCCGACTCCGACGTGGTGCTCGTCCGGCCGACGACGGCCCAGCGCTCCCTGGTCGGCGGCCGGCCGCTGCTGCACCGGCTGGAGGACGGGGTGCACCCGCTCATGACGCGGCACGTGCTGTGGCACCAGGTCGCCCGCGAGCTGCTGAAACTGCCACCGGCGCCCGAGCCGCCGCTGCCCGACTACATGAGCCCGCTCACCTTCTGGGATCCCGCCATCGTGCGCGGGCTCCAGCGGCGGCTCACCGAGAACACCGGCCGGCACTGGGCCGACGCGTTCGGCTCCCGGCTGCACGTGTCGGAGTTCATGCTCTACGGCCTGTTCGTGGACGAGGTGCTCAGCGCGCCGGACGGGCGCCCGCCGTCGGACACCGGCCTGTGCCACAAGACCCCCGACGAGTCGCCGATGGACCTGCCGACCGCCCTGGCCTTCGCCGATCGGCTCGGGGACGGGGCGATCGGGATGATGATCTCCGCCAAGTCGGGCACCCCGCGAGAGGTGCGGCAGGCGGCCATCGAGCGCTGCGCCGAGGTCGCCAACCGGGTCGCCTGACCCGATTGGCGAACCCGGTTGCCTAGCCCGCGCGGCCGTCCTGGTCGGGCTTGCGCGGGTCGGGGGCGATCCCCAGGAACTCGCCGTTGATCCGGGCGAACTCCTCCGTCGGGGGGCCGTCGTTGTCGCGGTCCGTGGACGGGTCGTCGTCGGATCCTCCGGAAGACATGACCGTTGGGCGGCCATTAAGGGGCTTCGCCGCTTCCGGCTCGGCGGCGGGTTCGGGGACGTCCGCTTCGTCCTTGGCCGGCTCCGCCGGCGCGGTACGGCCACGGACGCGGCGGATCCACATCAGGTAGGCGGCGCCGAAACCGAAGAGCAGGGCGACGACCAGCACCTCCACGGCCAGCTGGACCTTGCCCCCGCCGTCGTACTCGACCGGGATCAGCGCCACATTGTTGACCGCGATGAACGTGCTCTTCGGCGCGCCCAGCGAGGTCTGATAGCTGGTCAGCTCCTCACGCAGCCGCCGCTCGGCCCGTTCGAGGATGCCCTTCGCCGTCTCCGCCGTCCGGCTCACGACCTTGATGTGGATGAACGGGCCCTGCGTCACGACGCCCAGCAGGTCCGCGTTGGACCGGCCGTCGTCGATGACGATCTCGGTGCTGCCGTTCTCCTCGATCCCGAGCTTGCGCAGCTCGTCCTTGCTGTTGAGCGCGAGGATGAGGATGCCCGCGACCGTCCGCAGCCCGTCGTTGTACTGCAGCAGCGGGTTGGTCAGGCCGACCGGCTTGGTGGGATCCATCGACAGGGTGCCACCGGACGGCGGCGCGGTCAGGATGAGCGACGACTCGGTCTCGTAACGCGGTGACCCCACGAAGAACGCCACCAACGCCAGGAGGAGGGCGAGGGCGATGATGGGAGGTCCAACACGCTTGTTTCGGATAAGGCCTAACAGATCGTTCCAAAAAGCCATATTTACCCGCCCAAGCCCCCGCCAGTATGGGCCAATGCCCTGGCCATAAAAAATGGTACAGATTGCTTATCGTGACCGGCCGAGTCGATGTTACGAATCACCGGACTTGGTTGCCGTTCGCCCTACTTCGCGAGAACATCGGCGCGACCGTACCTCAGCCTCACCTCAGCTTCCGCTAGAAGGGCTGCCCGGATGACGTCCAGATCACCGAATGTACGCTCCTCCGCTTCACTCGTCGGCCGCGCCGAACCACCCATCGGGGTCGGCATGCCCGTCTACAACGGCGAGCCGTACCTGGAGGGCGCCCTGCGCTCGGTCCTCTCCCAGAAGGGGGTCGACTTCGAGCTGGTGATCGCCGACAACTGCTCGACGGACGGCACCGAGGAGCTCTGCCGCGAGCTGGCCAGGACCGATCCCCGCGTCCGCTACCTGCGGCGCGAGCGCAACGTCGGCATCACGGCCAACCACAACAAGGTCGTCCACGAGACCCGCGGTGAGTTCTTCTCCTACGCCACCTCCGACGACGAGTACCACGAGGACCGCCTGGCCCTGCTCTCGGCGGCGCTGCGCCGCCACCCGTCGGCGGCGGCGGCCGTCTCGGGCGTCGAGGAGATCGACGAGACGGGGCAGACCATCGGCACCTGGCGCGACACCGCCCCCACCGACCAGCCCGACCCGGTGACGCGCCTGCGCCACCGGCTGGACAACTACGACGAGACCATGCACTTCTACGGGCTCATGCGCAGGGAGACGCTGCTGCGGGCCCGGCCGCTGGAGGCCATCCTGCCCGCCGACCGGGTGATGATCTCGGGCCTGGCGCTGCTCGGGCCGCTGGTCGTGGTGGACGAGCTGCTGCTGCGGCACCGCAACCACCCGGGCAGCAACAGCCAGGTCAACCACGCGCGGGCCTTCCGCGCCCGCGAGATGCCCGGAGACCAGCGCTTCTTCCTGCCCAACGTGGAGGAGGGCCGCGCGCTGCTGCGGGTCATCAGGAACGCTCCATTGACCCGCGGCCAGCGGCTGCGCGCCTACGCGGCGCTGCGGCCCTGGCTGCGCCGCAACGCCGTGCCCATGGCCCGCAACGTCGCCCACTCGGCCATCGACGTGGCCCGCGGCCTGCGGGGGCCGCTCAGCTCGTCACCACCTCGCGAATCTTCCTGATCCGGTCTCGCGAGAGCCCGGTCACCACGTACACGATCAGCCCGGCTCCTCCGGCGGCGCAGAGCCGGACGAAGTCGAAGGCGCCCTCGGTCAGCCTGGCCACCAGCCAGGCGGCCAGGCCGGCCAGCAGGCCGCCGAGGAGCAGCCGGAGGATCCCGGGCAGGACCGGTCCGAGCACGACGCCCGAGCGGCGCAGTTGCAGCGCCGTCACGGGCAGGGCGATCAGCAGCGCGACGGCCGCGTGCGCGATGGCCACGCCCCGGATGCCGTCCAGGCGGGCGCCGGCGTACAGGGCGGGCAGCAGGGCCAGGGCCCAGCTCAGGTTCATCCAGACGACGAGTCTGGTCGCGCCGAGCGAGGTCAGGATGTCGAAGGCCAGCGCGGTGAGCATCCGCACCACCATCAGCGCCATGAGGAAGGACAGCGCCTGGGCGGCGGGCAGCCAGCGCTCGCCGTACAGGAAGGGCACCACCAGGGGCGCCAGCACGCCGAAGAGGACCGCGACGGGCAGCACGAGTGTGATCAGCATCGGCACGATCTGCTGGACGCGCGCGGAGAACGCCTCGGGGCGCTCCTCGGCGACCCGCGAAAAACCGGGCAGCGTGACGTGGCGCAGGGCCTCGCCGACCAACCCCGGCACCCAGCTCGACACGTTCAGCGCGATCATGTAGAAGCCGAGCGTGGTCGCGCCCAGGAGCCGGCCGATGATGATGGCGTCGGCGTTGAGCACCAGCGCCTCGATGGCCAGGCTGACCGCCAGGGGAACGCCGAAGCCCAGCAGCTTGCGGGCGATGGCCCGCTCGAAGCCCAGCCGCAGCGGCATCTTGGCCCAGATGAAGACCAGGATGCCGCTCACCAGGGAGTTGGCGACCGCGCCGATGACGAAGCTGTAGACGCCCGCGCCCATGACCGCCAGCGTGATCGCCACCGGCACCTGGACGGCGATGCCGGCCATGTTCGCCTTGGCTATCTTGTCCTGCTGGAAGGCACGGAGCATGACCGCGCTGCGTACGTTGACGAACCCGTCGATCACGATGATCACGGTGAGCAGCCGCACCACCGGCGTGGCCGAGACGTTGCCCGCCAGGCCGGTGAAGTAGGGCGCCGCCACCCAGAACGCGGCGTAGATGGCCACGCTGAGGGTGAGGACCACGGTGGTCGCGGTGACCACCATGTCCTCCAGCTTGCCCCGCCACTGCACGACGGCCGCCACGATGCCGGCGTCGTTGATGTAGAAGAGGAACTGGTTGGCGGCCAGCGCGACCGCGTACAACCCGAAGTCCTCCGGGGCGAGCAGGCGGGCCAGCACGAGGCTCAGGGTGAAGGTGGCCAGCTTCGACCCGCCGCGCGCCAGCAGCCCCCACCGCAGTCCCCTGCCCGCCGATCCGGCCCGGTGATCGCTGACGGGCTCGCTCACTACCGGTTCACTCACCGTCCGGCACCCGTTCGAGCCAGATCTCGCGCCAGAAGGGGAAGAACTCGCGGGGGCAGTTCAGCGAGTGGACGCCCTCGCACACCACGTCCTGCAGCACGATGCAGGGCGTCTTCATCTCCAGCATCCGTCCCGTGGGCTCGTCGATGCACCGGTCCACCCGGGCGCGCACCCGCGCGGTGCGGCCGCAGTGGCGGGCCAGCTCGGCGTCGAAGTTCATGCCGCGGTTGGACAGGTCCTCGTTGACGGTGGCCAGGATCTCCTGCTTGGACCGTACGCGGACCAGCTCGCCCGGCTGGAGGTCGAGCGTCTGAACCGGCGTGCGGCCCCTGACCTCGCCCTTCATCGTGCCCCACGGCCGGCCGCCCTTGATGCGCAGCGCGCGGGGCAGCTTCCTCCTGGTCAGGTGCTGGAACCGGTTGTACAGCCCGATTCCGGTGGCCTTCAGGGTCCTGAGCACGCCGACGTTCCGCGTCCGCACGTCCGCCACGAACTGTCCCAGATCGGCCATCGGCAGGGGTACGGGCGCAGCTCTCAGCAGCTCGGTGGCCTGGCAGGAGTAGCGTTCAGTGCCGTCCTCGCCCGGCGGCTTGCGGCTGTTGATCTCCAGCAGCGGCAGCAGCCGGGAGTCCGGCACGGCGTTCGGGGGCAGCTCGTCCGCCGCGACGCGCTTGATCCACGCCTGTTTCCAGTACATGGAGCAGGCCGTCTGGCAGCCGCCGTGCGCCGAGCCGTCGCACCGGGCGCCGAGCAGGTGCACGGCGCTGTCCATACGCCGCAGGCCCGTCTTGGTCAGCGTGTCGCACAGCTTGTGCGCCACCTTGTGCACGGTGAGGCGCTGGCCGCAGAACTTCAGCATCTCCGGCATGAACGGCAGGCCGTCCAGCTCACCGCGCTCGTCCAGCGTGGCCAGGATCTCGGCCTCGCTGCGGATCTCCACCAGGTCGCCGACCCGCAAGCTCATGGTTTCCATTCCCTCACCAACTCCGCGTCTTCGAGGCTCGCCGCCGCTTCCGCCACTGCCTGGAACGGGAGGCCGGCCCGTTCGGCGATGTCCAGGAGCGAGTGCGTGCCGTCCGAGAGGTTCAGCACCCAGAGCATGGCCATCTGGGCCTGCTTGGTGTCGCTCCTGCCGCCCAGCGCCCCGTACAGGCCGCGCCGGCCCAGCTGCGGCTCGCCGTAGGGGCTGAGGTTCTCCAGGCGCCGGTCTCCCTCCAGCACCCGGGTCACCTCCCAGCAGGTCTCCAGGGTGTCCTCCATCGCCTCGGGGAGCACGAACGCCGGATTGTCCCCCGAGGTGTGGTACTCGGGATAGCCCGCGTACGTCGATCTGGTCAGGCAGCCGACGGGCAGGTCGAACCCGGGCGAGCAGTACTGCCGCTCGTCGTAGCCGTACGGGGAGAAGTCGAGCGTGCGGTGCGGGCGCCCGGAGGAGCGCAGCACGTGCCCCACCGCCCGGTCGATCTCCGTGTCGCCGCGCCTGCTCCGCTTGTACGTGAGCGCGCCGCCGTCCCCCGCGCACGCGAGCACCAGCCCGTGCCTGACCCGCTCGACCGCGTCCCGGTTGCGGGCCAGCCAGGTGATCGACCCGATCGTGCCGGGCGCGAACAGGAAGCGGTAGGTGTAGCGCGGCGACGCCGCCGCCAGCCGCCGGGCCAGCTGGACGGCCACCGCGATGCCCGCCAGGTTGTCGTTGGCCAGCGACGGGTGGCAGGTGTGGCAGGAGATCAGCACCTCTTCGTTCGTCCGGCCGGGCACGACATGCTCGGCGTACGTGAGGTGGCCGTCCGCCAGCGTGGAGTCCACCACGACCTCGTACTCGCCCTCCCGGAGGCCCGCCAGCGTCTCGTGGCGCAGGCAGAACCCCCAGTCCTCGGCGTAGTAACTCGTCCGGTAGGGGATGAGCCCCGGCTGGTCCGGCAGCGTGTGCAGGTGGCCGCGGAGCTCGGCCAGCGGCATCCGGGCCGACACCGGCACGCTGTAGCCGACCACGTGCAGATTGGACTCGGCGAAGTCGACGACCTTGGCGCCCGTGGGGTCCTTGATGTGGGCGTCGCGGATGTTCCACTCTTTGGGCACGTTCCAGTCGAGCACCTGCGTGCCGGTGGGCACCTCGTGCACGTTCAGCGCGATGTGCTCGCCGACGATCTCCAGGGTGCGGCGGACGCCGTCTCCCGTGATGCTCCGGCACAGCGGGTAGAGACGCTCGACGAGCTCGTGCATCTCCTTTCCTGAGCCGGTCACGAGGGCATCAGCCGCTCGTCGACCGTGCCCGCGGCCTGCCGGTCCGACAGGCGGGCCAGGCGGGTGAAGCGGCGCTCGAAGCCCTCCCTGGTCAGCCCGTGCCGCCGGTAGGCGTCGATGAGTTCGAGCGCGCCCTCCTTCACCGAGCGGCGCGCCTCGTATCCGGGCAGCGCGGCGCGGATCCGCGAGAAGTCGACCCGGTAGGAGCGCGGGTCGGCGCCCGTCTCCCCCGTGATGGCCAGCGTGGCGCCGGGCACCGCCTCCACCACGGTCGCCGCGATCCCGGCTACGGTGACGTTGTTCTGCTCGGTGCCCACGTTGAACGCCTCGGCGTGTACGGCCTCGCGCGGCGCGACCAGGGCGGCGGCGAACGCGTCCGCGATGTCCAGCGCGTGCACCAGGGGCCGCCACGGCGTGCCGTCGGACAGCACGCGTACCTCGCCGGACAGATGCGCGTGCCCCACCAGGTTGTTGAGCACGATGTCCGCGCGCAGCCGGGGCGAGAAGCCGAAGGCCGTCGCGTTTCGCAGGAAGACCGGCGTGAAGTCGGCGTCGGCCAGCTTCAGCACCTCATCCTCCACGCGTACCTTGGACTCGGCGTAGGGGGTCACGGGACGCAGGGGCGCCTCCTCCGTGACCAGGTCGTCCCCGCCGGCGGCTCCGTAGACCGAGCAGGTGGAGGCGTACAGGAAGCGCCGCACCCCCGCCTCTCGGGCCAGCCGGGCCAGCCGTACGGAGGCGTGGTAGTTGATGTCGTAGGTCAGCTCGGGCGCCAGCGAGCCGAGCGGGTCGTTGGACAGGGCGGCCAGGTGCACGACCGCGTCGAATCCGGCCAGCGCCTCGGCCGGGACCTCGCGCAGGTCCACGGCGAGCCCCTGGGGGTCGTCGGGCTGCGGCCCGAGGACGCAGTCGGCGAACAGCCCCGAGTCGAGGCCGGTCACCTCGTGTCCCGCTTCGGCGAGTACGGGGGACATGACGGTGCCCAGGTAGCCCTGGTGCCCGGTCAGCAGTACACGCATATCCGGCTAGTCTCCTGCGAGGTCGAGGGTCAGTTTGCGGGTGTGGAAGGCTTCGGCGTACCTGTCGCCGCACTCGATCCCGCGGATGCGGGCGAGCCCGAGGAAGGCCTCGTCGTCGAACCAGGTACGCCGGAGCTGCGAGGGGTAGTGCCGCCGCAGCAGGGCGACCTTCTCCGCCGCCACCTCCGGCCGCAGCGGCTGGTAGGCGGTGGGGCGGCCAAGGTCGCCGTCCCACTTGACGATCTCGTAGCCGAGCGTCAGGTGGTCGCGGAAGGCCGTGGGTACGAGCTCGGCCAGGCCCCGGTGGTCCTGGTGGGCGTCTCCCGGATGCGGGCCGAGGATCAGGTCGGGATCGGTCCTGGCCCGCAGCAGCTCCAGCGCCTCCTTGGCCTGCTCCCAGTGCGCGGGCAGCCGGCCGTCGGGCAGCTTGAGCACGGTCAGCCGCAGATCGGCCCCGGGGCAGAAGGCGGTGAGCGCCGCGTGCTCCTCGTCCTCTCGCTCGGTGCCGCCGCCGGACAGGACCAGCGCGTCGACCTGGAGCCCGGGCCGGCCCGCGCAGAGCGTGAGCAGCGTGCCGCCCGCCCCGATCGCGATGTCGTCGCAGTGCGCGCCCAGCGCGACGATCCGGCCCAACCGGGCGGCCGTCAGGCGGATCATGCCTCCCACAGCGCCCAGGGCCTGTCGCCGCGCGAGTACGCCTCGTCCAGCTCGATCCGCTGGTTGACGGTGTCGGTCGGCCGCCAGTAGCCGCGGTGCCGGTAGGTCATGAGCCGGCCGCGCTTGGTCAGCTCCACACAGCCATCCCCCACCAGATCCCCATTTTCCGGAATGTGATCGAAAATTTCCTGACGGAGCACGAAATATCCGCCGTTGACCCAGATCGGCATCTGGGTGACCGGCGCGATGTCCCTCGCCAGCCCGTCGTCGTCGATGTCGATGCAGTGGAAGGTGCCGGGCGGCGGCACGACCATCATGGATGCCCCCACGTCGGCGGCCGTGAAGCGGTCGACGATCTCCGGCAGCGGCGCGTCGGTGAGCACGTCGGCGTAGTTGGCCAGGAACACCTCCTCGCCGTCCAGATGGTCGCGGACCCGGCGCAACCGCTCGCCGATCGGCGACTGGACGCCGGTCTGCACGAAGGAGATCGACCAGTCCGAGATGTCCTGCGACAGCAGCTCCACCTCGCCGCCGCGCAGCCGGAAGTCGTTGGAGGCGGTCTCCTTGTAGTCCAGGAAGAACTCCGTGATGTGCTGGGCGCCGTAACCGAGGCAGAGGATGAACTCGGTGTGCCCGAAGTGGGCGTAGTAGCGCATCACATGCCAGATCAGCGGCCGGGGACCGACGAGCTGCATGGGCTTGGGTACCTCGCCCGGCGCTCCGGTGCGCATCCGCGTGCCGTACCCACCGCAGAAGAGCACGACCTTCATGGCACGATCTCCAGACTCGGGATGGGAAAGACCAGCTGCCCGCCCCATTCGCGGACGTAGGAGAGCTGTTCGGTGAGTTCCTCCCGCAGGTTCCACGGGAGCACCAGGACGTAGTCCGGCCGGTCCTCGGCCAGGCGCTCGGGCGGCAGGATGGGGATCCGGGTGCCCGGCGTGAACCTGCCGTGCTTGTACGGATTGCGGTCCACCGTGTACGCCAGCAAGTCCTCGCGTATCCCACAGTGGTTGAGCAGCGTGTTGCCCTTCCCCGGAGCGCCGTAGCCGGCCACGGTCTTGCCCGCCTCGGCCGCGTCGATGAGGAAGCGGAGCAAGTCGCGGCGGACCTTGGCCACCCGGGCGGCGAACTCCGCGTACCCGGCCAGCTCGTCGAGCCCGGCCCCCTTCTCCCTGGCCAGCACGTCGGCCACCCGCTCGGTGGGCTCGCCGCCCGCCTCCTCGGGCCGGGCCCAGAGCCGGATCGAGCCGCCGTGCGTCGGCAGCAGCTCCACGTCGACCAGGGCCAGGCCGCCGGTGGCCAGGGCCCGCCGAGCGGAGGCGACCGTGTAGTACTGGAAGTGCTCGTGGTAGATCGTGTCGTACTGGTTCAGCTCCACGAGCGTGAGCAGGTGCTGCACCTCGATGGAGACCCACCCGTCGTCGGCGACGAGCGCGCGCAGCCCTCGGGTGAAGCCGACGACGTCGGGGATGTGCGCGTACACGTTGTTGGCCACGACCAGATCGGCCGGCCCGTGCTCGGCGCGGACCGCCGCCCCGGTCTCCGGGTCGAGGAAGGCCGTAAGCGTGGCGATGCCCTTGTCCCTGGCCGCCTGGCCCACGTTGGCCGAGGGCTCGATGCCCAGGCAGCGCACCCCTCTTTCCGCCACGTGCTGTAGCAGGTAGCCGTCGTTGCTGGCCACCTCGACCACGAAGCCCGGCGCGAACCGGTCCACGGCCGCCGCCACGAACTCCCGGGCGTGCTCCACCCAGGAGGTGGAGAAGGAGGAGAAGTACGCGTACTCCGTGAAGGTCTCCTCCGGCTGGATCAGCGGCGGTATCTGGGCGAGCCAGCAGCTCGTGCAGACCCGCAGGTGCAGGGGGTAGGTGAGCTCGGGCTCGTCGAGCCGCTCCCTGGTGAGGAACAGCTCGCAGGGCGGCGTGGCACCGAGGTCGACCACGCTCGCCAGTTCGCCCGAGCCGCAGAGCCGGCAGACGGTCACCGGCCTCGGCCTCTTCCGCGCTGTAACCAACGAGCCATGGTCCCCTCCCGATGTGTGAAATTCAGTACGAACTACCGTTGGCTCGCTCCACGTGAGCCACGGCCTCCTTCTCGTACTCCGCCGACAGCTCCTCCGGGATGCGTGCCAGGTCCCCTGCGCGCATGAAGTCGCGCAGAGTGGTGCCCAGGCACGCCGCGTCCACGTTGGGCGCGCCCTTGCGTGATCTGACGTCGTCGATGTGGACGGTGCGGAAGTCGATGCTGAAGCGCGTCACGCCCGAGGTGTTGCGTACGGTCGAGTGCAGCTGGGCGCCGGAGAAGAGGAGCACCCCGCCCGGCTCCATGACGAACCTGAGCTCGCCGGACAGGTCGAGGTCCTCTTCCGGCTTCGGCTGCTCGCGCGTGTCGCTGTAGATGTGCTGGGCGGCCGACGGGCGCTCCGTCCTGACCCACGAGGCGTAGTCGTAGCGGCCGCTGCCGTTGCGCACGGCCTGGGTGAAGTACTCCGGGTGCAGGGCGAAGACGTTCTCCGGCACCACGTCGTAGACGGGGATCCACCAGTTCACCTGGTTGAACGGCGCCGAGTACCAGCAGTCGCGGTGGGCGTGGTAGGCGTAGGAGATGCCCGAGTCGAGGTAGCCGTCGGAGGTCGAGGTCCGTAACCGCGGCACGTCGAAGTAGGTCTCGTCCGGCGCGAATCCCAGCTCGTCCAGCAGGACGGCGATGAGCTCCTTGCACCTCGGATGATGGATGAAGCGCGGCTTGACGTCGGCCAGCAGCGCGGCGAACCGCTCGACCGGCATGCTGTGCTGGGCGGTCGTGGGATCGGCGCCGCCGAAGGTCTCGGCGACCAGTTCGCGGGCGAAGGACACGAGCTCGCGGGACGCGGGCGAGGCCGTGTAGACGAAGACGTCGCCCTGGAAGATCCTCTCGCGTCGCGCCTCGTCGTTCATCGTGCTGCCGGTGAATACCGTGGTCATCTGGGCTTGCCCCTTACACGTGCATGGTGCGAGTCGAACCGATCTCCCCTCGTAGGTCTTGCGAGGCCGTGCGTGGGGCGGGATGGGTTGCAGGCTCCCGGAAACGTACTGATCGGGATGGTGATCCTGACCCCGCTCAGGACCACATGCCTCAATCAACTGGCATTTCGCGACTGCCATATCCCGCGTTACACGCTCTGGTGGGAACGTTCCTGCTATGTCAGGATCCGGCTCATGGATCCCCTCGGTTTCGACGGCGCCTGGTTGTTCAGCCCGCGTATCCACAAGGACGGTCGCGGGCAGTTCCTGGAGTGGTTCAGGAGCGACGAGCTCGACCGCCCGCTGGACCTCGCCCAGGCCAACTGCTCGGTCTCGGCCAGGGGCGTGCTGCGCGGCCTCCACTACGCGGACGTGCCGCCCGGTCAGGCCAAGTACGTGACCTGTGTCTCCGGCAGCGTCCTCGACGTCGCGGTGGACCTCAGAACCGGCTCGCCCACCTTCGGCCAGTGGGCGGCGGTGCAACTGGACGACGTCTCGCGGCAGGCGGTCTACGTGGCCGAAGGGCTCGGCCATGCGTTCTTCACGCTCAGCGAGTCGGCCACCGTGATCTACCTGTGCTCCACCTCGTACGCCCCGCGGCGCGAGCACGGCATCCACCCGCTGGACCCGGCCCTCGGCATCGTCTGGCCGGAGGGCATCGAGCCGATCCTCTCGGACAAGGACGCCGCGGCACCCACGCTGGCGGAAGCCACCGAACAAGGTCTACTCCCCTCCTACGCCGACTGCCTGGCCCACTACGCGAGCTCCCCAGGCGCTCAGCAGAGCCGGCCAGGCCGCGTGTAGGGCGATGGACCACTCCCGCATCGGCGGCAGCCCGGCGGCCTGCCAGTTCCCGTGCGCCAGCACGCTGTTGGCGGGGCGTGGGGCGGGCCGGCGCAGGGCCGTGCTCGGGATGGGCTCGACCCGGCCGGGATCGGCCCCGAGCAGGGAGAAGAGCTCTCTCGCGTAGTCATACCAGCTGGTCCGCCCGGCGCTCGTCCCGTGGTAGACGCCGGGCGGGGCGTCCGCCCGGCCGAGCTGGACGATCCGCTCGGCCAGGTCACCGGTCCAGGTGGGCTGGCCGAACTGGTCGTCGACCACGGAGACGGTCGGCCGGGAGGCTTCGAGGCCGACCATCGTGCGGGCGAAGCTGCGGCCGTGGGCGCCGTAGAGCCAGGCCGTACGCACCACGTGGTGGCCGTGCTCCAGGGCGGCGAGCTCGCCCGCGAGCTTGGTCCTGCCGTAGGCGTTGATGGGCCCAGTCGGGGCGTTCTCCCGGTACGGCCCGACCCCGGCACCGTCGAAGACGTAGTCGGTGGAGAGCTGGATCAGCCGGGCGCCCAGGTCGGCGGCGACCCGGGCGAGGACGGATACGGCCGTCCCGTTGATCGCCAGGGCCTCAGCCTCACGCGTCTCGGCATCGTCGACGGCCGTCCACGCGGCACAGTTGACCACCACGTCGGGCCTGGCCGCGCGCAGCACCCAGGCGACGGCACCGGCGTCGCACAGGTCCAGCTCGGACCGGGTGAACGGGCGGACCCGCATGCCCGGCATGGTCCGCAACAGCTCCGTCAGGTCGGTGCCGAGCATGCCGCCCGCACCCGTGATCACCCACCTCATGCGCGCCGCCTCAACACCAGGTCGGTGACCGTGGCGCGATGGTCGGTCCGCGGGAGGGCGAGCGTCTCGAACGAGCGCACGGCCACCCCCTCGGAGGCCAGCACGTGGTCGATGGCGACCTTGGGGACGAGGGCGGAGCGCCCGTAGTACGGCCAGGTCATGACAAGTCCCTTCCCGGTGACAGACGCGGCGTCCTGATAGCCGGTGGCGATCAGCTCCCTCAGCACCGCGTGGTCGAGCGTGGAGTTGAAGTCGCCGGCCAGGACGCGCGGCCGCTTGGCCACCGCCGGCGGCAGGACCCGGATGCTCTGCGCCCAGCACCCCGCCAGCCAGCCGCCGGCCGGCGCGCAGGCGTGCACGCCGACGACGTCCACCTCCGAACCGTCGGGCAGCGTCAGCAGGCCGCCGACGTGCTGCCACTGGCCCGCCGCGAAGCCGAGCCCCGGACGCAGCGGGAAGCGCGAGTAGACGGCCGTGCCCAGCTGTTCCAGGTGGTACGGCAGCAGAGCGCGCAGGCCGCCCCGGTCGAGTCGCGCAGCGAGGTCCGGCGTGAGCTCCTGGAAGGTGAGCACGTCGGGGCGGCTCCGCTCGACCGCGCCGATCAGGGCCTCGGCGGGCACCGAGCCCACGCGCAGGTTCGCGGTCATCACGCGCAGCGGCTGCCCCTCCGCTTCGGGCGCGCCCTTCGGCACCGCGCGCGGCAGCACCACCGAGGCCAGCAGCCCGCCCACCACCAGCGCGGCGTACGTGGCGGGCCGGTTGCGCAGCGCCAGAGCGAGCGCCAGCGGCACCAGCGAGCCCGCGGCGGCGTAGGGGGTGAACGACACCAGCTGGGACCACCTGAGCTTGGGCTCCCATCCGGCCACGCGGAGCACCGCCCAGCCGGCGAACGGCGACAGCAGTGCCCAGAGCGCGGAGGTGAGCAAGGTGTTCTGCTTCAAGCTCTCCACCACGCCGCGTTGCTCGCGTACCAGCTGACGGTGTCCTTGAGCCCCTGCTCGAACGGGATCTCCGGCCGGTAGCCGAGCGCGCGCAGCTTGGTGTCGTCGAGCGAGTAGCGGCGGTCATGGCCCTTGCGGTCCTCGACGGGCTCGACCATGCTCCAGTCCCGGCCGCACGCCTCAAGAAGCCGCTCGGTCAGCTCCCAGTTGGTCAGCTCGGCGGTGCCCGCGATGTGGTAGACCTCGCCCGGCGCGCCCTTCTCGGCCACCAGGCGGATGCCCGCGCAGTGGTCGGCGACGTGGATCCAGTCGCGGACGTTCCCGCCGTCGCCGTAGAGCGGGACCCGCTCGCCGCGCAGCAGGTTCGTGACGAACAGCGGGATGACCTTCTCCGGGTACTGCCTCGGGCCGTAGTTGTTGCCGCACCGGGTGATCGACACGTCGAGGCCGTACGTGATCGCGTACGCGCGGGCGACCAGGTCGCCGCCCGCCTTCGACGCGGCGTACGGGGAGCGCGGCAGGAGCGGCGCGGATTCGTCCCATGAGCCGTGGTCGATGGAGCCGTAGACCTCGTCGGTCGACACGTGCACCACCTTCGGCACCCCGGCCTCCAGGCACGCCTGCAAGAGCGTCTGGGTGCCGAGCACGTTGGTGCGCATGAACTCGGCCGGGCCGTCGATCGACCGGTCGACGTGCGACTCGGCGGCGAAGTTGACCACCAGGTCGTGGCCCGGCACCACCTCGCCGAGCAGCTCGGCGTCGCAGATGTCACCGTGGACGAAGGTGTGCGGCCTCCCTTCGAGGTTGGCCCGGTTGCCGGCATAGGTGAGCTTGTCGAGCACGGTCACGTCCGCGTCGGCCAGCCCGTGGACGAAGTGCGAGCCGATGAAGCCGGCCCCACCCGTCACCAGAATCCTTGTCATGAACTGATCTGCACCTTGCTGTGATCGCCCAGCACGAGGCGGTGGGCTTTGGGGGTGTCCGGAGCGGGGGTCACCTCGACGTCGTGGCCGATGAGCGACGACTCGATCCGGCCGACACCCTGGATGGAGGCTCGGGGCAGCACGATCGAGTATTCGATCTCGCTGCGGCCGATCGCGCAGTCGGCGCCGATCGAGGTGAACGGGCCGACATAGCTGTCCTGTACCCGCGCGCCGGGGCCGATGATCACCGGGCCCACGACGCGCGAGCGTTCGACCACGGCGCCCGGCTCCACCACGACCCGCCCGATCAGCTCGCTGGCCTGGTCGACCTGACCACTCACCCGACGGTCGAGCGACTCCAGCACGAGCCTGTTCACCTCCAGCATGTCGGTGACGTTGCCGGTGTCCTTCCAGTAGCCGGAGATCACCGAGGACTCGACGCGCAGCCCCGCCTCGATCAGCCATTGGATCGCGTCGGTGATCTCCAGCTCGCCGCGCCCCGACGGCTTGAGCTCGGCCACGGCGGCATGGATGGCCGGGCTGAAGAGATAGACGCCGACCAGCGCGAGATCGCTCTTGGGCCGGTCGGGCTTCTCCTCCAGGCCGACCACCCGGCCGGCGGCGTCGAGCTCGGCGACCCCGAACTGGCGCGGATCGCCGACCCTGGTGAGCATGATCTGGGCGGTGGGCCGCTCCCTGGCGAACCGGTCCACCAGGCCGTTGATGCCGCCCACGATGAAGTTGTCGCCCAGGTACATGACGAAGTCGTCGTCACCGAGGAAGTCGCGGGCGATCAGCACGCCGTGGGCCAGGCCCAGCGGCGCCTCCTGGCGCAGGTAGGTCACCTGCAGCCCGAACGCCGAGCCGTCGCCGACGGCCGCCTCGATCTCGGCCTGCGTGTCGCCCACGACCAGTCCGAGCTCCCTGATCCCCGCCTCGGCGATCGCCTCCAGGCCGTAGAACAGCACCGGCTTGTTGGCGACGGGCACGAGTTGCTTGGCCGAGGTGTGGGTGATGGGCCGTAGCCGTGTGCCCGACCCTCCGGCCAGCACGAGTGCTTTCACCGCTAATAAGCCCCTTCTCCACGGGTGACGACGGACCAGGTCTTCCAGAGGATCTGGAGGTCGAGGATGAGGGACCAGTTCTCTACGTACCTCAGGTCGAGGCGTACGGACTCTTCCCAGCTCAGGTTCGAGCGACCGCTGACCTGCCAGAGTCCCGTCATGCCCGGCTTGACGACCAGGCGGCGGCGGACGTCGCTGCCGTACTTGGCGACCTCCTCCGGGAGCGGCGGCCGGGGGCCGACGAGCGACATGTCGCCGCGCATGACATTGACCAGTTGGGGGAGCTCGTCCAGCGAGTATTTGCGGAGGAAAGCGCCTACCGGCGTGATCCTTGGATCGTTCCTAATTTTGAAGAGCACCCCGTCCAGTTCGTTGGCATCGAGGAGCGCGCCTCTGAGCTTCTCGGCGTCCTCCACCATGGTCCGAAATTTCAGGACACGGAACTCTTTGCCGCGTTTACCGACCCGGGTCTGGGTGAACAGCGCGGGGCCCGGACTGGTGAGGCGGATCAGCAGCACGATCGCCAGCAGCGGCACGGCCATGAGCAGCAACGCGGCTCCCGCTACGAGCCGGTCGAAGACGGTCTTGACGATCTGCCTGGCACCGTCGAACTCGGGATGCCCCACGTGCAGGAGCGGCATCCCCGCCACCGGCCTGATGCTGATCCGCGGGCCGGCGACCTCCATGAGCGCGGGCGCGACGAACAGGTCGGTGCGCGCGGTCTCCAGGCTCCACGCCAGCCGCCGCAGCGCCGACCCGTCGAACTCCGGGCAGGCCGTGACGGCGACCGCGTCGGCTCCCATCCGGTACACCACCTCGGCGACGTCACCGAACGAGCCCAGCACCGGGATGCCGTCGAGGTCGACGTCCATCCGGTCCGGCGGCAGGCAGGCGCCTATGACCCGCATGCCGTGGTACGGCTGACGGCGGAACTGCATGACCAGGTCGAGGATGGATTCGCGATGGCCGACGGCGATGACCTCGCGCATGTAGTCGCCGACCACTCTCCGGCTGTGCAGCCGTTTTCGCAGCTTGTAGCGGAAGTACAACGCGGACAGAAGCGCCAGCGGCAGCATCGCCATCACGAAGCTGCGCGCGACGACGGTCTGCGTGGCGTAGGCGCCGATCGCGACCGTGGCCATCAACCCGGCGCCACCGTTGAAGACGGCCCTGAACTCCTCAGTGCCCTCGCCGTGCGCGCGCTGCCGGTACGCGCCACCCATCGCCAACGCGAAGGGCCAGGCGATGACCAGGCTCACTCCTAGAACGAATTCGGCCAACGGAACGTACGCGCCGGACAAAAGGCGGATGCCCAGCACGCAAACGCACGCGACCAGCGCGCACGCCGTGTCGCCACCCCACAGAAGCCGTAAGTACGCACGCGTCCAGATACTTGACGCGTGACGTGGTACAGCCTTGAGGAGTACGACATCGGACTCCTCAGTCCCCACCCTCATAGCACCACCCTGAAAACTTTTGTGCACCGCAAGAACATGACGTTCCTTGAACCTCATGGGTTGACAAGTCCCCCATGCACAATCAAGGGCGGCGGCCCCCACTAAAGAGTAAAGATCCACTCCGACAAGCGATATACCGTTAAATGTCCACAACCGGACGGAACTCGGGGCGGGGAAGGGGTTGACGGAACGATCCAAAAGTGCTGATCGACATGTCGGCAAATGTGAGGTTTATGGCAACATTTCAGCAGGTTGCCGGAATATTACGCCGCTAGTCATATTCCAGATCCGGCAGTGCGGATGGCGGGTCGGGGCTCCGCCAGACGACCACGACTCCGTCATGTGCCGACTCGGCGGCGATGTGCAACCGGTCGAGGTCGAAGTCGGGCAGGTAGCGCAGACGCGCCAGAAACGTGGCGTCGGTGGCCGACCTGGGTACCACGCAGCCTTCGCCGTCGCGGTCGAGCAGGATATAGAGGACGTCCTCTCCTGACTCGGTCACCACACGGACCTCGACCACGTCCTCCCAGGCAAGGGCTTCGACGCTCCCGTCCGCATAGTGACGGGTCACGCCCTCTTCCGTGACGTACACGTAGGAGTCCGGCATCGGGTTGCCGTGCATGGCCGCGATTCTTGCGACTCCTGGGGTCCCGCCGCAAGGGTTCGCGATATTGGGTGCGGATCTCCATCGCGAGATCGGCGCGGCAGAGGGTCAGGAGGGGCTCGGGAGCGGTCTCGTTACGGGCGGTCGGTCTCGGCTCGGGGGGATGCGTCGCCGCCCCACGTGTGGCCGAGGTGGGCGGCCACCGCGGCCCGCGCCGCATCGGCCGGGCCGTCGGCGATGGCGTCAAGCAGCTCCCGATGCTCGTGTACGAGCACGTCCCTGTCCTCGTAGACCTCACGCAGCCGGACGAGGCCGAGCCGGGTCTCCGCGGCCAGCGCGCCGTAGAGCCGTTCGAGCCGCGGGCTGCCCACGGCCTCGATCAGCGCCTGGTGCAGCGCCATGTGCTCGGCCACCGACTCCGACCACGGGGCGTCGGCGGGCAGCGCGTCCATCCGGGCCAGCGCCGCCTCCGCCGCCGGCACCCGCCGCCCCGCCACCGCCGTGGCCATCAGACCCTCCAGCGGCCGGCGTACGTACATGAGATCGTCGAGGTCCGCGATCGTCACCTCGGGGACATAGGCGCTGCGATTGCGCTCACGCCTGAGCAGCCCTTCGTGCACCAGCACCGCCAGGGCCTCCCGGACCGTGGGCCGGGCCACCCCGTAGGTGGCGGCGAGCTCCTGCTCGGGCAGCGCCGTACCCGGCCCGATCTCGCCGGAGAGCACCCTGCGGCGCAGCGCGTCGGCGAGCGCGCCGACCGCGGAGACGGGTCTGAGCGGCAACGTCACGGCTGCGACTCTAACGCTTCATCGGGACACACCGTTTCCCCCCGCGACCGCCCGCGCCTCCTCAGACGCCGACCTCTCCGCGAGCGGCCTTTCGGATGGCCGCTTTTCTGGTACGGCCACGACCACCAGACTGATCGCCAGCAGGACGAGACCGGCGATGGACACCGGGGTCAGTCGTTCACCGAGCACCACCAGCCCGAGCAGCGCGGCGACCGCCGGCTCGGCCAGGGCGAGCGTGGCGGCCGTGGCCACGGGTGTGGTGCGCAGCCCTCGGCCGTACAGGAAGTAGGACAGAGCGGTGGCGCCGACGCCGAGGTACAGGGCGGCGAGCAGCCCGCGCGGCTCGGCCAACCACTCGGTACCCCGCCAGAGCAGGACCGGCACCATGATGGCGGCGGCGCCGCCGAACAGCACGCCCATGACCGCGTTCGACGAGGAGCCCGTGCTGATCGCCCGAGCGGCGGTGACGGCGTAGAACGCGTACAGCAGCCCGCCGAGCAGCGCGAACAGCACCCCGGACACCATCTGCCCACCCGCCTGCGCACCACCACCCACGATCAGGGCGGCGCACCCGCAGACCGCGGCGGCGGTGGCCATGGCCCACCGCCGGCTCGGCCGCTCACCGTGCAGCAACCAGGAGAGCACCCCGGTGAAGACGGGCCCGCTGCCGATCGCGACGACTGTGCCGATGGCCACGCCGGTGCGGGCGACCGCGGCGAAGAAGCACAACTGGTACATGGCGACGGCAACGGCGGCGGCCGGCAACGCGGGAGTCACCGGAAACCTGAGGGCCAGAGGCAGCCTGGGGGTGACCAACGGGCCCCGCCCAACTCCCGATCCGGCTCCCGATCCGGCGAAGAGGCCGACCAGGGCGAGCGCTGTGCCGCCGATGACCAGCCGGGCGGCGGCCAAGGCGATCGAGTCGGCCGAGACGAGCAGCCCCGCCGTACCGGCCGTCCCCCAGAGCACGGAGGCACCGATGACGGCGAAAGGTCCGTTCTTCATGCCTATCATTGTCAGACAGTTAGACAATATTGTCCAACTGCTGGTCGATGAGCTGCCCGGCCGGGGCGGCCAGCTCGCCCGCATAGTCGTCGAGCACGGCGAGCCCGTCGTGGATGCTGGACGTGGTCTTGCGCGGCAGCCCCAGCAGTACGTCACCCTCGACGGAGATCACCCCGTCGACGTGGAACTCGCCGTTGGCGGCGGAGATGGAGACGGCGAAGCTGAGCTCACGGCCGTCGGGGAGGGTGAACGCGGTCCCGGTACGTACGCCGGCGGGCGGAAAGAAATAGGAGAAGGGCTGGCTCCGGACGAACGGGTGCTGTAAATCGGCGAGAATCTCCGCCGCCCGGCTCAGTGCCGCCAGCAGGCCGGCCGCGGCCGAGCTCTCGCTGTCCACCCCCCGAGCCTAGATCAGCTCGCCCACCCATGACCAGGCGCGAGCTGTTCGGCACTCTCCGTCCCACATACCCAGCCGTCCGCAATGGGTGATGGCAGACAGTCAGTTGGCAGGTCAGTCCCGCAACAGGTCAGCGACCGTACCGCATCGGCGTTGGCGGGAGGTCAGTCGGTGGCGAGGCGGGCGTGGCGTTCGACGTCGTAGCGGCGGCCGTCATAGCGGAGCTTCTGGCGTTCGATGCCCTCCGGACGGAAGCCCGCCTTGGTGGCCACGCGGCATGAGGCCGGGTTGTTGATGCGGTGGCCCAGCTCCAGCCGGTAGAGGCCGCGCTCGCGGAAGGCCCAGCGAGTCAGCTCGACCACAGCCGCCGCCGCGACACCACGACCCCTGGCCTCGGGCACTGTCCAGTAGGAGACCCAGCCGTTGTCGTGGCCGTCGATGCCCGTCACCGCGACGTTGCCCACGACCTGGCCGGAGAGCGTGACGGCGAACGCGTGGCCCGCACCGGGCCAGGACGCGATCCAGCCCACCGCGTCCTGGAGTGAGACGATCGGCCACGACGCCTGACCGGCCATGTCCGGCGCCTGGAACGCGCGCAGCACGATAGGAGCGTCGTCCGCGCACCACTCGCGCAGCTCGATGTCCATATCTGTCACGGTGCCTGATCCTAACCGCGACTTCCAACTGTTTTACGCCCTATTGCCCGATTTTATGAGCAGCCTCGAAGGGGGCGACCAGTTCCTTGGGTGCCGTCAAGCACCATGCCTCGGCGACCAGCTCGAACAGCTCGTCAGCGTCGATCCGCTTCAGGTGCACCACCACCCACCCGAACCGGCCGGCGGTGAACTGGATCTCGAACACATCGGGCCGTTCGGCGACGAGCGCCATCTGCTCCTCGATCGTCGCCTTGAGCCCAACGGTCTCGGTCTCTTCCCACAGATAACCGAAGCCCTTGTCACGCACCTTGAGGCTGACCCAGGTGCCACCGTGATCGCCCAAGCGCGCCTCGGGCAACCGGTCCAGCAGCTTGAGGAACTCGTCGACGCTCACACCCATGCCGTCTTGTGTAGCAAATCGCGCCGACAGTTTGCGCCCGGTCCCGTCCTAGCCTCAGTTGTAGTAGCGGGCTTCGATCACGTTCCCGTCGAGGTCGGAGAAGTAGATCACGCCCGGCGCGATGCCCCTGGCGCCGAACGAGTTGGAGCCGGTGCCGGTGACCTCCACGCCGTTGCGGGTCAGCCTGGCTTCGAGCGCGTCGAAGTCGTCCCGGCCGAGCGCCAGGCAGAAGTGGTTGATGGGATGACCGGCGCTGCCGCTGACGCCGGTGCCCTCGTCGACGCGGTTCGCCGCGTTCTGGGGCATCAGGTCGATGATCGTGTCACCGGAGACCCGTACGCTGGGGAACGGCGCCTTGCCGTCCCTGAACTCCTCAGCACGTACCCCCGGCAGGCCGATGACCTGCTCGTAGAAGTCGAGCGCGCGAAGCTGGTCCGAGACCCAGCAGACGAGATGGTCCAGACGCACGTCCATACAGACCTCCGGTGTGGGGGATGTTAACCCCGTCCAATATGAGTTGCCCGCTATATCGCTGTCCACTTGTCGGTTTGTGAGAGAGCCGTTCGTCGGTGGGGTGAAAACGACGAGCAGAAGGAGTCATCTGGTGAAATATCTGCTGCTGATCTGCGCGGATCCGTCCATCGAGGTGAGCGCGGACGAGGGCGGGGCCGAAGAGTGGGTCGAGGAGATGGACCGGCGCCGGATCCGGCTGGAAGGACACGCGCTGCGGCCCGCTTCGGAAGGGCGGTCCGTACGCGTGCGCGATGGGCGCGTACTCGTCGGCGACGGGCCGTTCGTGGAGACGAAGGAGCAGGTCGGCGGCTTCGACATCCTCGAGTGCGCGAGCCTGGAGGAGGCGGTGGAAGTGGCGGCCAAGCATCCGGCGGCCAGGTTCGGGACCGTGGAAGTGCGGGCGTTCCAGGCCGATTACGCCGTGACGGGAGCCACCACGGAGGTCGTGGTCCGGGTCGACAACTCGCCCGAGGAGGTGTGGGAGCTGATCACGGACGTCTCGCGCATCGGCGAGTGGAGCCCGGAATGCACGGGCGCGACCTGGCTCGACGATGGGGACGGCCCCGCGGTCGGCAGGAGGTTCGAGGGGCGTAACCGGTTCCCCAACGGCCAGACGGGGGTCGTGACGTGCGAGGTCACGGAGGTGGAGCCGGTCAGGCGGTTCGCCTGGGCGGTGCTCGACGGCCAGCGGTGGCGGGCCTCGTTGTGGAGCTACGACCTGATCCCCGACTCCGGACAAACCATCATCAAGCACACGTTCGTCCACGCGTACGGGAACAGTGGGCTGCGTCAGGCCGTACTCAACAATCCGGGGGACGCGAGCGCCATCATCGAGGGGCGGCTGGCCCAGCTGCGGACGCACATGGCCGAGACCATCAGTGCGATGACCAAGACAGAAGCTGATTAACCGTCCAGAAACCCTTCAGTCTGTCCCTATACGCTCGACGGCATGGGACGACCGCCTCGCCATGACGTTGACCGATTGCTCGACGCGGCCGCCGAACTGGTGGCCGCGAGCGGCCCGAGCACCGTGACCGTGGCGGCGGTCGCCCGTGCCGCCCGCGCGCCGAGCGGCTCGATCTACCACCGCTTCCCCAGCCGCTCCTCCATGCTCGCCACCCTGTGGCTGCGCACGGTCGACCGCTTCCAGGACGGCTTCCTGTCCGCGCTCAACACCGAGCCCGCCGCGCGGGCCGCCCCCGCCGCCGCGCGCCACGTGGTCGCCTGGAGCCGGGCGCATCCGCACGAAGCTCACATCCTGCTGTACGGCCCGGCGGACTTCGACGAACCCAACTGGCCGTCGGAGGCCCGCGAACGCCTGGAACGCAGCGACCGCCGGGTCCGCAACGCCGTCCGCGCCCTGGCCGAACGGCTGGACAGGCGCGAGCCGCAGGAGGTCGAGCAGTTGTTCCTGGCCACGGTCGACCTGCCGTACGCCACGGTCCGCCGCCACCAGAGCTTGGGCCGCCCGATTCCCGCCTACGCGGAGGACCTCGTCACCAGCTGCGCCGCCACGCTTGTGGGGTAGCCGGGTCAGCCCTTGATCGCGGTGCCCTGGGCGGAGGTGAGGCGCCAGGAACCGTGGGAGTCGGTGGCGTACACGTGGGTGTAGCGGCTTCCGGCACTGAACGTGGCGCCTTCGGGGCTGGTGAAGTTCATGCCGGTACGTCCGACGACGATGCCCACCTCCCCATGGAAACGGACGATCGCCTCGCCGGGAAACGAGTCGATCCGCGGAAACCGGAGGGACCCGGACGCCACCAGGTCGAGGATGACCTGCTTGGTGGCGACCGCCCCATCTTCGACCCCCACCAGGAGGAAGTCGTCCGCCAGCAACTCCGTCAGCCGGTCGAGGTCGTTGGCCACCAAGGCGTCGAAGAAGCTCTGGTCGTACTCGAGAAGAGTGTCGCGGTCCGTGCTCATGCGAGGCGTCCGTTCGTCGGCGGTCGGGGATCGACGATAAACGTTGACGCTGGTGACAAGGTCAAATGATGGCGGCACGCCCGCGGGTCTGGCGTTACGCGGGTCCGGGAATACGGAGACTGCCATGGCTGACATCGATGCCGCGATGAAGGGTTGGCGATCATGTCCGCTGCGATTCGTTCCAGAAGTGCGCCCCGTCTGGTGATCGGGCTCGTGGCCGCCGCGCTGACGCTGACAACGGTCGGCGCGGGTACGACTGCGGCTCGCGATACGTCTGTCACCGTGACCGAGCGGGAGTTCTCTCTCACGCTCTCGACGACCGACTTCAAGGCAGGGGCCTACACCTTCACGATCCACAATGCGGGAACCGCTTCGCATGGCCTGTCGATCAAGGGGCCCGGGGTCGACTCGACCTCCAGCATCGTCCCAGCCGGAAAGACGACGAAGCTCTCCGTCACGCTGAAGAAGGGGACGTACGACCTGTGGTGCCCGGTGGACAATCACCGCGCGATGGGAATGATGACGAAGATCAGCGTGAAATAGCGAGCCCCTAGCGGCGGTAGCGCAGGCCGTCCATCAGCAGGTCGAGCAGGCGGCCCGTCCGGTCGCGCTGCTCGTGCTCGCCGACGACCAGCGCCACGCCGCCCAGGCTGGCGAGCACGTCGTCCGGCTCGACGTCCGAACGCACGGTCCCCGCGGCGGCCCCGGCGGCCAGCAGCGACCCGATCGCGCCGACCATCCGGTCACGGCTCTCCGAGAACGGGTTGCCGCCGGACGCGATGACCGCGCGCAGCGCGTCGGCCATGCCGCGCTTGGTCGTCATGTAGTCGACGAAGCGATCCATCCAGGCGCGGGTCGCCTGGTCGGGCGGCATCGTGCGCAGCAGGCTCGCCGCGGCCTCGCACAGCCTGGTGAGCTCGTTGCGGTACGCGGCCTCGACGAGCGCCTCGCGGGTGGGGAAATGCCGGTAAAGCGTACCGATGCCGACGCCCGCGTCCTTGGCGATCGCGTCGAGCGTCACCTCGGGGCCTTCATTCGAGAAGGCGCGTACGGCGGCGTCGAGCAGCCGATCGCGGTTGCGGCGCGCGTCGGCGCGCAGCGGTCGGGATCCGGCCTGCACGGTGACTCCTGTGGATTTTCGGGGGCGAGATTTGCCAAACGGAGGAGACTCCGAATACAGTCGGAGTTAATTGGAGGCTCCTCCGTTTCACATCTTACCGTTTGGGGCTCTCCTACCGCATCCCTGACAGGACTGGGAATCATGACTGCGAACACCCGCATCACCACCCCGTTCACCGCCCGATCCACCGCGGCCGAGGTGCTGGAAGGCGTCGATCTCAGCGGTCGGCGGGCCATCGTCACCGGCGGGGCGTCCGGCATCGGCGTCGAGACCGCCCGCGCGCTCGCCGCGGCGGGCGCGGAGGTGACCCTCGCCGTGCGTAACCTCGACGCGGGCGCCGCGACCGCCGCCGACATCACCGCGACCACCGGCAACAAGCAGATCTTCGTCGCCCCGCTGGACCTCGCCGACCGCGGCACGGTCACGTCGTTCGTGGCCGCCTGGGAAGGCCCGCTGCACATGCTGGTCAACAACGCCGGCGTGATGGCCTGCCCCGAGGCGCACACCCCGGACGGCTGGGAGCTCCAGTTCGCCACGAACCATCTCGGCCACTTCGCCCTGGCCACCGGCCTGCACGCCGCGCTCGCGGCGGCCGACGGCGCCCGGGTGGTCTCGGTCAGCTCCACCGCGCACCTGCGCTCCCCGGTCGTCTTCGAGGACATCAACTTCCGTGAGCGCGCCTATGAGCCGTGGTCGGCGTACGGGCAGTCCAAGACGGCGAACGTGCTGTTCGCGGTGGAGGCGGCACGGCGCTGGGCGGACGACGGGATCACCGTCAACGCGCTGATGCCGGGCGGCATCCGCACGAACCTCCAGCGGTACGTCTCCGACGAGGAGCTCGACCGGCTGCGCGCCGCCGCCGCTACCTCCGGCGCGGACGTCACGTGGAAGACGACGGAGCAGGGGGCGGCCACCTCGGTGCTCGCCGCCGCGTCGCCGCTGCTCGACGGCGTCACCGGCCGCTACTTCGAGGACTGCAACGAGGCGCTGCCGAACGACACGCACTCGGCCCGCCACGGAGTCGCCTCCTACGCCCTCGACCCGGCGGCCGCGGCGCGTCTGTGGGAGCTCTCCGTCAACGCCTGACCTGGATCCCCGCCTGCTAAAGTATCTACTGGATCGATCGATCCCCGGCGCCGGTGAGTCTCCCCGCGCACTTCACTCCCCCACTGTTCCTGGTAGTCCGGTGCAGAGTCCCTTTTATGGATACCAACGGATTTCCACGTCAATTCGCCCGTACCCAGCGGTTCTCGCTCGGGGTGCCCCGGGCCTTCACTCTGTCGCCCGATGGCCGTCGGGTCGTGTTCCTCCGGACTCGCGGGGGTGAGGATCGGGGCAGCTGTCTGTGGGTCGCCGACGAGATGGGTGAGCGGCTGGTCGTGGCGCCGGAGACGCTCGGCGCGGACGGGGCCGTTCCGGAGGCGGAGCGGATTCGGCGGGAACGGGCTCGGGAGCGGGCGACCGGGGTCGTCGCCTATGCGGCCGATGCCGCCGTACGTACCATCGCCTTCGCCGTTGACGGGCGGCTGTGGGCGGTGCACATCGACGGCGGCGAGGCGCGGCCCGTGCCCACCGCCGGGCCGGTGGTCGATCCCCGGCCCGACCCCACCGGGAGCCGGGTCGCCTACGTGACCGGTGGCGCGCTGCACGTCGTCGAACTGGCCGACGGGCGTGACCGGCGGCTGGCCGTACCCGAGCACCCGGAGGTGGTCTGGGGGCTGGCCGAGCATGTGGCGGCCGAATCAATGAACAGGACGCGCGGCTACTGGTGGTCGCCCGACGGCACCCGGCTGCTGGCCGCCAGGGTCGACAACCGTCCCGTACAGCGATGGTGGATCGCCGATCCCGCCAACCCGTCCCGGCCGCCGCGCGAGATCGCCTACCCGGCGGCCGGTACGGCCAACGCCGAGGTCACGCTGCACGTGCTCGACCTCGACGGCGGCTCCGTGGAGGTGCGCTGGGACCGGGCCGCGTACGAGTACGTGGCCACCGCCGACTGGGACGCGCACGGCCCGCTGATCGGCGTGCAGAGCCGGGACCAGCGCACGCTGCTGGTGCTGGCCGCCGATCCGGACACGGGCCGGACGAAGCCGCTCCACGAGCAGCGCGATGCCGCCTGGGTCCAGCTCATCGAGGGCACGCCCGCACGTACGGCGTCCGGTGCGCTGGTGCACACCGCTGACCTGGACGGGACCCGGCGGCTGCTCGTGGACGGGCGTCCGGTCACCCCCGAAGGGCTGCAGATCCGCTCGGTTGTGGACGTCTCCGGCGAATCTGTGCTCTTCACCGCGAATGACGAGCCCACCGAACAACACCTGTGGACGTATGACGCGGAGCGCGGTCCCGTACGGCTGAGCGACGGGCCAGGGCTGCACACCGGCCGGCGGGCGAGCGGCGCGCCGGCCGGTGTGGAGACGGGCGGCGCGCTGGTGCTCGCTTCCCATACCGAGGCCGGTCACTCGTTCCGCGTGGTGCGTGACGGGCGGCCCGACGTGGAGATCGCCTCGCTCCAGGCCGAGCCGCTGATCGTCCCGCGCGTCACGTGGTTGCGGGCGGGTGAGCGGGAGATCCGTACCGCGTTGCTGCTGCCCTCCTGGCACCGGCCGGGCTCCGGTCCGCTGCCGGTGCTGATGGCGCCGTACGCGGGACCGGCGATGCAGTTGGTGACCCGGGCCCGGCACTGGTGGCTGGCCGAGTCGCAGTGGTTCGCCGAGCACGGGTTCGCGGTGGTGACGGCGGACGGCCGTGGCACTCCGGGACGCGGTCCCGCCTGGGACAAGACCGTCCATGGCGACACGCTCACCGCGCCGCTCGAAGACCAGGTCGTGGCGCTGCGGGCGGCCGCCGAGCACTGCCCCGACCTCGACCTGGGCCGGGTGGGCATCCGCGGCTGGAGCTACGGTGGCACGCTCGCGGCGGCGGCGGTGCTGCGCATGCCGGAGGTATTCCACGCCGCCGTCTCGGGGGCGGCGCCGAGCGACCAGCGGCTGTACGACACCCACTGGCGGGAGCGGTTCCTGGGCCACCCGGACAAGGAACCGGAGAACTACGAGCGCTCCTCGCCCATCGGCGACGCGGCCCGGCTGCGCCGCCCGTTGCTGCTGGTGCACGGCCTGGCGGACGACAACGTGGTGGCCGCGCACACCCTGCGGATGTCGGCGGCGCTGCTGGCGGCGGGCCGCCCGCACCAGGTGCTCCCGCTGTCGGGGGCCACGCACATGCCGACCGCCGAGGCGGCTGTGGAGGGGCTGCTGCGGCACCAGCTGGAGTTCCTGCGTACGGCGTTGAACGTCTCTTCCGCCTGACCGCACGACCTGCGGCCGGGTCCGAAGCCCGGCCGCGGGCCCGCCACCAGTGACGTGACAGCGGGACAACAGCGACCTACCAGCGGGCGGGGCCATCGTCGGAGGACGACTTCCTCCGAAAGGACAGCTCATGACATCGACCGACAGCATCCGGATGGGCGTGGTCCGCAGCATCCAGTACGGCCTGGTCGCCAAGCCCGACACGTTCGCCCCGCAGGCCCGCGACCTCGGCGCCGGACTGCTGCGCGTGTTCTTCTACTGGTCCCAGCTCGAACCCGAACCGGGCCAGTACGACTGGAGCGCGGTGGACGCGGTCCTGGACCAGGTCGACGACGAAACCGAGCTGTGGTTCATGATCTGCGCGGCCTCACCCTGGGGCTCGACCAGATCGACCGACCTGCTCCCCGGCTCACCGCCCGCCGACCCCGCCGCGTACGAGGCGATGCTGCGCGCCCTGGTGACGCACTGCGCGGGCCGCGTGCGCTATTGGCAGTGCGAGAACGAGCCGTGCATCCCGCTGTTCTGGGGCGGCACCGCCACCGAATATCTCGACCTGCTGGCCCTCTTCCACCGGGCGGTCAAGAGCGCCGACCCACGGGCCGACGTCGTGCTCGGCGGCTGCCCGCCCGGCGTCTTCCCCGCCCCCGAGACCCCCGACGAGGAGCGGGACTTCTTCCTGCGGCTCGTCGCCGAGGGCGCTTACGACGTCTTCGACATCCATCTGTACGGCGACCCGTACCTGATTCCCGACACCATCGACGACATCCGCACCGTGATGCGCTCGTACGGCCCCGAGAAGCCCATCCTGGCCGGCGAGTACAACGGCCCCCTCCTCCTCCAATATCCGGAGGTGATGGAGCACCTGGCCGACGTCATGAACTCCGGCGCCATGACCCCTTGGCACACGTTCACGACCGAGGACTTCAGGTCAGGCCGGGTGTCGGCCGCGCCCGCCCGTGAGGCGATGGAGCGGCTGTACGCGCGGATGAGCGAACTGCCGCCCACCCTGCAGATGTTCATGACGGGCTGCCCGCCGGAGCTGGAGGCCGAGCGGCATCGGATCAACGCGCGGGACCTCGTGGTGCGCAACCTCCTGGCGATGTCCTGCGGCGTGCGGCGCACGGTCTGCTGGCAGCTCGGCCCCGACCCGTACGAGCCCGCGGACCATCTCGAGTTGCTGCAGTTGATGTTCTCGAAGTTCGTGCTGCTGGAGTCCGACGGCGAGACGCTCGGTGCCCGTCATCCGAGCGCGGACGCCTTCGCCGAGCTGGCCGCACGCCTCGACGGAGCGGAGAGCGTCCGGCGGGTCGACGTGCCGGACGCCTATCTGTTCGAGGTGACCCGGCCCGGCCGCCCATCGCTTTACGTGACCTGGGTACGCGGTGCGGAACAGGACATCGAATGGCGAACCGCCCCTCACGGAAGCAGCAGCCCCCAGTAGAGGGCCCACGGGAGGAACACCGCCCCACCGGCGAGCAGGAGTCCGAGCCGTACCCTCTCCCCCCTCGCCACAGCGGCGCGGGCCCGGCGCCAGGCCAGCGCCGTACGGACGGTGGCGACCACGCAGGCCACCGCGAGAAGCTGCAGCACCAGCCAGATCACCGGGTGACCCGCGACCATGGGCCCGGGAGCGGCCAGCTTGCCACCGGTCATGACCACGTAGAACAGGTAGGAGAACGCCCCGAGCACCACCCCGAACCCGCCCGCGCTCACCAGCCGGGCGGCCCTGGAGACCGGCGCCTGGGAAGCCCGGCGAAGCCGCCGCACCAGCGCGACCACCGGATAGGCGCCGAACCCGACCAGGAATACCAGCAAGGCCACGACCTGCATAAAGGCCGACTCCCACCAGGCCGGAGGATCCATCGGAATGGTCAGCGACGCCTGCGTGGGGGCCGGTCCATTCGTCTGAGCTGTGGGCAGCTTGCCGCCGGTCACGTCCTTTATCCAGGAGCCGACCAGATCGGCGTAGCCGGGGGCGAGCTCCTTCAGCCGGGTGACGCCGCCGTCAGGGGTCTGGTGGGCGGCATGATCGGCATCGGGGAAGAACTGGAAGGTGTAGTGCCGATTCCCGCCCGCTTCGAGCGCCCTGGCGAACACCGGCGGGGTCTCCTTGGGCGGGGTCAGCAGGTCGTTCGTGCCCCAGATGCCGAGGACGGGCTGGCCTACCTTGGCGATGGTCGGCGCGGGATCGTAGTAGGGCTCGGGGAACATGCCGCCGTCGGCGATCACCGTGTACAGCTTGGGCTCGGCCCGCTCGACGAGCGACCCCGACACCCCCGCCTTCCGCAGCCCGGCCGCCACCGCCCAGGTCTGCTGCCGCAACGGCGCCAGCCCGTTGGCGCCCACGAGCACGATGAAGGCGACCTCCTTCGAGCGAGAGGCCGCGATCGGCACCACCCAGCCGCCCTCGCTGAGCCCCCACAGCCCGACTTTCGCCGGATCCACACCCGGCCGCGTACGCAGCGCGGCCACGGCGCCGAGCGCGTCGTCGGCCAACTGCGAGTAGGACCGGGTGAAGAGCGAGTAGCCCTCGGACCGCTTGTCGTAGATCAGCACGGACAGCCCCCGGCGGGCGAACTCGACCGCCTCACCCAGGAGCTGCTTGCGGGGCGTTCCGGTGCCCGCGCCGTGCACCAGCACGATCCCCGGCCGGTCGGCCTTCGCCCCAGCCGGGGTCAGCACCGTGCCGTGCAAGGCGAGCCCGCCGCCACCCCGGAAGCTCACCTCGGCCGCGCTCAGATCAGGGGGTACGGCGAGCGGGGATGGTTCGGTCACCGCGACAGCCGGCGGGACGAGCAGGCACAGGGCCATGGCCGCTGCCGCCGCTCCAGCAAGAATCCGTCTCATATGCCGAAGCTACTCTGCAGAGACATCTCGGCAAAGGTTTCTCTGCAGATATCGTTCGGCAGGAGGATAGGCTGCTCCTCATGAAGGATGACGAGGCGTTCACGCTCGACGACCCGGCGCGGCTCAAGGCCCTCGCCCATCCGATGCGCCGGCTCATGCTGCGCCACCTCAACGTGCACGGCCCCGCCACCTCGACCACCCTCGGCGAGCTCCTCGACGCCAAGACCGGAACGACCAGCTACCACCTGCGCCAGCTGGAGAAGTACGGCTTCATCGAGGAGATCCCCGAACGCTCGACCGGCCGGGAGCGCTGGTGGCGCCGCGCCCCCGACGCCCCGAGGGACATGCGCGTGCCCACTTCGGACCAACTCGCCCCCGAGGACCGCCCGGTGCTGGCCGAATTCCACCGGATCGGCATGGACGAGGACCGCGTGCTCTTCGAACGCTTCCCCGCCGCCTACCAACGCGACCCGGACTGGGCGAAGGCATCACGCGGCCTGGGCCGAATGACGAAGCAGGAATTCGCCGAGTTCTACGAGGAGTACATAGCCCTGCTCCTGAGGTACAGCCACCGCGCCGAGGACGCACCCCCAGACGCCCGCCCTCTGTACATCCGCCTCTTCGCCCTCCCCGCAGACGAGGATTGACCAAGTCCTCGCCAAGACAACTCACCTGCGGGCACGACGTGGCGGCATGTGCTTGTCGTACCTGGGGCTGATCCGGAGTGGCACCGGCTCTCGTACCATGACCCTGTGCGCGGTCTCATTCGTTCGGTGTGGGACGAGCCCCGCCCTCCCAACCCCGCGCCGCGGGGGTGGCGGGACTGGGCGCTGGTAGGGGTGTTGGTGGCGGTCGCGGTGCTCGAAGGAGTGCTGCGGCCGGATCTTCCGTGGCGGGCCCTCTCGGTGATCGTCACTGTCGGGCTGGCGACGACGTTGTTGTGGCGCCGCAGCAGACCGTTGCTGACGATCGTGATCGCCTTCGGTGCCATGACCCCGGTCCCCTTACTGACGGGCGGCTACTCGCCAGAGACGTACACCATGGCGTTTCTGCTGTTGCTGGCCTACTCGTTGTTCCGGTGGGGGTCCGGACGCGAGGCGGTGATCGGGTCGACGATCATCCTGGTCAAGATCTGCTTCTCGATGGTCTCCGACTACCCCGGTCCCAGCGATGCCGTCGGTGGGGTCACCGTGGTGTTCCTGGTCGGCGCCCTGGGCGTGGCCTTCCGCTATCGGGCCAAGGCCAGGATGCGCGAGCTCGACCAGGTCAAGCTGCTCGAACGCGAACAGCTGGCCCGCGACCTGCACGACACCATCGCTCATCACGTCTCGGCGATGGCCATCCGCGCGCAGGCCGGCCTGGCCACCTCGGCGTCGCGGCCGAGCGCCGCGACCGAGGCGCTGCAGGTGATCGAGGCGGAGGCGGCGCGCGCCTTGGCCGAGATGAGCGCCATGGTGCGCGTCTTACGCCGCGACCAGCCGGCCGGCCTGGCGCCCGGGCGGCGCGTCGCCGATCTCCGACAGCTCGCCGGTCCAGGCGGCTCCGGTCCCTCCGTTGACGTGGAGATCTCGGGCGATGTCGACGATCTGCCCCCCTCGGTCGGTGCCGCGATCTACCGCCTGGCCCAGGAGTCGGTCACCAACGCCCGGCGCCACGCGCGTCACGCCACCCGCATTCAGGTCCGCCTGACCGCCGACGACACCTCGGTGCACCTGCGCGTCAGCGACGACGGCGACGGCAGCCTCATCCGCCCGGCCGCGACGCCGGGTTACGGACTCATCGGCATGATCGAACGCGCCGACCTGCTCGGCGGCACCTGTGTCGCCGGCCCGAACCCCGATCGGGGCTGGAGCGTGACCGCCGTACTCCCTCGAACCGGATCGGCCCCATGAGCATCCGCGTGATCGTCGCCGACGACCAGGAGATCGTCCGCACCGGCCTCATGATGATCCTCGACGCCCAGCCGGACATCGAGGTCATCGGCCAGGCCGCCGACGGGCGGCGAGCCGTCGAGCTCGCCCGGCGCCTACGCCCTGACGTGTGCTTGTTCGACATCCGCATGCCCGTCCTTGACGGCATCGAAGCCACCCGGTCCCTGGCCGGCCCGACCGTCGAGGACCCCCTGGCGGTCGTCGTCATCACCACGTTCGACCTGGACGAGTACGTCTACGCCGCCCTGAGAGCCGGCGCCCGGGGTTTTCTGCTCAAGAACGCCGGCGCCGACCTGCTCTCCCAGGCCGTTCACGCCGCCGCCAACGGTGACGCGCTCATCGCCCCGAGCATCACCGCACGACTGCTCGGAGCCTTCACCCGCGCCGGGCCCGCCGCACCACCGGTCCACCCCATCGAGGCGCTCACCGAGCGAGAAGAACAGATCCTGACCACCGTGGCACGTGGCCGGACCAACAGCGAGATCGCCGACCAGCTGCATATTTCCCTCAGCACCGTCAAATCCCACATCGCTAGCCTGATGGCCAAACTCGGCGCCCGCAATCGCGTCGAGATCGCCATGTGGGCGTATGAGACCAACCGCATCAAGAACTAACTCGGCGTGGATCGGCCGGTCGCCTACGGATGATCCATTCGGCCACGGCGACGTTGATCACCCATCCAGCGCCCATGAGCAGCCCTCTGGGCAGCTCGCCAGGTGTGCCGAAGAACAGGAACCACGGCAAGTGGGTCAGCGCCTGCGTCCCCGCGCCCAGGGCGATCGCATACCCGCGTATCATCCAGGCGCGGTGCCGGGCGAAGTCCCGCCGCCGGATCGCGGCGAGGCCGAGGCTGAGGCACAGGAACATGGCCGTGCCGAACACGAGCCGGAAGCCGGTGACGAGATCGCCATCCCCCTCAGGGCGGGGATAGAACAGGGTCATCCACAGGCCCGTCAGCGCTACGACGAATCCGCATGGCACCAGCACCCGCCCGGCGACGCGATGCCATCCCGGCCTCCGGCGGCGGAACCCGGAGGCGAACTGGAAAGCCCCCAGAAGGCTGTACACACTGACGCTGATGATGTGCAGCACCACGGGCAGGGGCATCGCGAAGAACCGAGCGTTCTCCGACGTGATCGCCGCACCGCCGGCCAACTGGGTCAGGCGGAAGGCGCCGGCGGCTATGGGAATGGCGCTGAGCAAGATCAGCCCGGCGGGCACGAGCCATCCTGCCCGCCTGGCTCTGCGCCGATCATCCGTCGGCCTGCTGCCTTGAGTCGGCCTGCTGCCTTGAGAGGATTGCCGGAACGGGGGGCGTACCGTCGTGATCTCGTCGCTCATAACCCCGATTGTGCGGACTGAGGCGGTGGCGGCTCATCGATAGAACGGCCCGTTCTGAGCTGGCCGATCGTCCGGAAATCAGGCGTACTTTCGGCTGATCGGCGGGCCCGGGGTGCGGCACGTGTCCGCGCCGCACCCCCAAGCGCCTGCCCCCGCAGGCTAGGCGCGGCCCCCGTCCTTGATGGACACGATCGAAGCGGTCTGGAACCTCTTGTGGCCCTTCCCATCGGACTTGACCACCGCTGTGTAGTTCTTGTACGTCCAGCCGAGGCTGTACTTGATCTTCAACTTGCGCTTGTTGCCGCACCGGTTGTGCCAGTACACCGTCACGGAGGTGTTGCCGTCTCCCCAGGACCAGGCGAAGCAGCCACTGACACCGCGATGGACGTCCGCCGCAGCCGGAGCGGCGCCAAGGCCGACGCCGAGTCCGGCGACGACGACGGATGAGGCGGCGACGACGGCGACTCGGGTACGCAGGCTCGCCATACGAGAACTGGTGGACATGAGAAATCTCCTCCTCTGGAGTGATGCGGTCACTTCGCTGAGGCGAGGCAGCTGAGGACGACGCGCTTAGGAGAGATGCGCTTGGGGGGCGCCGGTGCCGCGCGGGTGTGTTCGCCGAGGAACCTCCGCCACGATGCCATCAGGGGGACGGGGCCAGCCAGCGATCTTTGTCCAAGGCTGCTCCACGGGGCCGACGCTGGACATTGGACAAATCACGCCCGGACGTCGACCTGCGGTGATCTGAACTGATCGTTGACTTGTCGCGTCAGATAATTTGGGAGGGCACCGCCGGATGCGGAGGAATCGGCAGTGTCACGAGTGAACGGAGGGAAGAGTGAACGGGGGGAAGTGGGGCCGGGGTGCAGGCTCAGGATCGTAAGCGTCGAGGACGGCAGCCGATACGTCCTGATCCGGATTCGGGTGCGGTGGGCGCCTTCGCCGACCGGCTCCTGAAGCTGAAAGAGGAAGCCGGCGATCCCTCGTACGCCGAGATGTCCGCTCGGCTCGGCGCGGCGGCCTCGAAGTCGTCGCTGGCCAGCGCGGCCCAGGGGCGGAAGTTGCCGAGTTGGGAGACCGCGTGGGAGTTCGTCCGGGTCCTCGCGGTTGATCGACTGGGGCGTGATCCCGAGGAGACCGAACGGGAGTGGCGGGAGCTCTGGGAGCGCGCGAAGGCGGTCCCTTCGCCTGACGACACCGACACCGACACCGTCGACGGAGCGGCGGCCCCCATGGCGCACGACGACACAGCGGAGGCCGGCACGGCACACGACGACGGAGCGACGGTCGGCACGGCGGACGACGACGGAGCAATGGCTGGCACAGCGCACAACGACGAACCCGCGCCAGCGCCGCCGACCACCGCAGCCGAAGTCGTCCAAGCTCCGGCGCCGTCCGCGCGGCGGAACCGCGTCCTCGTCAGTGCCATGATCGCGGCTGCGATCATCTTGGTCGGCCTGACCGGCTTCTACCTGGCGACGACCACGGGCCAGGATGATCCCCCGGCGCGCACGCCCGCGAAGGATGACTCCGCATTCGTGGGTGACATCACGTACCCGGACGGCTCGGAAGTGCGGCCGGGCTCGTCGTTCAAGAAGGTATGGCGGATCCGCAACATCGGGACCACGTCCTGGGCGGGCAGGCGTCTGGCTCGTATCAACACCGGGCCCTGCCGATCCCCCGAAACGGTGCCCATCCCGCCGACCGCACCGGGCCAAACCGCGGACATCTCGGTACAGGTCCGCGCTCCGGACAAACCCGGCAACTGCCGCATCTACTGGAAGATGACCGATGCGCAGGGCCAGGAGCTGTTCCCGGACAAGCGGCCGGTGTTCCTGGACGTTCGGGTGAGCGCGCCCTGACCGACCTGCCGGTAAGGCGCTCTCAGCCGTCGACCGGCTGCCACTCGACCGGACGGTCGATACTCATCACACTCGGGGTGCGCGCTCTGACGTGGAACACGGTTTCGAGGCCGCTGCCCCATGGCGGCGCCGGTGAGGAGAGACGCATGCCAAGCCGCCACATCCATCTCGTCGGCAGCTATCCGGCAGCCGACACGCGCCAGGCCATGACGATCGTGGCGGACGTGGCGGGCCCGTATCTACGGGCGTTGGCGGACGGGGAGGTCGGTGCCCGCCGCAACTGGATCACGCACATCATCGACGGCCTCCGCGAGCATCCGGACATCGAACTGCGGACCGACGGCAACTGGTCCGGCTACGACAACCGCCCTGTCTTCAGGGTGAAGCGCGGACACCGGCTCACCTCCGGCTCTATGCGCCTCGGCCACGCGGCCGCCGCTGGGGAAGGCTACGAGGTGTTCAAGGAGATCCGCGCGTCACACCGTCTTGACGGTGTGTCGTTCCAGGTCGGGATCCCCGGCGACCTGGACCTCGCGCTCTTCGCCTTCGGCCCGGCGAGGGCGTTCACCCGCCGCCGGCCTTTCCGGGAGGCGCTCGCCCGTGAGATCCGGGAGATCGCCGGGTGGGGCGGCCACGACGTACTGTTCCAGCTTGAGGTGCCCGTCGAGCTGGTCATGGTGGCGGGCGTTCCGAAGCCGCTGCGGACGGCGACCGCGCGCTCGCTGGTCCACGGCATGGTGAAGCAGGTCGCCACCGCGCCGCCTAACGCTCGCTTCGGCGTCCACCTGTGCGTCGGCGACCTCAACAACAAGGCGCTGAAGCGATTACCCACCGTGACGCCGGTGGTGTCCATACTCAACGCGCTTCTACGGGCCTGGCCGCAAGGCCGCCCGCTGGAGTACGTCCACGTCCCGCTGGCGGCGGGCGACCAGCCGCCGCCCCTGGAACCTGGCTTCTACCAGGATCTGGAATCCCTCGCCGCGTTGCCTCCGGACACCAGGTTCGCCGCCGGCCTCGTCCACGAGGCTCAGGAAGTGGACGACCAGCGGAAGATCCTCCGCATGGTGGAGAGCATCCTGTCTCGTACGGTGGACGTCTCCCCCGCCTGTGGCCTGGGCAGACGTTCGCCGCAGGATGCCCGGCGCGTCCTGGAAAGGGCGGTCGCACTGGCCGAATCATGATTCCGTGGTGGAAGGGATGCCCCGCCTTCCGCATCGCCGCCCCCGAACCGGCACTTTCCGACTTTTCCGGTGGCTGGATGAACCTACGAGCCCCGCGCCGCCGTACCCCTTTCTGAGCGGGCCGGTTCATCCCACGGCCCGCACCTCCCCCCGCACCCGATAACTGCCCGATCGAGTGTCCCGACCGAGGTGTCGACTCCGTCCACGGATGCCCCAACCGGCGGCATCCCACGCGGCCCACATCCCATGCCGCACAGACGAGTCGACGCCGACCGAGGGACGCCGGCATCGGGCGATCGGGGGCGGGGGTTCACGCGCTAGCCCTGCGGCTGAGCCACCGGCGTTGTGGGCCGAGAGCGGATCTTCGTCAGTGCCCGGGTGAGGTCCCGCGAGGACAGGTAGAGCTTGAACATGATCGCGGCCTCGAAGACCAGTAGGAGGGCCGCCGTGCCGACGGTCACCGGCACGATCCACCCGGTGAGCGGGCCGACGATGAACACCGCCATCTGGAACTCGATGCCGCTGATCAGATGAGCTCGGACGCGGTGGTCGCGCAGCCAGTCGCGGATGCGGATGTACCAGGCGAAGTGCGCGCGGAAGTTCTGCTGCAGGTCGACCGAGTCGGCGGAGCGGATCTCTCCCGATTCGAGACCCGTCTCCTCCAGGTCCGGACTCTCCAAGCGGACGGCCGGGACGCCGGTGACCTGCTCGATCGCGTCGTCCAGTTTGCGGCGCATCTGGCGGCGTACCTTCGCGATCTGGAGCGCGTCAACGTACCGGAGCATGTCGAGGAAGACGACGAGCATGCCGAGGACGAGGTAGAACTCCTCACCGGTGCTCTCGAAGCGCCCCCACATGAGCGCCAGGGCGCAGGTGAGCACCCGGATGCGGTCGAAGACGTAGTCGAGCCAGCCGCCCAGCACGGTGCCGGTGCCCTTGAGCCGGGCGATCTTGCCGTCCACGCAGTCCAGCACGAAGCTCAGGTGATACAGGACGGCGCCGGCGGCCAGCCATGCCCAACCGTCGGCCATCAGGAAGCAGCCCGCCGAGCCGAGCCCGAGTAAGAAGGCGCCCCAGGTGATCTGGTTCGGCGTGATGGCGGTACGGTTCGCCAGGCCGACCACCAGACGACCGGCGAGCGGATCGACCAGGAACACCGTCCACCAGGCGTCCCGCGCCTTGTAGGTCAGCGTGCGCACGTCGTCCAAAGTGAAGGTTGTCACTGTGCGGGCCCTTCGTCCGTCCATCCGATTTGCTGATATGCGATGAAAGAGCCAATTTCGACGTCCCGGCCGTCGGCCACCCGGCTGACGCTCCTCGTCTCCGTGGCCAGCGGCAGTCCGCTCTCCGCGTCGATGACGAGCCGTTCGTCGCTGAGGCGGCCGTCCCTCATCACCTGGTAGCTCAGGGCCTGACCGGCCCGGCCGAGCGGGTCGGTGACCGCGCCCTCCGGCTTCATGCCGGGCATCGAGGCCAGGATCTCGTACGCCGAGGCGCGCACCTCGGGCGAGACCGGCAGCCCGGTGATGATCTCCAGGCAGCTCTCGCGCAGCTCGGCCTCCATCTCGCGCCCGACATACGCGCCGTTCTCCCGGGCGATGTGGGTCACGAGGAAGGCGCGCAGCGCCGTGGGGTCGCTCGGGATCGTACTCAGGGCCGTCCAGCTGACCAGTTGCTTGGTCAGGATGCCGTCCGCGTTCCGCCACCCGACGCGGTGCGGTCCGCCCTGCGGCGGACCGGGCGCCGCCTCCACCAATGCCTGGGGGGAGACGCGGCCCAGACCGGTCACGTCCGCCGGGTATTGCCAGCGGCTCGGCGACCCGGCGGTTCGCCACGCGGCCTCGTCCTGGGGTGTCGCCGGTCGCGCGCCGAGGTACCGGCCGGTCCAGCGATCCTGCGCGCTGTTCTTCCTGGTGAGCCAGGTCTGACGGGTGGACTGGCGCTTGACGACGTACCGGCGGTCGGGAGAGAGGATCAGCTGCCCGGTCACGACGCTGGTGCGCCAGTAGGCGCCGTCGGAGGGTGCCGTGGCCATCGCGATCGCGGCGGCGAGCAGGATCTGCCTGGCGGTCGGCGGAGCGGAGGCGGACACGGCGGGAACGGGCGAGAGGTCGATCAGCGAGTTCGAGGGCACGGCCACGGCGAGCGCCAGCGCGACCGCCGACGCCGCCCCGATCAACCCGTTACGGACCGGCGCCCACCACCGCGACCGTCCTGCTCTTCGCGTAGTTCGAACCGGTAGGCGTTGCGGAGCTTCCGGTACGCGCTGAGGGGCTTGAGGTGGCGCGGCCAGCGCCGCCTGCAGCCTGGCCCGGCCCGAGTCGACGACCTCGGAGGAAGGCCCGGGCATCGAAAGGAGATCGCGTACGGCGGCCAGCTCGTCCGGGCGGTCGTTCAGCTCATCCATCGAACCCTCCGATCATCGGATTGACGCCGCCCAGGGCTCTGCGGAGCTTCTTACGCACCCGGTTGAGCCGGGAGCCGACGGTCCCGAACGGAATGCCGAGCGTCTGCGCGACCTCCTCATAGGTGAGGTCGGCGAGCGCGACGAGGAGGAGCACGTCGCGATCACCGGCGGAGAGACGTCCAAGCGCTGTCGCGAGCCGCCCCTGTGCGTTCGCGGCGGCTACTCTCGCCGTCACCCTGTCCTCGTGCCCGTCGTCTGCCACTTCGCCGGCAGGTGCCCGCTGAAAAGCCTCCAGCCTGCGCGTTTCGCTCCTTCGATGCTGAGCGAGCAGGTTGGTGGCGATCCCGTACAGCCAAGGCCGTACGGCACCGCGAGCGGAGTCGAACGTCTGCCGTTTCCTGAACGCCACCAGGAACGTCTCGGCGGCCAGATCATCCGCGATCTGAGTGCCGAGCCGTCCGGAGACGTACCGGTGTATCTCTTCGAAGTAGCGGTCGTAGAGCACGGCGAACGCTTCCGGGTGGTGCCATGACCGCTCGATGAGCGCGGCGTCATCGTCTGTCACGGGCACGTCCGGGGGAGCGGCCATTCGCATGGTGTCCCTTCTGTGGGGTACACCTCTATTCCGCCGAAGCCCCGCCTCCTCTTCACACTTCTTTCAAAATCAACACGAAGTTTCCCGAAATATCCCCTGACGTCCCTTAAATGCCTGTACGGCGGGCCCCGCTCCGCAGCTCGGACTTTTACCCGCGCTTGCCGATCGAGCGGTAGGCCGGGCGACAGCGCGGTCCTATGGTCGCGTCCATGGCCTCTCCTGAAGAGAACGAGCGGGAGCTGATCCTGCGGGTGGCGACCAGGCTGTTCGCCGCGCTCGGCCACGACGGCGTCTCCATCGGTCAAATCGGTGAGGCCGCCGGGCTGACCACGGCCGCCATCACCCCGCTTTTCCCCACCAAACGCCACCTCTATCTGGCGGTCATGGAGCGCGCTCAGCAGCTCCTCTCGGCCGTCATCTACAAGAGAGCCGGCGAGCTGAAGGCCGCCGCACCCGAGGAGCGGCCGACCGCCCTCCACCGGTTCATCGACGGTTACATCGACCTGTGCGTCGAGCATCCCGAGGTTCCCGCGCTGTGGATGCACCGATGGCTCTCCGACGCCAGCGACATCGAAGAGCTGGAGTCACTCTCCGCTCAGCCGCTGGCCCAGTACGCCGTCGACAGCATCACCGCCCTGGCGGCGCCCGTGCACGCCGACGCGCAGTTCACCATGTACACGATGGTCTGGTGCATCCAGGGGTTCTCAGTGAGCGGGATCCTCGACACGACAGGACAACGCCGCCACCCCGACGACCCCGACGCACTGCGGCGCTTCCGCGCTCACATGCACCAGCTGCTCGACCGCCTTCTCGACCTCACGCCTTCCGCCGAGTCACCGTCCGACAGCTGATCCGGCCGAAGCTCATTAGGCTGACCGTGTGACACCGAAGGCCGCCGGACAGGGGACAGCGTTGCGCGCGGACGCCGCGCGCAATCGCGCACGGGTGCTGAGAGTCGCCCGCGAGCAACTGGCCGCAGGTGACGACTCACTCCAACTCAACACCATCGCCCGGCTCGCGGGGGTGGGCGTCGGGACCGTGTACCGGCATTTCCCCAACCGGCACGCGCTGCTGGAGGCGCTGTCGGCCGAACGCTTCCAGCAACTCGTCACCGAAGCGCAGAACGCGGCGGCCGACGAGGATGTCCTCGCAGGCCTGCACCGCTTGCTGCGGTTCACTCTTGGACGCGCGCTGGACGACGCCGGGTTCGCGGCCGTGCTCGAATCCGCCGGCGACGCCGGGGCACAGACCTCGGAGATGAAGATCGAGCTTGACCGGGCCCTTGAGGAACTGCTCGATCGCGCCCGCGCCGCCGGCGCCGTCCGGGAAGGCCTGGAGGCGGACGACATCCGCCGCCTGCTCTGCGGCGTCCAGCACGCGGTCCGCTCCGGTGACGGCGACCCCAAGTACGCCGAGCTCTACCTCGACGTCCTCCTCCAGGGCCTGCGCCCGTCACGCTGACGGCCCGTTCCCCTCCCCTAACCGGATAACTATCCGCTTGTGCTACGGTACGCGAAGAGAAACGGATAGCTATCCGATTAGGCGATGAGGGGTGGGACCGTGGACCGACGGGCGGTAGTGACGGCGGGGACCGGCGGAATCGGCTTGGAGACCGCGATCGGGCTGGCGGCGGCCGGTTACGCGGTCACGGTGGTCGGCCGGAGCGCCGAGCGCGGCGCCCAAGCGATCAAGCGAATCGGCGCCGCGGCGCCCGGAGCGGAGGCGAGGTTCGTGGCGGCCGACCTCGCATCGCTCGACGCCGTACGAGTGCTCGCCGCCCGACTGGCGGCGGAGGGACCGCTGAGCGTTCTGATCAACAACGTCGGGGCGATGTTCGCCGACCGGCAGCAGACGACGGACCGGATCGAAGCGACGTTCGCCGTCAACCACCTCTCCCCCTACCTGCTGACCGAGCTGCTGCTGGCACCACTCCAGGCCGGCGGGCCGAGCCGAATCGTGAACGTCACCTCCGGCTCTATCAGGGTCGCCAAGCGCACCTTCGCGGCGGTCGAGCCGCCGGGCGGCTACTACGGCTTTCACTGGTACGGCCGGGCGAAGCTCGCCAACCTCGCGTACACGCTGGACCTGGCCGAGCGACTGCGAGGCACGGGCGTCTCGGTCTTCGCGGCCGATCCAGGCGGCGCCGCCACCGACATGACCGACGGCACCATGAGCTCACCCAAGATCGTCTCACCGGGCCTGCGCCTGCTCTGGCCACTGGTCCGCCGCACCTTCGAACGCGCCACCTCCGGCCCCGCGTCCGTGGCGGCCCGGCCATCGATCCTCGCCGCGACCGACGCCTCACTTGACAGGCAGACAGGCCTGGTGATCGGACCCGACACTCGACCCGTCGCCCCCTTCCGCGCCAGCCGCGACCCCCGGACGGTCCAGGCCGTCCTCAGACTCAGCCGGCAACTGGCTCCCCTCACCTGAGCTTCGCGACCTTGCCCCTCCGCCGAACTCGTCTGGCAAAGGGCGTCCTGCCAGACTGCGGGCGCCGGCTATCCGTCGCCCGCGCGCAGCACCTCGCTCAGCCGCCGACGGCGCCGCAGCGCCGACTCGATCGGCACCACGACGGCGACCGCCACCAGCAACGCCATGGCCACCAGGCCGAGCCGCCACCACGGCAGCACCAGGGCCGGGTCAGCAGCCTGCCCCGTGAGCAGCCGCAGCGCGAGCGAGCCGAGCATCAGGCGGGCGAGCAGCACCCCGAGCAGTGGACCGGCCACGGCGGCGACCATCACCGGCGGCAGCAACTCCCCCGCGGCGATCCACCGGGCGTCCCGTGGCCGCAGACCGAGGGTGCGCAGCCGGGTCAGGGTCTGCCATCGCTCCGGCGCGCTCGCGGAAGCGCCGAGAGCCAGACCCAGCAGCCCCAGGGCCAGCAGCGTCGCGGCCGAGACCCACGCCAACGCCAGCAGCCCTGACGTCAGCGGCGCCGCGCGGCGGGCGCGCAGCACGTCCTCGCGCAGCACGGTGTCCGCGTCGACGCCGCTCGCGGCGACCGCCCGCGCCGCTCCCGGGCCGGTCACCCACACCGTGTTCGGTACGGAGGGCATGCCCGCGGCTTGGAGGGTAGCGGCGTCCACGAGGACGACGTCACCGGCGTCGCCGATGGCGGGTGCCGTACCGACGGCGGTGAGCCGGATGGCCGGAGCACCGTCCCGGAGCAGTTCCAGCCGCATGCCTGGCCGCAGACCGCCGTCGCCGGAGCGCACCAGGGCGGGCACGTCCCCGTGACCGGTCGCCCCGAGCCGGGCGAGCGCCGGCGCGTCCGGCAGCGGGGTGGCGGCGAGCAGCCGCCGGAACGCGGAGGCGTCCACGATCACCAGACGCGGAGCGACGACCAGTGAGTCGGCGACGACCCGCGCCCGGTCGGTGACCTGCGCGGCGACGGCCTGCCGGACTCCCGGAGCGGCGGCGATGCGCCGGGACAGGGCGGGCGTGGAGGCCGCCGCGGCGGGGACGACGTCGAGGCGGGCATCGGCGCCGACGGTACGCCACGCGCCCTCGGCCAGGCCGTCGCCGGCGGTGGCGTCCAGGGTGAACGCGAACGACGCCAAGGCGGCGGAGGTCACCAGGACCAGAAGCGGCAGCGCACGCGCGGACGTCGCGACCGCCCGCGCGGTGCCGAACACCGCCAACGGACGGCGTGAGCGCAAGGCCCGCTTGAGCACCAGGCCCAGCCCTGCGGGGAGCAGCCGCAGCAGGACGAGCGTGCCGGCGAGAACGCCAAGAACGGGCGCGCTCGCGGGCAGCGGCCCGCCATCCCCCAGCCCGAGCCCCGGACCGGCCACGTCGCCGCCGGGAGCGGGGGCGGCCGGGAGGATCCCGCGCTGGTGCAGCGCCACGAAGGCGGCCACCGCGGCGATCAGTACCGCGGCCTCAAGGGCGGCGCGGCGCAGTTGGACGGTGTGACGGGCCCAGCGGCGCGCGGTCCGGTTGGCCGGGACCCGCCGGTCGCGGGTGGCGCGGGCGGCGGCGAGCGTACCGAACACCGGGCCGGCGACGACGGCGGTGAGCACCACGGGGACCACCCACTCCCAGGAGGCGCCCGGGACGACCGCGCGGGACAGCGCGAGCCCGGCCGCGGCGGCCGTCAGCGCCACCACGGCGGACTCGACCAGCAACTCGGCACCGAGCGTCGGCAGGGCCGCCCCCCGTTGCCGTGCGGCCTCCAGCGCCGGGGCGCGGCGGCGCACCAGCAGGTCGGCGGCGAGCAGCAGGACCAGGACCGCGACGGCCAGCACGCCGGTGAGCAGGACCGACGCCTGCGCGGACGCGGCGCCGACCTGGGTTCGGATGTTCCGCAGTACGCCGTCGAGCCCCGTCTCCCACTTCAGGGAGCCGTCGAGGGCGCCGGAGGAGCCGGAGGTCGCCTTGAGCGCGACCACCTTCGCGGAGACCGCCTGGGCGGAGTCCCAGGTGATCCGGTTCGGGTCGGGGGTGAACCGGACGACGCGCCGTAGCGCGTCCTGCTCGAAGGCGAGGCGGGCGTCGGGCAGGGATTCGGGTGACAGCAGGCCGGCGAATCGGGTGGAGCCCACATCATCCGCGCCGGAGACGGGACGCAGCAGCGCGGGAGCCGTCCGCCAGGCGGGATCGGTACTGTCCGTCGCCCGGAAGATGCCGCTGACCAGGACATTCTTGACGGCTCCCGCGTCGTCCTTGAGTGGGATGCGCGCGCCGGGACGCAGCTTGAGCGCGTCCGCGTCCGCTTCCGAGAGACCGACCTGCACCGGCCAGGGCGCCCCCGTGACGGGAACCTCGGCGTGGTTGTCCGCCTCGCGGACGACGGACCGGGGCGGTCCGCCCGCGATCCAGGTCACCTGCGGCCCGCTGCCGATGCCGTTCCGGTGCGAGCCGCCGTCGGCGCCGTTCACGTGCGGGCCGCCGTCGGCGCCACCGCCCTTCGCCAGGTAGGCGAGCTGGAAGGTGCGCAGCACGCTGCCATCAGTGATCTTGAGCGTGGGGCTGATGACGGTGGCGACGGGCGGACGCAGCGCGGCCCGCAGGCCGGGTCCGAGTTCGTCCGTCGCCCTGTCGCGGAAGTCGCCGACCTCCTCGGCGAGCCGGGGAGCGCGGACGCGTCCGCCGTTGGGCCCGTCATCGCGTTCCATGCGGGCCTCTGCAAGGACGTCGCCGTCGCCACCGGCGCGGCGGACCCCGTCCTGTACGGCCTCGTCGGCGGTCGCGCGCAGCAGCGGCGGTACGACGCCGGCGAGCAGAGTGACGGCCGCCACGACCGCGGCGGCCAGGAGCAGCGACCCGATGTCGGCACGGGCACGCCCACGGACGCTGGGCCAGTGCAGGGCGGGCGGCCACCAGCGACCGACCGGCCACAGGCCGGCGCGCCATCTCACGGCACCACTCGCGGATGCCTCCCGAGGCCGTGCCCGCATGCGCCTCATGACACCACCCGCAGATGCTTCACGACCCGTGTCCGCATGTGCTTCACGACCCCACCCACAGATGCTTCACAACCCGTGTCCGCATGTGCTTCACGACGCCACCCGCAGGTACGCGACGTCGACGCGGCGGGCCTGTACGACGACCACGGCGGTCACCGCGAGCGTGCACCCGGCCAGCAACAGGGCGAGCAAGCCGACCTCGGTGACCCACGGCCAGACGGGCAGGGCGGCGGGCACGGGGACGGCGCCTGTCTCGGAGCGGACGAGCAGGGGCGCGACGACGCGGGTGGCGAGTGCGCCGACGGCCGCGCCTGCCGCGAGCAGGGGCAGCAGGACGCCGACGTGCTGGCCGAGCAGTACGGCACGTACCTCGCGCCGGGTCATCCCCAGGCCCCGCAGCCGCGCCACCTCGAGCGCGCGGGTCCGGAGGTCGAAGGTCACATGCAGGACGACGCCGGCGAGCAGCAACAGGACCGTGGCCGGGACGAGCAGCCGCAGCGCGGCCGGCAGTCCGGCGCGCAGAGGGCCCCCGGTGAGGCGGGCGGTCTCGGACGCGCGCGTGGTGACGGCGCCGAGGCGGAGGGCGGCGACGCGTACGGCGGCATCGGCCCGGGTGGGGTTGCCGACCCACCAGGCGTCCACGGGGAAGTCGAGGTTGCCGCTGACGACGAGGGCGCGGGAGAGGACGTCCGAGTCGGCCAGGATCGCCGCGGCGCCCGGGGCGGCTGGAACCGTGGGCAGCACCTCGGTCACCCTGACCGGGACGGGGGTGAGTCCGACGGTGAGATTGAGCCGGGAGCCGCGACGGGCACCGACCTCGTCGGCGAAACGGGTGGAGACGGCGACGGGCACCGGCCCCGTGGCCGGGAAGGCGGTGGCGACCAGGGTTCGGGCGGCGTCCGGGGGGCCTTTGAGTCCGACGGTGGTCGTCATTTTCAGCTGAACACCGGCCGGGGTACGGGCGAGGGCGACGGCCGGATCGCCGAGTTGGCCGGGGGCGGGCTCGACGGAGGTGGCGCTCCACGGCGACCCGGACGCCACACCGGTGGAGGCTGGGGCCTCGGGCACGGTGAGGGTGACGGCGACGCGGCTGTCGCCGGCCCCGGCCGGCAGCTCGGCCAGGGCATCGGAGTAGCCGAAGCCGACGTTCCCCAGATCGGGCGCGAACGGGAGGGACACCGCGACCAGCCGCAGCCCTTCGACGGTCGCGCAGGCCGGCAGCTGATGCGCCTTGCCGTCGAGCGGGATGGGCGCGCCGTCGCAGGGTGTCCGTAAGCCGGTGGCGTCCTGCAGCAGCAGCCGCGGGGTGACGGTGAGCGGGGTCGTGCCGGTCGCCTTTCCAGTGCCGGTCGCCTTCCCACCGCCGGTCGCCTTTCCGGCGAGGGTGAGCACGGCGCCTTTCGGGACGGGGACGCCGGTGGCGCGGGTCGGCGGCGCGAGCGCGGCGCCCACGTCCGTCCACCTGCGGCCATCGTTCAGCCGACCGCGCAGCAAGTACTCGGCGCGGGTGGTGTCGACGGCGACCAGCCGCGGTACGTCGCCGGCGTTGCCGAGCCACTGCCCGACCGCGACGCCACGGTTGGTGGCCGGGCTCACCGCGCCTCCGGTGGCCGCGCCGACAGCCGCGCCCTGTCCGGCCTCCGGCTGCGCGGAGAGGGTGAGAGCGAGATCGGTGCCGACGGCCAAGTCGGCCTGGTCATGCTGGGAGCGCTGCCACGTGGCGTCGAAGCCGACCCCGAACGTGGCGGCCGCGCAGGCCAGGCCGATCAGCAGCCCCGCGGCCACCGCCTGCGGCCGACGGGCGGCTTCGAACGCGGCCAGCGGGAGCGTCAGCCCACGGGCGCGGCGCGCCAGCCGCTCGACGCCGCGCAGCGCGGGCACCACCAGGCGCAGCGCCAGCGCGGAGCCGGCGGTGAGCAGCAGCGCGGGAGTGAGCACGCGGATGGCGTCGACGGAGGACCCGGAGCCGGTGGGCTGATCGCGCAGCTGCCACCAGCCGGCGACGGCGAACGCCACGAGCAGCACATCGGCCCCGGAGCGGGCCAGCAGTTCGCGCCGGTGGCGACGGTCGCCGACCACGGGCGTGGGCCGCACCGAGAGAGCGACGAGCACCGCCGCGAGCGCCAGCGCGCCACCGGCGACCGCGAGCACATGGACGCCGGTCACGACCGGATGGACGGCGAGCCCGGCCTCCGCCAGCGGCGGCAGGTGAGTCAGACCGGCGTGCAGGACAGAAGAGGCGGGGATCGCGAGCGCGGCGGCCAGAACGGCAAGTGCGCCGGCCTCGACGACGGCGGCGGCGGCGAACTGCCCTCTGCTGACGCCCAGCGCCGACAGCAGAGCGGTCTCGTCAGCGCGCACGCCGGCGGTGAGCCGCCCGGCGAGGGCGAGGGCGGTCGCGGTCAGGACGATGCCGAGGACAGCGACGGTGAGTACGGCCGCAGCGGTGACCTGCTGCTGGTCGCGGGCGGACAGCAGGGTCGACGGCAACCGGGAGGCGACGCGTTCGATCCGCACCCGGTCGCCGAGAGTACGCGCCAATATGCGGTCGGCGCCGAGAACCGCCTCGGCGACGGTGTCGAGGCCGCGGCGGGTGGGGGCGGACAAGTCGGGATGGGCGGTGATCTCCAGCCGGTCGATGGTGGAGCCGCCGGCGAGCAAGGAGGCGAGATCGACGATGAACGGCCCGTACGCGTGGACCGGCCGCACGGAGCGACCGTCGCGGTAGGCGAGGTCGTAGCCGGTGGCGGCGAGGGGGTCGCGGTCCCAGCCGGTACCCGGCAGCGGGCGTACGACGCCGACGATGGTTACGTCGACCGTCCGGGCGGGGTCGTCGCCCAGCTCCGCACCGAGGCGGACGCGTCTGCCGAGGGTGAGGCCGAGCAGCCGCGCGGTGGGCTCAAGCACGACGGCCTCCAGCGGCACGACACGGCGGACCGCGTCGGCCTTCGGCGGCACGGCGGGGTGCGCCGCGTCGGCCGCGCCCCGCGGCCAGCGTCCCGTGACCAACGCGGCGCGAGCCGGCAGATCCTCCACGCTCGACAGGTAGGTCTCAGCGGGTACGCCGTCGCCACCCGCCCGCGTCGTCGGCAGCGACCGCATCACCGACGACGCGCGCGCGGCCGTCGTCGCGGCGAACGGAGCCAGCGCCGAGGTCAGCACGCGGCGGGTGTCGGCGGCGACGGATCGCGCGTCCGGTCCGCGGATGGTGACGGTGTAGGCGGTGACGTCGACCTGGTCGGGAGTTGCGCGGGACGCGGCGGCCTCCAGCGCGTGCTCGGCGGTGCGGGTAACGAGGAGTGCGCAGGCGCCCAGCAGCGTGGGGCCCACCATGGCGACCGCCAGGAGGGCGGCCAGCAGCGGCCACTGCGCGCGGGCTCGGTGGGCGAGCAGCCTCAGCACGTGCGGCTCTGGACGATCACGAGGCTTCCTGCCCGTCCAACGGCCCACGTTCCTGGACGATCATGAGGCTTCCCGCCCGTCCAGCCGCCCGTCGTTGATCTGGATCACCCGGTCCGCCAGCGCGAGCATCGTCGGGTCGTGCGTGGACACCAGCGCCGTCACGCCCTCGGACTCCACGACTCCGCGCAACAGCGCCATCACCGACAGACCCGTCTCGGCGTCCAGCTGCCCGGTCGGCTCGTCGGCGATCAGCAGCCGGGGAGAGGCGGCCAGGGCCCGGGCGATCGCCACCCGCTGCTGCTGACCGCCGGACAGCTCACCCGGACGCTGCTGGGCGTGGTCGGCCAGGCCCACCAGCTCCAGCAAGAGCTCGACCCGACGCTCGCGTTCCGCCGCCGGGAGGCGCGCCAGCCGTAATGGGGCGCCGACGTTCTCCGCGGCCGACAGCACCGGGATCAGGCCGAACGTCTGGAACACGTAGGAGACCTTCTCCCGCCGTAACCGGGACAGGCCGTCCTCGTCGAGGGCTGTCACGTCGGTACCGTCGACGAGTACGGTCCCGGAGTCCGGACGGTCCAGACCGCCGATGACGTTCAGCAATGTGGTCTTCCCGGATCCGGACCGGCCGATGAGGGCCACCATGGTGCCCGCGGCGAGGTCGAACGACACGTCCCGCAGAGCGTGGACGGCGGTCGGCCCGCTGCCGAAGCGCCGATGGACGCCACGCACGGCGAGCAGCGGCCTGTCGGCCGGACCGGCGCTCACGCGGATCCATCGAGGTCAGGGCGGATCGCGACGTGATCGGCCGCGTCGAGATCAGGGCGGACCACATCGCGATCGGGTCCGTCGAAGTCGGGGCGGATCGCGACATGATCGGCCTCCAGCGCCAGTCGGACCCGTCTGGTCAGCGCCAATGCCTCCCGATAGTCGCGCGGCACCTGGACCCGTCCGGCACGGTCCATCACGGCGTACTCCTCGGCGATCATGTGCGTGTCGCCGTCGGCGCCGGTGGCGGTGCGGCGTAGTACCTCGCTGCTGGTGCGTCCATCGCGGATCGCCACGGTCCGCTCGACCTGGCCGCTGACCGCGGAGTCATGGGTCACGATGACGACGGTGACGCCGAGCCGGCGGTTGACCTCTCGTAACGTCCCGAAGACCTCGGCGGAGGTGGCGGTGTCCAGCTCGCCGGTCGGCTCGTCGGCCAGCAGGACGCGCGGCTCGTTGGCGAGGGCCACCGCGATGGCGACCCGCATCTGCTGCCCGCCGGACAGCTGCGCGGGACGCCGGTCGGCGCAGTCGGCGACGCCGAGGGCGCTCAGCAGTTCGGCGGCGCGGGCCCGGCGCCTGCGGGCCGGTGTGCGGGCCGCCGTCATCGGCAGGTCGACCATCTGCCGCGCGGTCAGGTAGGGCACGAGGTTGCTGGCCGTCTGCTGCCGGACGAATCCGACAGTACGCCGCCGGTAGTGCACACGATCGGCCCGGGACATCGCCAGCAGGTTCCACCGGTCGACGCGCGCCCGCCCGGCGGTGGGGGCGTCGACCCCGGCGAGGATGGACAGCAACGTCGACTTGCCCGACCCCGACGCCCCGACGACGGCGACCATCTCGCCACTGTCAACGAGCAGGTCCAGCCCTTGTAACGCCTGCACCTCGACCGACCCGGACTGGTAGATCCGCACCAGGCTCTCGCAGACGATCAGCGCGTCCCGCCCGAACTCCGGCGCCTTCTGAGGTGGCTGCGGCAGGGACAGCGGCTTGATGGACATCCCCCTCCTCCGGACCGGAGTCGCGCTCATCTCTGGCCAGACTCTATAGAGTCCCCATCCGCCCGGCCAACAGGCTCTCGTGAGCGCTCACGCCCCGCGAAGGAGCCGTGACGGGTTGCCCCGAACCGCGGTCCCCAATCGTGCACCCGACATCACTACTGCTACTTTTGTGCCCTTTAGTCCCATAGTGGTTAGAGGTACGGAAAGTGCGACGGTACGGCTGGACGATCAGCGCAGTCACGGCAGGGTGTCTGCTCGCAGGATGCTCCGCCCTGCCCGCCCTGCCGGGCATGGGCGGCACGAAGGCGGACCCTGCCGCGACGGGCGAACCCAGCGCGAGCAGTGCCCCGAAGCCGGCTCGGGCCGTCTCGGACCAGGAGGCCACCTCGGTCCTCGCGGACTACGTCAAGCGCAACAACGCCGCCAACAAGGCCCGGAGCGACGAACTCCTGGCCGGCTACGAGGGCGGCTCCAGCTTCGCCATCGACAAGGCCAGCTACGCCTCCAGCCGCATCCTGCGCAAGACCATCAAGTACCAGCCGTTCGGCTACACGGGCGCCGCGTTCCGCGCGCCGGCCGCCGGGCAGCAGCCCTGGTTCCTGGCCACGGCACACTGGCAGCGCAAGCCGACGACCTCGAAGGAGCCGACGTACCTGCTCTTCGCCCGGCAGGGGGACGGCTGGCGGCAGATGTACTCCCCCGACACCTTCGACGGCACCACCACCGATGAACTGCCCGCGATCGCCGCTGACGCCTCGGGCGTCGCCACGGCGGTCGGCCCCACGGACGGAACCGGCCTGCTGATGTCGCCCGCCGACTTCGCGAAGAAGTACGCCGCCCACATGGTCGGCAAGGGCACCGCCGCCGACAAGAGCCTCTTCGCCGCCGACAGCATCACCACCGGGGCGGCGAAGACTCGCCAGAGGATGAACCAGTACGCGCGCATCTCGTCCACCGCCCGCCCGGCCACCCGCTATCCGTCGTACACGCTGCGCACCACCGACGGCGGAGCGCTGACCTTCACCACGATCGAGCGCACGATCCGCTACGACGTGCGGCAGGGCCCGGAGCGTAACTACGTCTTCCAGAAGGACAGCGGAATCCTGCGCGGCAAGTACTACACGTACATGACGATCACCGATCTGTTCCAGGTCGCCGCCCACATCCCCGCGAAGAGCGGCAAACCAGACCAGGTCAAGGTGCTCGCCAACTACTCCGGCCTCGTAGCGGGCAGCGGCCGCTGACCCCCGGTCAAGCCTCGGCTCGCCGCTGTGAAGGCCCGGCCGGTGAGCCACGCGATGCCGGTGAAACGCTCACGGAAGCTCGCGGAGCGTCGGCACGTTGTCTGAGACATGCAGATCGGCGAAGCCGCCAGCGCCAGCGGCGTGAGTGTGCGGTCGTTGCGGTACTACGAGGATGAAGGCTTGATCGTCCCTGGTCGGTGCAGTAACGGATACCGCGACTACTGCCAGTCGACCATCGACCGCGTCCACGCTATTCGCTCGCTGCTGGAGTCCGGGCTGCCCGTACGGCTGGTCAAGGCAGCCCTGCCCCACCTCACCGACGGACCGGAAGCTGACCCGGATCCGCTTTTCCTGCATGAGGTGGAGAGCTATCGTGATCGGCTCACCGCTCGCATCGCCGCTCTCACCGCCCAGCAGTCGGCACTCGACGCCTACCTGCGCGAGGCCCGCCGGTGACCATGGCTTGACCCTCACGCCAGTGTGAGGCTCCTACGTTTCGGCGTATGGAGACCAACCACCAGACGATGCGGGCACTGCTTCAGCGGTCGCACCGCGGGCCGAAGGATCTGATCCTCACCAGCGACCGTCGTCGCCCCACCCCGGGCCCGGGCGAGTACTTGATCCGAGTCGGCGCGGCCGGGGTCAACTTCGCCGACGTCATGCAGACCCGTGGAACCTACGGAGGAGGGCCTCAGGCGCCCTACGTCGCGGGATTCGAGGCCGCCGGTGAGATCGTGGGCGTCGGACCTGACGTCGAGGCCCCACTTCCGCTCGGTACCCACGTCATCGGAGCCGGCCCTGGCGCCTTCGCGCAGTACATGGCGCTGCCGGCCGCAGAGGTGCTGCCCGTCCCGTCCGGCTGGACGGACGCCGAAGCCCTCGGCATGGTGCTGAACTGGGCGACCGCTTTGGCGGCGCTGAGGCCGCTGGGTGAGATCAAGCCAGGTGACACGGTGCTCATCCACGCGGCGGCAGGAGGAGTGGGGCAGGCCGCGGTGCGCCTCGCCCGCCACTACGGTGCGCGGGTGATCGCCACGGCCTCACCGGCCAAGCACAACGTCGTTCGAGCGCTCGACGCCGACGAGGTTCTGGACACTGCACGCCCCGACCTGGCCGAGGAGATCACCCGTTTGACCGGCGGAGTCGAGCTGGTCCTTGAATCGGTAGGACAGGCCACGTTCAAGACCAGTCTGTCGGTCGCCAAACCCTTCATCGGGCGCGTCGTCGTGTTCGGCGCCGCTTCCGGCGACGCCAGTCTGACCACGCACGACCTGGTCTTCACCCACCACGCGCAGGTGAAGGGCTTGCACATCGGTGCGCTGGCGAGCGCCGCCCCATCGATCTACCGATCGCTGTTCACGGAGATCGGGGCGCTCATCGCCCACGGCGTGTACCCGCCCGGCACCCCCCAGGTCCACCCCCTGGGCGACGGGCCGGCGGTGCTTCAGGAACTCGAAGCAGGCCGGACCCGTGGCAAGCACGCCCTTGATCCTTGGCGCTAGGAACCGAACTGCTTCTTGACCGCCGCCACCCTGTCCGGCAGCACGCCCGGAGCGATCAGCACACACTCGTACCCGAGTGAGGCATAGGCGTCCTGATGGACCCGCTCGAACCGCAGCGACTCCTCGAACGTGATCAGCCGCGCGTCGGTCGGCGTGACGAACCCGAGGTTCTGTACGAAGAGCACCTTCTTCTCGTAGATCTGCTGCGCTTCGATGCGTTCCAGTTCGCGGGTCAGCGCCGGCGAGACGGAGTGGCCGAGATAAGTGGCCAGGGCGTAGGTGCAGACCGGCGATCGATCGTAGATCTGCACCTCGCCGGGGAGGGCCGCGGCCTGTTCCTGCCGTCGGCGCTGCAAGGTGACGATCGCCTCAACGAAGGACGGCTTCGTCCACGGCTCGGACTCGCCCTGGGCCTGCCGCAGGGCGATGACATCTGTCGCCGCCTCCTCGACGACGGTGTAGCCGTCGCACTCCAGCCAACGCAGGATGGCGGTCTTCCCGGCTCCAGGCGTGCCGGTCAGGATGTAGCGCTTCATGAATCACTTCCCGTACATCCCGGATCTGGGCATGGGATGGGTTGATCTGCGGGCTGTCCGTCAGGTCTGGACGGATCTCCAGGACTCCACAGTCGCTTCGGCGATGGCTTCGATGTGGCGTCCGTACGCCAGATGCCCATCGGACACGAAGCTGCCACCCTTGACGGGCAAGCCGCAGAACGTAGCGCGGAAGCGCCCGGGAGATCCGGCCTGCGGGAGCGGCGCGTACTCCTCGAGCGGCGCCATGTCGTAGCCCGACCGTACCCCGTGCTTGTTCCGCGCCACCTGATGAGCCGCGACGCGAAGCAGCGCGTCGAGGCCCTTGTCCACGTACAACTGCAGTTGGCGGAACTGGCCGTCCAGGTACTTCTCATTGGCTCTGGAAGGATGCTGCAGGAGGTACGCGCACACCACGGGCGCGTGCCACCTGTACATCTGCGGATCGGCCTGCTCTTCAGCCAGGATCGCGTGGTAGTAGTCGACGCACACACCCAGCGGGCCGGCACTCGCACCGCAGTCGCACTGGCGCATGCTGGGGCTGTCTGTCACGGTCCGCACCATAGGCGGTCAGCAACGGCCTTGTCGACGACATTTCGGCCGACAGCCCTCACTCCACCCAACGTCGAAACCCGCCCTCAGAATTGATCACCTGCCCGGTGATCCAGGCGGCATCGTCCGAGGCGAGCCAACGGACCACCTTGGCGACCTCATCTGGCCTGCCCCACCGGCCCGAAGGCAGGGAACGGCCGATGTGCCGGGCGAGCTCGGGACCGGCCCAGCCGGTGTCCACCGGCCCAGGGTTGACCGTGTTGACGGTGATGCCTCGATCAGCGAGCGCGTCGGAGAGGCTGGCCGTCATCTGATGGATCGCACCCTTGCTGATCGGCATCGTGTGGGGTCCACGACTGCGCCACCACCTTCGCCCCGGCGCTCAGCAGTTCACGGGCCAGGGCGAAGCCGATCCCGGCCCGGCGACTCACTCCGGTCACCACCGCTACCCTGCCCGCCAGAGGCCCCTGTGCGCTCATGTCGATTCCCATCTGGAAATCTTCGCAAATCAGGTCCTTTGCTGTCTTCGCCCACGAGAAGCCCAGGTCACACCGCTGACCTGGGCTTCCAGGGACCGGGCGGGCCAGGCTAGATCGGCTTGAGCGCCCAGAAGTGGTTGGCGTTGTTGCCGGCCAGGACCTGCTGGTCCAGGGCGGACGACGTACCGGTCGTCATGTTGAGCACGCGTTGGCTGTGGACGTTGACGAGGACGTACGTGCCGTCAGCCGCACGCCGTACAGTCCACATCTGCGCGTTGCTCGCAGTGCAGGTCGACTGGACGATCTGAGTTCCGGCCGCGTCGCTCGGCGTCTTCAGGTCCAGGCACAGGCCGCTGTTGACGTTGACGAGGCGGGCGGGGAAGGTGTCCGAGGCGGCCTTGCGCAACGTCCACTGCTGGCGCGTGGCGCCGGAGTGCGCCTTATGCGTGACCACCGCTCCGGAGGTCAGCGCGCCGTTGAGCACCTCGGCGTTCTCGCGGTTGCCGATGCCTGTCAGGTAGTACTTCGCGCCGTCCTGCGGGCCGGGATCCGTGATCCGGTTGAACTTCCACCGCTGGTTGGTCGCCCCGGTGTAGGGCCGCTGCTCCAGCGGGGCCGGGTACGCGCCCGTGACCGTCAGGGCCAGACCGGACAGCCAGTTGATGATCGCGTAGCTGCCGTCCGCCTGCGGCAGGTACGCCCACCGCATGCCGTCCTGGCCGTTGCAGCCGTACTGCAGGACCTGGGTTCCCGAGGTGGTGCCGCTGTAGGCGCTGTCCACGCACATCCGGCTGTTCGCGTTGATGAACTGCAGGCCGGTCTTGTAACCCATGATCCACTTTTGGCTCGCCCCGTTGGTCCGGGCGCGCTGACTGAGCCTGACCAGTCCGGTCGTGGAGCCGTCGATCGGCTCGATGGCCCCGCCGGTGGACACGCTGGTGATCGCGTACGTGAAGCCGACCGTGGGATGGCCTACGACGTCGGCGGCGGCGCCCTTGATGAGGAAGTCGCTGTCCGCGCTGTTCCAATGGGTGGCTAGATAGCTGTCCGCCTCCGGGCTGACGTTGAAGTAGTCGTCGCGGTTGCAGTCGGGAACCCGGTAGTCGTTCCACTCCACGCAGTCCCAGGACGGCGTACCGCCGTAGCACATGAGGTCGAACTGATCCGTACAGTGCCCGCTGTAGGAGTGCGGCGCGCTCGGCTGCACCGCGCCGAACGTGTGGCCCAGCTCGTGGGCGATCGCGTTGGCGCCGAAACAGTTGGGTATCGCGTCGACCCGCGCGTAGGTGGTGCGATTGTTGTAGTTGGCGGCGTCGGGACGATCGTCGTTGTACCGTCCGCCCCGCCCGCATTCGACGGTCGCCTCGGTGAGCATGAGGTACTTGCGGTCCGCCTTGTCGTATCCCAGCGCCTTCACCGCGGTGATGCCACTGTCGAAGGTGGCCAGCGAGTCGGCGGGCACCGTGACCTGGCGTACCGCGACCTGGCAACCCCCGGAGACCGCCTCCGTCACATAGCGGATGTGCCGGCTCTGGCCGCCCTCCGCGGCGGCGTCGTTGTACGCGTCGTCGGCGTTGGCGAGCCACGCCTGGAACATCGGCATGAGCTGGGTGAAACGGTCGGGCATGCTGGGCTCGCGGACGTACAGGACCTCGACGCGCTTGCCGCTCTCCCCGTCGCCATCGCAGAGGACCTTGGCCGTCGCCGCCTCCGCCGCCGCGTCGGCCTGGTCCGCCGTGAGCCGGGCCCCGTTCGCCTGGGGGCCCGTCCGTAACCCGAGCCGCGCGCCGGGGAAGAGGTCCGATGGCGCGCCGCAGCTCAGCGGCTCGGACGACACCGCCGTACCGGAACATGGATCGAGCGATTCCGCCGCCACGGGACGGGCATCGAGCCCGTTGGCGACGAGAACCCCCGCCGCGACATAGAGGACAAGGCGTTTGAGAAGCATTCGGCGACCCCCGGATCGTGAACATCGCTCACCTTGACGATGAGGAAGATCAACGTACTGGGCCCGACCGGAATAGCCAATCCAGGCGTAATACGCGCTTCCCCCAGGCCACGCGAGGGGCGTGGGGTGCGACCTCGGGGCCGGGGAAGCGTCCAGAACTCTCAGTCAGAGGCTGCGGGCGGTGATGTCGCCGCTGGAGGTGGTGGCGTGGATGTCGAGCTCGGCGGTGCCATCGTTCTTGAGGGTGTTGGCGATGCGGCCGTGGGTGGTACCGGCGTCCAGGGAGGCCGAGACGCCGGCGGCGGCGCTGATCGTGATGTCGCCGGACTGGGTGCTGAGCACGACCTTGCCGCCGGTGGCCTCGGCGATCCGGATGTCGCCTCGTGCGGTGCTGATCTCCGCGGGGCCGCCCAGCCGGCCGACCTCGACGTCGCCGTCGGTCGCGGTGAGGCGCAGGCTTGCGGTCTCGTCCAGCTTGATCTGGTGGTAGGCGCCTTCGAAGGTGACGTCGCCGAGGCGGCCGACGGTCCGCAGTTCGGCGCTGCCCGACTTCGCCTCGACGCGGGAACCGGTGGGCAGCTGGACCGTCACCTCGATGGCTCCGGTGGGGCCGAGGTACTGGTTCTTCTGCGCGGTCTCGATCCGCAGGACGCCGTCGGCGTATTCGACCGTGGTCTGCTCGGCGGCCTTGACGTCGCGGCCCTTGGAGGCGTTGGCGGGCAGCACCTCGACAGTGGTGTCGGCCCGGTCGGCCGCGATGAACTGGACGCGCCCGGCGGGGATGTCCAGGACGGTGGTGATCGCGGCGGGGGTGTCGAACTTCTGCATTGTGTGCTCCTGCTGAATCTGAGTTCGGTGTGGCCCAGTTCGCAAGCGCTGGACCGTTCATGGGATTGAGCATCGCCGACCGTGCTGATACCGGGCCGTCGCCGTCCTGACGCGACCACTGACACACCACCCGCACGCTCGGCGTTGAGCCCGAGGGCGTCCATGCGGGGTTCGGTGGCGGGGTGGTGGAAATTCGCGATGAGCCGCCACGGCGGGGTCGGGGCGGACCCTATTCTGATCTTGGTAAGGCTTCCTTCCGACAGCCAGGAGAGATCACATGCTCGGCCGTTTCGTGTCCAGCCTGGTGAGCGCACTGGTGCTCACCACCGCCACAGCCGCCGCCACCGCCGCCTCGGCCGTCGCGCCCCCGCCTCAGCCGACCCGGGGCCCGTTACCTGGCGTAACGGAACAGACGGGAGATGGCCAGTTCGGCAAGGGTCAGGCCGCGGTCGTCGCCGACCTGAACGGCCGCCCTGTCCAGCTCACGTCGTACACCACCGTCGACATGCAAAACCACGGGGGCCTGTTCGCGCTGTGGGCATGGCAGCCGGACCGGCGGCGGTTCATCAAGAGCGACTATGGGGATTTCGCGGTCTCCCCCGACGGTCGCTGGACGGTCGGGCGACTGGAGTCGCGGGAAGAGCCAGCCAAGAGCCGCCTGCGGATCCTCGACCGGACCACCGGCAAGAGCCGAGACGTCGCGATCCAGCTCACCGACTACACCCCCGCCGACACCGAGAACGGCGGCACCCAGTATCCCCAGATGCGCTGGCCCAGGTGGTCACCGGACGGCAAGAGGCTGCTGTTCACCGTCAGCTTGGCCCGCCAGGGCGACCGCTCGGCAGGAGTCCTGATCCTCGACGTGCCTGACCTCACGCCCCGCTTCGTCAAGATCTACAAGGCGCTGGTCACCGTCGGCGGTTTCGAGTGGAACAACGACGGCACCCGCTTCCTGGTCAGACACGGCAGGCTCGGCAGCACAACCGTCCGGCTGTACGACCTCCAGGGCAAGGCCACCAAGGAATACCAGGTACGAGGCCGGCCGGGCGGCGACGGACGCGGCGGCTTCTCCCCCTCCGGCAAGCGGTTCGTCACCGCCTGCCTGCCACTGGAGAAGGCTGCCTGCGTGTGGGACGCGGCAACCGGCAAGGCCGTGACGAGACTGCCCATCGCCTCCAGCGGGCGGGCCACCACCCTCGGCTGGTACGACGAGAAGCACCTGCTCATCACCACCAAGGCCGGCGTCGGGATCGTCGACTTGAAGGGCCGGGTGACGGAGACGCTGCTCAAGCTCGGCAAGAAGTCCGAGATCTTCCCGCACTTCAGCGCGCTGAAATGATCAGTCGGCATGCGGATGTGGTCCACAAGATCGGGCTGGCAATGCCTCTAACCGGCTCGTAGGGCAGCGACCGACTCGACGAGGCCTGCCGTCTCCAATGCATCGAGCACGTCGTCCACAGTTTCCGGCGGGTTGGTACGCGAGTCCGCGATCTGCTGCACGCAAGCCCACACGACTCTCCCGTCGTGGTCAATTTGGTCCAGCACGAAGTCATCGGGCGATTTGGCCTCAATGCCCCATGGGGCCAAGTCCTCTGGCGGAAAGTCCTTGAGGTTCGACGTCACGATGATCTGTGCCCCTGCCTTGATCGCCGCCGCCAGCACATGCCGGTCATCCGAGTCGGGAAGCTTCAGCCCCTCAATCAGCGGCTCATACCCCTCAATCAGGGAATCCCGGACAGCCGAGTTCATCAGGAGCCGGAGTTTGCCAAACTTCTCTTCCGAAATATCGGGACGGTTGGCAAGCAGGTTGCGTTGCATCTCGTCGAGAATCCCGTTGGTCCATTTGGCCTGCGTCCGCCCCACCATGGCAAGGCGGATGAGCAGGTCGCGCAGCGTGTTGCCGTACAGCACGTTCGCGTCGTAGACCACCACGAAGGCCATGTTCAGATGCCCAGCTCTTGCCCCAGTGCAGCAAGTTGATCAGCAGCCGTCCGGCGCTTGACGTCGTCACGGCGCTTGTACTCCTGGAGGTCCTCATAGGTGATACGCCGATGCTTACCGATCAACCGGAAGGGCATCTCACCCGCTTCCAGAAGCTTGATCAGATAGGGTCGCGAGACGTTCAGCATGTCCGCTGCTTGCTGCGTGGTTAGCTCGGCATGGGACGGTATGACCGTTACTCCGCGCCCTTCAGCCGCCTGAGCGAGGACGAAGGCGAGCAGGCTCACAGCCTCGCGAGGCAGGATCAACGGGTTCTCGCCACCATGCTCGCCGTCGACGCGAATGGTCGACTGCTCGGGATACCGCATGAGGTAATCCTTGATCCGCCGCACCGCGCGACTGGCGAGCTCGGCGTCGATGATCCCGGGCTGAACACGTTTGGCCTGGACGTCTGTCATGACAACACCTCCCTATCGCAGTATCCGCAATAAACGAAACAATCGCAAGCACCCCTACGAGACCCCCTTGGGTAGCGATACCGCGCTCGGGCTGGCCGCTTTCCACCTCGCGCGACCTCGGAGAGCGCGAAAGACCACCGTCGGACGACGGCGACGACCAAGCGCGCGTCAGGAGCCGGACCGGGCCGAGCCGCCTGATCGTTCTGCAGGCTGAGCGTTCAACTCGTTCCACTTGTGCAGCAGCTGGGGGACCTCGCTCCGGAGAAACGCGAAGAAGCGCCGAGTCTCGTCCATCCGGGCGCCCGCGGGCGTGTCCGTACCGAGCACCTCGGCTCCGTCGCGCGCGCCCTCCTCGAAACGACGGAAAACCTCGTCACTCGACGCCGCCGCCCTGTACCACGCCGCCTGGTCGACGCGGTAATGATCACGGCGCTCACCGGGGTCCCGCTCGCGGGTCACCATCCCGACCCGCATCAGATATTTCACCGCGCCCGAGACCGCCGACGGGCCGACGTGCAGTACGTCGGCGAGTTCGCCGGCGGTGCGCCGGCCGTCGTCGGCGATGAGCAGCGCCGCGAGCACGCGGGCCGCCATACGCGGGTAACCCGAGTCGGACATGATCACGGCGAACCGTTCGAGGAACCGCAGCGCGTCGGCCGTGCGCACGTCCCCGGTTCTCTTGGTCATGCCGGTCTCGTCGTCGGCTCTCTCGGTCATGCACACCCTCTGCGCGTCGGCTCTGATGGCCACAGGCTACAGACTAACTGATGTTTCACGAATTTCGTGAAATTCATGTAGTGTCCGAAGTATGGCAAACATGATCTCCGCGTCCGGTCTGGTCAAGACCTTCGGCCGGACCCGGGCACTCGACGGTCTGGACCTGACGGTCCGGGCCGGTGAGGTGCACGGATTCCTCGGGCCGAACGGGGCAGGTAAATCCACGACCATCCGGATCCTGCTCGGCCTACTGCGTCAGGACTCCGGGACCGCTCGGCTGCTGGACGGCGATCCGTGGCGAGACGCGACCGCCTTGCACCGGCGGCTGGCGTACGTACCCGGTGACGTGACCCTGTGGCCGACCCTGTCCGGTGGCGAGGCGATCGACCTGCTCGGCCGGATGCGCGGCCGGATCGACCCCCGGCGCCGGGCCGAACTGCTCGACCGCTTCGAACTGGATCCACGCAAGAAGGGGCGGGCCTACTCCAAGGGCAACCGGCAGAAGGTGGCCCTGGTCGCGGCGCTGTCCTCGGATGCCGACCTGCTCATCCTGGACGAGCCCACTTCCGGCCTCGACCCGCTGATGGAGGCGGTCTTCCAGGAGAGCATCCAGGAAGAGCGGCGCAAGGGCCGTACCGTGCTGCTGTCCAGCCACATCCTCGCCGAGGTCGAGGCCCTGTGCGACAGGGTGAGCATCATCCGGCACGGCCGCACGGTGGAAACGGGCACGCTCACCGAACTGCGCCACCTCACCCGCACCTCGATCGCGGCCGAGCTCGCCGGGCCCGTTCCCCAACTCGTCGGCTCGGCGGGCGTACACAGCCTGTGGACGCAGGGCAACCGGCTGCGCTGCCAGGTCGACGGCGACGCGCTGGACGCGCTGCTGCGCGAGCTGGTGAAGGTAGGTGTGCGGAGCCTGGTCAGCCAGCCACCGACGCTGGAGGAGATGTTCCTGCGCCACTACGAAGACGATCTGTCCGGCGCGGGCTCGAACGGAAAGCACGCGGTGGCACAGCGATGAACACTCTCATCGGCACCGGCGGACTGATCCGGCTCATCCTGCGGCGCGACCGGGTGCGGTTACCGGTCTGGTACGGGCTCGTGGCGCTGCTCGTGATCGGCGTGGCCGGCTCGGTGGCCGCCGCGTTTCCCACGGAGGAGGCGCGCCAGACGTTCCTCCACACGACCAACGGCGACCCGACACAGCTCATGATGATCGGCCCGATCTATGACTCGTCCGCCGCAGGGCTCGCCGCGTGGCGAGTACGGGGGCAGGCTGCCCTGCTGATCGCACTGGCGAGCCTGTTCCTGGTGATCCGCAGCACTCGCGGAGAGGAGGAAGCGGGCCGTAGCGAACTGCTGGGCTCGACCGTGGTCGGCAGGCACGCGGCACTGACGGCCGCGCTGACCGTGGCGTTCGCCGCCGGGCTGATCACCGCCCTTGTCGTGGCACTGGGGCTCATGGGCCAGGGGCTGCCTGCACAGGGTGCCCTGGTGATGGGGCTGTCGGTCGCCGCCGTCGGCTGGGTCTTCGCCGCGCTCGCGGGCCTGGCGGCCCAGCTGACCGAAAGCGCTCGTACCGCCGCCGGCCTCGCCGCCACCGCGATGGCCATCCTGTACGCGGTGCGCGCGGTCGCGGACCTCGAGCAGAGTTCCTGGGTGTCCTGGCTGTCGCCGTTCGGCTGGACCCAGCGCATGCGTCCCTTCGCCGGTGACCACTACTGGCCGCTGCTGCCGGTCATCGGTCTGACCCTGCTGCTGGTGGCCGGCGCGTACCGGATGTCCGCGCGCCGGGACCTGGGGGCCGGCATCCTCCCATCCCGGCTCGGCCCCGCCGAGGCGGCGCCGGGCCTGCGTACCTCGTTTGCCCTGGCCTGGCGGCTGCAGCGGGGCACGCTGCTGTCCTGGGCCGTCGCGTCCACCGCGTTCGGCGCCGGTTTGGGCGGCGTGGCGCGGAGCGCCGCCGAGCAACTGAACGCGAGCGAGGCTCTCAGGGGCCTGATCGAGCGGATGGGTGGCGGCGGCCGTCCCGCCGACGGCTTCTTCGCCTTCGTCATCTACCTGATGAGCCAGGTCATCACGGTCTACGCGATTCAGGCGACCCTGCGCTTGCGGGCGGAGGAGACCTCCGGCCATGCCGACGTCATCCTGACCGGCCCGATCGGCAGGCTGCGCTGGGCAGGCGGTCACCTGGCCGTCGTCGCGGCCGGGTCGGCGATCGTGCTCGCCGGGCTCGGCCTCGGGATGGGTCTGGTCTATGGGCTCTCCACGGGAGACGCGGGCGGCGAGATCGCCCGGCTGTTGGGGGCGAGCCTGACACGGCTTCCTTCGGTCCTGGTGCTGTCCGCCATTCCGGTGCTGGTGTACGGCCTGCTGCCGCGGCTCGCCGCGATCGTCGCCTATGTCGCGCTCGGGCTGTGTTTCGTGCTCGAGTTCGCGGTGGAACTGTTGCACGCCGACCCGTCGATCTTGACGGTGTCGCCGTTCGCGCAGACCCCCGGGCTCCCGGTCGCCGAATTCACCATGACGCCGCTGATCCTGCTGACCGTCGTCGCCACCTCGCTCACCGCCGTGGGGCTGGCCGCGCTCCGCCGACGTGACCTCGGATAGCGCGATCCGGCGCGGACCTCAGAGCGTGCGAATGGCCCCCTCAGCGATGGCCCGAAGTTTGTCCGGGTTGGCGATGTTATGGATGGCGGTGATGCGGCCGTCAGCGTCGAAATCAAAGGTGACAGTGGCGATGACGCGTCCCAGACCGCTGAACACCATGCCCGGCCCGCCGTTGATCTCGACCAGTTCGGCGTTCATGTCGCCGGGCGCGACACCCTGGTACGTGACCTTGCCGATGGCGCCGAACCAGGCGGCGACCGTCTGGGCGCCCACGACCGGAAGCAGAGCCTGCCGGACCTTGCCTCCCCCGTCGGTCCACAGCGTGACGTCCGGTGACAGCAGTTCCATAAGGGTGTTGATGTCGCCTCCGGTCGCGGCGGCGAGAAAGCGCTCCGTGACGTCGCGCTGCCGCGACCGGTCGGCGGTGAAGCGCGGCCGCCGGGCCCGTACGTGCTCGCGAGCGCGGTGCGCGGCCTGGCGTACCGCCGTCTCGGAACGCTCCACCGCCTGCGCGATCTCGGCATGACTGAAGTCGAAGACCTCCTTCAGTACGAACACCGCGCGCTCAAGCGGACTCAGGGTTTCCAGCACCACCAGCATCGCCGTGGACACCGACTCGGCGCTCGTGATGTCATCGGCGGTGTCGCCGCTGGTGAGGATCGGCTCGGGCAGCCACGGCCCCACATAGGTCTCGCGCTGGTACCGGGTCGAGCGCAGCCGTTGCAGGGCCAGATTCGACACGATCCGTGCCAGATAGGCCTTGGGGTCGGCCACCTGCGAACGGTCGTCGGCCGACCACTTGATCCAGGCATCCTGTACCGCGTCCTCGGCGTCGGCCACGGTGCCGAGGACACGATAGGCCACCGAGAACAGCAGATTGCGATGCTGGTTGAACACCTGCTGGTCGTGCTCCCCGTACGGGCTGGTCATCGCACACCTCGGACACGGGTGAAGCGGCCGCCACGGGGCCAGAACGCACCTGAGGCCGGCATCTTCTTCATACGGCCGTACGTCGGCCAGGGCGAAGCGGTCACCGCCTCCTTATACCGTGCCGCCATGCGGCCGGTCAGATGCACCCGTCGAGGGCTGTCGTCGGGGTGGGTGAACTGGACGACCGCATCGTGCCGTCCCAGGCTCACCGGCGTGTGGTAGTAGCCGAAGCGGAACGGCTTGGTCCGCTTCCCGTCCAACGCACGGACGATCGACACCGCAGCGTGTACACCGGTCGGCATGCCGCCCTGGCAGGTGCCATGCATGACGCCGTAGCCCTGGCGAATCGCGGCCGCGTCGCCCACGGCGTACACATCCGGGTGCGACACCGACCGTAGCGTCGCGTCGGTGACAATACGGCCGCGCTCGTCGACGGTCAGATCGGCGGCGGCCGCCAGCGGCGACACCCGCGTACCGCTCGTCCACAGGACGACGTCGGCGGCGACGCTCTCCCCGCCCGCCAGTTCGACGGAGTCGGGCAGCACCTTCGCCACCTCGATCCCGCTACGCACTTGGACACCCAGGCGCGTGAGCGCGGACCGCAGATAGGCCTGCGGCTTGGGGCTCATGGCCGCGCCGGGTTCCTGCCGGCCCAGCAGCACGACGGTCAGCTCGGGGTGCCGCTCAGCGATCTCCGCGGCCGACTCGACACCGGTCAACCCGCTGCCGCCGACCACGACCGTACCGCGACCGAGCCGAGCCAGCCGCTCGGCCAGCACCTCGGCGTCGTGGGCGCTGTTGAGGGTGTACGCGTACTCCTCCACACCCGGCACCGTCACCGTGTCGGCCACGCTCCCCAGCCCGTACACCAGCGTGTCGTAGCGCAGCACGCGGTCGTCGTCGATCCGCACGACCTTGGCGTCTGCCTCGATCGCCGTCACCCAGCCGCGCACGAACCGCGCGCCCGTGCCCTCCAGCAACTCCGGGATGTTCATCTCGGCGACCTGCTGCCCGGTCGCCGAGATGTGCAGCCGCAACCGCTCGGTGAACCGCTCCTGCGGATTCACCAGAGTCACCTGTACGTCTTCGCGCCCCTTGGTCCGAGCGGCCAGTTGGATCGCCGCGGCCATGCCCGCGTACCCCGCCCCCAGAATCAGAACGCGGTGCGGAGCTGCCATGCCGGTTTCGTATCGCGTGGTCATTTTTGTACCTTTCGCTTGGTACGGACAACCACGGGATGCAAGCAGCCCGCCGATCCGTGACATGCGATCGGTGTGACACGCGCCACAGACGCTCACTTCGAAAGGCAACCCATCCGGTGCGCGCGTTCTAGAGCCGGGCCGTACAGCTCCGGCACTTGGGAGGCGCCACCGGCCGCACATCGCTCCAGCCCGCCTTCCTGATGATCTCGGCTTCCCACGCAACGCCCTCGGGACTCAGCCCCTGTATCCCGAGCAACTGTCCAGTCCTGGGGTCGATCACCAGCTGACCTCCCTGGTACTGGAGAGCCAGCCCGTTGAGCCCAAACGTGCCGGGTACCTCGTCGACCACCTTGATGCCCGGCGCCTTCGCCAGGAGAAGGTAAGCGGCGGCCCTGGTGCCGGGCGTCGCCGGTGAGTTGATGAGCCGCTTGACGGCCCCCGCGAGCCACGGCTCGCGCTCAGCGGCCCCCTGAGGGTCGTAACTTGCCAGCAGCCGCGCCCTGAGCGCCGCCGGCTCTTTGGGGAGGTTCCGCAGTTCCGTCATCGTCGGCTTCAACCCCTCGGCGAGCTCCAGCCCCAGCTTCAGGTCCGTCGAGGAGTACGCGGGCATGTTCTTGTCGCACCCCCGTGCGGGGCACAGCTTGGGCGAGCCGTCCCGTCGCCACGCCTTCAGGCCCTTGGCCGTGTACGGCTTCGACGACACCGGCTCGCGCCAGCCATAGACCTCGCGGCTGGGCCCGAAGGCGAGCACCTCCATGGCCCGTTCCTCCACCTCCATGGCCCGTATCTCGGCCTTGTAGTTGTACTCGGTCTTCGTCCGCATGACCTCCTCGGTGTCACGTCGCCAAAAACGACCTTTCGCCTCCGGTGTCGCCGCCAGCCTGGCGGCCGCGGCTTCCAGCTTCTGCATGGGCGTGACCGCGACAGGCTGCACCGCAGGCCGAGGTACGAGAACCGTCACGGCGCCGACCACGAGCGCCACGGCCGCCGCCACGAGCGCCATGCCCGTCCACGACCTCCTGCGCACCCGTGCCCTGGACGCAGGAGGAATCGGTGCGGCTGCGAATACCCGCGCCCGCGCCGCCGCCAGTTGGCCGGCCGACGGGGTCGGCGTGTCGGGCATCAGCGAGTCGATGACCTGGAACTCGTTCATTCCAACCCCTCACGAAGCTTGGTCCTGGCCCTGCTCAACCGGGACGCGACCGTCCCCGGGGCGATTCCGAGCGCCGCCGCCACCTCGTCGTACCTCAGCCCGGCGTACGCGATGAGCAGCACCACATCGCGCTCCCCCTGTGACAGCCGCGCCAGCGCCCCCGCCAGCCGGTCGACCGTCACCTTCGCGGTGAGCCAGTCCACGATCCGCTGATCGTGTCCTTCGTCGTCAGGTGGCGGCCCCGTCCGGGCTATGGCACGGTACCTCCGCACCTCGGCACGCCGATGCCGGCCGATGAGGTTGGTGGCGATGCCGTACAGCCACGGCCTGACCTCGCCTACGGCCGAGTCGAAGCGGTCGCGCTGTCTGAAGGCGATGAGGAACGTCTCCGCCGCCAGGTCTTCGGCTACGTCGAGGGCGAGCCTGCGGCCGATGTAGCGCCAGATCTCCTCGTAATGGGCTTCGAAGATGGCCTCGAAGACGCCAGGAGCAGTGATCACACCCTTGCTTGCCCGCAAGCGTGCGATTCTTCCAGAAAATCTTGAGTTGGCGTCGCAGAGGGATGGCGTCCCGGAAACACAGGCCAAGGGAAACGTTGACTTAATCTCCGTTGAGGACCTGCGTCATCCACTCCAGCGATCCCGTGCTGAGCACCTCGTCCGCGAGGCGCTTCGCGGAGGTCACACCCGGCTGGACTGGCGACGTCCGCACCAGGCTCTCGAACGGGTACGTCATGTGGCCTGGACCTGTTCTTGCCGGGCCACGGTGCACGAGCTGTGCGAGGGCGGCGGGCAGGCGTTCATCCGGCGGACCGTCCAACTCGACGGCACCCCCGAGGTCCGCAAGACCTCGCCGTGCTCGATCCATGAAGCTGGGGCGATCTGGACGGCGTTGCTGTCCGGGCAAGCCCGATAAACCGGGCGTGGCGGCGTGGGATCTGGAGGGACGGCGCCGCCACGCCCGCCAGAGGTCACGGGGTCACCCCGCGAATCCTCGGCCTATTCCTCCCCGGCGCTTGGGCGGTACATGCTGGTCGGGACCGTGGCAAAGAGCCGCAGCGCGGTCCAACGACCGCCCGACGCGCAGCGGGCGCCCGTCGGCGGGCACGCCCTCGATCATGTAGAAAAAGTCGTCGCTGTAGCTACTAGCGACACCACCCCGGGGGTAGATCGTTCGGCCCTCGAGTCCACCACCATCGGGTCTCGTTCCCCTCTGCGAGGGGCCGCCAGTACCGTGCGAGCTGAGCGCCGCCGTCCTCGTGCGTCACGGCGCGATAGCGCTCGTCGAGGCGATCCAGCGTGCGGGTGAGCTTCGTGTGAGCCGTTCCTTGCAGAGCCTCGCAATACTCTTCCAGACCATCCCGGACAGTCAGGTCATTGAGGTACGTGTAGACAAAGTCCTGGCCTGGCCACCCCTCCTCCATGTCGTTGATCAAGTCCTCCCATATCGCGAAAGAGGAGAGAACGCCGTAGATTGGATCCTTTGCCTGCGCCGCCTGTTCGGGCGTCCGGCCCTCCTTCTTCACGGCGAGGCGCTGAAGATCGAGGACCCTGATCATCTGACGTTCGTCGGGAGTGAGGCTTCCGGCCAGAGCCTCCGTCTCACTGCCACGCCGCGTAAGGCGAATCATTACTCCCCGTCGCTGATTGTCAGACCGACGGGGCAGGTCACGCCCGTCCCGCCGATCCCGCAGTAGCCGTTTTGCCGCAATATCCCAACGAGTCACTCATATTGGACCGACCCCAGTTAGGTGCGCCGCGAACCAATCACCATTCTCCTGGCAGGTGGGATCGCGAAGAGCAGGCCAACTGCTGCGGCCCACACGAGGAGAATGAAGATCGGATTACTACCGAACACGAGTCCCACAGCGTAGAAGACGACGAAGTAGAGGACGACTGCGGCGATAACCCCACGTAGAAACCGCACGACATCAACCCTACGTCGAGAAGAGGGAAACGGGCCGTGTCCAGAATCTCAGCCGCCTGCCGGATCAGGTGTCATGGGTGATCACAGGGACTTCAGGCCCCGCATGATCAGGTCGGTGGCGTGACGCCAGGAAGCCACAGCCTCCTCCTCTGACCGGCCCAGGCTGTGGCTGGCGAGCCCGGTCGCCTGGACGGCTCCCATCAGCGCGCCCACCGCGGCCGCGCGGCCAGCATGATCCCGCGCATGAACCGCTCGATCCGCAGGTCGGACAGCTGCCGGTCGCCCGAGGCGATCAGCACGCCGAGGAGGTGTCACCCCCGTAGGTGAGCAAGAAGCTCGTCTCCAACGGGATATGAGCGTTCCTGGGGCAGCAGCCGGGCGGCGGAGTCCAGGTCACCACCGCTGACGAGGGCGTGTATCTCGTGGGCGAGCGGGGTCATGTCGCGGATGGCGACCGTCCATTCGTCGGCGTAGCGTCGTACGGCCTCGCCCGAGAGGCCGAGTTGCAGGGATCGGTAGGGAAGAGGCTGCAAACGCAGGCCCCGCTCGGGGTCCCACTGCACGCGGGCGGGGGCGCGCTTCAGCTGACGCTGCCAGGTTTCGCGGTCGGGGTGTACGTCGCGAGCGTAGGTCGACAGACACGCGTGCCGCAGCGCCCATTCGAAGCCGTCACGGTTGATCTCGACGGCGAGAACGGTCTCCTGCCCCGGCTTGGCGCCCCAGCCGCACCGGTACATCATCCACAGGAACGACGGCTTGATCCACGTCATCCTGTTCCGTTTCCACGCGGCGGGGAAACGGCCGTCGCGGACGGCGGGCAGGCCTATTTCCGGGTCGTACGCCTGGTAGACGGTGATCGTTGAGTCCGAATAGGCGGCACGGATCCCGCGTTGCGGTTGTTCCATGGGGTACAAGCGTGAGGGCGGACGGCTCAGACGGCCAGCGAATTTTCGGATGGCCGTTCACCGTGGCGGAGAGACCGTGCGGATTGCCGGTGCCGCGACCCACCGCGCCGGCTCCTTGTCCGTGGCTTGCGGCCGCGCGGGCACGGAATCGCTCGGAACCCTCGCGCGTTGAGAAGAGCGGGCAGGCATGGGATGCCGGTGGTGCCCAAGCGACCGAGCTGAGAGATCGTGGAGGGGGTCGTCATGGCTACGCAGACGCAGAGGGCCGTGCTGGCAGGCGGATGCTTCTGGGGGATGGAAGAGCTGATCCGCCGCCTTCCGGGTGTGACGGCGACCCGGGTCGGATACACCGGGGGTGACGTGCCGAACGCGACGTACCGTAACCACGGGACGCACGCGGAGGCCATCGAGATCCTCTTCGACCCCGAGACGACCGATTACCGCGCGATCCTGGAGTTCTTCTTCCAGATCCACGACCCGAGCACCAAGAATCGCCAGGGCAACGACATCGGTCTCAGCTACCGTTCGGCGATCTACTACGTGGACGACGAGCAGAAGCGGATCGCCGAGGACACGATCGCCGATGTGGACGCCTCCGGACTCTGGCCGGGCAAGGTCGTCACCGAGGTGGAGCCGGTCGGCCCCTTCTGGGAGGCCGAGCCCGAGCACCAGGACTACCTGCAGCATTACCCGAACGGCTACACCTGCCACTTCCCGCGTCCGGGATGGCGGCTGCCCGCCCGCACGGAGGGCTGACCCCGTTCAGCCGTCGGTCGTGGTGCGCAGATACCGCCGGCCCAGAACCCCGGATCAGATCATGATGGGCATGTGGAGCGCGTGCCCGAGCTGTTCCAGTGCCCCCGTAGGGCCGTCGGTCCCTGTAGGCGTCGGCTGGGGCGGCCAGCTGAGTCAGTGCCAGGTTTCCGGCGTCATGAAGCAGACCGGTCAGCCCGGCGCCGGCCAGCGTGACCAGATACGGCCTTGACGTCTCGGCCGGGCGAGCGGCCATCACCAGCCCGGCCGCGGCTCGGCCTGCCACTGCGCCAGATCGCCGATCTGCTGGACGCTCCCGAGCCGCAGCTGCGGCAGGCGCTGACCGAGATCGTGGCGAACATCAGGCGTGACATCGCCACGCTGGCCGCGACCGCGGCTCACGCCGAGGACCACCTCGCCGTGCCGATGTCGATCCTGCCTCAGCGGACCGCAGCGAATTCGCGTCGACTCCGCGTCCGCCGCATGCGTCTCAACCATCCCGACGAACTGGCCGCCGTCTGCCCGGCGCCACCGGCGACCCTACTGACCAGAGGTCAATCTACGTGGGGGTAGGCGCGCTCTAGGTAGTCGTTGAGCTGTCGCCATTGCGTGGGGTGGATGTCCAGCGAATGAAGATCACCAGGGGCCACCCAGCGCACGTCGCTGGCCTCATCGTTGGCCCCCGGCCGACCACCGACCGGGCGGGCGATCAGCATCACCTCGTACTCCTGCCGGATCTCGCCATCGGTGTAGGCCACGATGTGACCAGGGTCGGAGTAGATGCCCAGGATGCCCACCGGCTCGACGCGGACGCCAGTCTCCTCTTCGGTCTCCCGCACGGCGCACTGAGACGGTGTCTCCCCGATCTCCATCTTGCCCATGGGCAGAGCCCACTGACCGGTGTCGCGTCGGCACTGCATCAGGATGCGCCCCGCGTCGTCCACCGTGACCGTCCCGCAGGCGGGTACCAGGCTGTTCGCCTTCGGCGCGTCCGGGTCGTTCCAGTACTCGACTCGCCCCATGAGCTGCCTTTCAGATCTTCGCGCCGGACCACGGCACTGCCTCGGCCCAGACGCGCTCGAACGATGACATGTAGTGGTCCGCTATCGTCCCGCCGTCGAGGCGGCGAAAGTGGAAGGTCGGGTTGGCCGACGCTGGTTCACCGTACGCGTGTGGGTTGACCAGGATGTCGTCGTCGTAGCGGAACAGTGAGGCATACAACGTGGTGGAGTGCAGCCGCATCTCGCAGCCATCCAGGTCGGGCAGCGCCCGGTAGTAGGTCAGGGATGAGCGTATCTTGGCGGCCAGCGTCCCCCCGAGACCCTCTTCATGGTCACGCGTGTCGACGGGCTGAGCGTTGGGATCACCGAAGCACAACCTGATCGCGACACCACGTTCCACCGTCTCTCTGAGCAACCGTGCGATCTTGGGCTGCGTCTGGGCGTAGAACGTCCCTGAGAAGACCAGCACGTCCACCTTCTCCTGAGCATCGCTGAGAAGTCGCAGCCACAGTTCGCGTGGCACGCTGGCGCGATCGGGGAAGACCTCGACCAGCTCCGACCGGTTCGCCCTGCCTCGGCGCTCCTGGCTGCTTTCCAGCACGTCGGGCCACAGGTACGTCTCGTCGGCAGTAAGCAACTTCGCAGCCGCCCACCGGTGCCGGCGGTGCGGGACCCGACCGGTGTTGATCCACCGCTCCACCGTCTTCGGCTCGACGCCACACGTCTCAGCCAGGTCTTCCATGCCCACACCATGACGGAGCATCGCTGTGCGTAGTCGCTCGTTCACGCACTCCAGTGGACGCGAACACCCCGGGACGTTTCAAGTCCATCCAGGGACGTTTCTCGGTAACCCAACACGTCCCGACGATGGGCTCCGGCGCAGTTCAAAGGTCCCGTCCGCCCGGCTTCACTTGGACTCACTGGTACCGCCGTCACTGGAGGTAGGTGGATGTACCCACAGCACGCGCTGTCCGACCCTGAGGTCGCCACATCGCTGGACGCTGCCGAGCAGTTGCGGCGGGAGTTGAGGCACCTCAACATCCTTAGCGACGTACACGACGGCTACGGGATCGCACTCGTCTCGGTGTGGGTCGGACTCATCGTCTGGTGCCACCATGACGGGTTCTGGTGGCGTACAGGCTGGGAACCGAACCGGAAGCGCGCCGTCTACGCCTGCCACCCACTCCTGGAGCCCGGAAGAGCAGCCCACCGCGTCGCCTTCCGCTACGCAGAGGTGCGCAGGTCTCACCCACTCTCACCGATGATCGATGGAGCACAGCCGTGCCGGTGACCTTGGAGCAGGTGGTCAGGCGCTTCCCTGGGTGGCAGATCTATGACCTGGCCGGTGGTTGGACGGCCATCCGCGTGAGCCTGGTCCCACAGAGCAGCAACCTCAACAACGTTCGCTGCGGAAAGACTATGGAAGAGCTGGTTAGGCACCTGGAGGCCGAGATCAGGGCAACGAACGCCGGCAAAATGGCTTGAAACCTCCCCCGTAACCATTTGCGCAGCAGCACCGGGCGAGCGCATTAGACGACCACTCCCTCGATCTCCCCATAGTCGCCACTCGTAAAACCGCCAAAAAGGCTGCCCTATAACACTAGGCACGGTCTCCGTAAAGTAAGGAGAGCGTTCTGCCGAGCGCCATTTTGCTAGCCCTCTGCTGCCTGCCGGCTAATTCTGTCGGAGCCGCCGCTTAACCTCGCTCCATGGTTTCCGTCAGATCGCATTGGCGATATCTCAAAAGCGGCAAGCGGACACGAGTGAGGGCTCACACTCGAAACTCCCCCACCGCCGACACCACCGACTCCGACTCCTCAGGCGCGATCGTGCTCGTAGCTCTGATCATCGGCTTTGTTCTCCTATCAGGCGGTGTCGCGGCCGTCGCGGGCTCCTCCCGCGCAGAGGGGAACACAGACAACGCACCCCGCCCGGTAGCCTCCAATCCGATCACGCTCCCGCCAGGCCCCAAGGGGCAACTCGCGGAGGCACTTCGCAGCGCTCGACTAAAAAGCGGGCTGTCGATAAACCAGGTTAGTGCGCGAACGGGAATATCCACATGGGCGCTTGAGGGGTTTGAACGAGCGCAGGTTATTCCCAATGCGAGCGATCTCAAGGATCTCACTCCGCTCTACGGGCTGACCGGCGAGCAATGGACCATACTCGAGGCCACAAGATCCGATATCGTTCGCCGACCATAGAATCTGTCCATGAACAGGGCCGCTTACCGGAGATCGCGCTTCGCGGCGACGCAGACGCGGAAGCATCCGTGGCGATCTCGCCGTAGCCCGGCCTCTTCAGGACCTCCTGGTACGCCTCCCGCGACGCCTCCGCCGCCTTCTGCTGCTCCGGCGAGCGCCAGTAGATCGCCGAGCGGTACTGGGTGCCGGCGTCGTTGCCCTGGCGCATGCTCTGCGTCGGGTCGTGAACCTGCCAGAAGACGCGCTCGGCGCCCCAGAAGCAGCCCAGGCCGAAGTCGGCGATCTCCGTGCCCACGGGGTACGTCGGAGCCAGGGGCGCGTCCAGGATCGCGTGTCGCGCCGGGACCGGCATCTCCGTGGAACGCCCGGTCAGAGCGTCAGCGGGACTGACCATCGATGTCTTGTCGCCGCCGAACAGCCAACCCACCGAGCCACCCCCGGACAGCCCCGCTACCTTTTAGCAGTCCTACATATTTCCGTACAGCAATACGCATTTGTGTTTAAAGGTGGTAATGCCTGAAACTGGACTACATGCCTGACCTGAGGCGCGGTGTGCTGTTCGGGGCTGCCGCCTACACGATGTGGGGATTGTTCCCCCTGTACTGGCCGCTGCTCAAGCCGTCAGGAGCCGTTGAGATCCTCGCGCACCGCATGGCCTGGTCACTGGTCGCGGTCCTGGTGGTGCTGGCCGTGCGGCGCCACTGGTCCTGGATGAGAGAGCTGCTCAAGGAGCCCAGGAAGCTCGCGCTGCTGACGCTGGCCGCCGTGATCGTCACCGTCAACTGGGGCGTGTACATCTATGCCGTCAACGCCGGTCAGGTGGTCGAGAGCGCCCTGGGGTACTTCATCAATCCGCTGATCAGCGTGTTGTTCGGGGTTGTGCTGCTCAAGGAGCGCCTCAGGCGGCTGCAGTGGGTGGCGGTGGGGTTCGGGACACTCGCCGTGCTCGTGCTGACCATCGACTACGGCCGGCCGCCGTGGATCGCGCTCGCGCTGGCCGTCAGCTTCGGTCTGTACGGGCTGGTCAAGAAGCAGGCGAACGTGGGCGCGGCCGAGAGCCTCACCGTCGAGACCCTGGTGCTGCTCACCCCCGCGCTGGGCTACATCCTCTATCTCAGCCTGACCGGGCAGTCCACGTTCGGAACCGAGGGGCTCGGCCACGCGGCGCTCCTGGTCGGGGCGGGCGTGATCACGGCGGTGCCGCTGCTGTGCTTCACCGCCGCCGCCATCCGGGTGCCGCTCAGCACGATCGGCCTGCTTCAGTACATCGCGCCGGTCCTGCAGTTCCTGTGCGGGGTGCTGGTCGCGAAGGAGACGATGCCGGCCAGCCGCTGGATCGGGTTCTCGATCGTGTGGCTGGCCCTGGCCGTCTTCACCTACGACAGCATCCGTACGGCCCGCGCCACACGGGCCGCGATCAGGAGATCACCCAGAACGCTCGACAACGTAGTCACATAGCGCCAAAAATGCGTTCTTGGCGGGGATGTCTGGGAGGCTGGAAAGGTCGGTACGAGCCCGGTTCACCCAGGCATCCAGCTCGGCCCGCGCCTGTCCCATGGCCGGGTGCGCCCGCAGCAGCGTCAGCGCCTCGTCCAGGTCCGACTCGGCCACCGGCCCCGACAGCAACTCCGCCAGCCGCGAGGACGGGTCCGAGGCCAGAGCGTAGAGGACCGGCAGCGTCCGGATACCCTCCCGAAGATCCGTCCCCGGCGTCTTGCCCGACTCCGTCGAGGTGGACGCCACGTCGAGCAGGTCGTCCCCCAGCTGCCAGGCCACCCCGACGGCCTCGCACGCCCGACTCAGCCGCTCTTCGACGTCGGAAGGCGCCCCGGACAGCAGCGCCCCGAACCGGCCGGAGGCCGCGATCAGAGACCCGGTCTTGTCCGCGAGCACGCTGATGTAGTGCGCCACCGGGTCCTCTTCGCCGCGCGGCCCGATGGTCTCGCGGATCTGACCCTGCACGAGGCGGGAGAAGGTCTGGGCCTGTACGCGGATGAGCTCCGGCCCGAGGTCGGCCAGGAGGTCGGACGCCTGGGCGAACAGGTAGTCACCGGTGAGGATGGCCACGGTGTTGTCCCACCGGGCGTTGGCCGACGGCGAGCCCCGGCGTACCGGAGCCTCGTCCATGACGTCGTCGTGGTAGAGCGACCCGAGATGGGTCAGCTCGATGACCACGGCGCCGGGCACGACACCCGGCGCCGACGGATCCCCGAACTGGGCCGCCAGCAGCACCATCAGCGTACGGAAGCGCTTGCCCCCGGCCTCGATGAGGTGCTTGGACGCCTCCGTGACGAAGGCGTCCTCGCTCTCCACCGACGAACGCAGCAGCTTCTCGACGGCGGCCAGTCCGTTGGCCACGTCCTGCGCCAACCGTTCGTCCTCAATGGGAAGGTCAACCACGGGAGGCGCGGACATACAGATCCCCTTATCTGATGAACAGGCCGGATGCAGCCTGGTTGGCGAGGTCGAGCATGGGCTGCGGGAAGAGCCCGACTCCTACCGTAATCAGCAGCGCGATGGCGATGACGGCCACGGTCCCCATACTGGGCACCGCGATCGAGGGGCCGTCGGCCGCCGGGTCGCTGAAGAACATCAGGACGATGACGCGCACGTAGAAGAACGCGGCGATCGCGGAGGCGACGACGCCCAGCACGACCAGCCCGGTCATCCAGCCCCCGAGCGAGTCACCGGCCTCGGACCCACTGGCCAGCGCGGCGGCGAACACGGCGTACTTGCCGAAGAAGCCGCTGGTCAGCGGGATGCCGGCGAAGGCCAGCAGGAAGAACGCGAAGATGCCCGCCAGGATCGGCGAGCGCTTGCCCAGCCCGGCCCAGCGCGACAGGTGGCCCGCCTCGCCGCCGGGGTCGCGGACCATCGTGACCACCGCGAAGGCGCCGACCGTAGTGATGCTGTAGACGAGCAGGTAGAACATGATCGCCGACAGCGACTTGGCGTTCTGCGCGCTCTTGTCGAACGTGGCCATGACGCCGATCAGCAGGAAGCCCGCGTGCGCGATCGAGGAGTAGGCCAGCATGCGCTTGATGTCGGTCTGCGTGATCGCCAGGATCGCGCCGACCACCATCGTCAGAGCCGCCACGGCCCACATGACCGGACGCCAGTCCCAGTCCAGGTTGCCCAGCGCCACCCAGAACACCCGCAGCACGGCGCCCACGGCCGCGACCAGCGTGCCGGAGGCCATGAGCGCGGTGATGGGCGTCGGAGCGCCCTGGTAGACGTCCGGCTTCCACGCCTGGAACGGCGCCGCGCCGATCTTGAACAGCAGGCCGACGCCGAGCAGCGAGACTCCGAGCAGCAGGATCGGGTCGAGCAGCGAGCCGGTGGCCAGAGCCTTGTTGATGCCGGTGAACGACACGGTCCCGGCGTAGCCGTAGATCATGGCCGTGCCGTACAGGAAGAAGGCCGAGGAGAACGCGCCGAGCAGGAAGTACTTCATCGACGCCTCCTGCGACAGCAGGCGGCGCCGGCGGGCCAGGCCGCACAGCAGGTACAGCGGCAGCGACATGACCTCAAGGCCGACGAACATGGTCAGCAGGTCGTGCGAGGCGGGGAAGAGCAGCATGCCGCCCACCGCGAACAGGACCAGCGGGTAGACCTCGGTGTGCGAGCCACCGGCGGCCTCGGCCTCCTCCTCGTCGGCGCTGCCGGGCACGGCCGCCGCCGAGGCGACGAAGTGGCCCTCGTCGTTGATCATCAGCACGCAGACGAACGACAGGACGAGGATGACGCCCCAGATGAACAGCGAGGGTCCGTCGACCGCGACCGCGCCCATGGCGACCGGCGCCGTCGGCACGGCGCCCTTGAGCACCTGCACGATGACCAGCGCGAACGCGCCGGCCAGGGACAGCAGGGTGAGGGGTACGTGGATCGACTTGCGCATGTAGCGCGGCGCGAACGCCTCTACGAGCACACCGACGACGGCCGCGCCGAAGACCAGCAGCATCGGCGCCAGCGTGCCGTATTCGATGGTCGGCGCCACGACAGCGTCGTTCACTGGCCGGCCCCCTTCTCAGCGATAGCCGGGTTGTCCACTTTCACGTTGACCAGCGTCTGGGTGACCGTGGGGTTGATCACGTCGAGCAGCGGCTTGGGGAAGAAGCCGAAGCCGATGATCAGCGCGATGAGCGGCGCCAGGACGACGATCTCGCGCACGTTCAGGTCCTTGAAGGCCTTCACCGGCTCGGCGGTCGGCCCGTTGAGCGCCCGCTGCACCATCCACAGGATGTAGACGGCGGCCAGGATCACGGCCAGCGCGGAGACGATCGCCGCGACCGCGAGCGCGCCGGACCCGAAGGCAGAGCTGGTGTAGGTGCCGATCATCACCATGAACTCGCTGACGAACGACGACAGCCCCGGCAGCGAGAGCCCGGCCAGACCGGCGATCAGGAAGAAGCCCGCGAGCAGCGGGGCGACCTTCTGGACGCCTCCGTAGTCGGCGATGTGCGGCGAGCCGCGCCGGGCGATGAGGAACCCGGCGGCCAGGAACAGCGCGCCGGTGGCGAAGCCGTGGTTGACCATGTAGAGCGCGGCACCGGACTGCGACACCTGCGACATGGCGAACACGCCCATCACGATGAAGCCGAAGTGCGAGATCGACGTGTAGGCGATGAGCCGCTTCATGTCGGTCTGCCCGATGGCCACGATCGCGCCGTAGATGATGCTGATGACCGCGAGGACCACGATCGGCATCGTGAACGCCTTGGCCGCGTCGGGGAACAGCTCCAGGCAGAAGCGGAGCATGCCGAACGTACCGACCTTGTCGAGCACGCCCACGAGCAGCACGGCGGCGCCGGCCGGAGCCTGCGCGGCCGCGTCGGGCAGCCAGGTGTGCACCGGCCAGAGCGGCGCCTTGATCGCGAAGGCGATGAAGAAGCCGGCGAACAGCCACTTCTGCGTCGCGGGGTCCTGGATGACGCCGACGAGCTCGGGGAACATGAACGTGCCCTTGCCCGCGACCACGTACAGCGCGATGACCGCGACCAGCATGAGCAGGCCGCCGAACAGCGAGTACAGCAGGAACTTGACGGCCGCGTACGACCGCTGCACGCCGCCGTACGACCCGATCATGAAGTACATCGGGATCAGCATGGCTTCGAAGAAGACATAGAACAGGAAGATGTCGGTCGCCGCGAAGACGCCGATCATCATCGCTTCCAGCACCAGCAGCAGCGAGAAGTACGTCTTGACCGACCGCTTCGGGGTGATCAGCGTGCCGTCGGCGCTCTGCGTGCCGTCGGCGTCGTGCCAGGAGGCGAGCACCACGATCGGCACCAGCACCGCCGACAGCGCGATCAGTACGAGCGCGATGCCGTCGACGCCGACCCCGAACTTCACGCCGAAGCTCGGGATCCAGTCGTAGACCGCCTGGAACTGGAACCTGGGGCCGCCCGTCTTGAACTGGACCGCCATCACGAGCGTCAGCGCCAGCACGACCAGGGACACCAGCAGCGTGGCCTGCTTGGCCAGCTTGTCACTGCCCTTGGGAAGCAGGGCCACCACGATGGCGCCCAGGACGGGCACCGCCATGAGTATCGGGAGCCAGGGTGACATCAGATGTTCCCAACGAGGAGCAGGGCGCCTGCCAGGAGGGCAGCACCGAACAGGATGGACAGCGCGTAGGATCTGGCGAAGCCCGTCTGGATCCGCCTGAGACGCCCCGAGGTCCCGCCGATGCCCGCCGCCAGGCCGTTGACCAGCCCGTCGATGCCGCGGTTGTCGAAGTACACCGCGAAGCGGGTCAGCCACTGGCCGGGGCGCATGAACAGGGACTCGTTGAGCGCGTCGCCGTAGAGGTCACGACGGGCGAACGTGGTGAGGAAGGAACCGCGCGGCGCCACGGCGGGCACCTCGGCCCTGCCGTACCTGACCCACGCGAAGCCCGCCCCGACAGCGACCAGCGCCAGCGTGGCGAGACCGGGGACGCTGGTCCAGTGGAAGGTCGGCAGCTCCTCGGGCAGACCCACGGCCGGACCCAAGAACTTCATCAGCGTGTTGCTGAGGATCAGGTAGCCACCCAGGAAGATCGAGCCGATCGACAGGATGATCAGCGGCCAGGTCATGACGGCTGGCGACTCGTGCGGGTGCGCATCCTTCTCCCAGCGCTTCTCCCCGAAGAAGGTCATGAAGACCATCCGCGACATGTAGAAGCCGGTGATGCCCGCCCCCAGCACGGCCAGCCAGCCAAGCACCTGGTTGTGTTCCACGGCGGTCTCGATGATGCCGTCCTTCGTGAAATATCCGGACAGCAGCGGGAACCCGATGATCGCCAGGTAGCCGATGAAGAACGTCACGAAGGTCACCGGCATGTACTTGCGCAGCCCGCCGTACTTCCGCATGTTCACTTCGTCGTTCATGCCATGCATGACCGAACCGGCACCAAGGAACATGTCGGCCTTGAAGAAGCCGTGCGTGATCAGGTGCCCGATCGCGAAGGCGTAGCCCGCCGGGCCGAGGCCCGCGCCGAGCATCATGTAGCCGATCTGCGACATCGTCGAGCCGGCCAGGCCCTTCTTGATGTCGTCCTTCGCGCAACCGATGATGGCACCGGCCAGCAGCGTGGCCGCGCCGACGATCGAGACTGCGAGCGCCTGCGCCGAGTCCGGCGGGAAGAAGAACGCACCGGAGCGGACCACCAGGTAGACCCCGGCGGTGACCATGGTCGCGGCGTGGATGAGGGCCGAGACCGGGGTCGGGCCCTCCATCGCGTCCAGCAACCACGACTGCAGCGGGAGCTGCGCCGACTTACCGCAGGCGCCGAGGAGCAGTAGCAGGCCGATCGCGGTGATCGCGCCGCCGGACGGCGGGCTCTTGGCGATCTGCGCGCCCAAGTCGCTGAAGGTCAGCGTGTGGAACGTGGCCAGGATGATGAACATCCCGACCAGCAGGCCGAAGTCACCGACGCGGTTGACGACGAACGCCTTCTTGGCCGCGACCGCCGCAGAGGGCTTGAACTGCCAGAACCCGATGAGCAGGTACGAGGCCAGGCCCACGCCCTCCCAGCCGATGAACAGCCCGACGTAGTTGTCGGCCAGCACCAGCAGGAGCATCGCGGCGACGAAGAGGTTCAGATAGGAGAAGAACCGGCGCCGCTCGGCATCGTGCGACATGTAGCCGATCGAGTAGATGTGGATCAGCGATCCGACACCCGTGATCAGCAGCGCGAAGCTGATCGACAGCGGGTCGATCAGCAACCCCATGTCGACCATGCCGGGAATGAACTCATACAGATGTACGGCCTGACGGCGCTGTTCTTCCGGTAGGCCGATGAGCTCGAAGAAGGTCAGCACCGCCACGACGAACGAGGCGAGGGACATGGCCACGCCCAGCAGATGGCCCCACCGGTTCGTCATGCGTCCGAGGATCAGCAGGATCGCCGCACCCAGCAACGGGAAGGCGATCATCAGCCAAGAGGCCCCGATCATGCCGCCGGCGGTGTGCTGGACGATCTCAGCAGGAGATTCCACCAGTCACCTCTAGTACTTCAGCAGGTTGGCGTCGTCTACCGACGCGGACCTGCGGGTTCGGAAGATCGTCACGATGATGGCCAGGCCGACCACGACCTCGGCCGCGGCCACCACCATCACGAAGAACGCGATGATCTGGCCCTCGAGGTTGCCGTTCTGCCTGGCGAAGGCGACGAACGCGAGGTTGCAGGCGTTGAGCATGAGCTCGACGCACATGAACACCACGATCGCGTTGCGCCGGATCAGCACGCCCATCGCGCCGATGGCGAACAGCAGGCCCGACAGGACGAGGTAATGGGTGGTCACTTGGACTCCTCCTCAGCCGACTCGACGGCGGCCCTGTGCTTGATGGCCTCGGCGAGCTTCGGATCCTCGGGCAGATGACCCTGCTCGACGTCGAACCGCGCGATGTAGCGGTTGACCGAGCTCTCCGCGACCGAGCCGTCGGGCAGCAGCGCCGGCATGTCGATGGCGTTGCTCCTGGCGTAGGTGCCGGGTCCGGGCAGCGGCGACGGGCGATCGCCGAGGAACCGGGCGCGGGACAGGTCCTTCTGCGAAGGCCGTACGGTCAGCCGCTCGCGGTGTGCCAGCACCATCGCACCGAGCGCGGCGGTGATCAGCAGCGCCGAGGTGATCTCGAAGGCGAAGACGTACTTCGTGAAGAGCAGCAGCGCCAGCGAGCGGATGTAACCGGCCTGCCCGATCGCCGAGGCCAGCCCGGCCTCCTTGGCGAAGACGGCGTTGCCGATGGCCAGGATGACCAGCGCGGCGAAGCCCACGGCGGCGATCGCGGCCCAGAAGCGCTGGCCCCGCAGCGTCTCCACCAGCGAGTCGGACGAGTCGACGCCGACCAGCATGAGCACGAACAGGAAGAGCATCATGACGGCGCCGGTGTAGACGATGATCTGCACCGCGGCCAGGAAGGGCGCGTCCTGCACCGCGTAGAGGACCGCGAGGCAGAGCATCACGGTGCCGAGCATCAGCGCCGAGTAGACGGCCTTCCGGTTGAACACCATGCCGAGTGCCGCACCGACGGATACGACGGCGAGCACCCAGAAGGTAATGGTCTCACCCATTGGTCCGTCCCAGCCGGTAGTAGTCCTCTTCGGTGTCCCCGAGCCGCATGGGGTGCGGAGGCTGCTCCATCCCCTGGGTCAGGGGCGCGAGAAGCATCTCCTTGGTGAAGATGAGGCTCTCGCGGTTGGTGTCGGCCAGCTCGTACTCGTTGGTCATCGTGAGGGCCCGGGTCGGGCACGCCTCGATGCACAGACCGCAGAGAATGCACCGCAGATAGTTGATCTGGTAGGTGCGGCCGTAACGCTCACCCGGCGAGAAGCGCTCCGCGTCGGTGTTGTCGGCACCTTCCACGTAGATGGCGTCGGCCGGGCACGCCCAGGCGCACAGCTCGCAGCCGACGCACTTCTCCAGCCCGTCAGGCCAGCGGTTGAGCTGGTGCCGCCCGTGGAAGCGAGGCGCCGTAGGCCTCTTCTCCTCCGGGTAGTTCACCGTGACGGGCTTCTTGAACATCGTGTGGAAGGTGACCCCGAAGCCCTTGACGGGGTTCAGCCAATCAGTTAGTCCCACTGGGAATCTCCTTGTGCTGCACCCCGTGGTAGTGCGGCAGGTCGAGCGGCGGCACAGGGAAGCCACCGGCCGTTGGCTCGTTGGACAGCTCCTCGAACTCCGCCTCGACCTCCGCCTTCTTCGCTTCCTTGCGGCGCTGGTTCACGGTGTCGAACCGGGCCCAGATGGCGAGCGCGCCGACGATGACGACCACCGCGACCACCATGACGGGTGCCAGGCTGCCCTGGAAGCCGGCTTCGCCGTTCTTGACGTACATGACGGTCCGGATCGTGGCGACCAGCATGATCCACGCCAGGTTGACCGGGATGAGAACCTTCCACCCCAGCGACATGAGCTGGTCGTAGCGGACGCGCGGCAGCGAGGCCCGCACCCACACCACGAAGCAGAAGACCAGCACGAACTTGACGAAGAACCACAGCAGCGGCCACCAGCCCTCGTTCGCGCCGGCCCAGAACCACGTGATCGGGAACGGTGCCCGCCAGCCGCCGAGGAACAGCGTGATGGCCATCGCCGAGGCGACGAAGGTGTGCAGGTATTCGCCCATCATGATCAGCGCGAACTTCAGCGACGAGGAGTACTCGGTCTGGAAGCCGCCGACCAGCTCGCCCTCGCCCTCGGGCAGGTCGAACGGGATACGCGCGGCCTCACCGAAGGCGCAGAACACGTAGATCAGGAACGACGGCAGCAGCAGGACGACGTACCAGGAGGGCATCGACATGCCCCACAGCTCGCCGCCGGTCGCCTGCGACTTGACGATCTCCGATGTCGACAGCGTCCCCGCGAACAGGAACACGCCGACGAACGACAGACCCATCGCGATCTCGTACGAGACCACCTGCGCCGCCGACCGGAGCCCGCCCAGCAGCGCGTACGGCGAGCGCGACGACCAGCCGGCCAGCACCACGCCGTAGACCGAGATGGCACCCATGGCCAGCATGAACAGCACGGCCACCGGCAGGTCGACCAGCTGCAGCGGCGTCCGCACGCCGAACAGGTTGACCATCGGCCCGAACGGGGTGATCGAGAAGGCCAGGAAGGCCGGGATCACCATGATGACCGGGGCCATCAGGTAGAGCAGCTTGTCGACGGTCCGCGGGAAGAGGTCTTCCTTCAGGCCCATCTTGATGCCGTCGGCCACCGACTGGAGCAGGCCGAACTTGCCCGCCCGGTTGGGGCCGAAGCGGTTCTGCATCCTGGAGATCAGCTTCCGTTCGAACCAGACGCCGAACAGGATGCAGAGCATCAGGAAGGCGAACAGCATCACTGCCTTGATGATGGTGATCCAGAGCGGATCCTTGCCGAAATCGGCAAGAGTCGGATCAGTCAGGAGAACAGGGATCATGAGGCGCTCCCGATCGTGACGATGTCGCCGGCCGCCGCGCCGAGATCGCGCGTGACCGAGCAGCCGCCGGAGTTCGCCGGCACCCAGACCACCCGGTCCGGCAGGTCGGCGACGCGCACCGGCAACGTGACCGCGTTGGGTCCTTGACCGCCGACGACCAGCTTGCCGCCGTCGACGACGCCGATCTCCGCTGCGGTGGCCTCCGAGACCAGCGCTTCGGCCGGCCGGGCGGTGCCCGCGAGGTACGGCTCGCCGTCCTGCAGGCGGCCGTCGTCGAGCAGCAGGTGCCAGCTGGCCAGCAGCGCCTCGCCGGTCCGCGGCGCGAGCTGCGAGCGGGTGGCGGTGCTGGGGGCGGCGACGCGCGTGCCGCGCCAGGAGCCCATCGCGCTCAGCTCGCGGCGGGCGGCCGCGGCGTCGGGCAGGCCCAGGTGGACGTCCATCCGGTCGGCCAGGTTGCTGATCACGGCCAGGTCGCTCTGCAGGCCGGGCACCCTGAGCGGGGCCCCGAACGAGCGGCCCCTGCCCTCCCAGTTGACGAACGTGCCGCCCTTCTCCTGCACGGCGGCGACCGGCAGGACCACGTCGGCCCGGTCGGTGACCGCGCTGGCGCGGATCTCCAGGCTGACGATGAACGGGGTGTTCTCCAGCGCGGCCAGCGCCGCGGCGGGATCGGCCAGGTCGTAGGGGTCGACACCGGCCACGACCAGCGCGTCGAGCTTGCCCTCCAGCGCCGCGAGGAGCATGCCCGTGGTGTCGCGACCCGGCGCGTCGGGCAGCGAGCCGACGTTCCACGCCCTGGCGACCTCGGCCCTGGCGATCTCGTCGCCGACCGGGCGGCCGATGGGCAGCAGGTTCGGCAGCGCGCCCGCCTCGATCGCGCCCCGCTCGCCGGCCCTGCGCGGAACCCAGGCGAGCTTGGCGCCCGACGCGGTGCTGAGGCGTACGAGGGCGGACAGGGCACCCGGAACAGTGGCCAGCCGCTCACCGGCGAGCACGATCGTGCCCTCGGCCAGCGAGCCGACCAGCTCGCCGATCGCGTCGGCCTCCGCGCCCGGCGCGGTGCGGATGAGCGTGCCGCCCATCTTGGCCAGGCCGTTGGTGGCGAACGGAGCGATCGCCGTGACCTTCAGGCCCTTCTTCATCCACGCCTTGCGCAGGCGCAGGAAGACGATCGGCGACTCGTCCTCGGGCTCGAACCCGACGAGCAGCACGGCAGGGGCGCTCTCGAGGTCACTGTAGGAAACCTCGATGCCCCTGCCGGCCACGGCGTGGGCCAGGAACTGCGCCTCCTCGGCGGAGTGCGGCCTGGCGCGGAAATCGATGTCGTTGCTGCCGAGGGCGACCCGGGCGAACTTGGCGTAGGCGTAGGCGTCCTCGACCGTGACCCGGCCGCCCACCAGCACCCCGGCCCTGCCGCGCGCGGCGGCCAGGCCGCGGGCCGCGACGCTGAGCGCCTCGGGCCACGAGGCGGGTTCGAGCACGCCGTCCTCGTTGCGTACCAGCGGCGTCTTGAGCCGGTCGGGCTGCGTGGCGTAGGAGAACGCCCAGCGGCCCTTGTCGCAGTTCCATTCCTCGTTGACCTGCGGGTCGTTGCCGGCCAGGCGGCGGGTGACCCGGCCGCGCCGGTGGTCGGTGCGCAGGCTGCAGCCGGAGGCGCAGTGCTCGCACGCGCTCGGCGTGGAGACCAGGTCGAACGGCCTGGCCCGGAACCGGTAGGCGGCACCGGTCAGCGCGCCGACCGGGCAGATCTGCACCGTGTTACCGGAGAAGTAGGAGTCGAACGGCTTGCCGTCGGCGACACCCACCTGCTCCTTGGCCCCGCGCTCGAAGAAGTCGATGAACGGGTCGCCGGCGATCTGGTCGGAGAAGCGGATGCAGCGGGCGCACTGGACGCAGCGCTCACGGTCGAGCAGCACCTGCGAGGACAGCGGCAGCGGCTTGGGGAAGGTCCGCTTCTGCTCCTGGAACCTGGACTCGCCCTGGCCGTTGGACATCGCCTGGTTCTGCAGGGGGCACTCGCCGCCCTTGTCGCAGACCGGGCAGTCCAGCGGGTGGTTCATGAGCAGCAGCTCCATCGCCCCGCGCTGCGCCTTCTCGGCGACCGGCGAGGTGAGCTGGGTCTGCACCACCATGCCCTCGGCGACCTCGATCGCGCAGGACGGCTGCGGCTTGGGGAAGCCGCGGCCGTTGCCGGCGTCGGGGATGTCGACCAGGCACTGGCGGCAGTTGGCCGCCGGGTCGAGCAGCGGGTGGTCGCAGAAGCGCGGGATCTGGATGCCCAGCAGCTCTGCCGCCCTGATGATCAGGGTGCCCTTCGGGACGCTGACCTGGAACCCGTCGATGCTGAGGGTCACCAGGTTGGTCTCTACGGCGGTTGTTGTCACTGGTCACCCCAGAGAGTGGACTTCTTCGCGTCGAACGGGCAGCCGCCGACCTCGAAGTGCTTGAGGTACTCGTCGCGGAAGTACTTCACCGAGGAGTGGATCGGGCTCGTCGCGCCGTCACCGAGCGCGCAGAACGAGCGGCCCAGGATGTTGTCCGCGATGTCGGTGATCGTGGACAGGTCCTCCTCGGTGCCCTGGCCCTTCTCCAGGCGCTTGAGCACCTGCTTGAGCCAGTAGGTGCCCTCGCGGCACGGCGTGCACTTGCCGCACGACTCGTGGGCGTAGAACTCCGTCCAGCGCAGCACCGTACGGACCACGCAGGTCGTCTCGTCGAAGATCTGCAACGCGCGGGTGCCGAGCATGGAGCCCTTGGCGCCGACCGACTCGAAGTCGAGCGGCACGTCCAGGTGCTCGTCGGTGAAGATCGGGGTGGACGAGCCGCCCGGGGTCCAGAACTTGATCTCGTGGCCCTCGCGGATCCCGCCCGCCATGTCGAGCAGCTCGCGCAGCGTGATGCCGAGCGGCGCCTCGTACTGGCCGGGCCGGGTGACGTGGCCGCTCAGCGAGAAGATGCCGAAGCCCTTGGACTTCTCGGTGCCCATCCCGGCGAACCAGTCGGCCCCGTTGGTCACAATTGAGGGAACACTGGCCACAGACTCCACGTTGTTCACAACAGTAGGCGAGGCATACAGGCCCGCCACGGCCGGGAACGGGGGCTTGAGCCGCGGTTGACCTCTGAAGCCTTCGAGCGAGTCGAGCAGCGCCGTCTCCTCGCCACAGATGTACGCCCCGGCGCCGCTGTGCACGACGAGTTCGAGGTCGTAGCCGGAGCCGAGGATGTCGGTGCCGAGGTAGCCCTTCTCGTACGCCTCGCGCACGGCCGCGTGCAGCCGCCGGATGACGTGCAGCACCTCGCCCCGTACGTAGATGAAGGCGTGGTTGGCCCGGATCGCGTAGGCGGTGATGATGACGCCCTCGACCAGCGAGTGCGGGTTGGCCATCATCAGCGGGATGTCCTTGCAGGTGCCCGGCTCCGACTCGTCGGCGTTGACGACGAGATAGTGCGGCTTGCCGTCACCCTGGGGGATGAAGCCCCACTTCATGCCGGTCGGGAAGCCCGCGCCGCCGCGGCCGCGCAGGCCCGAGTCCTTGACGGCCTGGATGACCGCGTCGGGGTCCATCCCCAGCGCCTTCTTGGCCGCCTCATACTCGCCGTAGCCGGCGAGGGTGAAGGAGTTGGCCTGGTCCCAGTTCGCGGTCAGGACCGGGGTGAGAGTCGTGCTCATGCCTCTGGGGCCTTCCATCCGTTGGCCTTGGCGACCTTGAGGCCCTCCAGCGAGGGGCCCGCGGCCGACGGGCCGTCGCCCGCCAGGTCGTCGGGCAGGCCCGCGAGCACCCGCGAGGCCTCCTTGAAGGTGCAGAGCTTCTTCGGCCCCCTGGTCGGCCGGACGTCCTTGCCGTCGCGCAGGTCGTCGACGAGCTGCTTGGCCGACTCTGGCGTCTGGTTGTCGAAGAACTCCCAGTTGACCATCATGACCGGGGCGAAGTCGCAGGCCGCGTTGCACTCGAGGCGCTCGAGCGAGACCTTGCCGTCGGCGGTGGTCTCCTCGTGGCCGACGCCGGTGTGCTCCGACAGCTCTTCCCAGATCTGGTCGCCGCCCATGACGGCGCACAGCGCGTTGATGCAGACGCCGACGTGGTAGTCACCGGCCGGCTTGCGCTTGTACATGGTGTAGAACGTCGCGACGCCGACGACCTCCGCCTTGCTGAGGCCCAGCATCTCCGCGCAGAACTCCTGCCCGTCGTCGGAGACGTGACCGTCTTCGGACTGCACGAGGTGGAGCAGCGGCAGCAGTGCCGACCGCGTCTTCGGATAGCGTCCGATGATCTCCTTGGCGTCTCGTTCGAGACGCTCTCGGACTTCCGGTGAGTAAGTCACCGGTCCACACCTCCCATGACGGGGTCGATAGATGCCACCGCGGCGATCACGTCCGCGACCTGGCCGCCCTCCGCCATGGCGGGGAAGCCCTGCAGGTTGCAGAAGGACGGCTCGCGGAAGTGGACGCGGTAGGGGCGGGTGCCGCCGTCGCTCACCACGTGCGCGCCGAGCTCGCCCTTGGGCGACTCGATCGAGGCGTACGCCTGCCCGGCCGGCACCCGGAATCCCTCGGTCACCAGCTTGAAGTGGTGGATGAGGGCTTCCATGGAGCTGCCCATGATGTGCGCGATGTGATCGGGCGAGTTGCCGAAGCCGTCGGGGCCCAGCGCGAGCTGCGCGGGCCAGCCGATCTTCTTGTCCTCGATCATCACGGGGTCGCCCTTGAGCGGCCCGGCGATGCGGTCGAGAGCCTGCTCGACGATCTTGAGCGACTCCTCCATCTCCCGCATCCGGACCAGGTAGCGGGAGAACACGTCACAGCCGCGCTCGGTCGCCACCTCGAAGTCGTAGGTCTCGTAGCCGCAGTAGGGCTGCGACTTGCGCAGGTCCCACGGCAGTCCGGCCGAGCGGAGGATCGGCCCGGTGATGCCCAGGGCCATGCAGCCGGTCAGGTCGAGGTAGCCCACGTCCTTGGTGCGGCGCAGATAGACCGGGTTCTCGTCGAGCAGCTTGCGGATGTCCTTGATCCGCTGTGGCATGATCTTGAGGAACTCGCCGATCTTGTCGACCGCACCCGCCGGCAGGTCCACGCTGACACCGCCGGGGCGGACGTAGGCGTGGTTCATGCGCAGCCCGGTGATGTACTCGAACAGGTCCATGATCAGCTCGCGGTCGCGGTAGCCGAACAGGAAGGGCGTGGTCGCGCCGAGCTCCATGCCGAACGTGCCCATCGCCACCAGGTGCGAGGAGATCCGGTTGAGCTCCATCATCATCACGCGGATGGCCTGCGCCCGGTCCGGGACGCGGTCCTCGATGCCAAGCAGCTTCTCGACGCCCAGGCAGTAGGCGGTCTCGTTGAAGATCGGCGAGAGGTAGTCCATGCGGGTGACGAACGTGGTGCCCTGCGTCCACGTCCGGTATTCGAGGTTCTTCTCGATGCCGGTGTGCAGGTAGCCGATGACGCCACGCGCCTCGGTGACCGTCTCACCGTCGAGGGTCAGGACCAGCCTCAGCACGCCGTGCGTGGACGGGTGCTGCGGGCCCATGTTGATGACCAGCCGCTCGTCGTCGGACTCACGGACGCCGCTGACGACCTCGTCCCAGTCCGCGCCGGTGACCGAGTAGACCTTGCCCTCGGTCGCCTCGTCATATCCGGTGCTCACGAGTGAACCTCACTTAGTTCGTCTACGCCCAGCTCGATGACGCTCACGCGTACGACCTCCTCTGGTCGGGCGCGGGGATCGTGGCGCCGCGGTATTCGACCGGGATGCCGCCGAGCGGGTAGTCCTTGCGCTGCGGGTGACCTTCCCAGTCGTCCGGCATCATGATGCGGGTCAGGCCGGGGTGGCCGTCGAAGACGATCCCGAAGAAGTCGTACGCCTCGCGCTCGTGCCAGTCGTGGCCCGGGAAGACGCCGACGGTCGAGGGGATGTGCGGGTCCTCGTCGGGGGCGCTCACCTCGACGCGGACGCGCCGGTTGTGGGTGATCGAGCAGAGGTGGATGACCGCGTGCAGCTCCTCACCCTTCAGGTGCGGGTAGTGCACCCCGGAGACGCCGAGCGAGAGCTCGAAGCGCAGGGCCGGTTCGTCACGGAGCTTCTGGCAGACCTCGACGAGCCGCTCCCGCTTCACGTGCAGGGTGAGCTCGCCCCGGTCCACGACCACGCGCTCGATGGCGTCGTCGAGGGCCAGCGTGTCGACCAGCTCGTCGAAGTAGCCGCCGTAGGGGCGGGACGTGGACAGCTGAGGGGCCCGCCGTACGACGAGACCGCCGTAGCCGGAGGTGTCACCCGAGTCGGTCGTGCCGAACATGCCGCGCCGGGCGACGGGCGGCTCCACGACCGCCGGAACCTCGGGGACCTCGGCGGAGGGGACCTCGGGGAGGTTGTCGGGCGAGGTCACTTCGCGGCCCCCTGGTCGATCAGCGGCAGCGTACGCAGCGCCTGCAGTTCGAGCTCGTCGATCTGCTTGGCGCGGTGGGCGCCGAACTTCATGTTCTGGATCTTGTCGTGCAGCTTCACGATCGCGTCGATCAGCATCTCCGGCCGCGGCGGGCAGCCGGGCAGGTAGATGTCGACCGGGACGATGTGGTCCACGCCCTGCACGATGGCGTAGTTGTTGAACATGCCGCCGCTTGAGGCGCACACGCCCATCGAGATGACCCACTTGGGCTCGGCCATCTGGTCGTAGATCTGCCGCAGGACGGGAGCCATCTTCTGCGACACGCGGCCGGCGACGATCATCAGGTCGGCCTGCCGGGGAGACGCCGAAGCGCGCTCCATGCCGAAGCGCGCCAGGTCGTAGTGGGGGCCGCCGGTGGCCATCAGCTCGATGGCGCAACAGGCGAGGCCGAATGTGGCCGGCCATACGGAGTTCTTGCGCGCCCAGCCGGCGGCCTGTTCGACCGTGCTGAGGATGAACCCGCTGGGGAGTTTCTCTTCAAGTCCCATTTCTAGTCCCAGTCCAGACCCTTGCGGCGCCACACGTACGCGTAGGCGACGAGCACGGTGACGATGAACAGCAGCATCTCGACAAGCGCGAACACCCCGAGGCCCGAGGAGAGCACGCTGCCCGCGTCGTTCTTCAGCGGCGCGAAGGAGACTGCCCAGGGGTAAAGGAAAATGATCTCGATGTCGAACACGATGAAGAGCATCGCGGTGATCATGTATTTCAGCGGGAACCGTCCGCCACCGACCGGCTGGGGCGTCGGCTCGATGCCGCATTCGTAGGCGTCAAGCTTGGCGCGGTTCCAGCGCTTGGGACCGGTGAAGGGAGCGATGGCGACCGAGAAGATCGCGAAGCCCCCCGCGAGAACGGCGAGCACCAGGATGGGCACGTAAAGGTCCATCGCTACGCCTCCTCTGGAGTCGCCACGCGCGCGGGCGCGCAGCCTGATCTATGGGTGAGTCTGAGGTTCATGCTGGTGGCGCGACCTTCGAGAGTGCATTGATGATCTTGTCCGACGCATCCCCTCGCCGGTCGGTGAGATTACCAAGGAGTTTGAGCGCGAAGCGCATCAGCCTCGGGTGTGGCAACCCATGCCGCGTTCCGAAGCTCATGACTCCCGGCTTCCCAATCGCCTGGACGAACCACCTGCCAAGCGTGAAATATCCGCCGTAGGCGTCCTTCAACACCTGAGGATAGGTGCGCAGGATGCGTTCCTGTTGCGCGGGGGTGGTCTGGCGCAGCGCCTTGACGATGGTCTCGGCGGCGATCTCGCCGGTCTCCATGGCGTAGGCGATGCCCTCGCCGTTGAACGGGTTGATCGCGCCGCCGGAGTCACCGACGAGGACGAGGCCGCGGGTGTAGTGAGGCTGGCGGTTGAAGGCCATCGGGAGCGCGGCGCCGCGGATCGGGCCCCGCATGTTCTCCTCGGTGAAGCCCCACTCGGCGGGCATCGCCTTGCACCACCGCTTGAGCAGGTCGCGGTAGTCGATGTTCTTGAACTGGTCGCTGGTGTTGAGCAGGCCCAGTCCGACGTTCGCGGTGCCGTCGCCCACGCCGAACACCCAGCCGTAGCCGGGCAGCAGCGTGTTGTCGTCCCACAGCTCCAGCCACGTCTCCAGGTAGTCGTCGTCGTGACGCGGGCTCTCGAAGTAGGTGCGTACGGCCACGCCCATCGGGCGGTCCTCACGCTTGTGGAGTCCCATCCCCAGGGCCAGCCGGGTGCTGTTGCCGTCGGCGGCCACCACCAGACGGCTGCGGTAGGTCGGCCCGTCCTTGGTCGTCACTCCGACCACGTGCCCGCTGCGGTCGTCGAGGACAGGCCCGGTGACGTTCACGCCTTCCATCAGCCGCGCCCCGGCCTTGACGGCGTTGGCGGCGACGATCTGGTCGAAGTCCTTGCGCGTGCGCACGAGGCCGAAGTCGGGGAAGCGCTCCAGCTGCGGCCAGTCGAGCTCGAAGCGGTGCCCGCCCCCCACGACCCGCAGGCCCTTGTTCCTGATCCAGCCGGGCGCGTCAATGTCGACGCCCATGTTGAGCAGCTGCTTGACCGCTCGGGGGGTCAGGCCGTCGCCGCAGACCTTCTCCCGGGGGAACCTGGTCTTCTCCAGGAGCAGCACGTCGAGGCCGGCCTGAGCGAGGTAAAAAGCGGTTGCGGAACCGGCGGGACCGGCGCCGACGACGATGACATCGGCGTCAGCCTGTGTGGCTGGTGGCTCGGTCACTGGACTGTCCTGTCCTACACGCTCGAAGGCCTCGGGGTGTGGCGCCTTCGTTCCTTTGTGAACCCCTTCACAAACTTGTCGGCCCGCAGTCTAACCCTTTTCTTGGACAAAGTGGCAGTCGGGGGCCGGTCTTCGCACAAACGAAAGCCCTCCGTCCGAGACGAAGGGCCCTGCGTCGTCGCCACGAGGAGATCAGACCGCGAACTCGCGGCGGCGCACACCCTCGATGAAGGCGCGCCACTCATCGGGCGTGAAGCAGAGCATCGGGCCCACCGGGCAGACTCCTTCGTAGCGTCACGGTTATATCCGAGCCTATCGCGAGAAATGTGACGCGGGTTACAGCAGTGCGGTCACGCTCCGTAAGCAAAACGCTACACCAGTACGGCCGGGAATTAGTCGAGAACCATCCTCGCCCAGCGCCGCGTTGCCGAACCCGCCGTAGGTCGGCCCGCCCCCACGGATAATTCCCGCGATAAACGATATCTCCGGACACGGAACCCCGGCCGGATCGCGGACTTGACGGCGTGAATGGCATCTCGCCTAATCGAGCCGCGCGGAACGGGGTTACGCGCGGCACAGAACGGGCTATCGAGCAGCACTGAACGGGCTTACGCGGGCTTGAATCCCCGGTGGATCGCGACGATGCCCATGGTGAGATTGCGCCAGGCGACCCGCTGCCAGCCGGCCTCCTGGATGGTGCGCGCGAGTGTCGGCTGGTCGGGCCAGTCCCGGATCGACTCGGCCAGATAGGCATAGGAGTCGTCATTGGACCCGAAGACCGTGGCCACTCGCGGCAGCAGCTTCATCAGATATTCGCGGTAGACCAGATCGAAGGCGTTGACCTTCACGTGCGAGAACTCCAGGATCACCAGCCGCCCGCCCGGCCGCGTCACGCGCAGCATCTCCCGCAGCGCCTGCGAGGTGTCGTGCACGTTACGCAGCGCCACCGAGATCGTCACGGCGTCGAAGGCGTCGTCGGCGAACGGCAGCCGCAGCGCGTCACCCGCGATGAACGGGACTCCGTCACCGCTCAGCGCGTTGCCGCCGTGCCGGCGCACGCCCGTGCGCAGCATGCCGAGGGAGAAGTCGGAGGCGATCGCGCGGGCGCCCAGCGTGGTGAACGCGTCGGTGGAGGTGCCGGTGCCCGCCCCCAGGTCGAGCACGATCTCGCCGGGCCCGGCGTCGACGGCGGCGGCCACCGCCTTGCGCCAGAAGCGCACCTGTCCCAGGGAGATCACATCGTTGACCAAGTCGTAGCGCCGGGCCGTGCGATCGAACATCGCGGCGACCTGATCCGGCTGCTTGTCCAGCTGAGCACGCGTCATGGCCCAAGCCTATGACCATCGCGACAATCAACAGAAAGTAGCCGCGTGATTACCCAATGTCTGCTAGAAGTTTGCGAATGCTGGTACGTGTCGCCCTTGCGGCGATCCTCGCGACGACCCCGGTCGCTCATTCGCGCGTCGTCTCGGCCGACCCGGTCGACACCACTCCGCACGTGCTCGACGGGATCGTCAACTCCATCACCCTGGTCGGCGGCACGGTCGTCGTCGGCGGCTCGTTCAGCGAGGTCGCCGACGCCTCACGGACCCACACCTACACCCGGGACAACGTCTTCGCCTACAGCCTCGCGACGGGGCACATCCTGCGTTACTTCGCGCCGCAGGTCGGCGGGCCCGTCTACAGCCTGGCCCCCGGCGACGGCGGCACGGTCTACGTAGGCGGCGACTTCCCCGCGGTCAACGGGACGCCGACCAGGGCGCTGGCCAGGCTCAACCTCTTCGATGGCTCGGCCGTACGGGACTTCAGGCCCGGCGTCTCCGGCGGGATGGTGACCACGCTGGCCAGGCGTGGCGCGCAGCTCTACGCGGGCGGCGACTTCACCAGGCCGCGCGCGGCGCTGGCCAGGCTCGACGCGACGACCGGCGCGACCGACCCGGCGTTCGCGATCACGCCGGGGGCGCCGCTGACGCCGACGCTGCGGGTCTACGCACTGGCCCTGACCGCCGAACGGCTCGCGGTCGACGGCAACTTCACCACGCTGGACGGGCTGTCGAGGCCGCAGCTGGGGCTGATCGACGTACGCGGCGGCGGCGCCAAGGTGGCCGACTGGCGTACCGAGGCGTACGTCCCCACCTGCATGGACGCCTTCCCCTCCTACGTACGCGGCCTGGACTTCGCGCCCGACGGCAGCTACTTCGCCGTCGTCACCACCGGCGGACCGGTGCGCGGGAAGCGGCTGTGCGACAGCACGGCCAGGTTCGAGACGTACAGCAGGGGCGAGCGGATCACGCCCACCTGGGTCAACAAGACCGGCGGAGACTCACTCTACGCAGTGGCGGTGACCGGCGCGGCGGTCTACGTCGGCGGCCACCAGCGATGGCTGAACAATCCGCTGGGCCACGACTCGGCCGGGCCTGGAGCGGTGCCCCGCGAGGGCATCGCCGCCATTCATCCAGTCACCGGAATGGCGCTGACTTGGAATCCTGGCAGGGAGCGCGGGATCGGGGTCAAGGCATTTCTGGCGTACAGCGGCGGACTACTCGTTGGTAGCGACACAACGAGACTCGGACGGGAGTACCATGCCCGGATTGGCATGTTCCCCCTGCCCTAGTCGCTCTGCGGCTTGGGCCGGTCGATCTTGTCGCTGATGCGAGTGCTAAGAGCGTCACGCTGCTTCGAGAGCAAGACGTAGCTGGCGATGCCGCTGATCAAGAAAGACACGATGATCAGTAGCATCGGGTTTTGCAGGCCAAGCAGTCGCAGGACGCCGAGTGTCACGACAAACAGGCCGATCCGCGACGCGGTGTATACGAGAACGGGATGCACAGATCGAGGTTACTCGCCCTGTGTGACACGGTCGCTCTTCGCATCGGGCGCCAGCACTGCTAGTGTCCCAGTTAGGGTGTTTCGTAAAGAAACACCCACGAGAGCCCCAAAGAGGCTCTATCATATAACAATCGGGCAGTCAGCTGATAACAACCCGTGATCTTTGTCGAAAACCACGGATAAATCAGGCTTCGCTCGACACACTGGTTACCTGTCCGCCCGCTGGCAGGAAGCGGGATGCGAGGGGGAGAGATTGGTGGAGAGTAGCAGCGAGCGTCTGCTGACCCCAGGAGAGGTTGCCGCCCTCTTCCGGGTAGACCCAAAGACGGTTACACGCTGGGCCGCGGCAGGTCGCATCAGCAGTATCCGCACCCCCGGGGGGCATCGTCGGTTCCGCGAGTCGGAAGTGCATGCCCTTCTTCGAGGCGAGGACGTTCTAACGGCCGACAGGTCGGGCGAGTCCCCGCGTGTTTGACGTTCCATCAGACGGTGATCCTGCCCGCAGGGTCGCCGTCTCCCCCTGTCTGTAAACGTCATCAGCGGCCCCTCGACCTCTGACCCGGGCCGGCCTAGGCGTCTTCCTGCTCCGCCTTGAAGGCCAAGAACTCCTGCTCCAGGTCGTCGTTCTCGATCAGCCAGCGCTCCCGGCGATCCGCCGCCTCCTCCTCCGTCAGGGACTCCGGAAGCCACGTGTCGTAGTCGGGGTCGCCAGGTTCGAGTTCCACGTACGCGTTGCCGATGAGACGCCCGTCTTCGCTGGTCAGGCTCTGCGGCACGCGCAGGGTCCCGTCAGCGAGCCGGATGACGTACATGGCTCATCACCTAGATTCCGTAGCGCCGGTTGAAGAACAGCATGACGTTGAGCGCCGCGCGGGTGTCGCCGCCCAGCATGTCGACGAGGGCCGGTCGCTGGCGCGAGGCGATCGCGGCGAACGCGTCGGCGAAGAACTCCTTGCGCCCCAGCCCGTCCCCCTGGCGGTGGAACGCGGAGACCAGGAGCGGCGTGATGTCCTCGTACAGCTTCGCGAATTCCCGCGAATCGGAAACCCAATCGCCGTAAGCCGAGTCGACGTCGTCGATGGCGTGCCCGACCTCGTGCATCATCACGTCGGGCGTGGGTGAGGGGCGGTCACCCACCACGATCTTCCCGTCGCCGTAGGCTCCGGCGCAGATGTCCCATGAGGCCCGGCCGGACGGCAGGGGGGCGCCGCGCAGGTAGCCCATGTCGTCCAGATCCGGTACGCCGCCCGGGCCCACGTAGATGCCTTCGAGGCCCGCGGCGAGCTTCTCCTTCAGCAGGTCGGGCAGCATGGCCAGGCTCTCGACGGCCCGCACCACCTCCGGCGACGGAGGGCCCTCTCGGGCGTCCCACTGACGGTGCAGGATGGTCTCCAGCTTCCCGCAGTGCCGCAGGCCGTCGCCGAGCGAGGGAGCGTCGGGGCGGTTGGGTCGCGCCCGGAGCACCACGTCGTCGAGCTCGAAGTCGTGCCACGTGTACTGGGGGCGGTCCACCACGGCGGCCGACAGCCGCTCCCCTGCCTCCCACCGCCGCGGCTCTCCGGCTTCGGCTGCATCCCAGCGCCGCGGTTCTCCGGCTTCAGCGGCCTCCCAACGCTGCGACTGCCCGGCTTCGGCGGCGTCCCACTGCCGGAACTCCTCCGCCTGCCGGAACCTCTCCTGTCGGTGGAACTCTTCCTGCTGGCGGAAGTCCTCCTGTTGGCGGCGCCCCGCCCAGGGCCACCCCTCGGAACCGTCTCCGCCGGCCTGGCGCCGCTCGCGACCCCGCCAACCGAACAGCGCGAAGCTCCCCTCACTCCCGATCGAGTCCCGCCCGGCGGGCTCCCGGCCCGGCCACATGCGTCCTGGCCAATCCCGATCGGCTCGCTTGCGCTCCATGTACTCGCGGTCCGACCGCTCGTGATCCGGCCGCTCGGACGCCAGGCGGTCGCGACGCTTGGCCCCGCCCTCGGAACCGGGCCACCCGCGCCTGTCCCCGCCGCTTCTGTCCCCGCCGCGCTTGTCGCCGCCGGGCCACCCGTGCCTGTCCCCGCCGGCGCCGGGCCGCCACGGCCAGCCCAGCCTTCCCGCGCGGTCTTCACGGCCCCGGTCCGGCCGTCCGGCAGGGCTGAGTCTGCCGGGAGGCGCACTCCGATCGTTCGTCCAGAAGGAGCGATCCGCATCGGGGGGCGCCTCACTGCGGCGGGAGAAGAGATACGACCCGCGCCGCCACCAACGACCCCGCCGATGGCGGCCCTTGTCGTTAGAAAAGGCCATCGCACCCCTCAACGCCGTGAGACGCCCGCGCGCATGGCACCCGGCCGCCCCGAACGGCGGTCCCAGCGGGCGGACGCCGCTGAATCGAGTCCACCGTACGACGTAGGTCTCGCTGGAGTCACCTGAAATGGGACAACGGGAAAACACGATCACGACGCGAATGGCTTACAGTTCGGACATGGTAGGTGTCGTTATCGGCTTGGCGCTGCTGGCCTTCTGGCTCTACTCGTTGTTCGACGTCATCACCACGCCGGAGGAAGAGGTAAGGAACGTACCAAAACCGCTCTGGGTGCTCGTCGTCGCGCTGGTTCCCCTGGTGGGCGGGGCCGTCTGGATGATCCGCGGCCGCCCCCAGAAGCCCCGCGAGACCTGGCCGGTCCCCCCGCGACCGGGCTCCCGCCGCCACTCGGCCCCCAAGGGCCCGGACGACGACCCCGAATTCCTCCGCGACCTCGACCGCCGCATGCGCGGCGACGACAGCTAGAGCGGCGTCCCCGACCGTCCGCTCTCCGTCGCCCATGACGGGGGCGTCCCTCCATGGGGCCCCTGCCACAACGCGGTACCCCTCCAAGCAACCCCAGCACCACGGACCAGCTACTTCCGCTCCCCGGACGGGGCAACCTCCAAGGGCCACGGACCGTCTTCTCCCCCTCCTCCGGAGGAGGCATCCCCCAGGGGCCCTAACCACGACGGACCGACTTCTTCCGCGCCCGAAGGGGCATCCCCACAGGGCCATCAGCCACAAGGGGCCGCCCGCTTCCCTGCCCCCGAAGGGGGTATCCCCTCAGGGACCCCAGCCACCACGGACCGTCACACGAAAGGAGACGGCCGTGGCACAGACGATCACCCCGACGACACATCCGCGTAGCTGTGCAGCCCCGAGATGAACATGTTGACTCCCACCAGGTTGAACAGCAGGCACCCGAACGCCAAGAGCTGCACGATCGTCGCCGCTCGCCCGCGCCATCCGGCGGTGACCCGAGCGTGGAGGTAGGCGGCGTAAGCCACCCACGTGATGAAGGCCCAGACCTCCTTGGGGTCCCAGCCCCAGTAACGGCCCCAAGCCTTGTCGGCCCAGAGAGCACCGGCGATGACGGCGAAGGTCCACACCGGGAAGGCGAAGACGATCGCGCGGTGGGCCGCCCGCTCCAGGTCGGCCCGTGACGGCAGCCGTGACATCCCGTCGCCGCGGATCAGGTAGAGGATGCCCGCCACACCGGCCACGATGAACAGGCCGCTCGCCAGGATCGCCGCCGTCACGTGGATGGCCACCCAGTACGAGTTGAGCGCCGGCACGACCGGACCCGCCGCCGTGTAGAGGACCTTGACCGCGAAGCCGAGCCCCAGTGCGGCCGTCACCATGACGAAGGCACCGAGGAAGCGGACGTTCTGCCGGAGCTGGGTGCCGAGGAAGGCGGTGACCGCGGCGAAGCAGATGGCCACCACGAACTCGTACATGTTGCCCCAGGGCCACCGGTCCACGGCCAGGCCCCGGGTGACGATGGCGGCCAGGTTCGCGGCCCAGCCGAGCCAGCCGAGCGTCATGGCCGCCCAGCCGGCCTTGCCCGCCCAGGCCGGCGGCTCGACGACTGTCTCCGGAACGACAGGGCCGTCCGAAGCGGCAGGGGCGTCTGAGGAGCCGCCCGCCGAGCCGACTCCGGCTCCCACGGGCTGCCTGGCGGGTACGGCGGCCGAGTCGGCCTTGGAGCGACCGAAGGCCAGCTCCAGCGCGAACCCGATCATGGCGGCCAGATAGAGCAGGACGGCGGCGACGACGAAGAGGTCGCTCACCCCGGCCAGTTGCTGCTCAGCGGGCATCCTTGCCTCCAGCTGATAGGACCTTGACGATGTCGGCGAACTCCTCGGTGAAGCCCGCCGCGGACCCTTCGGTACGGGTAAGACCGCCGACCTCGGCCACGCCGTCCTTGACCCGCACCCACACCCGGCGGCGGCGGATCATCAGCGACAGCGCGATGGCGACCACGGCCGTGCCCGCGGCGATCAGGGCGGGCAGCCGCCCCGGGTCATAGGCGATCTGGAGCGTCATCCACTCCTTGACCCCGGTGAACTCCAGCTTTCCCGCCCCCTTGGGCAGGGGGAGCGACCCCCCGACCGCGAGTGGTGCCTGGCCGGTGCCCATGACCAGCGGGGTGAGCTTGCGCATCACCTCGGGCGGCGCGAGCTCGTAGACGGACTGCGGCCGCCCGGAGCGTACGCCCAGGTCACCGGAGAAGGCCCCGAGGAGCTGGACCTGGGGGTTGAGCGCGCCGGGGAACAGAGAGGCCCCCGCGCCGTCACCCGTGGGCAGGAAGCGCAGCAGGAACCCGAGCTGCGACGGCTGGGCGTCGGGCACCTTGACCACGCAGCCCGAGGTGAGCGTGAGCTTGATCTCGATCAGGCAGGGGACGGGCCCTTCGAAGGCGACCTGCCCCTTGCCGTCGGTGACCTTGAACACGGGCGCGTAGCCGTGGCCGAGGAGGTAGGTCTGCGTGCCGTTGACCTCCAGCGGCTCGTTGACCTTGAGCGTGTAGTCGCGCGTGGGCGCCCCGGGCGCGTCGTTGACCTTCATGTAGGCGGAGTAGTCGAGCTCCTGCCCCCTCTTGGGGCCCTCGACCTGGTAGGTGGTCTGGAAGTCCGTGAGCGTGAACGAGAACGGCTCCAGCGACTCCGCCGACACCTGATTGCCCGGGATGAACCGGTCGTAGGCGGCGACCGTGTTGGCGAAGCCGTCGCCCTCGACCACCAGCACGTTGCCGCGGTAGCCGTACAGGGAACCGAACCCGATCGCGACGAGCAGGGCGAGCAGGGATACGTGGAAGAGCAGGTTGCCCGTCTCGCGCAGGTAGCCCTTCTCCGCGGCCACCCAGCCGTCGCCGACCTCGACGCGGAAGCGGAGCCGGCGCAGCCGCCCGGCGGCCTCCTCGACCGTCAGCGGGTCGTCCAGCCGCGAGAAGTGCGGCAGGCGCGACAGGTTGCGCGGCGCGGCCGGTGGGCGGCGGCGCAACTCGCGCACGTAGGTGGCGGTGCGCGGCAGTACGCAGCCGATCAGCGAGGTGAACAGCAGCAGGTAGATCGCGGCGAACCAGGCCGAGGTGAAGACGTCGAACAGCTGGAAGCGGTCGTACCACTCGGCGAGCGTCGGGTCGTTCTGGAAGAGCGCCGCCACCTTGTCGGGATCGACGCCGCGCTGCGGCACCAGCGAGCCGGGCACGGACGCCAGCGCGAACAGGAACAGCAGGATCAGCGCCGTCTTCATCGAGGTGAGCGTGCGCCAGCCCCAGCGCAGCCAGCCCACGGGCCCCATGCCGGCGGGCCGTGCCCGCTCCTTCTCCAGCTCGTCGACGGTCATCAGATCACCGGCCTGAAGGCGCCGATCAGACCCTGCATGGTCGCGATCATCTCTCCCCAGAGGCCGGTCACCAGCAGGATGCCGACGGCCACCATCATGCCGCCGCCGATCCGGGTGATCAGCTGTGAGTGCTTGCGGATCGCGCGGAACGTACGCAGGGCCTTGCTGTAGGCGAGGGCGGCGGCCACGAAGGGCAGTCCGAGGCCCAGCGCGTACGCCACGGCGAGCAGCGCGCCACGCGAGGCGCTGCCCTCGTTCAGTCCGAGCGCGAGCACGACGGCCAGCGTGGGCCCGATGCACGGCGTCCAGCCCAGCCCGAACACCACGCCCAGCAGCGGCGCCCCGGCCAGCCCAGCGGCGGGCAGCTTGTGGATGCGCACGTCGCGCATCAGGCCGGGCAGCACGCCCAGGAAGGCCAGGCCGAGCAGGATCGTCAGCACGCCGAGCACCCGCGTGATGATCTCTGCGTTGCCCAGCATGACCGCGCCGAGGCCGCCGAACAGCGCGCCGCTGAGCACGAACACCAGCGCGAAGCCGGCCACGAACAGCACCGTGCCGAGCACCAGCCGCCCCCGCTTGGGGTCCTCGCTCATGCCCGTCACGTACGACAGGTAGCCCGGGACGAGGGGCAGCACGCACGGCGACAGGAAGGACACCACCCCGGCCAGCACCGCGATGGGCACGGCCAGGAGCAGCGAGCCCGAGGCGACGACGTCATTCATCGCGCACCTTGGTCACCGCGTCCATCAGGTCGGTGTACTTGACCGCGCCCAGCGCCCTGGCGGCGATCCTGCCCTGGGCGTCGATGATCAGCGTGGACGGGATGGCCGCGGGCGGCACCGTGCCCTGGAAGCGCAGCGCGACCTGCCCCGGCTGGTCGAAGATGCTCGGGTAGCCGGTCTGCTCGGTGCGTTCGAACGCCAGCGCGTCGGCCTTGCGGTCCTTGAAGTCGACGCCGAGGAACTCCACGCGGCCCTTGGTCTTGGCGGCGACCTCCTTCAGCACCGGCGCCTCCGCCCGGCACGGGCCGCACCACGACGCCCAGAAGTTGAGCACCACGACCTTGCCCTTGTGGGCGGCGAGCGAGGCGGTCGCGCCGTCGAGGGTCTGCCCGCCGATCTCGGGGGCGGCCTGGCGGTCGGCGACGTCGAACACCTGCATCTTCCCGTCGCCCGCGACGAAACGGGTGTCGCCCGCCTGCGGCTGGCCTGACTGGTTGGCGCCCGCGCAGCCCGCGAGGCCGCCCGCGACCAGGACGGCCGAGAGGACGAGGGAGATGGATTTGGCGCGCACGGAGGAAGATCTCCTTGTACTACGACCGGTAGAGCTTGCAACTCTACCGGCGAGGTCAGGCGCCCGGCACGCTGGGGCCCGTCGCCAGTGATCCGGCGGGCTCGCTGTAGCCGACGCTGACCAGACGATCGCCGTCGAAGGTGAGCGTGGTGAGGCTGGCCAGATTGCACTGCCTGCGCCGGGGGTCATGCCAGAGCCGGCGACCCTCGGCCGCCATCCTGATCGACCAGATCGGCAGCTGGTGGCTGACCAGCAGCGCCTCGTGCCCGCGCGCCTCCGCCCTGACCTCCTCGATGATCGAGCGCATCCGCTTGACGATCGCCGGATAGGGCTCGCCCCAGGACGGGCGCAGCGGGTTCCAGAAGTAGCGGTAGTTCTTCGGATCACGCAGGACCGCCAGGCCCTGGCCGACCTTGCGGCCCTGGAGCATGTTGGCGGCCTCGATCAGCCGCTCGTCGGTCTGCACCGGCAGCTCAAGCAGCGCGGCCAGGGGCGCGATGGTCTCCTGCGCGCGTTCGAGCGGCGAGCTGTAAAGGGTGACGATGTCACGGCCCGCCACCGACTTGGCCACCGTCTCGGCCATCAGCCGGCCGGTCTCGGACAGGTGGTAGCCGGGCAGCCTGCCGTACAGGACGCCTTCGGGATTGTGCACCTCACCGTGGCGCATCAGGTGAACTACGGTGGTTTCAGCCATGGTGTGCCACAGCCTATCCCGCTCTGTCCGTTCCGCGATCTCAGGCGCCCCGGACGCTAGGCGACCGCCCAGGCGTTCTCCTTCGTACGGCTGGCGTCGGCGAGCGCCTCGACCGCGGCCCGGATCGCCGGCCGCCGGGCCGCGTCGCTGCGCCAGATGACGTAGATGCGGCGCGACTGCCGAGGCCGCAGCGGCACCACGGCCACCCCGTCGGGCACGCAGTCGCGTCCCAGCCGGGGGATGATCGCGCAGCCGAGCCCGGCCGCCACCAGCGCCATCTGGGTCGGATATTCGTCGGCCATGCAGGAGATCTCGGGCTCCAGCTGGGCGTTACGCAGCGTGTAGACCAGCCAGTCGTGACAGACGGTGCCGGGCGAGGAGCTGATCCACCGCTCGTTCGCGGGCAACGCCGCCAGCTCGACCTCCTTGTTGCCGGCCAACGGATGGTCCGCGGGCAGCAGGAGGTCGGCGATGTCGTCGAGCAGCGTGGACCGGGACAACCCCTCGGGCAGGGCGATCGGCCGGTTGAGCCAGTCCTGGATGACACCTAGGTCGAGCTCACCCCTGGCCACGTCGCGCACGATGCGCTCCGGCTCGCGCTCGTGCATCTGAACGTGCAGATCGGGATGGCGCCGCTTGAGCGCGGTCAGGGCGGAGGGCATCAGCCCGCGCGCCGCCGTCGGGAACGCGGACATGTTCAGCCGCCCCACGACCTCGCCGCGCAGCGCCTCGAAGTCCGCCTCGGCGGTCTCCACCAGGGCAAGGATCCGCTCGGCGTGGTCGGCGAGCAGCCCGGCGGCGTCTGTCAGCCGCACCCCGCGCCCGTTGCGCTCCATGAGCCGGGCACCGGTCTCGCGCTCCAGCTTGGCGATCTGCTGCGACACGGCCGACGGCGTCACCATGAGCGCGTCGGCCGCGGCACCCACCGAGCCGTAGATGTGCACAGCGTGAAGGGCCTTGAGACGGTTCAAGTCCAACATGTAAGCCAGTCTAAAGGGTTTAGCGTAGAAAGTCTCGCTTGTCCTTCACTCTGTAGCAGGAGAAAATATATGCATGAGAAACAACAAGGCGCAGAAGCAGCAGACGACCACCATCTCCTACCTCAAGACCCTCGCCGAGCAGGCTCGGGACCAGCGCGTCCGCTACCAGAAGCCGGCCGCCAAGTAACCGAGCGTCAAGTAACCGAGCAAGTAGCCGATCAGAGGACCGCCGCGGCAGCCTTGGCGGCTGCCGGCAGGGCGTCGGCGATCTGACCGAGCGCCTCGTCGTCGTGAGCGGCCGAGAGGAACCAGGCCTCGTACGCGGACGGCGGCAGATAGACCCCGCGATCCAGCATCGCGTGGAAGAAGGCGGTGTACGCCGCGGTGTTCTGGGCCCGCGCACCGTCGAAGTCCGTCACCGGCGCATCCGTGAAGAACACCGAGAACAGGCTCCCCGCCCGCTGCAACCGGTGCGGCACACCCGCCGCGGCGAGGGCGTCGGAAGCGGCCTGGCCGACCGCCAGCGCCGCCGCGTCCACCTTGGCGTAGGAGCCGGCGTCGAGCGCGCGTAGCGTGGCAAGTCCGGCGGCGCAGGCCAGCGGGTTTCCCGACAGTGTGCCCGCCTGGTAGACCGGCCCTTCCGGTGCCAGGCAGGACATGACGTCGGCCCGCCCGCCGAAGGCCGCCGCCGGCAACCCGCCGCCCATGACCTTGCCGAAGGTCATCAGGTCGGCGTCGACCGGGTCCAGCCCGTACCAGCCCGAGGGCGAGACCCGGAAGCCCGTCAGCACCTCGTCCATGATCAGCAGCGCGCCGTTGGCCGTGCACAGCTCGCGCAGGCGGGCGTTGAAGCCGGCGAGCGGCGGCACCACGCCCATGTTGGCCGGGCACGCCTCGGTGATGACACAGGCGATCTCAGCGGACGCGAACGCCTGCTCCACCGCGCTGATGTCGTTGTACGGCAGCACGATGGTGTCGGCCGCCGACGCCCCCGTCACGCCAGGCGTGTCCGGCAGCCCGAACGTGACCACGCCCGACCCCGCCGAGGCCAGCAGCGCGTCCACGTGACCGTGGTAGCACCCGGCGAACTTGACCACCTTCGACCGCCCGGTGAACCCGCGGGCCAGCCGCACCGCGCTCATCGTCGCCTCGGTGCCCGAGCTGACCAGCCGGAGTTTGTCCACGGGCGCCACCCTGGCGACGATCTCCTCGGCCAGCTCGACCTCGCCCGGCGTGGCGGTGCCGTACGAGAGGCTGTGGGAGAGCGCCGACGAGACGGCCTCGACGACGGCGGGGTGGCGGTGGCCGAGGATCATCGGCCCCCACGAGCAGACCAGGTCGACGTAGCGGTTGCCGTCGACGTCGGTGAGATAGGGGCCCTGCCCGGAGGCCATGAAGCGCGGCGTGCCGCCGACCGCGCCGAACGCGCGGACCGGGGAGTTGACGCCACCCGGCACGATGGCACGGGCGCGGGCGAACAGGTCCTCGGAGTTCTGTGTACGGCTCACGCGCTCCAGGTTAGTCCTGGGCCACGGCGGTCTAGTCGGCGAGCCAGTCGAGGATGCGCAGCGGATCGGGCAGCGGACGGCCGTCCGGCGGGCGCAGCCAGGAGACGGGCTGGCCGGTGGGCAGCGTGGAGGGCGGGGCCAGGACGTAGCTGTCGCGGCAGTGCCAGCGCAGGCCCGGATTGTCCTCGATGGTGCCGGGCTCGCAGTCGAGCTGGCAGGACCACCACTCGTCCTCGTCGTCGGGATTGCCACGCGTGGCCACATAGAACAGGACCCGGTCACCGTTGGCGGCGACCGGGCCCGAGTGCGCCGAGGCGCCGTCGATGCGGGTGAGGGCCGACAGGCCCGTGTCGAGCGGTACGTCGAAGACGTCGAACACCCGGCCGGTGGGCAGAATCACATTGGCGTCGGGGTCCATCCGCCACCAGCGCGTGAGCTGCGTGGCGTCCGTCGTGGCCTGTAGGTGCCAGGCGGGAGACAGCGGATGCGCGCCCGGGTCGGGGCAGCCAAGGCGGTCACAGGAGCAGGAGCGGGCGCCCTGACGCAGCGGATGGGCACCCGGCACGCTCGGCCAGCCGAGAGCGGCATAGCCCAGGACGGTATCGATCCGTGTCGGGCGCGGCCGTTTCTTGGTACGCCGAGCGAGTGGTACCCCCACCATGGTGTCTCCCGTCGATCCAAGCGCCTGAAGAGGCCCCGGCTCCTGGCTGCAAAGCACACGCGGGACACACCAGCACTTGTTATTGCACTCTAACGCACAGGCCTCAGCGATCGACGGGAAACCCCCTGGTTCACAGGCGGCGCGCCACCTCGGTGGCCCAGTACGTCAGGATCAGGTCGGCGCCCGCGCGCTTGATCGCGACCAGCGACTCCATGATCATCCGGTCGCGGTCGATCCAGCCATTGGCCGCGGCGGCTTCGATCATCGCGTACTCGCCGCTCACCTGGTAGGCCGCCACCGGCACGTCGGCCTCGTCGCGGAAGCGCCTGATGACGTCCAGATAGGCCATCGCGGGCTTGACCATGACGGCGTCGGCGCCCTCCGCGAGGTCGAGGCGTAGCTCGCGCATCGCGTCCCCCAGCGGCCCGGCCGGGTCCTGCTGGTGGGTGCTGCGGTCGCCGAACTGCGGCGCGCACTCTGCGGCCTCGCGGAAGGGGCCGAAGAAGGCGGAGGCGTACTTGGCGGTGTAGGCGAGGATCGGCAGGTCACTGAAGCCGTCGGCGTCGAGCGCCGCCCTGATGGCTCCGACCTGGCCGTCCATCATGCCGCTCGGCGCGATCATCTGGGATCCGGCCCTGGCCTGGGCGACCGCGATCGACGCGTAGCGCTCCAGCGTCGCGTCGTTGTCGACGTCGCCGGAGGCGGTCAGCACGCCGCAGTGGCCGTGGTCGGTGAACTCGTCGAGGCAGGTGTCGGCCATGACCACCACCGCGTCGCCCACCTCGGCGCTCACGTCGCGCAGCGCGACCTGCAGGATGCCCTCGGGGTCGTCGGCCGCCGAGCCCCGCGCGTCCTTGACGGCGGGGATGCCGAACAGGATCACCCCGGACACCCCGGCGTCGGCGGCCTCGTGGGCGGCCTTGCGCAGCGAGTCGCGGGTGTGCTGGAACACGCCGGGCATCGAGGCGACCGGCTGCGGCTGGTCGATGCCCTCCTTGACGAACAGCGGCAGGATCAGGTCCGCGGGGTGCAGTCTGGTGCCCGCCACCATGCGCCGGATCGCGGGGCTGCGGCGGAGCCTGCGCGGCCGGGCGACCGGGTAGTCAGCACTCACTTGGCTCTCCTTCTGGCGCCTCTGCGGTTCTGCGACGGCCGCCGCGGGCTGTCGCCGGCGGCGAGGGCCGCCTGGCGTTGCTTGGCACCGTACGCGGCCAGCGCGGCGGCCAAGGCGGACGCCGACGGCCGGTCGGCCATGACGTCGACGCGCAGCCCGAACTCCTCGGCGGTCTTCGCGGTCTGCGGCCCGATCACCGCGATCACGGTGACGTTGTGCGGCTTGCCGGCGATGCCCACGAGGTTGCGGACGGTCGAGGAGGAGGTGAAGAGCACCGCGTCGAACCCGCCGCCCTTGATCGCCTCGCGGATCGGGGCGGGGGGCGGTGCGGCTCGTACGGTGCGGTAGGCCGTGACGTCGTCGCACTCCCAGCCTAGCTCTGTCAGACCGGCCACGAGGGTATCTGTGGAAATGTCCGCCCGCGGCAGAAGCACTCGGTTGATCGGGTCGAGCATCGAGTCGTACGGCGGCCACTCGGCCACCAGGCCCTCCGACGACTGCTCGCCCGAGGGCAGCAGGTCGGGCTTGACGCCGAACTCGACCAGCGCCCGCGCGGTGGCGTCGCCCACGGCGGCCACCTTCAGCCCGGCGAAGGCGCGGGCGTCGAGGCCGTACTCCTCGAACTTCTCGCGCACCGCCTTGACCGCGTTGGAGCTGGTGAACGCCACCCACTCGTAGCGGCCGGTGACCAGGCCCTTGATCGCGCGGTCCATCTGCTGCGGCGTGCGCGGCGGCTCGACGGAGATGGTCGGCACCTCTTCCGGCACGGCGCCGTAGGAGGTGAGCTGCTCGGACAGCCTCTCGGACTGCTCCTTGGTGCGCGGCACCAGCACCCGCCAGCCGAACAGCGGCTTGGTCTCGAACCACGACAGCTTGTCGCGCTGCCCGACCGCGTCGCCGACGACGATCAGCGCGGGCTCGGTGAAGCCCGCGTGCTTGATGTCGGCCTGCAGCCTGGCCAGAGTCGAGACGACGGTGTACTGCTCGGTGGTGGTGCCGCTACTGCTGACCGCCACGGGCGTGCTGTCGGGCTTGCCACCGGCCACCAGCGCCTTGCCGATCGCCACGGCCCCGGCGAGGCCGTTGTAGATGACCAGCGTGCCCTGGCAGGCGGCGTGGGCGGCCCAGTCCTGCTCGTGCGCGGCGTCGACGATCCGGAACTCCGGCACGTCGGCCGCCGGCGGGATGCCCGCGTAGGTGAGCACCGCGGTCGCGGGCGGCACGCCGGGCACGATCTCGAAGTCCACCTCCGCCGCGGCACAGGCCGCGACCTCCTCCTCGATCGACCGGGCGATCGAGGAGAACAGCATCGGGTCGCCCTCGCACAGGCGTACGACGAACTGCCCGGCCTTGGCGCGCTTGACGAGGTCGCCGGACGCGATCTCCACGCCTTCGCGGCAGTGGCGCAGGAACGAGCCGAACAGCTCCTCGTCGAGGGCGACCGCGTCGGCCTTGGCCAGTAGTTCGGCGCCGCGGAGCGTGAGAAGGTTCGGATCGCCGGGGCCCGCGCCCACGAACGCGAGGAAACCGGAGGTTGGACTATCGGAGCTCAACGGGATTGCTCCCCCATCAATCTGTCGGCCCCTTCGGAGATCATCTCGGCCGCGAGGAGCTGGCCGAGTTTCACAGACTCGGAAGGAGAGCCGGCGGCGGACTTGCGCACCGCCTGCTGGCCGTCGATAGAGACGACCATGGCGGTGAGGTTCAGGGTCTGTCCGTCATCGACGGCGAAGGCACCCACGGGGGATGAGCAGCCGGCCTCGAGAGCGGACAGGACGGAGCGCTCGGCCGACACCGCGGAGCGCGTCCGCGGGTCGTCGAGCACACCGAGGAAGGAGATCAGGTCGGCGTTGTCGGAGAGACACTCCACGGCCAGGGCGCCCTGCCCTGGCGCGGGCAGCAGCTCCTCGACCTCGAAGATCTGCGCGATCTCCACGTCCCGGCCGATCCTGGTCAGGCCCGCCGAGGCGAGCACGACCGCGTCGACCTCGCCGGCGGCGATCTTGCCGATCCGGGTGTCGGCGTTGCCGCGGATCGGGACGTACTCGAGATCGGGACGCAGCGCCCTGAGCATGGCGATCCGGCGCAGCGAGCCGGTGCCGATCCTGGCCCCGGTGGGCAGGTCGGCGAACTTCGCCGGGCCGACCAGCGCGTCGCGGTGATCGTGCCGGGCCACGATGGCGGCCAGTGTCACCCGCGGGTCCGGTTTGGTCGGCAGGTCTTTCAGCGAGTGGACGGCGAAGTCGATCTCGCCTTCGATCAACTTGTCACGCAGCGCGCTGACCCACACGCCCGTGCCACCGAGCTGCGCCACCTGAGCCTTGGTCACGTCACCGAACGTGGTGACGCCGACCAGCTCGATGGCGCGCCCGGTCCGTTCGGTGTAGGAGTCGGCGACCATCTGCGACTGCGTGGTCGCCATCAGGCTGCGCCGGGTGCCCAAGCGCAGTGTCACAACTCCACCTCCCTCACGGCTTCGGGCATCTTCGGATCCAGGTCGAACAACTCGCGCAGCGCTTCGGCATAATGATCGCCTCCCGGGCTGGTGGCGAGCTGTTTGACACGCACAGTGGGCTCGTGAAGCAGCTTGTCGACGACCCGCTGCACAGTCTGCGCCACCTCGTCCCTGGCCTTGCCGTCGAGCTGGGGCATGCGCATCAGGAGCCGGCCCAGCTCTGCCTCGACCACGGACGCCGCCTTGCTGCGCAGCGCCACCACGGTCGGAGTGACCTTGGCGGCCCGCTCGGCGGTGAGGAAGGCGGCCAGCTCCTCGGCGACGAGCCTGCGCACCGAGTCGACGGTGTCGCCCTCCCTTGAGCCTATGCCCGATTCCTGGATGGTCTCCAGGTCGACCAGCGTGACGCCGGGCACCTCGCGGACAGCGGGGTCGATGTCGTGCGGCAGTGCCAGGTCCAGCAGGAACGCGCCTGAGGGGACGATGTCGGGGGTGATGACGTGCTGGCCGCCGCCCGTGCAGGAGATGACGATGTCGGCCGTCGCGAGCTCTCGGGGAACCGCGGCGAACTCCACCGCCCTGCCGCCTACGGACGCCGCCAGGCGTACGCCTCGTTCGAAGGTGCGGTTGGCGACCACGATGTCGGTCACGCCCGCGCGGGCCAGCGTGGTGGCGGCCAGCGAGCTCATCGAGCCCGCGCCGACCACCAGCGCCCGGCGCCCGGCGAGGTCGCCCGCCAGCGCCAGTCCGGCGGTCACGAGGGAGGCGCCCGCCTTGTCGATGTCGGTGTCGGCGTGGGCGCGCTTGCCGACCCGCAGCGCCTGCTGCACCAGCTCGTTGAGGGTGGCGCCGATGGTGCCCTGCTTCTGCGCCAGGGTGAGCGCCCGGCGAACCTGGCCGAGGATCTGCCCTTCGCCCACGACCATCGAGTCGAGGCCGCAGGCCATCGCGAACAGGTGCTCGACGGCCTGGTCTTCGTAGTGGACGTAGAGGTGCGGCTGCAACTCTTCCACGGGGACGCCCGAGTGGACGCCCAGCAAGCGACTGATCGCGGTGACGGCGCCGTGGAAACGGTCGACGGCCGCGTAAACCTCTACTCTGTTGCACGTCGAGACCACCATGGCCTCGGCGACGCACACGTCCTGCTGCACGTCGTGCAGGAGCTTGACGAGCGCCTCGCCGGACACCGAAACGCGCTCGAGCATGGCCACCGGAGCTGTCCGGTGGCTGAGTCCGATGGTGAGAAGACTCATTGACTGTCCACGGCCATAAGTGGCCCCCCTGCTTTGCGCTGCTCATGGAACGCAAGGATCTGCAGTTCTATTGATAGGTCGACTTTACGGACATCCACGCCATCTGGTACAGAAAGCACTACGGGCGCGAAGTTCAGGATGCTGGTGACCCCGGCCGCCACCACACGATCGCAGACTTCCTGCGCCGCTATCGCGGGTGTCGCCAGAACCACGATCGAGACTCCACGCCGTTCGATGACGGCTTCCAGGACGTCTATGTGCTCAACATTCAACCCCGCTATATCGTCGCCCACGACTTCGGGGTCGGCGTCGAGAAGCCCGGCCACACGGAAGCCCCTGGAGACGAAACCACCGTAATTGGCCAGTGCCCGGCCCAGATTACCCACTCCTACGATGGCCACGGCCCAGTCTTGGGTCAGGCCCAGCTCGCGGGAGATCTGGTAGACGAGGTATTCGACGTCGTAGCCGACGCCTCGCGTGCCGTACGAGCCCAGATGGGACAGGTCCTTGCGGAGCTTCGCGGAGTTGACGCCCGCGGCCATGGCCAGATCTTCGGAGCTGACGGTCGCGATGCCGCGTTCGGCCATCCCGTTCAACGCCCGCAGGTACAACGGGAGCCGGGCGACCGTTGCCTCGGGGATCCCGCGGTCACGGGACTGGGACGGGCTCTTCACGTGCCGGAGCTCCAGGGGACGAGCGGCCTGCCGGCCGCGTGAATGAAATCGAACCGCCTTTCAGGTTAATCCCTTTGTGAAGCGATGCACAAAGTCGGCACGATACGGTTGGGTGCATGCACCGCATCACGCTGCTCGGCAGGCCGGGCTGCCACCTCTGCGACGACGCGCGCGAGGTCGTCTCCCGCGTGGCAGGAGACCTGGGTGTGCCGTGGGAGGAGGTCGACATCGACTCCTCCGAGGAGTTGCGGGAGAAATACTGGGAGATGATCCCGGTCACTCTGGTCGACGGAGTCCAGCACGACTTCTGGCGGGTCTCCGAAGACCGGCTACGCGCCGCGCTGAGCGGCTAGTAGGACCCTGAGCAGCTAGAACATCGCGGTCGGGAGCGGTACGACCTTGGCGGCGTTGACGTTCAGCTCGATGATGTTGGTCGCCAGCACCATGGCCTGGCGCTCGTTGACGAACCGCTCGACGTGCGGCTGCCGCTGGTGGTCGCGGTAGGCCACCTCGTCGCGGTAGAGCTCATAGACGATGCGCTGCAGCGGGGCCGATTTGACCGCGTGGCAGGCGTAGATGAGCGTGTCGGGCTCGCCCCGTCGTACGGCCTCGACGGTGAGCTCCGCCAGGCGGTCGAACGCCTCGCCTGAGCCGTCCATGAGGGTGAAGACCGTCAGCATGCCGTAGATGCTCGGTGAGGGCCTGCTGGAGGCCGCCTGCTGCTGAGGCTGGGCCTGCGGGGCCGGCGTCCGCACGGGCTGAGCCTGAGGGGGCTGGCCCTGAGGGGGCTGCTGGGCCGCGCGGGAGCCGGTGGCGAACAACTCGGCCCCCGGGTAGACCGCGCCCGTGCCGGGCATCCCGAAGTCCTGGGGACCGGTCTGCGGCCCGGCGCCGTGCCCGCCGTTCATGATGTAGCCGGTCGAGGGGCCCTGGTCGGGCGGCGGCGCCATCCGGGCGGCGTAGTCGACCGGCTGGTCGCCCGCCCGGTATTCGGCCACCAGATCACCCAGGCCCGACCGGCGGGGCTGACCGGGAGGCGGCTGCTGCTGTTGCTGGGGCGGCCCCTGCATCGGCATGTCGGCGAGCGGCTGGGGGAAGGGCTCCGACCGAGGGAAGGAGTCCGAGGGGAGGAACGGCTCCGAGTGGGGGAAGGAGTCCGGCTGGGGGAAGGGGTCCCGATCCCGCATGGCCCGGCGGCCATGAGAGGACCGCTCAGCCGACCGCTCGCCGGACCGCTCGCCGCGGTGGCCCTCGAGCTCGTCGTCCTCGTCGTCGTCCTCGTACGGCGCCAGGGGGCGCAGCACGGCGTACCAGATGCCCGCGGCGGCCACCACGAACAGCGCGGTGGCGAAGAAGCCCGGCACCGCGAACCTCATCGCCCCGATGATCGCGATGCCCGAGGGCGCGATGACCATGACCGCGTGCAGGTTGTCGGTGTCGAGTTCGTCACCGTTGCGCCAGCGCAGCGCCGCGATCACCACGGCCGCCAGCATGATCAGCCCGGCGATGGAGTGCGCGCCGATCAGCAGGTAGTTCGGGATGAGGTTCCAGTGCCCCTCGGCCGCGGGGAGCAGCTTGCCCATCTCGTCGGCCCTGCTCACCGGGTCGAAGATGAGCACCACGGTGGCGACGATGGTGAACGCGATCCCGAGCAGCCAGCCGGCGAATTTCGGCGGCACCTTCTCCGACAGGAGTTGGACCAGTCCGATGGCCAGCCAGAAGGGCGCGAGGAGGGATCCGGTCAGTTGGTAGACCTTGAAGGTGACGTCCCCGAATCCCATCAGGTAGCCGACGCCGATCGCACCGAGCGCCAGGCAGAGCGCGACGGCTGAAACGGTCCAGGCGATCAACCACCCCTCCACCTCGTCACGCAGGCGCCGGACCAGGGCGACTGCGCCGATCGCGGCGAGGAGGGCACCGACAAAGGCTAGGACAGCAACGAGGATCTCCATGGTGACTCCAATGCTGCCGGACTATGCCTCCCAGCCGGTAGCCGAAGAGGGAACGGGTCGGTCCACACGGTATCGGCCGATTACGGCTAGTCATGCCTTCACGAAGCGGATTGTGGAATTTCCGGTTGATTTCTAGAGTGTTCGAGCACGCCGCACCCCTTACCCCTAGGGATACCGGATGCCTGACTCGTGGCCGTTCGCCGGGCTGCTCCCACCAGCGGTCGCTGGTCCCGCCCGGACGAGCGAGCTTGCCGTGCGCGAAGAGATTCCCGATGACCTCCGCATGCTGGTGCTGCACGCCAAGACCGGAGACTCGGATGCCTTTGGCACGCTCTATGACCGATACGTGGATCTTGTCTATCGCTATATCTACTTCCGCGTCGGCTCGCATCCGCTGGCCGAGGATCTCACCAGCGAGACCTTTCTCCGCGCGCTTCGCCGGATCACCGACTTCACCTGGCAGGGCCGTGACTTCGGCGCCTGGCTGGTCACCATCGCCAGGAACCTGGTCACCGATCACTTCAAGTCCGGCCGCTATCGCCTGGAAATCCCGACCGGGGAGGTGATCGACGTCCCGCTCGACGGCCCGCACATCCCGGAGAACGCCGTCGTCACGGCCATCATCAACGACCGGATGCTCCGCGCCGTCCAGGATCTGAATCCCGAGCAGCAGGAATGCGTGGTTCTGCGGTTCCTGCACGGCCTGTCGCTCGCCGAGACCGCGTTGATCATGGGGAAGAAGAGTGGAGCGATCAAAGCCCTGCAGTTCCGAGCGATCCGGGCCCTGGCCAGGGCGCTCAAGCACGACCTGGCGTAACCTCCACCAGCGGCACGTCGTTAGGCAGATGTCACGATCGGATTCCCCGGCGGCGTCAGGGAGCTGTCATGGGTAGGGCGCGCATATCGCGCGAGCGCGTGCTCGAACACCTCACAGAGCTGCGACGGCTCCCGCTGGGCGGGGGTCCGGCCGCCGCCTTCCGCGAACGTCTCCGCGCCGAGCTCCTGTGCGCACAGCGCCTCCCCGAGCCCGTACGGGCCCGCCGTTCCCATCGCCGTCCGGGGCGGCGGCTCTCCTGGCTCTCCCAGGCCGCCACGTTCGGCCTGGCGGCGGCCATGATGCTGTCGGCCTTCGCCACCTACCACGCACTGCCCGGCGACACGCTTTACCCGCTCAAGCGCGCCGCGGAGAGCACGCTGGTCCGGCTCAGCACCGACGACGTGCAGCGGGCCGAGCGCGAGCTGGTCTCGGCCAAGACCCGGGCGGCCGAAGTCGCCCAGTTGCTCGGCTCGTCCGGCGACGGACCGCTGGTCACCAAGACGCTCAAGGAGATGGAGGACTCGACCCGGTCCGGCATCAGGAGGCTGGAGCGGGCCGAGCCGCGCTCACCGAAGATCAACCGGTTCGCGCGCGACCAGAAAAACATGGTCGAACCAATGCTCGAACGGATGGACGGGGATCAACAGGACAAGGCGACGGGCTACCTCGACTACATAGACGGGCTTGTGGCCCCGCGCTAGTTGACCTGCTCTCCGCTCTAAAGGGACGGAGGTTCCCGTGCCGCTTACGCGGCAGCTCATGCCGCTTGCGCGGCTCGCGCTGTGGAACGGGGTGCTTGACGCTTCACGGACCCGGATGGGTCTCCACGCCCTGGAACGACCAGCCCGGCCGCCCGATATCTGACCAACGTGTTCTTCGCCCCGACGATGTCGGCGTGCTCGGTGTGCCCGCAGGCCTGCGCCGCACGCTGGTGGTCATGCCGTCGATGTTGAGGTTCTCCAGGACCACGATGGCGTAGCGGCGGGTGAGGCGGTGCGCGGCCTGGGCGTTGAAATCCGCGCGACGCCACCGGACGCGGCGCATGATGTCGCCCATCGCCGCGACGACATGTTCACGCTGCCGGGAGCCCTTCTTCGACCGGGCAAGCCGCCGCTGGAGCCGCAGATAGCGTTCCGCCTCGCCCGGAGTGAGGAACCCCAGATCGGGCTGCCTGTCCTGTTTGCACTCAGGGGGTGGCACCAGACTGGACAAACTACCGGTTCCGGCGTGGCGGCGATCGAAGAACTCCCCGTCGGAGGTGACCGCGGCCGTGACCACACCCCGGTCCACCCCGGCGTGCGCATCGAGATGAAGGTGGTGTTCAACCCGAGTGAGGCCGTCCTGCACCAGGAACGAGATGAACCAGTGCCTGCCGTCGCGCGAGACGGTCGCGGACTTCACCGTCCCCCCAGAGGGCGTGACATCCGGAACTTCACCCACCCGAATTTCGGCAGCAACACCCGGCCCCACCCGTCCTTGATCCGCTCGACGGGGATGTGTTTCGCGGTGGGGAACCGAAACGACGGCTTCCACTTCGTCCGCGACTTCCAACGCACCTTCCAGGTGCCGTGCTGTCGGCACGCCTGGTCCAGGTCCTTCAGCGTCTGCTGGATGACCTGGGCGGGAGCGTCGGCGAGCCAGTCGCAGTACGGATCCTTCTTCGCCTCGGCGAGTTGTGCGCACTGCTCCTCGTAACTGAGGTAGGCGCCTCACCCCGGTATTCGCGGCCGGTGTTCCACACGCTGCGGCAGATCCCGCCCAGCCGCTCGGCGAACATCTGTTGCCCGAAGTCGAACTCCAGCCGGTACCTGCGACCCGCCAACACGACCTGACCGCTTCCGGGTCCGCGCTACTTACCCCGGGCTGTCCCGCCTCCGGCGGGCCATCTGACAGGACCGCATTCATCCCCGGCCCGAACCGAAGGCCGAGGCTTTCAGCGGACCTTCGATAAGCTGAGGCGCATGTGGCGGCTAATGCGACGACAGCGCGAGGCGGAGGCGGAGCTCGCCGGCGAGGCCGCAGCGGCGGCCGCGGTGACGGTGACCCCTACGGAGCCCGACCAGCAGGCGGCCGCCTTCTTCGACGTCGACAACACGATGATGCGCGGCGCCTCCATCTACCACTTCGCCAGGGGCCTGGCGACGCGCGGCCTGTTCACCACCTCTGACCTGTTCAAGTTCGCCGTCGGCCAGGCGGTGTTCCGGCTGCGCGGCAACGAGAACCCCGAGCACATCGCGGTGGCCCGCGAGACCGCGCTGGCGTTCGTCGCGGGCGCGAAGGTCGACGACGTGATCCGGCTGGGCGAGGAGATCTACGACGAGGTCATGTCCGACCGCATCTGGGGCGGCACCCGAGCGCTCGCGCAGAGCCACCTCGACCGCGGCCAGCGCGTCTGGCTGGTCACGGCCACGCCGGTCGAGCTGGCCAGGGTCATCGCCCAGCGCCTCGGCCTGACCGGCGCGCTCGGCACGGTGGCCGAGACCACCAACGGCGTCTACACCGGGCGGCTGGTCGGCGACCTGCTGCACGGCCCGGCCAAGGCCGAGGCGGTGCGGGCGCTGGCCCGCAGGGAGGGCCTCGACCTCACCCGGTGCACCGCCTACAGCGACTCGGCCAACGACCTGCCGATGCTGTCGCTGGTCGGCAAGCCGGTGGCCATCAACCCCGACAGCGAGCTGCGCGAGCACGCCAAGAAGCACGACTGGCCGATCAAGGACTTCCGTACCGGCAGAAAGGCGACGCTGACCGCCCTGCCGATCGCCGCGGGCGTCGGAGCGGTGGCCGGCGGCATCGCCGCCGGCATCGCCCTCCGCAAGCACTACCGCTCAACGCAGTAGCCGACCCGGGCATCCCCTCCAGGAGACCTCGGCCACGACGGACCGGCTGCTCCCTCTCCCCGGAGGGGCATCCCAACAGTGCCCCAGCCACGACGACCCGGTTCCTCCTCCTCTCCCCGGAGGGGCGTCCCCAAAGGCCCCCAGCCACGACGGACCGGCTGCTTCCCTCCTCCGGAGGGGTATCCGTCCAAGGGACCCGAGCCACCACAAACCGGCTTCTTCCGCCCCCGGAGGGGGTGTCCCTCCCAAGGACCTCAACCACCACGGACCGTCGCAGGGATCGAGACGGTCATGTGGACGAACCCCCAGGGGCAACTACCGCAAGCTGGCGAAGAGCTGCTCCGCCTCCGGTTGCTTCCACACGATCCGGTTCCGGTCGTCGGGATCGGGCTCCCAGGGGACCATGACGAAGGGCATCTTGGTCTTCTCCAGCGTCCCGGCGATGCCGATCATGGTGTCGAGGTCGAACTCCGGGTCGGTCTTGAACGACTTGCCGGCCGTGGTGAGGAAGGAGCGCAGGGCCGCCGGATCCTTCAGCCGCTGCTTGGCCTTCTTCAGCATCGACATCATGAGCACCTGCTGGCGCTTGATGCGCTGGATGTCCGACCCGTCGCCGTAGTGACGCAACCGGATGTAGCCCAGCGCCTGCTTGCCGTTGAGCAAGTGCTTGCCCGCAGAGAGCCTCAGCTTCGTGTTCTTGTCATCCACCGCCTGCGGCAACGTGACCTCGACCCCGCCGAGGGCGTTCACGATGGCCTCCACGCCCGAGAACTCGACCTCCATCATGTGGTCGACACGCACCTTCGTCAGCGTCTCGACCGTCTTCACCGAACAGGCGAGACCGCCGATACGGAACGCCTGATTGATCATGTCTTTCCTGGCCGGCTGGGACCCGCAGGCGGGGATCCGCACCATCGAGTCCCTGGGGAAGGAGATGATCGTGGCCTTCGTCCGGTCGGCCGGCAGATGCAGCAGCAGGAGCGTGTCGGAGCGGGCTCCGTTGTCGAACCTGTCCGAACCTCCCTGGCTGTCGCTGCCGACCAGGAGCACGTTCAGCGTGCCGCTCGTGTTGGCCGGGCGGGCACCTGCCGGTTGAGGCACGGTCTGGCGGCCCGCCAGCATCAGCGTGGGCACGGCGACGGTGGCCACGGTGGCCATCGTGGCCACCGCGACGAGACCCGTCAGCAGCCACGTCAACCGCCTGCGCCGCGGTCTGGCCTGGAGCAGGCGCTGCCGCTGGCGGACCAGCGTCGCCGGAGGCTGGTGTTCGAGCTCCCTGCCGAGGTCGCGGAGCATCTTCAGGTCGTCCATCGTCACTCCTCCTCAAGCATCGGGTTGGTGTCGCCGAGCGCCGCGCGTACCTTCCGCCTGCCCCTGTTGAGGCGGGAGCGTACGGTGCCGATCGGGATGCCGAGCGCCCGCGCGACCTCCTCGTACGTCAGATCGCCCCAAGCGATCAGCAGGAGCACGTCGCGGTCCTTGGCGGGCAGGGCGGCCAGCGCGCTGGCCAGCTCGGGGCGCGACGCCTGCGCGGTCACCCCGGCGGCCACGCGGTCGGCCGGGGACTCCACGTCGGCGTCGACAGGGGCGCGCTGCAGGGCGCGGTAGCGGGCCGCCTCGGTGCGGTGATGCCGGGAGACGAGCTTGGTCAAAATGCCGAAGAGCCACGGCCGGGCGTCTGGATAGCTCGGGTCGTAGCTCTTCCTGCGGGAGAAAGCGACCAGGAACGTCTCGCCGACGATGTCCTCGGCGGGCTCGGGGCCCAGCCGTTTGGAGACGTACCTGTAGAGCATGGCGGAGTAGCGGTCGAAGAGCTCGGCGAACACTTCAGGATCGGTCAGCGAAGCGTGCACGAGCTCTGCGTCCGCACCCCTGGTGGCGGGTTGCGTGATCATCTCCGCCCTTCTGCGGGGGAAGTCGGTCAGGGATGTATCACCACAACCCGCCATTCAGGTTCACGGTGGTCCACGTTCAGCGGGCCGCCGCAAACCGCGGAGTTCGCGCTCACACCTCCTTGACGCAACCTCCGTCGATCACGAGGTCGGCGCCCGCCGTGCTGCCGGAGCGGGGCGAGACCAGGAGCGCGATCGCGTCGGCGACCTCCTGCGGGGTGACCAGGCGGCCCGTCGTCAGCTTCATCATCTCCGGGGCCACCTTGGTGATCACGCTGTCCCGGTCGGCGCCGACCATGCCCCCGAAGACGTCAGCCGCGCCGCCCTCGTCGGTCCACCAGGGGGTGAGCACGGGCCCGGGAGAGACGGTGTTGACCCGGATGCCCTGCGGGCCGTACTCCTCGTCGACCGCCTTGCTGACGAAGGTGAGGGCCGACTTGGCCGCGCCGTAGTCCATGTTCACCGCCGAAGGCTGCCGGGCGGTGACGGAGGAGACGTTGACGATCGAGCCGCCGCCGCCCTCCAGCATCACCGGTACGGCGGAGCGGATCATCCGGATGACCGAGAACAGGTTGAACTCGAACATCCCCCGCCAGGTGTCGTCGTCCGAGGTCATGAACCCGGCGTGCGGCAGCGTCACGCCGGGCGGCGGGCCGCCGGCGTTGTTGACCAGGATGTCCACCCGCCCGAACTCCTCGACCGCGCGGGCGACCACCTCGGCGGGCGCCTGCGGGTCCATCAGGTCGACCGGCACGTGCACCGCCTTGCCGGGCAGCTCGGGGGTGCGGGTCCTGGAGGCCGCGACGACGTGGGCGCCCTCCTCGATCAGGGTATTGGTCACGGCCAGGCCGATGCCCTTGGACGCCCCGGTGACGATGGCGACGCGGCCGGTAAGTTGCAGATCCATAGTTTTCCTTCGCTTCCGGTGTGTTCTCAGTCGGAGAACACCGGCGGCCCGCTACTGGTTGCAGGTGCAGCGGGGACCGTCGAGGAAGTGCAGCTCACCGTGGGCGAAGTCCAGGTGGGCGCGGCGGTTGAGCGTGGGGCACTCGGACGTGGCGATGTACTGGACGATGTCGTGCACGGCCCAGGCCGCGATGACCGTGTTGGTGGCGCCGAACGACCACGGCGTGGGACCGTGACCGCCCTCCAGCCGCCGCTCGCGCGACAGCCCGGCCTCACGGGCGTGCTCGAAGCAGGTGTGGCAGTGTCCCTCGCGGGGCGACAGCAGCGGGCCCCAGTGGCCGTGCTCGTGGGCGACGGCCGCACGGCTCATGGCCACGTCACGTTCGCGGCACCACCGCCAGACCGTGTCGGCCAGCTCGGCGGGCTCGTCGGCGCCGATGAGGACGAGGTCCACGTGCGGCAGGCCGTCGAGGTCGGCCGCACTGGCGACACGCCGCCGTACGGACACCACCTCGGTCTCGGGCGCGAAGTCACGCAGCCGCGCGCTGAGCGCGTCGACCTTGGGCACGCCCACGTCCCTTGTCGTGTACGGCAGCTGTCTGTTGAGGTTGTGCAGCTCGACCACGTCGGGATCGACGGCCACGATGCGGCCGACCCCGGCGGCGCCCAGATGCTGGGCCGCGACCGCGCCAATGCCGCCCACGCCGAGGAGCATGATCGTGCAGGCGGCGATCCGCGACTGGAGCTCGCGCGCGTCGGGGGCGAAAAGTGTCAGGTAGCCGTGCTGGCGGGCGAGCCGGCCCGTGGACTCGGCCGCCGACTGCGGCGGCTCCGAGGTGAGCCACCCCATGTGCGTCAGCGCCGCCACCAGGTCGGCCAGCAGCCGGTCCGCGTGGATCTCACTGTCGTCGACGCCGTCCCGCAGCAGCGTGACCGCCTGCTCGACGCGGTCGAGGTCGCCCCGCAGCGATAATCCGTCACGCGAGCCGGTCGACAGGATCACCTGGTCGCCAGCGTTCGTGACGAGCACGGAGTCGACGAGCCGTCTCATGCACGCTCCCTAGGTGTCGAACCCATGGGTGTCCAGCCGCCGTCTTGCCTTGCTCGGTTTCCCCATCCTTGATGGCTTGACCGATCATGTCAAGATTCTGTTGAGTTCAGAAGAATGGCGGAAAGGCGGGGCCGCGGCGCAGCCTCAGCTCGTTGAGCATCTGCTGGATGATCTCGCGGATGTGATCGGTGAGGTTGAACACCAGCACCGGATCGTCGGCGTCCGCCGCGTCGTACTCGTCGGTACGGATGGGCTCCCCGAACTGGATCATCCACTTCGACGGCAGCGGCACCAGGCCGAGCGGGCCGAGCAGCGGGAAGAGCGGGGTGATCGGCAGATAGGGCAGGCCGAGCAGCCTGGCCAGCGTCGGCAGATCGCCGATCTTGGGGTAGATCTCCTCGGCGCCCACGATGGCGGTGGGCAGGATCGGCACCCCGGCGCGGATCGCCGACGCGACGAACCCACCGCGGCCGAAGCGCTGCAGCTTGTAGCGCTCGGAGAACGGCTTGCCGACGCCCTTGAACCCCTCGGGGAACACCCCGACGAGCTCGCCCTTGCGCAGCAGCCGGTCGGCGTCCTCGCGGCAGGCCAGCGTGTGGCCGGTCTTGCGCGACAGGTGGGCGAGCATCGGAAGCTGGTAGACCAGGTCGGCGCCGAGCAGCCGCAGCGGCCGGTCGGCCTCGTCGTGCAGCGCCACCTGCATCATCAGCGCGTCGACCGGCAGCGTGCCGGAGTGGTTGGCCACGACCAGCGCGCCGCCCTCATCGGGCACGTTCTTCAGATCGACCGTCTCGACCCTGAACCAGTGGTGGTAGAGGGGCCTGATCAGCTCCAGCAGCACCTTGTCCGTCAGCTCGGCGTCATAGCCGAACTCGTCGACCTCGTAGTCGCCGGTGATGCGCCGGCGGATGAAGGCCAGCAGCCTGGCGAGCGGCTCCGGCTCCTCGAAGGAGGGTGCCGAGCTGATGGGGATCACGCGGGCCTCGTCGTCCGGGACGCTCAATGCCGCACACCTCCGAGCGGGTGCAGCCCCCGCGAGCGCAGAAAGTCGTCGAAAGCCGCTCCGGTGGTGAACTTGGGCTTCCAGCCCAGCTCGGCCTCCAGCCTGGAGCAGTCGACCGCCCGGCCATGGCTCATCAGCCGGACCTGCTCGGGCGAGTAGTCGACCAGTCCGGCGCGGCGCGCGGCATCGCCCAGCAGGCGGAAGGCGGGCGCGAACAGCGGCAACGACGGCCGCCCCGCCCGGCGCGCGCACTGCGACAGCAGCAACACGCCTGCCCCGGCCACGTTGTACGTGCCGGGGTGATCTTCGGTCGCCATCCGCCGCAACACCTCGACGGCGTCGTCCTCATGGACGAACTGCAGCCGCGGATCGAAGCCGAACACGGTCGGCAGCACCGGCTGGGTGAAGTAGCGGGTGAGCGGCGAGTCGACGCCGGGACCCATGAAGTTGGCGAAGCGCAGCAGCGAGACCGCCATGTCGGGCCGACGACGCGCGAAACCGCGCACGTAGCCCTCCACCTCGACGGCGTCCTTGGCGTAGCCGTGGCTCGGGCCGTCGTGCGGCTCCAGGTCCTCCGTGAACACCGCCGGATCCCGTGGCGACGAACCGTAGACGGCGGTGGTCGAACGGACCACCACGCGCCGCACGGTCGCCGACCGCTGGCAGGCACCGAGCAACTGCATGGTGCCGATGACGTTGTGCTCCTTCATCACGGCCCTGCCCGCGCCCCGCGACGGAGCGCTGACCAGGCTCATGTGCACAACGGTGTCGATGTCGGCAGCCGCGATCACCTGAGCGATGTCGGGGCTGCGCAGATCGACCCGGACGAACTCCGTCCGGCCGAGGGAGATGCCGCCATCTCGCGTCAGCGAGGGGGGCGGCACGGTGTCCACTCCGATGACGCGACTGATGTCCGGGTCGGCGGCGAGCACGCTCGCCATCCGAGCGCCCACGTGGCGCGAGACCCCGGTGACGAGCACGGTGTGGGTCATCAGCGCCTCGCAGCTGCGTCTGTTACTTCTTGTTGCGCCGCTGGATGCGCGTCTTCTTGAGCAGCTTGCGGTGCTTCTTCTTGGCCATCCGCTTGCGGCGCTTCTTGATCACAGAGCCCACGGGACCCCCAGGTACTGATAGCAGATCTGAACCGATGCGCGAGCGCACACCGGATCACAGACTACCGGCGATCGGCTGTGGATCGCCCCCTGGGGGTGAGCCCGGCCGCTCGGTGGCGACCGGGCGTCTCCCACGACGGCATTCACGGCGTGTGGCATACGCCGCTACCTCAAGATCTACCCTGCCTCGATGTAGGCCTCCCGCAGATAGTCGTGGACCGCCTGCTCGGGCACCCTGAACGACCGACCGACTCGGATGGCCGGCAGCTCGCCAGAGTGCACCAGGCGGTACACCGTCATCTTGGACACCCGCATGACCGTGGCCACTTCCGCCACCGTCAGGAACTTCACCTCACTGAGAGGTCTTTCGCCTGCACCCATCGGACGCCTCTTCCGCACGTGTTTACGGGTTATCCCCACTGGTGCCACTGCTCACGCACGTGTACTGCCGTCAGCGTAAGTCGGGACTCCGACAGCGCAAACCCCCTATTTTCTCAGCTGACGGAGCTACCTGTCAGCCAAACCAGCAAAATCGCTGGTTAACCACCGGCTTGAGCACCTCGCCTGGACGTTGGAACTGTCCAACTTGTCACACATAAGAGTCGCCCAGGCCCCCTCAAAAGTTGGCAAAGGGACTGCGAGCCTCTTGGAATGCAGGCGCGAAAAGACAGTATGGGGATGACCGAATTGAACTCAAAGGGCCTGTGAGGCTCGTGTGACAAGATGGGCGATCAGCGGCTCGTAGTAGCGCGGTAGCACATTGTCATCGAGGGGTACGACCACGTCGATCTTGCCTTCGGCCTCGCCGAGGAAGAGTCCGGGGTCGTTGCTGTCGGCGAACGCCACCGTCGGCACACCCGCCTCTCCAGCCGCTCCCGCCCAGCCGTGGTCGGCGATGACGAGGTCCGGCGTGACCTCGCCCAGGACGGTCAGCATCCGCTCCATCGGGGCGGAGTCGTGGGTGTGCACGAATCCGCCCTTGTCATCGAGCATGGCGATGTCCTGGAGGTAGCGGATCTTACGTGCGCGTCCGAAACCCGATCCGGAGTAGGTCCAGCCCTCGGCCGGCGTCAGCAGCGTCGCCCCGCGCTCCACGGCGAACCGGGCGAGCGCCAAGTGGACGACGAGCAGGCCCGTGGGGTGCCCGGTGGCGAACAGCAGCCGCGGCTTGTCCCGCGACAGCACGCCGGCGATCCGGTCGGCCATGGCGTCGAGCGCGTCGATCGTCAGGTCGGGGTCGATGGTGTCCTGGCCCCAGCGGTGTCCCGCGTCGGCCTGCACGCCGGCCGCCTTGACCATCTGCGCGAGGACGTCACGGAACGACCAAGGCTGTTCCAGGGTGAGTCCCAGCATGTAATAGGGATCGCGGTTGGCCACCGAGCTGTAGTGGTCGAGATTGTTCTCGCGCGACGTGGCGACCTCGCCGGCGATCCGGGTGCGGACCAGGTGTTCGCGGAATTGGTCGCGGCTGAGCACAACTCTCCCTAAGGCATCGGGTCGAGGCCGTGCAGGGGGAAGACCGCCTGTCGGGTCGCCATGACCGCACGGTCGATGGGGTCTGCTGGGTCATAACCACCAGCTAGGTCGCGAAATTCCGGATTTCTGCCGTCCGTCATGGTCAGCGGGGGCGTCTCGCCCGTCCGCTCCCGTACGAACGCCCGCCAGGCCGGGGGTGTCTGGGTGGCCGGGTCGAGCGGATGCCCGGACAGCTCGGCCATCAGGTGCGTCCAGGCCCGCGGCACCACCTGGACCAACTCGTAGCCGCCCCCGCCCGTCGCGAGCCACCGGCCGCCGGCCGTCTCGTGCGCCAGCCGGTGCAGGGCGGAGTAGGCGGTGCGCTGACCGTCGAGGCTGAGCATCAGGTTGGCGAGCGGGTCGAGCGCGTGGCTGTCGCAGCCGTGCTGGGTCACCAGGATCTCCGGCCGGAACTCGCGCAGCAGCGGCGGCACGACCGAGTCGAAGGCCCGCAGCCAGCCCTCGTCTCCGCAGCCCGCGGGCAGCGCCACGTTGACCGCCGTGCCCTCCGCGCCCGTCTCCCCCGGGTAGCCGGTGCCGGGGAACAGCGTGCGCGGGCTCTCGTGCAGGCTGATCGTCAGCACCCGGGGATCGTCGTAGAACAGCGCCTGCACGCCGTCGCCGTGGTGCACATCGACGTCCACATAGGCGATGCGGCCGACCCCCTGCGCGAGCAGCCAGGCGATGGCCAGCGCCGGATCGTTGTAGACGCAGAAGCCGCTGGCGTTACCGGCCATCGCGTGGTGCAGACCGCCGGAGATGTTGACCGCGTGCTCGGCCGTGCCCTCCCAGACCGCGCGGGCGGCCGCGAGCGTCGCGCCCGCGATGAGCGCCGAGGCATCGTGTACGCCCTTGAAGGCCGGATTGTCGGACGTGCCGAGCCCCACGGACAGGTCGGCCCCACCGGAGGCGGAGACGCGCTTGACGGCCTCGATGTAGTCGCGCCGGTGCACCAGGGCCAGTTCGTCGTCGGTGGCGGGCACACAGCCGACCACCTCGATCTTGTCCAGCACGCCGAGCTCACGGGCGAGCGCCATCGTCAGCTCCACCCTGACGGGCGCCAGCGGATGACTCGGCCCGAAATCGTAGGAAGTGAGAGCATCGTCCCAGATGGCCCGTGCCGTAGAACTCATTCTTGCTCCCGTCCCTCGCCCTTGAAGCGACGTTACCGCAGCGTCAACTGGCCGCGTCCAGACGGTGACGGGGGCTGTTCCGGCGAAATATCGCCGCTTTTCAATAACTGCCACATAGGGTTGGATCATGCGCTTCATGCGACGCGTCACGGCCGCATGGCGCTTCTTCAAGCGTCCGCGCGTCTTCGACATCACGCTGGTGACCGTGCTCGTCGGGGCCGCGAGCGTCGGCCTGGTCTCCGTGCTGCGCCAGGGCTACCCGGACGTCGCCATGGGCGCCGGCCTCTTCATTCTCAGCACGTTCCCGCTGCTGTTACGGCGGACCCGGCCCGTCACAGTCGCCGCGATCGAGACCGCCGGTGAGATCTTCGGCATGGCCGCCGGCATCATGGCGTCGGCCAACATCTCCTCGACGATCGCCTTCTACAGCGTGGGCCGCTACACCCCGGGCAGGACCGCCGCGCTCACCGCCGTTGGCGGGGGCGTGGTCTACGCTCTGGCCAACCACCTGACCAGGCCGGTACCCGGCGCTTGGATGATCGGGCTGTACCCGCTGGCCCCCATAGTCGTCGGCCAGTTCGTCAGAGTCCGCGCCGAGCTCAGGGAGCGCGGCCAGCGGGAGGCCACCGAGAGCGCGGTCCGCGCCGAGCGGCGGCGCATCGCCAGGGAACTGCACGATGTCGTGGCCCACCACATCAGCGTCATCAACGTGCTGGTCGGCGGCGCCAGGGCCACCCTGCCGCCGAGCGAGGACGCCGCCCATGACGCCCTGGCCGGGGCGGAGCGGACCGCGCGTCAGGCACTGGCGGAGATGCGCCAGCTCCTCAACGTGCTCAGGGCCGACGACCCGGTCGGAGCCGGCGGCGTGGTCACCACGGACGGGCTGCTCAGGGTCGAGGGGGGCGCCGACGCCGCGACCGGGGTGGGCGCCGCCCGGCTGCCGGCGCTGGTCCAGGAGGCCGCGACCGCCGGACTGCCCACGAGCCTGACCGTGATCGGCGAGCCCGTCACGCTGCCGACGACCGTCGACCACGCCGTCTACCGGATCGTGCAGGAGGCGCTGACCAACACCCGCAAGCACACCGTGGGGGCGCGGGCCAGCGTCCGGCTGGCGTACGAGAGCGAGGCGGTCGAGGTGGAGGTCATCGACGACGGCCTGCCCGCGGCGGGCAGCCGGAACGCCCCGGCTCCGGGGTTCGGGCTGGACGGGATGGCCGAGCGCGTGACCCTGTGCGGCGGCCTCCTGAGCACGGGCCCCCGTTTGGAGGGCGGCTTCCTGGTGCGCGCCCGCATTCCCCTGGAGACGACATGATCACCGTACTGCTGGCTGACGACCACGCGCTGGTGCGCAAGGGCTTCCAGCTCATGCTCGACGCCCAGCCGGACATGCGCGTGGTGGGCCAGGCGGCCGACGGCGCGGAGGCGGTCGCGCTGTGCGAGCGGCTGCGCCCGGACGTGGTGCTGATGGACCTGCACATGCCGGGCCTCGACGGGGTTCGCGCGACCGAACGGATCACCGTGGAGTCGCCCGGTGTGCGGGTGCTCGCGCTGAGCACGTTCGACCTGGACGAGAACGTGGTGGCGGCCCTGCGGGCGGGCGCCGCCGGGTTCCTGCCCAAGGACGTCTCCCCCGAGGAGCTGGTCGAGGGCGTCCGCGTGGTGCACCGCGGCGAGTCCGCCGTGGCGCCGCGCCTGCTGACCCGCCTGATCGGCACGTTCGTACGAGCTGCGCGACCGCGCCGCCGGGCGGCTCCCACGAAGCTGGACGGGCTGACCGAGCGCGAGCGCGAGACGCTCGTCCTGATCGCCCGCGGCAGGTCCAACGCGGAGATCGCCGAGGAGCTGGACGTCTCCCCCTCGACCGTCAAGAACCACGTGACGAGCCTGTTCGCCAAGATCGGCGTCCGGGACCGGGCCCAAGCGGTGATCGTGGCCTACGAGGCGGCGCTGATCACCCCTGGAGAGTAGGAGCAGGGTCCCAGAGACCGCGCCCGCGAACGGTCCTCCAGCAGGACGAAATCCCGTTCCCGCCCGGCCACGCTTGGATCATGACCGCGATCCGGGCAACGAACCTGAGCAAGCGCTACGGCGGCACCGTGGCCGTGGCGGACCTGTCCTTCGACGTCGAACCCGGCCAGGTGACCGGGTTCCTGGGACCGAACGGCGCCGGGAAGTCGACGACCATGCGCATGATCCTAGGCCTGGACCACCCGTCGGGCGGGTCGGTCCTCGTGGACGGCAGGCCGTACGGGGAGCTGCGGCACCCGCTGCGCAAGGTCGGCGCGCTGCTCGACGCCAAGGCCGTGCACGGCGGGCGCAGCGCCCGCAACCACCTGCTGGCCATCGCCCAGACCAACGCCATCCCGGCGAGCAGGGTGGAGGAGGTGCTGGAGGAGGTCGGCCTGACCAAGGTGGCCAAGCGGCGGGTCGGCGGGTTCTCGCTCGGCATGTCGCAGCGGCTCGGCATCGCCGCCGCACTGCTCGGCGATCCGGAGATCCTGCTCTTCGACGAGCCCGTCAACGGGCTGGACCCGGACGGCATCCTGTGGATCCGCACGTTCATGCGGAAGCTGGCGGCCGAGGGGCGCACGGTGTTCGTCTCCAGCCACCTGATGAGCGAGATGGCGCAGACGGCCGACCACCTGGTGGTGATCGGCAAGGGCGCGCTGATCGCCGACACGAGCATGTCGGAGTTCATCGGGCGCAGCTCTCAGTCGTACGTACGGGTGCGCTCGCCCCGCCTGGCCGAGGTGGCCGATCTGATCAAGGTCGGTGACCTGCACACCGACCACCTGAGGGTGACCGGGGTGACGCCGCTGGAGATCGGCACGATCACCGCGCGGGCCGGGTTGCCGCTGGAGGAACTGACGTTCGTCCAGCCCTCGCTCGAAGCGGCCTACATGGAGCTCACCAAGGACAGCCTGGAGTACTCATCATGATCGACATTTTCCGGTCCGAATGGACCAAGATCCGCTCTGTCCGCTCGACGGTGTGGACCCTGGCCACCACCGCCGTGCTGATGCTGGGCTTCTCCGTCCTCCTCAACGCCTCGGCCAAGGGCATGGCCAAGGGGCCGGTCCCGGGCTCGGAGGCGATCATGTTGAGCCTGACCGGGGCGATGATGGCCTCGATCTCCATGGCCACCCTGGGCGTTCTGGTGATCTCCAGCGAATACCGCACCGGGGGGATCCGCACCTCGCTCATGGCAGTGCCCCAGCGCATGCGCCTGCTGACCGGCAAGATCGTGGTGTTCGTCGCGGTGTCGCTCGTCGTGTGCCTGGTCGCGTCGGCCGTCGCGGTGGGCGTCGGCTTGGCGATCGCCCAGCCACCGTCCATCGAGATGGGGGAGGTGGCGCGGGCTACGCTCGGGTCCGGTCTCTACCTGACCGCGTGCGGGCTGTTCGGGCTCGGACTGGGCACACTGATCAGGCACACGCCGGGCGCGATCGTGTCGGCCATCTCACTGATCCTGGTACTGCCCAGCGTCGCGATCCAGCTCCCGGGCGAGTGGGGCAGGACCGTGGCCGCATACTTCACCACGAACGCCGGCTTGCTGATCGTGTCCGGCGACAGCCGCGGCTCCCTGGGCCCGTGGAGCGGGTTCGCGGTCTACCTCGCCTGGGTGGCGGTCGCGGTGATCGCGGGCGCCGTGCTGATGCGGCGCCGCGACGCGTAATCACGCCGCTAAGCGCGTCGCTGGGCGCGCGTCACTGAGCGCGCGTCACTGAGCGCGTCACTCGGCGCGGAGGGCTATGACCGGGTCCAACCGGCCGGCCCTCCGCGCGGGCGCGACGCCGAAGAACACGCCCACCGCCGCCGAGACGCCGAACGCCAGCGCGATCGACCACCAGGTGATCGAGGCGGGCACCGGCGTGAGCGCCTGGATGGCGAGGGCGCCGCCGACGCCGAGCAGGATCCCGATGACGCCGCCGATCGTCGTCAGCAGCACCGCCTCGATCAGGAACTGGGTCAGCACGTCGCGCTGCCTGGCCCCGAGCGCCTTGCGCAGCCCGATCTCACGGGTCCGCTCCCGGACGCTGACCAGCATGATGTTGGACACGCCCACGCCGCCCACCAGCAGCGAGATGCCGGCGATCGCGGCCAGCACGCCGGTGAGCATGCCGAGCACGCTGCCGATCGTGCCGAGCAGCTGGGTCTGCGTGACGGCCGAGAACTTCTCCCCCGGATACCTGTCGGTCAGCGCCGCCACGACCCGGCTCTGGAGCGGCTCGATCTCGTCGGGCCCCGACGCGCCTACCGCGATGCCGTTGACCCTGGCGATGCCGAGCAGCCGCTGGGCCGTCGTCACCGGGATGTGCACCTCCTGGTCGCGCGAGACCCCGAAGGTCTGGCCGATCTTGGCGTAGACGCCGACGACCCGGAACCGCGCCCCGGAGATCGTCAGCTGCCGCCCGATCGGATCGAGGTCGCCGAACAGCTTGTCGGCCACCTCGGAGCCGAGCACGGCGACCCGGCGCCGGGTGTCGACGTCGGTCCCGCTCAGGTGACGGCCCTTGTCGAGCGGGCGGTCGAAGATGTTGGTGAGGTTCTGGTCGGTGCCGACGACGGTGACGAACGCCTCGGTCCCGCCGACGCGTACGGTCTCGCCCGACTGCAGCGACACCGTCACCTTGGCCGGGTCGCCGACCACGCGCCGCACGTACGCGACGTCGGCCAGGTTGAGCTTGCTCTGGGTCGGCGCCGCGCCCACGGTGAGCCGGCCAGGGACGACCAGGATGATGTTGGTGCCGAGGCCGGAGATCTCCTTCTCCACCGCGTCCTTCGCGCCGGTGCCGACGGCCACCAGGATCGCCACGGCGAGCACGCCGATGACGACCCCGAGCATGGTCAGCACGCTGCGCATCCGGTTGACCCGCAGCGCCTCCAGCGCCATGCCGAACGCCTCGCGCCCCCTCACCCCGCGCCGCCGCCGTCCCTCTTCTCCCTTGCGCCCTGCTCGCTCCTTTTGCTCTGCTCGCTCTCCTTGCTCTCCTGGGCGCCGGTGTCCAGCTCGATCAGCCCATCGCGTACGTGGATCTGCCGCCGGGCGTGTCCCGCGACCTCCGGCTCGTGCGTGACCAGCACCACGGCCACCCCGCTGTCACTGTTGAGCCGGTCGAGTATGGCCATGACCTCGGCGCCGTTGCGAGTGTCGAGATTGCCCGTCGGCTCGTCGGCCAGCAGCACCTTCGGCTCGCCCACCAGCGCCCTGGCGATCGCCACGCGCTGCTGCTCGCCGCCGGACATCTGCGAGGGCCGGTGCTCCATCCGGTGCCCCAGACCCACCGCCTCCAGCGCGGCCCGCGCCCTGGCCCGGCGCTCGGCCTTCCCCACCCCCCGGTAGACCAGCGGCAGCGCCACGTTCTCCAGCGCCGAGGTCCTGGCCAGCAGGTGGAACGACTGGAACACGAACCCGATCGTCTTGTTGCGCAGCTCGGCCAGCTGGGTGTCGGACAGTTGCGACATCTCCACCCCGTTCACCCGGAGCCGCCCGGACGTGGGCCGGTCGAGGCAGCCGAGTAAGTGCATCAGCGTGGACTTGCCGGACCCGGACGGCCCGATGATGGCCACGAACTCGCCGCGGCCGATGCGCAGCGACACACCGCGCAACGCCTCCACGGCGACGCCGTCGAGCTGGTAGCGCCTGGTGAGATCGACGGCTTCCAATGCGGCGGCGGTCATGGCAGTCGCTGCCCTTGCCGTACCGAGTCCGCGCCCTTGACCACGATCCGGTCACCGACCGACAGTCCGTTCAGCACCTCGACCACCGCCTCTCCTTGGGCGCCGAGCTTGACCACGCGGCGCTCCGCCGTACCGTTCCTGACCACCCAGACCACGCTCTCGCGCCCGCTGGAGACGATCGCCGAGGCCGGGGCCGCGATGGCGGCGGGCGACTCGCGGACCGTCAGCCGCGTCACCGCGCTCATACCCGGTTTGGGGGTGGGCGCCGCGGCGCCGTCGTCGAACCGGCCCGCGCCGAGCGTGAGCTGCACCGGGTAGCTGACGCCGCCCGTCGTGCCGGGCATCGGCGTCACGCCGACGCCCGTGACCCGCGCGGTGTAGGCCGCGCCGGGGACCGCGTCGAGCTCGACCGTGGCCTTGGTTCCCCTCTTGACCAGCAGCACGTCGGTCTCGTCGATGTCGGCGGAGAGGGTGAGCTCCGAGATGTCCGTGACGGTGACGATCGGGTCGCCCGCCGACACGGGAACACCGGTCGCCACCGGCGTGCCGCCGCTCGCCGAGCCGCCGGAGGTGTCGGCGGGCAGCTGCTGGCCGCCGGTGGGCAGCTGGCTGAGCAGGCCGTTCAAACTGCTCGCGGCGCCGCCGCCCGAGGGTCGGCCGAGCGTGACCACCCCGCCGAACGGCGCCTTGACGGTGAGCGACTTCACCGCGCTCTCCGCCGCCTTGACCGCGGCCTTCGCCTGGGACTTGGAGGCCGCTTGCAACGACGCCATGGACGACGTCAGCCCGCTGAACCCGCTGGTGACCCCGGCCAGCACGCTGTTGATCGACCGGTTGAGCTGCGCGGTGATCGACTTCAGGGCCCTGGTCTGCGCCTTGTGCTGGGCCTCGGCCAGACCGATGGCGCTGAGCAGCTGCCTGCGGGCCTGAGCGTCGTCGATCTTCTTCGCCTCCCTGCGCGCCTTGGCGAAGTGCGCGGCCACCTTGCGGTCGAACGCGCCGGTGTCGAAGGAGGCGAGCCGGACGTTCGGGCGGCCCAGGCTCGGGGTCGCGGGCGCGGCCGACTTCGACGCCCGCCGGGCCTGCTTGAGCTGGTCCTGGGCCTGCGGCGAACGGATCTTGGCCACGATCTGGCCCTTGCGCACGTGGTCGCCCTCGCGTACGTACAGGTGGGCGATCGTGCCCTGGGCGGGCGAGCGGAGGGTGGCCGTGGCGCGGGCGCCGATGGTGGCGGGCGCCTCGACGACCTCGGTGACGGGGGCGCGCTTGACGTCGGCCAGTTGTACGGCGGCCGGTGCCTCGGCCGAGCAGCCGGTCAGCGCGAGCAGGACGAGCAGCGGGGGGATGCCGCGACGGATCGTCACCCGACCCATCGTAGGAGCAGGGTGCCCGGGGTGGCTTGGGCCTCCCGAACTCGGGCCGGACACAGCCCGGACTCACTCCGGCCCCAGCCCGAGGCCGGCTCGCGGCTCCGGTCGCGGGCGGCTCGCGGCTCCGGTCGCGGCTCAGCCTGAGGCCAGCTCGCGGCTCCGGTCGCGGGCGGCCTCGATGGCGGCCAGGAAGGCGGCGCGGACGCTGTGGCGTTCGAGCTCGGCGATCGCCGCGATCGTGGTGCCACCGGGCGAGGTGACCGCCTCGCGCAGGATCACCGGGTGCTCGCCCGAGTCGCGCAGCATCACGGCGGCGCCGACGATCGACTGGGTGACCATGTCGAGCGCGGCCGCCCTGGGCATGCCGAGCAGGATCCCCGCGTCGACCATGGCCTCGACCAGGTAGAAGAAGTAGGCGGGCCCGCTGCCCGACAGCGCGGTGGCCGCGTCCTGCTGCGACTCGGGGATGCGCAGCACCTTGCCGACCGGCTTGAGCAGGTCCTCGGTGTGCTGGAGGTGCTCCTCGCTCGCGTGGGCGCCCGCCGAGATCACGCTCATCGCCTCGTCGAAGCGGATCGGCGTGTTGGACATCACCCTGACGACCGGCACTTCGACGCCGAGACGCTGCTCGACGAAGGCGCTGGTGATGCCCGCGGCGGCGGTGATCACCAGTCGGTCGGCGGGGACATAGGGGGCGATCTCGGCCAGCAGCGCCGCCATGTCCTGCGGCTTGACCGCCAGGATGATCGTCTCCGCGGCCTTGGCGGCCTCGGTGTTGGTCACGGTCCGCACGCCGTAGGCCTCGCGCAGCGCCTGCGCCCGCTCCGGCCTGCGGGACGTCGCCATGATGTCGCCCGGATCGAACCCCGCTCGCAGCAGCCCGGACAGGAGGGCCTCGCCCATCTTGCCCGTGCCCAGAATCGCAATCACCCCAGTAGCCTACCGAGCCGCTGCCTGCTGACCGGCGACCCGGGCGACCCAGGCGACCCAGGCGACCGGGCGACCCAGGCGACCCAGAAGACCCAGAAGACCCAGGCGACCGGGCGAAGCTAGTGCCGGCTCAGCAGCGACCGGGCGAAGAAGGCCAGGTTGCGCGGGCGCTCGGCGAGGCGGCGCATGAGGTAGGCGTACCAGTCGGCGCCGTAGGGCACGTAGACGCGCACCTGCGCGCCGAGCCCGGCCAGCCGGGCCTGCTCGGCGGGCCGCACGCCGTACAGCATCTGATACTCGAAGCCCGTCGCGTCCCGCCCGGTGAGTACGGCCAGCGCCGAGGCGATCTCCACCAGCCGCGGGTCGTGCGTGGCGACCATGGGATAGCCGGTGCCCGCCATCAGCACCTTGAGGCAGCGCGCGAACGACCGGTCGATGTCGGCCCGTGAGGTGAGGGCGCCGGGCGCGCTGTAGGCGCCCTTGCAGAGCCGTACGCGGGCGCCGTCGAGCCGCTCGCAGCGCTCACGGGCGTCCGGCAGGTACGCCTGCACCACGATGCCCACGTCGGGATACTCCTTGCGCAGCGTGGCGTGCACGGAGTCGAGCCTGGCGATCGTGTCGTGCTCCTCGGCGTCGAGGGTGACCGTCACTCCCCTGGCCGCGGCGGCCTCGCAGACGGTGGCCGCGTTGTCGAGCGCGAGCTGCTCGGACAGCCGCAGCCCCAGCGCGGTCAGCTTGACCGACACGTCGGCGTCGCGAGGCAGCCGGCCGAGCAGCGTGAGGTAGCCCTGGACCGCACGCTCGACCTGCGCCCGGTCGGTGACGTCCTCGCCCAGGCGGGCGATGGTGACGAGCAGCCCGTCGCGGGTCAGCCGGGCGACGACCGCTTCGACGTCGTCGGCGACATAGCGCTTGACCACGTCTCTGGTCAGCGGCGAGGTGGTGACGACCCGCTCGACGAGGTCGCTCCTGGATACGGCTAGCAGGGCCTGACGCAGCACATATTCCACCCTAACTTCGCCGGCGCGAAACCCGCCGGATTCGGTAGCTGAACCTGCGAGCCGTCCCATTCGTCCAAGAGGTATGCGCACAATGACAGCGACTCTTCTGGCCGGATGTCTGGTGCTTGCGACGAGTTGCGGGGCCCCCGCGCCTGCCAAGCAGGCCACCGCCCCCGCCCCACAGACGCCGGTCACCACTGACCCCGTGGCGAGTGTTCCCGCTGAGACCACTCCCACGAAGGCTCCGAAACCGGTCAAGCCCACGGGCGACACCATCAACACGCACAAGGTCCGCTGGACCAAGGCGCAACCGACGTCCCACGGCCGCAAGCTCAAGCTCATCTGGTGGTCGGGCGTGGCCCCGTGCACCGTCCTGGACCGGGTGAAGGTCAAGGAGACGCGCAAGAGCGTCAAGGTCACCCTGTACGAGGGCACCGCCCCGAAGGCCAAGGACGTCGCCTGCATCATGATCGCGGTGGAGAAGACGACGACGGTCAAGCTCAAGACCCCGCTCGGCAAGCGCAAGGTGCTGGACGGCGCCAAGCCCTGAACCTCAACCAGACCCAGACCCAGACCCCGGCACACGACCCCTGTCGCGCCAGGCTCCGCCAGTATCGGACGGAAAACTTTCAGGACGGAACGACCAGACCCCCGCACACGACCCCTGTCGCGCCGGGGTCTCGTCAGGGTTTGAGGGGGGAACTCTCAGGGGGAATACGGGTGCCCGGGGTCGGGTTGAGTCGAGTAGGCTCAAGCTGTTTGACAAACACCCCGGGCATTCGTACGTTGAGTCTGACCGACTCAACTTTAACTACAGGGACGTACTCATGGCACGTGCGGTAGGTATCGACCTTGGGACGACCAACTCCGTCGTCTCGATCCTCGAGGGCGGTGAGCCCACCGTCATCGCCAACGCGCAGGGCTCGCGGACCACGCCGTCCGTGGTCGCCTTCGCTAAGAACGGCGAAGTCCTGGTCGGCGAGGTCGCCAAGCGACAGGCCGTCACCAACGTGGACCGGACCATCCGCTCCGTCAAGCGGGAGATGGGCACCAACTGGTCCCAGGAGATCGACGGCAAGAAGTTCTCCCCCCAGCAGATCAGCGCCTTCGTGCTGCAGAAGCTGAAGCAGGACGCCGAGGCCTACCTGGGCGAGAAGATCACCGACGCGGTGGTCACCGTCCCGGCCTACTTCAACGACGCGCAGCGCCAGGCCACCAAGGAGGCCGGCACGGTCGCGGGCCTCAACGTGCTCCGCATCATCAACGAGCCCACCGCGGCGGCCCTCGCCTACGGGCTCGACAAGGAGCAGGACCAGACGATCCTGGTCTTCGACCTCGGCGGCGGCACCTTCGACGTGTCCCTGCTCGACGTCGGCCAGGAGGACGGCCACGGCTTCGTCGAGGTCAAGGCGACCTCCGGCGACAACCACCTCGGTGGTGACGACTGGGACCAGCGGGTCGTCGACGAGCTGGCCAACCGGTTCAAGAACGCCCACGGCGTCGACCTGTCCAAGGACAAGATGGCGCTCCAGCGCCTGCGTGAGGCCGCCGAGAAGGCCAAGATCGAGCTGTCCAGCCAGGCCGAGACCACCATCAACCTGCCCTACATCACCGCCTCCTCCGAGGGCCCGCTGCACCTCGACGAGAAGCTGACCAGGGCCGAGTTCCAGCGGCTGACCGCCGACCTGCTCGAGCGGACCAAGGGCCCGTTCCACCAGGTCATCAAGGACGCCGGCATCAAGATCTCCGACATCGCCCACGTGGTGCTCGTCGGCGGCTCGACCCGCATGCCCGCCGTCTCCGAGCTCGTCAAGGAGCTGACCGGCGGCAAGGAGCCCAACAAGGGCGTCAACCCGGACGAGGTCGTCGCCATCGGCGCCGCCCTGCAGGCCGGTGTGCTCAAGGGTGAGGTCAAGGACGTCCTGCTGCTCGACGTGACCCCGCTGTCGCTGGGCATCGAGACCAAGGGCGGCATCTTCACCAAGATCATCGAGCGCAACACGACGATCCCGACCAAGCGCTCCGAGGTCTTCACCACGGCCGAGGACAACCAGCCGTCGGTGCAGATCCAGGTCTACCAGGGCGAGCGCGAGATCGCTTCTTACAACAAGAAGCTGGCCACCTTCGAGCTGACCGGCATCGCCCCGGCGCCGCGCGGCATCCCGCAGATCGAGGTCACCTTCGACATCGACGCCAACGGCATCGTCAACGTCTCCGCCAAGGACCTGGGCACGGGCAAGGAGCAGACGATGACGATCACCGGCGGCTCCGCGCTGCCGAAGGACGACATCGAGCGGATGATGCGCGAGGCCGAGTCCTACGCCGACGAGGACAAGAAGCGCCGCGAGGAGGCCGAGGTCCGCAACAACGCCGACGGGCTCGCCTACCAGACGGAGAAGTTCCTCCGCGAGAACGACGACAAGGTCCCCGGCGAGATCAAGACCGAGGTCGAGGAGGCGCTCGCCGAGCTGAAGAAGGCTCTGGAGGGCACCGACACCGACGTCATCCGCAACTCGGCCGAGAAGCTCGCGACCGTCAGCCAGAAGATGGGCTCGGCGATCTACGCGCAGAGCCAGGCCCAGCAGCCCGGCGGCGAGGGCGCCCCGCAGGACGCCGCGGCCGGCGAGCAGCAGAAGGCCGATGACGACGTGGTCGAAGCCGAGATCGTCGACGAAGACCAGCCGAAGAAGGACAAGTGATGCCGACGCGTGACAACGGGCACGACGAGCCGGTGATCCGCGACAACCGCAAGATCGACCCGGAGACGGGCCAGGTGCGCGAACGACCGCAGGACCAGGACACTCCCCCTCCTCCCGCCGCCAGTGAGGCGGCGGCGCAGGACGGGGACCTGCTGGCCCAGCTCTCCGAGCGGACGTCCGACCTGCAGCGCCTCCAGGCGGAATACACCAACTACCGCAGGCGGGTCGAACGCGACCGCGGAGCCGTGCGGGAGCAGGCCGTCGCGAGCGCCCTCCAGGAGCTCCTGCCCGTGCTCGACGACATCGGCCGGGCACGTGATCACGGCGAGCTCACCGGTGGCTTCGCGAAAGTGGCAGAGTCACTGGAAGCGGCCGTCACCAAGCTCGGGCTCAACTCCTTCGGCCAGAAGGGCGACCCGTTCGACCCGACCGTCCACGAGGCGCTGATGCACAGCTACTCGCCGGACGTCACCGAGCCGACCGCGATCGAGGTGCTCCAGCCCGGTTACCGGATGGGTGACCGGGTGCTCCGCCCGGCGCGGGTGGCCGTGGCGGAGCCAGAAGACGCCCCCCCGGCGTCCGACGACGACAACTGACGAAGAACGAAGGGCGATAGATGAGCACCAAGGACTACCTGGAGAAGGACTACTACGCCGTCCTTGGTGTGCCCAAGTCAGCCACGGCCGAAGACATCAAGAAGGCCTACCGCAAGCTGGCCAGGCAGTACCACCCCGACACCAATCAGGGCGACGTGGCCAAGGAGACCAAGTTCAAGGAGATCTCCGAGGCCAACGACATCCTGTCCGACAGCAAGCGCCGCAAGGAATACGACGAGGCGCGCACGCTGTTCGGGTCCGGGGTGGGGGCCCAGCGTCCCGGCAGTGGCGGCTTCCCGTTCGACTTCGGCGACCTGTTCGGGGGCACCGCCAACCAGCAGCAGCAGGGCCACGGGGCGGGTGAGCGGCTCGGCGACCTGTTCGGCGGGCTGTTCAACCGCGGTGGCGGCGGCTCGGCCCGTACGACCAGCGCCACCAGGCCGCGACGTGGCCAGGACGTCGAGTCCGAGGTCACGCTCACCTTCTCCGAAGCGGTCGACGGCTCCACGGTGTCGCTCAGAATGACCAGCTCGGCCGCCTGCACGGCGTGCAGCGGCACCGGGGCCAAGGCCGGCACCACCCCACGGGTCTGCCCGACCTGTGAGGGCACCGGGGCGGCCAGCCGCAACCTGGGCAACTTCGCCTTCTCCGAGCCCTGCCGCGACTGCAAGGGCCGCGGCCTGCTCGTGGACGACCCCTGCCCCGTGTGCGAGGGCAGCGGCCGGGCCAAGAGCACCCGCAACATCCAGGCGCGCATCCCCGCGGGGGTGGCCGACGGACAGCGGGTCAAGCTCAAGGGGAAGGGCGCTCCGGGCGAGAACGGCGGCCCGGCCGGCGACCTCTACATCCTCACGCACGTCAAACCGCACGCCGTCTTCGGCAGGACGGGCGACAACCTGACCATCACGGTGCCGGTGACCTTCTCCGAGGCCGCGCTCGGCGCCGAGATCAAGGTGCCGATACTCAAGGGGCTGCCGGTCACGCTGCGCATCCCGACGGGCACGCCCAACGGCCGCACGTTCAGGATCCGTGGCAGAGGCGTCGCCCGCAAGGACGGCACCAAGGGCGACCTGCTCGCCACCGTCGAGGTGCTCGTCCCCAAGACACTGGACGACAAGTCCCGCGAGCTCCTCACGGAGTTCAACACCGCGACGGCGGGCGAGGACCCGCGGGCTGATCTCATACAGAGAGCCAGAAGCGAGTAGCCGATGGACGCCAACTATTTCGACCTGTCAGACGAGACTCCGGTCTATGTGATCTCGGTGGCCGCACAGCTGTCGGGCCTCCATCCGCAGACCTTGCGGCAGTACGACCGGCTCGGACTGGTCTGTCCAGGCCGCACGGCGGGGCGCGGCCGCCTCTACTCCACCCGCGACATCATCCAGCTCCGCGAGGTTCAGCGGCTCTCCCAGGAGGAGGGCATCAACCTCGCGGGCATCAAGCGGATTCTCGAGCTCGAGAACGAGGCTCTGCGGCTGCGTGAGGAGGTTCACCGCCTCCGCGCCGAGATGCAGATGGTCAGGGCGCTGATCCGCTACGAGCTGCCACCGGGGGCCTAGAACACATGGACTACAAGCTCACCCAGAAGAGCCAGGAAGCTCTCTCCGGGGCCATGCGGCGTGCCGCCGCGGAGGGCAATCCGGAGATCGCGCCCGCCCATCTGCTGACCACTCTGCTCGCCCAGACGGGCGGCACCGCCATTCCGCTGCTCGAAGCCGTCGGCGCCGACTGGAAGACGCTGCGCGCCAAGGCCGAGGAGCAGCTCGCCGGGCTGCCGAAGGCGCAGGGCTCCACCGTGAGCGCGCCGTCGAGCTCCCGCCAACTGCTCACCGTGATCAACACCGCGGCGCAACGGGCCAAGCGGCTCGAAGACGAGTACGTCTCCACCGAGCACCTGCTCGTCGGCCTGGCCACCGACGGCGGCCAGGCGGCCGAGCTGCTGAAGTCCCAGGGTGCGACGCCTCAGGCGCTGCTCGACGCCTTCGAGAAGGTACGCGGTCACGCCCGTGTCACCAGTGAGACGCCCGAGGACACCTACCAGGCGCTGGAGAAATACGGCGTCGACCTGACCGAGCGGGCCCGCAACGGCAAGCTCGACCCGGTCATCGGCCGCGACTCCGAGATCCGCCGGGTCGTGCAGGTGCTGTCGCGGCGCACCAAGAACAACCCGGTGCTGATCGGCGAGCCCGGCGTCGGCAAGACGGCTGTCGTCGAGGGCCTGGCCCAGCGCATCGTGGCCGGCGACGTGCCCGAGTCGCTGCGCAACAAGCGGCTCATCTCGCTCGACCTCGGCGCGATGGTCGCGGGCGCCAAATACCGCGGCGAGTTCGAGGAGCGGCTCAAGGCCGTGCTCTCCGAGATCAAGGAGAGCGACGGGCAGATCGTCACGTTCATCGACGAGCTGCACACGGTCGTCGGGGCGGGGGCCGCCGAGGGCGCGATGGACGCGGGCAACATGCTCAAGCCCATGCTGGCCCGCGGCGAGCTGCGCATGATCGGCGCTACGACGCTCGACGAATACCGCGAGCGCATCGAGAAGGACCCCGCGCTGGAGCGCCGCTTCCAGCAGGTCTACGTCGGCGAGCCCACGGTCGAGGACACGATCGCGATCCTGCGCGGGCTCAAGGGCCGCTACGAGGCCCACCACCAGGTCCAGATCGCCGACAGCGCGCTGGTCGCCGCCGCCGCGCTCTCCGACCGCTACATCACCAACCGCTTCCTGCCCGACAAGGCCATCGACCTGGTCGACGAGGCCGCCTCCCGGCTGCGCATGGAGATCGACTCGCGTCCCGTCGAGATCGACCAGCTCCAGCGCAACGTCGACCGGATGAAGATGGAGGAGCTGGCCCTTTCCAAGGAGACCGACGAGGCCTCCATCCAGCGGCTCGAACGCCTGCGCAAGGAGCTGGCCGACCGCCAGGAGGAGCTCAACGCCCTCGTCGGCCGCTGGGAGCTGGAGAAGGCCGGCCTCAACAAGGTCGGCGAGCTGAAGAAGCAGCTCGACGAGGCCAGGAGCGGCGCCGAGCGGGCGCAGCGCGACGGCGACTTCGAGGCCGCCTCCCGGCTCATGTACGCCGAGGTGCCGCGCCTGGAGCAGGCTCTGCAAGCCGCCTCCGACGCCGCGACGCCCGACCACGCCATGGTCAAGGAGGAGGTCGGCGCCGACGACATCGCCGAGGTCATCTCCTCCTGGACGGGCATCCCGGCGGGGCGCCTGCTGGAGGCTGAGACGGCCAAACTGCTGCGGATGGAAGAGGAGCTGGGGCGGCGCCTCATCGGGCAGCAGCAGGCCGTACAGGCCGTCTCGGACGCCGTACGCCGGAGCCGGGCCGGGATCTCCGACCCCGACAGGCCCACGGGCTCGTTCCTGTTCCTCGGCCCGACGGGTGTCGGCAAGACCGAGCTGGCCAAGGCGCTGGCGGAGTTCCTGTTCGACGACGAGCGGGCGATGACCCGCATCGACATGAGCGAATACTCCGAGAAGCACAGCGTCGCCCGGCTCGTCGGCGCGCCTCCCGGCTACGTCGGCTACGAGGAGGGCGGCCAGCTCACCGAGGCCGTCCGGCGGCGGCCCTACACGGTCGTGCTGCTCGACGAGGTGGAGAAGGCCCATCCCGAGGTCTTCGACATCCTGCTGCAGGTGCTCGACGACGGCCGGCTGACCGACGGCCAGGGCCGTACCGTCGACTTCCGCAACACGATCCTGATCCTCACCTCCAACATCGGCTCGCAGTTCCTGGTCGACCCCAAACTGGCCAACGGCGCCAAGCGCGAGGCCGTGATGGGCGCGGTGCGCAGCTCGTTCAAGCCGGAGTTCCTCAACCGGCTCGACGACGTGATCCTGTTCGACGCGCTCGGCTCGGAAGAGCTGACGCGCATCGTCGACCTCCAGGTCGAACGCCTGGCCCAGCGGCTGGCCGACCGCAGGCTCACGCTGGAGGTCACCGACGCGGCCAGCGAGTGGCTGGCGCTCACCGGATACGACCCGATGTACGGGGCGCGCCCGCTGCGCCGCCTGGTCCAGTCGGCGATCGGCGACAAGCTGGCCAAGGCGGTGCTGTCGGGCGAGGTCGTGGACGGCGACCGGGTGCTGGTGGACCTGGGCGACGACGAGCTGTCCATCGTCCGCGGTTGAGGTCTGATACGTGACGCCCGGGAACCGATCGGTTCCCGGGCGTCACGTATCACGGCAGGTGGGCAGGCTCACGCCACCACCGGGCCGGTCACCTCCGCCCTCTCGGGACGTCCCTGGTCAGGACACCAGGGCGTCGAGGTCGTCCTCCGGTAGGCCGAGGTCCACCCTGATGCGGTAGCGAGTGCGTAGCAGGGCCACGTGCTCGGGGTCGTCCTCGTCGCAGGCCAGCACCGCCTGGGTCGCCCACTCGTGCCCAGCCCGCAGGTCACCGTAGGCGACCAGGGTCTCGGCGATCGTGTGGGCGGTCGCCGTGGTGGCTCTGCCCTCCGCACGGATGGTCTCGATGACCTCCCTGGCCTCGTCCGGCCTGTCGAGCTCGAAGAGCGTGTCGGCGATGCCGGCTCGCGGGTCGATGCTCGACTCACCACCGTCCTCCATCGCACGCTGGAAACACTCCATCGCACGCGCGGGCTGTCCCGCCGCCCGCCATTCCTCGGCGGCCAGGACCAGGATGGATGCCCTGGAAACGTCGCCCGTCGAATAGCCGAGCGCGACGTCGTACAGCCGCTTGGCCAGCGAACCGTGGTCGTCGGCCAGCAGTGCCTGCTCTAGCAGGCGATCAAGGTGCTCACGGGTCACATGCGCCACACCGCGAGACTACCGAGCCGCTTGCGGTTTTGCCCGGTCAATACACATCGCGGATCTCGCACAGGTTCGGCAACGTAGCGTTAAAGTGTGCCTACAGTCAGCGTGTCTGTGCTGGTCGGAGGGGATATTACCGTCGCGCTCGTCCGCTAGTGGAGGGAGTCGCGATGGGCCTGTCCAGGCAGATGACCTTCATTTTGGTCTGCCTCGTCGTACTGTCCGCCGTGATTCCCGGGGCGGTCGGCTACCTTTCGGCCCGGCTGGAGGCCATCGAATCGGCGGAGCGAAACCTGCACGCGCTTGAGGCGAGGCTGCACACCAGGATGGTCCGGGAGGCCCGCGACGCACGGTCGGTGACGTTTCTGACACCGTGCGCGCCGGGCACCGACACCTCTCGCACCCAGCCGCACCCGCCGCCCGCCTCCGCGCTCGTCCCGGAATCGGGCGACCGGCTCCAGTCCAGGTACGACCCTCGCGGCTCGACTCCCGCCTGGCTGCCGGAGCTCCTCAGAGAGCTGCACGCGGCCCACTGACGGCCCAGCAGCCCGGCGCGTGACGTTTCACGAGGGCCGTGACCCTTCATCGAGGGCCCGGGCGCCTCCCGAAGGCCACGACTTGAGCTGGCGGGACAGGAAGCCGCGGATCAGCTGCTTGGCCGCCTCGATGATCTCCGGCGCGCCGTCCGGATCGCGGCGGAAGGCCAGCTTCAGCACGGCGTCGCCCGCTTCGACCGCGACCAGCACGGCCATGTCGAGCTCCTGGCTGTCGGCCAGCCCGAACTCCTTCAGCAGCAGCCCGCGCAGCCGCCCGGCGATCACCATGTTGTTGTCGGAGTCGGAGTCGAGCAGGTTGAGGTCGACCACGTCGCCGAAGCGCAGATTCCTGAACCCGGGCACGCTCCGGTGCATGTCGACGAACTCGTCGATGATCGCGTCGACCGCCTCCCACCAGCCGCGGTAGTCCTCTTCGAGGAACCGGCGGCCGACCCGGGAGACGAACTGCTCGACGTTGCGCCGGGTCAGCTCCTGCGTGATGGCCCGCTTGTCGGGAAAGAACTGGTAGACCGACCCGATCGCGACGCCGGCTCTCTCGGCGATGCGGGTGGTGGAGAGCCCTTCGTAGCCGATCTCGTCGAGCAGCTCGGCGGTCGCGTCGAGCATCCGCTCGACGCGGCGGGCACTGCGGCGCTGCGTCGGCTGCCGCCGGAGCGGTTTGGGCGCCGCGCAGCCGTCTTCAATCATCGGGGAGGACACGTGCTCCATCTTCCCCCCAAGTGCACGATCGTTACCTGGCGAATGGCGGATTTCTCGTGACGCCGGTCACTCTCGCGAACCGGCGCAGCGCTCCCGGCGAGATCCTCGACAGCGCGTAACCGATCTTCCCTTCCGCGTTGACCGGCACAACGGCCTGGTCACGGTGTACGGCCCGGAGGATATGAGCGGCGACGCGCTCGGGCGGGTAGCCGCGGCGGGCCAGCCCTTGTTCGGCCGAGTCCCTCATGTCCGGTCCGACGTACGTGGCGTTGTGCGCGATGGGCGTGGACACGAAACCGGGGCAGATCACGCTGACCCCGATGCCCTGTCCGGCCAGTTCCGCTCTCAGGCAGTCGCTCAGCATCTTCACCGCCGCCTTCGAGGTCGAGTAGGCGGGCAGCAGTCGCGACGGTACGAACGCGGCCAGCGAGGCGATGTTGATGATGTGGCCGCCTTCTCCGCGTTCGACCATCTGGGCGGCGAACAGCCGGCAGCCGTGGATGACGCCCCACAGGTTGACGTCGAGGGTTCTGCGCCAGTCGTCGACCGAGTGGTCGAGGAACGGCCCGCTGACCGCGATCCCGGCATTGTTCACCACAATGTCCGGCACTCCATACTCAGTGCGGATATTTCTGGCGAAGTCTTCCATCTGGGTGGTGTCGGCGACATCGACTCGTACGGCGTGTGCCGTACCGCCGAAGTCCTTGGCGATGCCGTCAGCCGTACGAGCCGCCGCCTCGCGATCGAGGTCCGCGCAGACCACCTCGGCGCCGTGCGCCGCGAAGGCCCGCGCGGTGGCGCGCCCGATGCCGCTGCCCGCGCCGGTGATCACCACCAATTGCCCGTCGAACGCCTTGCGCCCCTCCTCGACGCGGGCCCCGCGCAGGCTCCTGGTGGGCGCGCCGCCATCGGCGTGGGTGGCGAACTCGGCGATCATCCTGGCGATGACGTCGGGGTGACTGCGCTGGACCCAGTGCCCGGCCGCGATCTTGCGATGCCAGAACCTGGGAACCCCCTCCCCCAGCGAGGCCAGCAGCGCCGGGCCGACGAACGGATCTCGCGTCGCCTCGATGAGCTGAACGGGCACGGCAACGTGGTCGGGCACGTCGCCGCTGGGATGGCCGCCCATGTTGCTCCGGTAGAGGTGCAGTCCGTTGCGGGCGTCGCTTCTCAGAGTGTCGGCCGGGTGGCCCGGTCTGGGTTCGAGGCCCTCGTCCCGCCGCATCGACCGCTCCAGGACCCGGGGCATGAACGTGCTCCAGGCCAGCTCGGGCAGCACCGGGAGCCGGAAAGCGCCGATGTACCAGGACCTGACCGCCTGCGCCAGGACGTCGCGCCGCCTGCCGTGCCGCATGAAGTGGCGCGCCTGCGCGAGCCCCGGACCGCCGAAGCTGGTGAAGGAGGCGATGCGATCCCGGATGCCGGGACGAGACACGGCGTCCCAGCCCTGCAGCGAGCCCCAGTCGTGCCCGACCAGGTGGACCCTGGGCTTGCCGATCGCGTCGAGCACCGCCGCCAGGTCGGCCGCCAGCCGGTGGAAGGCGTAGTCACCGGCATGGCGTGGGGCCGTCGAGGCGCCCGCACCGCGTACGTCATAGCGGACCACCTGGAAGCGGTCACGCAGCCGCTCGGCGACCTCGTCCCAGACCCGGTGCGTGTCCGGATAACCGTGGACGAGCACGATCGTGGGGTCGCCGGGATCGCCTTCCTCGAAGACCGCCAGCCGTACGTCATCGGACTCGACCCAGCGCATGGCGACCTCCTATTGGACGTGGAGTCCAATGATAGATCTCGTCAAGGGCGGGCTGCCAGCCCCGTACAGGATCGCAGGGCCCGCCAGTCGGCCACCGCCTGTGTCTTGGCCGTGCCCGTCATCGGGATCGGTATACCCCCCTGGATGGTGGCGGGCGTCCACTGGTCCTTGAGCACCTTGCGGCCCTTGATGGTGAGCGTCAGCACGCCGGTCCTGCCGGTGGTGCCGGGCGTGGAGTTGTAGAAGACGAAGTTGCCCAGGCCGTAGCTGACGTAGCCGTTGCCGATGTACCCGGCGCCGAGCAGGATGTGCGCGTGCCCGCCGACCACGACGTCGGCGCCCGCCTTGACCAGCTTCGGGCCGAGCGCGAGCTGCGCCGGGTTGGGGCACTTCTGCATCTCGGTGCCCCAGTGCAGGTGCACGATGACGGTGTCGGAGTTCTTGCGTGCCTGCCGTACGGCCTGGAGCAGGCGATCCTCGTCCTTGGCCGACGCGAGCCCGCCCTTGTCGGATGTAGCCGTCCAGGCCTGGATGAACTCGGCGTCGAGCACCTGCGTGGCCCCGATGATGGAGACGCGGTTGCCGTTGACGGTCTTCCTGTACGGCTTGTAGGCCTGGGTGGAGTTCGCCCCGATGCCCACGATCGGGAACTTGCTCCGCTTGATCGCCGCCAGCGAGTCGGCGAGCCCGGTCTCCATGTAGTCCATGCCGTGGTTGTTGGCCATCGACGCCACGTCGACGCCGGCGGCCTTCAGCGCGCCGAACGCCGTCTCGGGCGCCCGGAATGTGTACTGCTTGCCGGGTGCGGGCGTGCCACCCGTGGTGATCGCCGTCTCCAGGTTGACCATCGCCAGGTCGGACGAGCGCAGCACCTGCGCGATCGGTCCGAGCGCCGTGCGCGGCGCGGCGAGCCGGTTACGAAGCCCGCCCTCGAAGTGCACGTCCCCGCCGAACGAGATCGTGTACGGCTTCCGGGCGGGGGCGGCGGGGGTGGTTTTGACGGACGCGTCCTTCGGTTTCTCCGCCGCCTGTTCGCTCTTCGGCGGCTGCTCCGACTCGGCCGCCGAGCACGCGGCGGCCGAGGCCAGCATCACGGCGAGGGGCGCCGCGAGAAGGGGGCGGGGGACTCTCATGTGCGGCTACTTCCGCTCGATCCTGACTTTCAGCCATCGAGCATGCCATGAGCGGATGAATCGCGCGCGGCCTAGGGGCGCTGACCTTCGGTCATGAGGCCGGTCATGAGGCCGAGGCACCGCAAGGTCACGGCGAGGCAGCGCCGGCCGTGGAGCGGGGTCACGACATCGAGGCAGCGCCGGCCATGAGGCGGGTCATGGCGTCGAGGCACCGCTGGTCCTGCGGCGAGTAGACGATCATGCGGGTCTCCGGCGCCGAGGAGAGGTGGAAGCTGGTCGTGCTGAAGCCGATCCGGCCCATCTCACGGTGCTCGTACGTCTTCACCCGCGGCCCGGGCTCGGCCACGTCCTGCCTGGCCCACAGCCTGGCGAACTCGGCGCTCTCCGCGGCGAGCCGCCGGACGAAGTCCTGCCAGCACGGGTCGTCGGTGTGGCGACTGTAGGCACCCCTGAAGACGGCGACGGCGCGCGGCAGCTCATGGTCGCGGTTGACGAGCATGGTCGTCCATGAAGGGCTGACGAACGTCTGCCAGAGCGAGTTGCGCTCGCCCTCCGGGGCGTCGACGATCTCGGGGAAGATCGTCGCGTAGGCGGGGTTCCAGGCCAGCACGTCGCAGCGGCTGTTGGTGATGCACGCGGGCATGGCGCCGAGCTGGTCGAGTATGGCCTGCATCTCCGGCGTCACCGGGGTGGAGCCGGCCAGGACGGGTGTGCCCGGCTGGCCCGCCAGCCGGTAGAGATGCTCCCGCTCGGCGGTGTCGAGCCGGAGCGTACGCGAGATCGCGTCGAGCACCTGGCTGCTGGCGTTGATCGGCCGTCCCTGCTCCAGCCACGTGTACCAGGTGACGCCCACCCCGGCGAGCTGGGCGACCTCCTCACGGCGCAGGCCGGGAGTGCGCCTGCGGGGCCCGGGCGCCAGATCGACCATCTCGGGGGTGATCCGCTCGCGCCGGGTGCGCAGGAACGCCGACAAATCGGAGCGCCTTGCCTCTGTCACGGTCACCCCTTCACTATGGTGGAGCGGGCGTAAGCCATCCAGGTGCTGTTAATACCAGTATAAAGGGGCTCTCGTTACTGGTACTGGTTTGCCGCCAGACTCTATCTATGACCCAATCTGCCCATCTTGCTCCCCCGATCCCGGCCGTACAGCCGGAGAAGGGCAAGGCCAGCGGGCTGCTCCTCGCGATCATCCTCGTAGGACAGTTCCTGGCCATCCTGAACGTCAACATCGTCAACGTGGCCACCCCGACCATCGAGGCCGATCTGCACTCATCAGGTGCCGGGCTGCAGATGATCGTGGCGGGATACACCATCGTCTACGCCGTCCTGTTGATCACCGGTGCCCGGCTCGGCGACCTGCTCGGCTACCGCAAGGCCTTCCTCGCCGGGCTCGCCTTTTTCACGATCACCACGCTGGCCGCGGGGCTCGCGCCCACGACCGGCACGCTGGTCGCCGCCCGGCTCGCCCAGGGCGCCGGGGCCGCGCTGATGATGCCCCAGGTCATGACGCTGATCCAGCGAAACTACCAGGGCGCGGCCAGAGGCCGGGCGCTGGGCCTGTGGTCGGCGGTGGTGAGCGGTGGCATCGTGGTCGGCCAGGCGCTCGGCGGGATCCTGCTCGGGCTCGGCGCCGGCTGGCGGATCGTCTTCCTCGTGCTGGTGCCGATCGGCGCGCTGCTGTTGATCGCGGGGCTTCGGGTGCTCCCCGCCGACCATGGTGGCGGCCAGGGCGGGCTCGACCCGTGGGGCCTGGTGAGCCTGTCGGCCGCCGTGCTGCTGTTCGTGGTGCCGCTCGTGCTGGGCAGGGACCTCGGCTGGCCGCTGTGGGGCTGGGCCTCGATGGCGCTGAGCGCGGTGGTCTTCGTGGCGTTCGTCCGTGTCGAGCGTTGGGTGACGGGCCGCGGCGGGCGCCCGCTGGTCAACGCGGGCGTGCTGCGCGCCCCCGGCATGCGGCCGGGGCTCGCCGTGCTACTGCTCGGGCCGGCCACCTGGGGCGCGTTCCTGTTCACCTCGGCGCTGCACCTCCAGGGTGACCTGCGCCTGTCGCCGCTGGCCTCGGGCATGATGCTGGTGCCGTGCGCGCTGGCGTTCGCGCTCGTGGGGCTCTGCTGGCCGCTGCTGCCGCCCGGTCTGCAGCGCTCGCTCGTGCCCTTCGGCTACGTGGTGGCCGCGCCGGCCTACCTGGGCCTCGGCCTCGCCTCCGGAGGCGGCGTCCTGTACGCGGTCATGAGCGCGCTCATCGGCGCCGGGCTCGGCGTGCAGGTCGCGGTGACCAACATGGCGACCCAGCAGGTGGACGACGTCTACGCCGCCGACGCGAGCGGGGCGCTCCTCACCGTGATGCAGCTCGGCCAGGTGATCGGGGTGTCGACTGTCGGCACGCTGTTCATCTCCTTGAGCCAGGGCGGGGGCACCGGCTCCGCCTCGATGGCGACCGCCGTGGCGCTCGCGGCGCTGGCCGTACTGGCCGGGGTGAGCTCGATCTTCCTGGTACGGCGCCGCTGAGACTCTTCTTGGTACGGCCCGACCGAGACCTGTACCAGTCCTTTACTTGAATCATTCAGGTTTAGCACTAGCGTGTCCGGATATGGGGGACAACGACCTAATTCGCCAGGCAGGGCTGCGGGTGACCGCGGCCCGCTTGGCGATCATGCGGACCGTGCGCGAAGGCGACCACCTCGAGGTGGAAGCCGTTCACCGCGGCGTGCTCGACCGTGTGGGTCAGGTGTCCCTTCAGGCCGTCTACGACTCGCTGCACGCGCTGCACCAGGCCGGACTGCTCCGCAAGATCGAACCCATGGGCAGTCCGGCGCGCTACGAGGCCAGGGTGGGTGACAACCACCACCACCTGGTCTGCCGGCGCTGCGGTGCCATGACCGACGTCGACTGCGCGACCGGGCTCGCCCCGTGTCTGGTGCCCGTCGACGCGGCCGGATACGTCGTGGACGAAGCCGACGTCACCTACTGGGGCGTCTGCCCGAGCTGTCAACGATGATTTTCGGAGGACCGCGCTGATGACGAACAGGCCTATCTCCACCGACGACGCCGGCATTCCCGCGCCGAGCGACGAGCACTCGCTCTCCGTCGGCCCCAACGGCCCACTTCTTATGCAGGATCACTATCTGATCCAGAAAATGGCGCACTTCAACCGGGAACGGGTTCCCGAGCGCGTCGTACACGCCAAAGGCGGCGGCGCCCACGGTGTCATGCGGATCACCGAGGACGTCAGCCAGTTCACCAAGGCCGGCCTCTTCCAGAAGGGCAAGGAGACCCCGCTCTTCCTGCGCTTCTCGACCGTCGCCGGCGAACTCGGCAGCCCCGACACCGCCCGCGACCCACGCGGGTTCGCGATCAAGTTCTACACCGAAGAGGGCAACTACGACCTCGTCGGCAACAACACCCCGATCTTCTTCATCCGCGACCCGCAGAAGTTCTCCGACTTCATCCACAGCCAGAAGCGCCGGGCCGACACCCACCTGCGGGACAACAACATGCAGTGGGACTTCTGGACCCTGTCGCCGGAGTCGGCGCACCAGGTCACGTTCCTCATGACCGACCGCGGCATCCCCGCCTCGTGGCGGAACATGCACGGCTTCGGCTCGCACACCTTCCTCTGGTACAACGCCGGAGGTCAGAAGTTCTGGGTGAAGTACCACTTCAGGACCGAGCAGGGCATCAAGAACTACACGGGCGAAGAGGCGGCCGCGCTGCTCGTCGACCCCGACCACCACATCCGCGACCTGCACACGGCCATCGAGGCCGGCGACCATCCGTCGTGGAAGGTGAACGTGCAGATCATGCCGTTCGAAGCCGCGGCCGACTACCGCTTCAACCCGTTCGATCTGACCAAGGTGTGGCCACACGAGGACTACCCCGAGATCACGATCGGCCGGTTCACCCTGAACCGCAACCCGCGCAACTACTTCGCGGAGGTGGAGCAGGCGGGCTTCGAGCCGTCGAACCTGGTGCCCGGCATCGGCGCCTCACCGGACAAGATGCTGCAGGGCCGCCTGTTCTCCTACCCCGACACGCACCGCTACCGGATCGGCCCCAACTACCTGCAGCTGCCGATCAACCAGCCGCGGGCCGCGGTCAATTCCTACAACTTCGACGGTCCGATGACCTTCAGCAACTCGCAGGACCCGGTGTACGCCCCCAACAGCGTCAACGGCCCGGCGGCGGACCCGGCGTTGTACGCGGGCGAGAACTACCAGGTGGCAGGCGAGATCATCCGGTCCGCGTACACCAAGCACGCGGAGGACGACGACTACGTCCAGCCGCGCGCCCTCTGGGAGAACGTGCTGTCAGAAACGGACCGCGCGCACCTGGTGAGCAACATCGTCGGGCACGCCTCGGCCCCCGAGGTCACCTCGGAGATGAAGCAGCGCGTCGTGGAGTACTGGAACAACATCCACAAGGACCTGGGCCAGGGCGTCTCCCACGGCCTCGGCCTCTCCTGACGCCGCACGTGAAACAGCCCGCGCCCATGTGCGGCGCGGGCTGTGCCCGTTGTGGGCGGTCCAAATGGAGGGCAGAGGGCTCTTCGGCTGGAGTCGTCAGACCGTACTCCGCGATTGAGGACTGATCCCCTGCTTCGAACCTGGTGTGGCTAGTTGATCTCCAACGCGGTTCAGGCCAAGATATGAAGATCTTCAGATCTCGCGTACAAGGTCGAACTGGAGTGCGTGGCGGCCCTGATGGTGTTGTGCCAGCAACCTGCCAGGGCCGTTTTTCATGAAGCGGTAGCGGCAAGCGAGGTCAGGTCGAACTCGCCATCGCGGACCCCGGCCGTAAAGGCGGCCCATTCACTCGGCGTGAAGACCAGGACGGGACCGTCCTGCTCCTTGCCGTCCCTCAAAGCGACGTTTCCGTCGGCAAGGGGTGCGACTTCGACGCAGCTGCTCGCGCCGTTGCAGAAGCTGCTCTTCTGCCAGGTCGCTACCACGGGATCGATGTACATTTTCTCCCCAAACGGGCGAAAGGGGCACCATTGCCCCTTGTTGTGATCTTTGTCGCTAGCCCCGCCACATCATGGCCTTGCGCTGGATGAGGACACGTGACTCGTCCTCGTCAAGCGCTTGGGACTCGATGTAGTCGAAGGCCGTCTCATATCCGGCTACACGTTCGAGGTCTTCGACGAAGTTGGCCGTGTAGAGCTGCTCCAGGTATACAACATCGTCGAATTCCGCGAACTTCAGATGGATGAACGCCCCCGTGTTGACGGGGTGCACCGCATCCGTCGCCAGTATCTGCACACTGACGTGCGGTAACAGCGACATCTCCAGGAGATGCTCCATCTGCGCACGCATGACCGAGGGCTCACCGAAACGACGCATCAGCGCCGGCTCGTCGAGCACGAAACGTAGCTGGGACGGCTGTGGGCGATGCAACACCCGCTGCTGCCGATCCAGGCGCGCCTCGACCCGGCTCCGGACACCGCTGTGCGTGATCCGTGAGATGCCACGGACGGAAAGGACGACCTCCCGTGCGTAGTCCTCAGTCTGGAGGAGACCAGGCACGATCTGGGGTTCCCAGTTGCGCTGGAAGGTCGCCTCCGCTTCCAGCCCGAGGAATCTTGTGTATTCCTCCGGGAGGGCGTCTTCGTAATCTTCCCACCACCCACGCTGATCCGCATCCCTCAGCAGGGCGAAGAGTTCGTCACGTTTCTCACTGTCGATCTTGTAGAGCTCTGCCAATGCCTTGATGTCCTCGGCACTTGGCATGGTCTTGGCCGCTTCGATCCGGCTGATCTTGCTGGGACTCCAGCCCAGATCGCCGGCCGCTCTGGCTCCCGTCAGCTTCCTTCGCTCGCGGAGGAGGCGTAGCTCCTGACCGAGTCTGAGCCTGCGAACAGTCGGACTGCCCTGCTGCGATGGCACCGTCCACTCTCCTCGTCGGGAATGAAGGTGAAGGTGAAACGGGGAAAGGTCACTTAGCCGTTCGGCCAATCTTACACTGCAACTTGCACGAGCACTGCCACTGAGGCTTGCCGTAAGGGTTTCACGGAGTGAGCTTAAGGGGCAAGAGGGGGCCCAACCCGGAGCGGGACGGCAGCCGACGACCTCCCTGAACCGCTCATGCGCCAGGAGCGCCTAACAGTTGACGTGCAAGTTGCACCGCAAAATATCAAGCAAGGTCCGAAGAAAACTAAATCTTCTCTTGCTGAATGTATTGCACCAGGCCCATCCGGGAGAGACGATCGAGCCCTGGAAGGTAACCGACGGATGGGGGGCCGAGATGACGACACGGCCTACCACACCGGGCCTACCGCTCTTCATCGCTGGCGGCCACGCGGGCCGCACCTCCGGCAACGTCGCCGTCCCGGATTTGAATCTCTGCCCCAGGGAGGCCGCTTGCCGGAAGGACCCCGCACGCATCTGACTGACCACAGCGCATGTCGCTCATTCGAGCGCGCAGAAACACCAAGAAGCCGGACCCAGGCTGACCACCTATTAGCCGCTCAAAAGGGCTGCCACCCTGCGGCGCCACCGGTCATCAGCCTGCGATCCGGCGAAAGAACCCACCTCGAGTAATGCCGCGAAAGAGGTGTTCCATGTACTCACAAGGTACCAAGGGACTCAGCCGAATCAAGACCCGGATCCGGGAACTCATGGCATGGGCGGATCGAGAAATCTGCATGGAGCCGGATGAGTTCGCCTACCGGCGCGGCTGGACCGTCGACAAGATCGGATTCGGCGCTCGTCGCTACCGCGACCCCCGATTCGACCAGCTCACGATCCCCTCCCGAATCGCCGAGGAGGTGTCCTGAGATGTCGAGGAACCCGCGCAACCAGATCTACCCCGCCAACGAGGACCTGCCGCCCACCCGTACCGGCCTGCTGGCCAGGCTCTGGCGGATTCGTACCGAGTTGCTGCTGATCGGGGCGCTCAGCCTGTTCGTGCTGACCCTCCTGGGCGCCACCCAGCAGGGCCGGTGGTGGCCGTTCATCATGCTGACCAGCGCGATCTCCGCGCCCGCGGTGACCAGGACCGGTCGCAACTGGGTGATGGCGCACTTCTGGTGCGTGGCGTCCAGGCACCGGCTGCAGAAGACCTGCCTGGAGACCACCATGCACACCCGCGCGGGCCGGATCCCGCTGGTGTTGTGGATCACGCCCACGCGTACGGGCGAGAAGGCCCTGGTGATGACCAGGGCGGGCATCTCCGCCGCGGAGTTCGAGGCGTACGCCGAGGAGATCGCGGCGGCGTGCTGGGCCAGGAGCGCCAACGTCTACCGGCACCGCAAATGGGCGCACCTGCTGATCGTGGAGATCGTCCGGCGTGAGGAGCTGCCCGGCGCCGTCTCCCCCGGACTCGACCGGCTCTACGGCCGCGCCTGGGCCTCGCTGAGGACCGACCTCGAGGAGCCCCCTGATCTGGCCAGGCCGTTCGCCCTGCCGCAGGTCGGCTGACTGCCTGCCCATGACCTGGGGAGTGGCGGCTCGGGCCTGGGCCGAACGCTCCCCAGTGCAAGCCCCGGAGACCGCGGGGGCTCCGGGGCTTCCCCATATGTGTCGTACGAGCAAAGATGAGTTCCACCGACGAACTCAGGAGCCGTGATGACGTCGACCGTTCACCGGACCTGTCCCCTGTGCGAGGCCGTGTGCGGCCTGACACTCACCCTCGACGAGGGCGGGCACGTGACGAGCGTGCGGGGCGACAAGGAGGACCCGTTCAGCAAGGGCTTCATCTGCCCCAAGGGCGCCAGCCTGGGCCGCCTGGACGAGGACCCCGACCGGCTGCGCAAGCCGCTGATCAGGGAGGGCGAGCTCTGGCGCGAGGTCGGCTGGGACGAGGCGTTCGCCGCCGTCAAGCAGGGCCTCGACCAGGTCACGGAGCGGCACGGCCGCCAGTCGGTCGGCGTCTATCTCGGCAACCCCAACGTGCACAACATGGCGGGCCAGCTCTACGGCACGCCGCTGCTCAAGTCCCTCGGCACCCGCAACATCTTCTCGGCCAGCACCGCCGACCAGATGCCCAAGCACGTCGCCAGCGGGCTGATGTTCGGCCATCCGCTCGCCGTCCCGGTGCCGGACCTCGACCGGACCGACTACCTGCTCATGCTGGGCGCCAACCCGTTGGAGTCCAACGGCTCGCTGTGCACCGCGCCCGACTTCCCCGGCCGGCTCAAGGCGCTGCGCGCCCGCGGCGGCCGGCTCGTCGTGGTCGATCCCCGCCGCACCAGGACCGCCGGACTGGCCGACGAGCACGTGTTCGTACGTCCGGGCACCGACGCCTACCTGCTCTTCGGGATCACGCACACGCTCTTCGCCGAGGACCTGACCACGGTGTCCCATGAGGTCAACGGCCTGGAGGAGTTACGCGAAGCGGCCAAGCACTTCCCGCCCGAGGTGGTGTCCCGCCGCACCGGCGTGCCCGCCGAGATGATCGTCCGGCTGGCCAGGGAGCTGGCGGCGGCCAGGACGGCGGCCGTCTACGCCAGGATCGGCACGTGTACGGCCGAGTTCGGCACGCTGGCCCAGTGGCTGGTGGACGTGCTCAACGTGCTGACCGGCAACCTCGACCGGCCCGGCGGCGCCATGTTCGCCAAACCCGCCACCGAGTTCGGCCTGGCCCGCCGCCCCTACACCGTGGGCCGGTGGAAGAGCCGGGTCAGGGGCCTGCCCGAGGCCAACGGCGAGTTGCCGGTCGCCACGCTCGCCGACGAGATCGAGACGCCCGGTGACGGGCAGATCCGGTTCCTCCTCACCGTGGCCGGCAATCCGGTGCTCTCCGCGCCACACGGCACCCGGCTCGACGCGGCCCTCGAGCGGCTCGACTTCATGATCAGCGTCGACCCCTACCTGAACGAGACCACCAAGCACGCGAACGTCATCCTGCCGCCGCCGCGGGCCCTCCAGTCGGGGCACTACGACTTCGCCCTGCTCAACTTCGCGGTGCGCAACTACGCCCGCTACTCGCCGCCGTCGCTGCCGCTGGACGGGCAGCCGTCGGAGGCGCAGATCCTGGCCCGGCTGACCATGATCGCCTCCGGGCTGGAAGGCGATCTCGACGAGTTCGTCCTCGACCAGATGCTGCGCAAGGCGGTCGGCCTGCCGGGCTCGGGCGTGGAGGGGCGCGACGTGGCCGAGCTGCGGGCCGCGCTCGAAGGCGATTGCGGGGCCGAGCGACGGCTCGACCTGATGCTCAAGCTGGGCCCGTACGGAGAGTGGACGGGCAAGGGCGACCTGTCGCTGCGCAAGCTGCTCGACAACCCGCACGGGCTGGATCTCGGGCCGCTGGAGCCCCGGCTGGGCGAGGTGCTGAGGACCGCCTCCGGGGTGATCGAGCTCGCGCCACCGCAGCTCATCGAGGACGTGGAGCGGCTGCGCGCCGGGCTGGAGCAGGAGCCGCCGGAGATCGTCCTGATCGGGCGGCGCCACCTGCGCTCCAACAACAGCTGGCTGCACAACGTGGCCCCGCTGGTCGGCGGCAGCAACACCTGCACGCTCCAGATCAACCCGGCCGACGTGGCCAGGCTCGGGCTGGACGGGGAGGCCCTGGTCCGCTCGGCCACGGGGGAGCTCAGAGTGCCGCTCGAACCCACCGACACGATCATGCCGGGCGTGGTCAGCCTGCCCCACGGCTGGGGACACGCGGGCAGCGCTCAGCTGATCGCCGCCGAACACGCCGGGGTGAGCGCGAACATACTGACCGATGAGTCGACAATCGACGTTCCGTCGGGAAATGCCGTGTTCAATGGGGTTCCGGTGACGATTTTGCCAACCGGGGTGATCACCGCACATTAAGGTGTCGCGCGTGACTATCGCACCAGAAGAGGACCGCCTGACCGCCCAGATCGCCTTCGCCGTCGAGATCGACAAGTTGAAGCGGATCATCCGCCGCAACCATCTCATGGACGGCTCACGGCGAGAGAACGACGCAGAGCACTCCTGGTACGTAGGCATGCTGGCCATGGTCCTGGCCGAGCACGCGCCACCCGACACCGACATCCAACGGGTGGTGTCCATGCTGCTCGTGCACGACCTGGTCGAGATCGACGCCGGTGACACCTTCATCTACGACACGGCCGCGGTGGCCGCCCAGCCCGCAGCGGAACGGGCCGCCGCGGACCGCATCTTCGCGTTGCTCCCGGGTGAGCAGGGGGCGGCGATGCGGGCACTCTGGGATGAGTTCGAGGCCAGGGAGACGCCGGAGGCGAAGTTCGCCCGAGCGCTCGACCGCTTCGCGCCGATCCTGGCCAACCATCACACGGAGGGCGGCACCTGGCCGCTGTTCAAGGTGACGGCCGCGCAGGTCAAGGAGAAGGTACGGCTCATCGAGGACGGCTCGCCGTCGCTCGGGGCGTACGCGCTCGAGCTGGTCGAGCTCTCCATCGCCAGGGGCCACCTGTCCGAGTGATGCCCTTATGGCCGGGGTAGGGGACTTGTCGTGAAAGAGAAAGTACGAGCGAGAAGGCGGCAGTCGCGGCGTTTCGTGGGGCCGGTCGACCTGGCCGACCGGCTCGAGAGGTCCAAAGCCATGGACGAGCCGATCCGAGTGCTGGCCAAGGCCATACGCAAGGGGATCCGGCCGGGACGGCTGCGCGACTGGCTGCACGGCGTGCCCACGGGCAAACCGCTGCACCCGCCGCTCGCCACCTTCAGCCTGGGCTGCTGGACGTCTACCGCGGTGCTCGACTGGACCAGCACCGATCCCCGGGCCGCGCGACTCCTGCTGGCCACGGGCATCGGCAGCGCGCTGCCCACCGCGGCCGCCGGCCTGACCGACTGGTCGTCTCTCCATCGCGAGCAGCAGCGTGTCGGGTTCGTCCACATGCTGTCGAACGTGACCGCGCTGGGGCTCTTCTCCGCCTCGCTCCTGGCCCGGCTGCGCGGGAACGAGCGCGCCGGCAAGATGCTGACCATCGCCGGTCTGAGCGTCGGCGGTCTCGGCGCCTACCTGGGCGGGAATCTGGCCTATCGGCAGGCGGCGGGCGCCAACCACGCGCCCCAGGTGACCCATCTCGTACCGCTGGGCTGGCACGACCTTTGCCTGGTCAACGACCTGCCTCAGGGTCGCCCCGTGTCGCGGCGGCTCGGTTACATCCAGCTCTTCGTGCTGCGGCACAGCTCGGGCGTCACCGTGCTCGCCGACCGGTGCTCGCACCTCGCGGGCCCGCTCCACCAGGGCCGGCTCATCGTGGAGAACGGCGAGGCGTGCGTGGTCTGCCCCTGGCACGGCAGCACGTTCCGGCTGGTTGACGGGTCTGTCAAGCACGGTCCGGCGACCGCGCCCGCGCCGACCTTCGAGACCCGGATCCGCAGCGACGGCACGCTCCAGGTACGGCCGAGCATGACCTGAGCAGCTCTACGTACGGCCGAGCATGGCCTGGACACCGCTTGACCTGAACATTGGTTGAAGTTCTACGGTCCGTCCATGAGCAGAATTCTGGTGACCGGCGCGACCGGCAACGTAGGCAAGCACGTGGTCTCCCAACTGGCCGGGGCGGGCCTCCAGGTCCGCGCCCTGGTCCGCGACCCGGACCGGGCGAAACTCCCGGAAGGGGTCGAGGCGGTCAACGGCGACCTGTCCGTCCCCGAGACCCTGGAACCGGCGCTGAAGGACGTCGAATCCGTCTTCCTGATCTGGCCCGGCTTCGCCGCCGAGACCGCCCGGGACGTGGTGGCGGCCATCGCCGCCCACGCGCGCCGGGTCGTCTACCTGTCGGCCGACGTCGAGGATCTGGCCGATGGTGAATCGCCGACGCTGTTCCACCAAGAGGTGGAACGCCTGATCAGGCACACCGGCCTGAGCTGGACGTTCCTCCGGCCCGTGGGTTTCGCGGCCAACACGCTCGGCTGGGCCGACCAGGTCAGGCAGGGCGTGGTGCGCTGGCCGTACGGGGAGGCGCGCAGGTCGTTGATCCATGAGAAGGACATCGCGGCGGTGGCCGTGCACGTGCTCACCTCGGCCGGGCACGGCGGGGGCAAGTACGTCCTCAGCGGGCCCGAACAGCTGTCACAGGCCGAACAGGCGCGGATCATCGGCGAGGCGGTCGGCCGGGAGGTCCGGTGGGCGGAGCTGCCGCTGGACGTCGCCCGCGAGCAACTGCTGGCCGCGTGGGGCGACGCCCGGTTCGTGGACGGCGCGCTCGCGGGCTGGGGCGCGTTCGTGGACACGCCGGAGCGGATCACGGACACGGTCCCGAAGCTCCTCGGCCGCCCCGCGCTGACCTTCCGTCAGTGGGCCACCGACCACGCGACCGACTTCCGCTGACTCAGCTCTCGTCAGCCGGATGTTCCACCAGGGCCAGGATCCGGCTGGACATGAACCGCGCCGTACGCACCGCGGTGCCGCTCCTGGTCACCTCACTGACCTCGACCAGCCCCCGCCGCGTGGCCACCTCGACACGGCGGCCCGCGCGGGTGGCGGCGATCTCGTAGGTGCGCGGGGATGAGTCGCCCGCGTCGATGACGATCTCCACCCGATCACCCTTCATGTACGGATTTATACCCAGAATGCCTGGTATTTATCCGTACACCAGTTTGATAATCGCCACGATCCCCACACAAACGATGATGCCCCGCAGTACCGGAGCCGGGATGCGGCGACCGACCTTGGCCCCGACGAACCCACCCACCGTGGCCCCCAGCGCCACCGCCAGCACGGCCCACCAATCCACGTGGGCGATGAAGACGAACAGCACGGCCGCGGTGCCGTTGACGATCAGGGAGAGCACGTTCTTGGCCGCGTTCACCCGCTGCAGGGGTTCGGTCAGGAAGCTGCCGAGCAGCCCGATCAGCAGCACGCCCTGGGCCGCGCCGAAGTAGCCGCCGTAGATTCCCGCCCCCAGCACGCCGAGCCAGAGCAGCACCCCGCCGTGGGGATCGTCGTTCTCGCGCCGGGCCGACAGCCAGCCGTTGAGCTTGGGCTGCACCACGACCAGTACGCAGGCCAGCCCGATCAGCACCGGGACCACGACCTGGAAGACCCTCGGGTCGAGGAACAGCAGCAGGATCCCGCCGATCAGCGAGCCGATCGCCGAGGCGGGCCCGAGGCGCAGCAGCCGTTCGCGCTGCCCGGCGAGCTCGGCACGGTAGCCGTACGCGCCGGTGAAGGAGCCGGGCACCAGGCCGATGTTGTTGGAGACGTTCGCCACGACCGGGTCGATGCCGACGGCCACGAGCGTGGGAAAGGTGATCAGCGAGCCCGACCCGACCACCGCGTTGATGGCTCCGGCCGCGACCCCCGCCGCGAACACCGCGACCGCCTCCCACACTGTCATCCGACAGAGCTTAGAGGCGGATCCTTTCCCGGCTACCGGTCGGGGTCATCCTTGGGCGGCGAGAAGAGACCGCCCAGATTCTCCAGTGCCCGGCCCATCTCCGACGGGACGATCCAGATCTTGTTGGCGTCACCCTTGGCGATCTCGGGGAGCATCTGCAGGTATTGGTAGGCGAGCAGCCGCTGGTCCGGTTTGCCCTCGTGGATGGCCTTGAACACCATCCCGATCGCGTCGGCCTGCCCCTTGGCCCGCATGGCCTGAGCCTCAGCCTCCGCCTGGGCGCGCAGCACGGCAGCCTCCGCCTCGCCACGGGCGCGCAGGACTGCCGCCTGCTGCTCACCTTCGGCCGTCAGGATGGCCGCCTGCCGCTGCCCCTCCGCGGCCAGCACCGCGGCCCGCTTGTCGCGGTCGGCGCGCATCTGCTTCTCCATCGAGTCCTGGATGGAGGACGGCGGGTCGATGGCCTTGAGCTCGACCCGGTTGACCCGGATGCCCCACTTGCCGGTCGCCTCGTCGAGCACGCCGCGCAGCTCGGTGTTGATCTCCTCGCGGGAGGTCAGCGTGCTCTCCAGGTCCATGCCGCCGACCACGTTACGCAGCGTGGTGACGGTCAGCTGCTCGACGCCGACCAGGAAGTTGGCGATCTCGTACGTGGCCGCCTTCGGATTGGTCACCTGGAAGTAGATGACGGTGTCGATCGAGACCACCAGGTTGTCGGAGGTGATCACCGGCTGTGGCGGGAACGAGACGACCTGCTCGCGGAGGTCGATCAGATCCTTGATCCGGTCAACGAACGGCACCACCAGGTTGAGCCCCGGCTTCAGCGTGCGGTGATAGCGGCCGAGCCGCTCGATGATCGCCGCGGTCGCCTGGGGGATGATGCGGACCGTCCGCGTCACCCCGAACCCCACCGCGGCGACGACGACGATGGCGACGATGAGCTGCTCCGTGGACATGCCAACGCTCCGAGGCCGAGGGGATCGCCTTCGTAAATGCTAATGGTCGTTCAGCGGATTGACGCGATCTAGTGCGTGCGGGCGTACCAACGTCTAGTGCGCGCGGGCGTACCAGCGCCCTTCGGCGCTGCGATCGAGCGTCAGCGGCACCCCGAACGTCTGCGACAGGTTGTCGGCCGTCATCACGTGTTCCAGCGGCCCCTGGGCCACGACCGAGCCGTGCTTGAGCAGCAGCCCGTGGGTGAATCCGTTGGGCACCTCCTCCACGTGGTGCGTGACCAGCACCAGCGTGGGTGAGCGGAGGTCGTTGGCGAGGACCGACAGCCGGCGTACGAGGTCCTCCCGGCCGCCCAGGTCGAGCCCGGCCGCCGGCTCGTCCAGCAGCAGCATCTCGGGATCGGGCATCAGCGCACGGGCGATCTGCACCCGTTTACGCTCACCCTCGGACAGAGTGCCGAACCGGCGCCTGATCAGATGCGCGGCGCCCATCATGTCGATCAGCTCGACGGCCCTGGTGACATCGTTGGAGTCGTACTCCTCGGTCCAGCGGCCCATGATCGCGTAGGACGCCGTCAGGACCAGGTCGATGACCTTCTCCTCCGGCGGAATGCGCTCGGCCAGCGCGGCGCTCGCCAGGCCGATGCGGGGCCGCAGGTCGAAGACGTCGGCCTGACCCAGCCGCTCGCCGAGCACCTCCACGATCCCCTCGCTCGGATAGAGCAGCGTCGCCGCGACCTGCAACAAGGTCGTTTTGCCCGCTCCGTTCGGCCCGATGACGACCCAGCGCTCGTCCTCGTTGACCGTCCAGTCGATGCCGCGCAACAGGGCTGCTCCGTCGCGCCGGACGGCGACGTCCTGGAGCCGCAGCACCTGACCACCCATCCCCGTATCCCTCCTTTAGGAGTAACGCTCGGGACAAACCTATTGCAGGGCGAGCGCATATCGTGGATCGGTGCCTCCTGAATCACCTGTCTCTCCTCCGCTGGTCGCCTGGGGCAACGCCTGGCTCGCCGGTCACGTCGGCCTCGACGAGGCCGTGGACCGGGTCGAAGCCGCCGCAGGTCCAGCCGTCGTGGGCCCCGCCGCGAGCCCTGCCGTGGATCCCGTCGTGGGCCCCGTCGTGGGCGATCTGCCGTTGCGTGCCTACCTCGCCGAGCTGCGATCCGGCGGGCTGACCGAGCTCCGGCTCGCGCTGCCCGCACCCGGCGACCCGCTTGGGCTCTCCGGACCGCCCGCCTTCAACGCGGCCGCGGTGGAGGCCGGTCAGGCGGTCATCGCGGTGCTCTCCGGCCACTGTCTCGGGCTCGTGCCCTCGCCCGACCTGCGCGGGTCGTCCTATGTGGGGGTACGCCTGGCCGTACACCCCTCGGGGCCCGTACGCGTGGACCTGCCTTCGGTGGCCGAGGCGGAGCGGGAGCTGTCGATCGCGATGCGCTCGGCGACGGATGCCCTGACCTCAGTCGACGGACCCGCACCCGAGCGGCCCGACCGGCTGGGACGGCTCGGCGGCGAGTTGGCCCCCGGCTATCCGGGACGGGCGCACCGCGTCTCCACTCTGGCCACACGGCTTGACGCGGTGCTGCGGGTGGCCGACGAGAGAGGGCTCACCTCGGGCCAGATCGCCGCGAGCGGCGAGGCCCTGCGCGAGCTCGACCGCGCGGTACGCCGCGCCCTCGTAGCCGCGCACCACTCCATCTTCGAGCCGGTCAGGCCATAGCCGCACGCGGGTTTCCGTAACGGTCAGGCGGCGGCCGTGACTTCCCTCACGCGAGACCTCCTCAGGTAGACCGCGAGGGCGCCCGCGCACAGGACGGCCAGCAGGAGCGTGGTCGGCAGGCCGGTGAAGGGTCCGGCCAGCGCCGCCTCCCCGGCCAGCGGGCTCGCCTTCGGCTGGCTCAGCAGGAGCACGGCCATGTCCGGCAGCCGCTGCCCTGGCACAGCCACCACGAAGGCGTAGGTGGCCAGCCAGAGCGGGGTCGCGTGGAACGCCATGGCCGCCCACAGACCGCGCCCGGTCAGCGTGAGCAGCGCCGCCAGCACCGACCAGAGCACCAGGTTGGTCGCGAGCACCCAGTGGAAGGTGTGCAGCGGCGCGATCAGCATCAGCGGCCCGACGAAATGGAAGAGCGCGAACGCCCCGGACGACACGGCGATGCCCGCGGGCACGCCCCACCGCGCCCCGGCGCTCTGCAGGATCCAGCCCCGGAAGAGGATCTCCTCGATAGCGATCATGATGACCCTGGCCAGGTAGGCCACGGGCAGCAGGTAGAGCAGGGCGAAGTTCCACCGCGATCCGTCCACGCGCAGGTTGCCCGTGACGTACTGCAGTGCCAACCAGCCCGCGATGAAGGCCGCGCCCAGGCCGAAGCCGATCAGGTGCTGCCGCCAGGCACCACGGCCCCAGGCGAGGCCGAGCGAGGCGAACGGCCGCTTCTCGTAGAAGCGCGTCCAGAGCCACAGCAGCACGAAGATCGGTGCGTGCTGGATCACGGTCGTCAGCACCAGCAGGACCGCGAAGAGCGGGCCCGACTGCCTGCCGGGGAAGAGCATGCCAAGGGGCAGCAGGAGCGCCATTCCGATGACGATGCCCGCGGCGTAGATCAATTGCGCCAGCAGGACCGCCACGAGCGGATGGGTGCCGCGTTTCCCGGCCGTCGAAGCATTGACGAAAGCGTTGTTCATTTCACCGAACGTAAAGATCGGCCGAGCCGGGCGAATCCTGCCCCAGACCGATCACGGCCTGTCTTCGTATGTGTCGCAGGTCATGTTCGGCCGCCGACCCCGAGGGCTTCGCCATCCCCGCTGTTAGCGTGGAAGCGTGGCCGGAAGTGATCGTTGGACACATGGCACCGATGAGCGGGCCCCGTACATTCTGAGCGCCCTTTTCGGCGGCTCGGACCTGATCCTTCTCTGGTCCGCGCTCCAGATCGCGGCCGGTGACCACAGATTGTGGTTCTTCTGTGTGCCGCCCCTGGCGATGCTGGGCATGTGGCCGTTCCTGCGGTGGAATCGGGCGGCCTCGCGGACCCATGGAGCGGTCAGCCTCCTTTTCGTGCTGGCCGCGCTGGGTGGGATGGGCACCGGGAGCGCGATCACGACCATCCCCCTGGTGGTGGTGGTGCTCACGCACATCGTCTCCGTGTTCGGGTTCGGCGGCGGCGTGTGGTTCAGCGCGGTCGCGGTGGGTTTCACCCTGACCGCGAATCTGATGATGGGGCGAGATGCCTGGCGGTCGCTCGCCGAGACGATCGTGATGGCCGTGTTCACGGTGTGGGCGCTGATCGCCACCCGCGTGCTGCTGGGCGCCAGGCAGCGCGCCGCCGACAACGAACGGCTGCTGGCCGAGCTGACCGACGCCCACGCCAAGCTGCGGCGGTACGCGGCCAGGGTGGGCGAGCTCACGGTGGCCGAGGAGCGGGCTCGCATGTCGCGCGAGATGCACGACTCCGTCGGCCACTACCTCACGGTGATCAACCTCGGCCTGGAGAACGCCCAGCGCTACCGCGCGGCCCGCCCCGATGAGGCGTGGGCCGAGGTGCGACAGGCCCAGCAGCTCACCGTGGAGGCCCTGGCTGACACTCGGCGCTGGGTGCGGGCGCTCAAGCCACTGGCGCTGGAGGGCAAGGCGGGCGCCACCGCGCTGGCCGAGCTGGCGCGCTCGTTCGAGGGCACCGGACTCGACGTCACGTTCCAGGCGGAGGGCGCGGGGCCGGCTCTTGACGAGGAGGCCGAGCTGGTCATGTACCGGGCGTTGCAGGAGGGGCTGACCAACGCCGCGCGCCATTCCGGGGCGCGGCGCGTGGCGGTCGTGCTCGGCGCCTCGGACGGCCGCGTCGAGCTGGCCGTCACCGACGACGGGCGCGGCGCGGCGGACGAGGAGGTCTGCGGCGGGCACGGCCTGGCCGGGCTGCGCCAGCGGGTCACCGCGCTCGGCGGCTCGCTGCACGCGGGGAGCCGCGCGGAGGGCGGCTTCGCGTTACGGGTCTACCTTCCTGCCGGTACGGGGGCGGGCCTGTGATCGTCCGGGTGCTGATCGTCGACGATCAGGTGCTGATGCGCCAGGGCCTGCGCAAGCTCCTGGAGCTGGAGGAGGGCATCGAGGTCGTGGGCGAGGCCGCCGACGGGCTGGCCGCGCTCGACCTGCTCCCCTCTGCCAGGCCCGACGTGGCGCTGGTGGACGCGCGGATGCCGAGGATGGACGGGATCGAGCTGGTCGGCCGGCTCGACATTCCCGCGATCATCCTGACCACGTTCGACGACGACGACTACATCTTCGGCGGCCTGCGAGCCGGCGCCCGTGGCTACCTGCTCAAGGACACCCCGCCGGACGAGCTGGTGGCGGCCATCCGCAAGGCGGCCAGGGGCGAGACCGTGCTGGGCGGAGTCGCCGCCGAGCGGGTGGTCGCCGAGCTGCGCAGCGCCCCCGCCACGCCGGACCTCGCCGACCAGCTCTCCGAACGCGAGCACGAGGTGGCCGTTCTGGTCGGCGATGGCGCGACCAACCGGGAGATCGCCAGGCGGCTGTTCATCACCGAGGGCACGGTGAAGAACCACATCTCCAGCATCCTGCGCAAACTGCGGCTACGCGACCGCACTCAGCTGGCCATCCACATCGCGAGGTCATCCTGAATCGCGAGGTCAAGCTAACCCGTGGCGAACGGCGTACAGGGCGGCCTGGGTGCGGTCCTGGACGCCGAGCTTCATCAGCACGTTGGACACATGCGTCTTGACCGTCTTCTCGGCGACCGACAGGCTCCTGGCGATCTCCCGGTTGGAGTGGCCGGCCGCGATCAGCGCCAGCACCTCGCGCTCCCGTTCGGTCAGCGGCACCGGCCCCAGCGTCGGCGGCGAGCCGTTGGCGCCGGCCAGCATCGCCTCCGCCGCCTCGGGGGCGAGCAGCACCTGCCCTCCATGTACGGCCCGCACCGCCTGCACGAGCGCGTTCGGATCCACGTCCTTGTAGAGGAACCCGGAGGCGCCCGCCCGCATCGCCGGACCCACGTCGGACCGATCGCTCACCGAGGTCAGCACGATCACCCTGGGGAGCGCCCCCGAGAGCCGGCCCAGCGCGCCGAGCCCGTCGAGCACCGGCATCTTCAGATCGAGCAGCAGCACGTCGGGAACGAGCTCGTCGGCCAGCTCCACGGCCTGAGCCCCGTCGGCCGCCTCGCCGACGACCGTGATGTCCTCCTGGAGGTCGAGGAAGGTCCGCAGGCCCTGTCGTACCACTGGGTGATCGTCGGCGATCAGCACCCGGATCACACGCCCACCTCCACGCGGACCGTCGTCCCCTCGTCGCGGGCCGAGGCGACGGTCATGACGCCGCCCACGGACTCCGCCCTGTCCCTCATCGACACCAGGCCCAGGCCGCGCGACTCGGCCTGCTCGAAGCCCTTGCCGTCGTCGCGTACGGTCAGCACCAGCTTGCCGCCCTCATCGGCCAGCCGCACCTCGACGTGGCCGGCGTCCGAGTGCCTGAGCGCGTTGTGCAGCGCCTCCTGCGCGACCCGCAGCACGGCCACCTCCACCGCCGACTCGAGCGGCGGCAGCTCGCCGCCCTCGAACGTGACGTGCGCGGGATGGAGCCGGTCGAGCAGGCGTACGTGCTTGCCCAGCGTCTCCGCCAGCCCGTGCCGGTCCAGCTCGGCCGGGCGCAGCTCGACGATCACCGCCCGGAGCTCGGCCAGCGCCTCGCCCGCCAGGCGCTGCACGCGTTCGAGCTCGGCGGCGGCCTGGTCGGGGGCGCTGGGCAGCAGGACGGCGGCGGACTGCGCGGTCAGCCTGAGCGAGAACAGCTTCTGGGTGACGGCGTCGTGCAGCTCGCGGGCCATCCGGTTGCGCTCTTCGAGCATGGCCAGCTCGCGGCCCCGCTCGTACAGCCTGGCGTTGGTCAGCGCGATGGCGGCGTGCGCGGCGAACAGGGTGAGCAGGTCCTGGTCCGCCTCCGTGAACCCGTCGGGCGAGCGCTTGTTGGCCAGGAAGATGATGCCGAGCACCTCCTCGCCGTCGCGGATCGGGGCGCCGAGGAAGTCCTTCATCACCGGGTGCGCCTTGGGCCACCACTCGAACCTGGGGTCCTCGCGCAGGTCGGGCAGGCGTACCGGAGCCCCGTCGCGGAGCATCGCGCCGAGCATGCCGTGCTGCCTGGGCAGCGGGCCGATCGCGTCCCACTGCTTGTCGGTGAGCCCTTCGGCGACGAACTCGGCGAACGAGCCGTCCTCGTCCGGCACGCCGAGCGCGGCGTACCGGGCGTCGAGCAGCCGCTGGGCCGAGCGGACGATGACCTGCAGCACCTCGCGCACCGAAAGGTGCCGGGTCACGGCGAGCACGGCGGTGCTCACCGCCTGCATGATCTCGTCCCTGTCGGAGGCCACGGCACCCACTCTATGGTCCTGGGCCGTCATGCCCGGGCGCCATTGGTCCTAGGTCCATATGCCCAGGCGGAGGCGGCCCCTCAGCCCGATGTACGGCCGGTTCCGCGCTCCTACCGTCAAGACATGACGAACACCGCACTGATCACCGGTGCCTCCCGCGGCCTCGGCCTGGCCTTGGCGACGACACTCGCCGGCGCCGGATGGGAGCTCCTGCTCACCGCCCGCGGCGCGGCGGATCTGGAGCGGGTCGCGGCCGAACTGGGCGCCACCGCCATCGCCGGTGACGTGAGCGACCCGGCACATGTCGAGCGGCTCGCGCGGGCCGTACCCCAGCTGGACCTGCTGGTCAACAACGCGAGCGGGCTGGGCGTGACCCCGCTGCCTCCGCTGTCGGTGTACCCGAGGGACGAGTTCAGGGCCCTGCTGGAGACCAACGTGATCGCTCCCCTGGCCCTCATCCAGGCGACGCTGCCCGCGCTGCGCGCCACGCGCGGCGCGATCGTGAACATCACCTCCGACGCCGCCACCGGCGCCTACGAGGGCTGGGGCGGCTACGGCGCCACCAAGGCCGCCCTGGAGCAGCTGTCCAACGTCCTGTCGGCCGAGGAACCCGACCTGGCCGTCTGGTGGGCCGACCCCGGCGAGATGAACACCCGCATGCTGGCCGACGCCGTCGGCGCGGAGGAGGCGGCCGGCGCGGCGGACCCCGCCAAGGTGGCCGCGGCACTGTACGACCTGGTCAGGGCCCGTCCGGCCAGCGGCCGGGTGAGCCTGCAATGACCGCCGCGCTCGACTTCGCGCTGCCGGACACCCTGTCGGCGCACGAGCCGCCCGAGGCCCGAGGGCTGACCCGCGACTCGGTGCGGCTGCTGGTCTCGCGCGGCCATCTCCCGCCGGAGCACCGCCGCTTCACCGACCTGCCGGGGCTGCTCGACCCCGGCGACCTGATCGTGGTCAACAACTCGGCGACGCTGCCCGCCGCCATCAGGCTCGACCGGCTCGCCGTGCACTTCTCCACCGCGCGCGAGGACGGCACCTGGCTGGTCGAGCTGCGCCGCCGTACCTCGAAGTCCTCCGAGCCGTACGGCGGCGGTGAGCCGGGCGAATGGCTGCCGCTGCCCGGACGGGCGACGCTGCGGCTCATCGAACGCGAGACGCCGCGCCTGTGGCGAGCCAGGCTCGACCGTGACGTGGAGGCGTACCTGCGCGATCACGGCGTGCCGATCCGCTACTCCTACGTGTCGCGCGACTGGCCGCTCGACGCTTACCAGACCGTCTTCGCCACCGTGCCGGGCAGCGCGGAGATGCCGAGCGCGGCCCGGCCGTTCACCGCCGAGCTGGTCACGGCTCTGGTGGCGCGCGGCGTCGGGATCGCGCCGATCACCCTGCACACCGGGGTCGCCTCGCCGGAGAAGGACGAACCGCCCTACGCGGAGCGGTACGAGGTGCCCGCGGCCACGGCCCGCCTGGTCAACCTGACCACGGCGAACGGCGGCCGGGTGGTGGCCGCCGGCACCACCGTGGTGCGCGCGCTGGAGACGGCCGTCGGCGGCGACGGGCTGGTGGCCGCCTCGGCGGGCTGGACCAGGCACATCGTGACGCCAGACGTCGGGGTCAAGGCCGTGAGCGGGCTGCTCACCGGGCTGCATGAGCCCAGGTCAAGCCACCTGATGATGCTCACCGCGATCGCCGAGCGGGAGCCGCTCGCCCGCGCCTACATGGCGGCGTTGCGGGAGGGGTATCTCTGGCACGAGTTCGGTGACACCCACTTGCTGCTGCGCCGATAGTGGCCCCTCGTGCTCATGTGTCAGGGTACGCCCAGTAGCCTGGCTCAATGTGGACCAGCGCACCCTCCTGATCACCCTGACCGGCCCGGACCGACCGGGCGTCACCTCGAGGCTCTTCTCAGTTCTGTCGGGTTTTCCGGTGACCGTGGCCGACATCGAGCAGGTCGTCATCCGCGGGCGGCTCACGCTCGGCGTGCTCGTCGCCTACGCGGGCGGTCCGTCGACCGGCACCGGCAGCACGCTCGGCGCCATGTGGACCGCCGTCGAACGGGTGGCTGAGGACCTCGGCCTGGAGCTGGAGCTCTCCACCGGCTCCCAGACCAAGGAGCAGCGCCGGCGCGGCCGCCTGTCGGTCAGCGTGCTGGGCGCGACGCTCCAGCCCGCCGCCATCGCGGGCATCGCCGGGCGCATCGCCGCCGCCGGCGCGAACATCGACCGCATCGAACGCCTCGCCCAGTGGCCGGTCACCTGCATCGAGCTGTCGGTCTCCGGCGCAGACCCGAGCGCGCTCCGCGTCGAGCTGGCCGCCGAGGCCGCCGCCCTGCACGTCGACGTGGCCGTGCAGCGCACCGGTCTGTCGCGGCGGGCCAAGCGGCTGGTCGTCATGGACGTCGACTCGACGCTCATCCAGGGCGAGGTCATCGAGCTGCTGGCCGGCCACGCTGGCTGCCTCGAAGAGGTCGCCCGGGTCACCGAGGAGGCCATGCGCGGCGAGCTCGACTTCGCCGAGTCCCTGCGCCGCCGGGTCGCGCTGCTCGAAGGGCTGCCGGCCGAGGTGTTCGAGCAGGTACGGCAGCAGGTCGTGCTCACCCCCGGCGCCCGTACGCTGGTCCGCACGCTCAAGCGGCTCGACTACCGCTTCGCCATCGTCAGCGGCGGCTTCACCCAGATCACCGACAGCCTGGTCGAGGACCTGGGCATCGACTACTCGGCGGCGAACGTGCTGGAGGTCGTCGACGGCAAGCTCACCGGCCGCGTCGTCGGCGAGATCGTCGACCGGCCGGGCAAGGCCCGCGCGCTGGAGCGGTTCGCCCGCGAGGCGGGGCTGCCGATCAGCCAGACGGTGGCCATCGGCGACGGGGCCAACGACCTCGACATGATCGCGGCGGCCGGGCTCGGGATCGCGTTCAACGCCAAGCCGGTCGTCCGGGAGGCGGCGGACACCGCGGTCAACACCCCCTACCTCGACTCGATCCTCTACCTGCTCGGGATCTCCCGGGACGAGGTGGAGGCGGCGGACGCCGAGGACGGCGTGCTCACCCGCTGACCTCTCCCTCCTTGGGGTCCCAGCGGGTGATCAGCTGCGCCTCGCCCGGCCACAGGTCCACCCAGTTCGCTTCCGTACGGATGACCGCGAACGACCCCGGCCGGAACCCGTAGTCGCCCCCGGCCAGCGAGATCGCCAGCTCGTGCACGCCCGGGTTGTGGCCGCACAGCACGACCGTCTCCAGCTCCGGATCGGTCAGTTTGACCAGCGCCAGCAGCTCCTCGGGGTATGCCTGGTAGACATCACGCTCGTAGCTGACCGCCACCTCGGGGAAGGCCAGCTCGGCGGTGCGCTTCGTACGCAGGGACGGGGAGCACAGCACCAGGTCGGGAGCCAGCCCGAGGGCCCGCACCTCGTCGCCGGCCCGCTTCGCGTCGCGTTCGCCCCGGTGCGTCAGCGGACGCTCACGGTCCTCCAGGCCGGGCACCTGCGCGGCCTTGGCGTGGCGGAGCACGATCAACGTACGCACGTGCTCATGTTCCTCTCGTCGCCCACACACCCAGCGCGACGATCACCGCGAGGATGGCCAGCATCGCCAGCAGAATGTAGGCCAGCGCCTTGCCGCCGCTGGGCCGCTTGTCTTCCATCCGCCCAGTTTCCCACCGGGGGCGGCGGGTGCCGCACCTGACCCGCGATCCTTCTCGTTTCTTGAAATGTGGAACGCCCGCTCCCCCAGACCTCGGAGGAGCGGGCGTCCGGACGGGGTCGCTAGGAAGCCACCGGCTGCTGCTCCCGGTTGTTGTCGTTGCTGGCCGACTCGCTGGTGACCGAGCGGCGTTTGGAGACGAGGATGGCGCCGACCACCACGCCCACGGCCACGACCGTGATCCCGATGCGCAGGGCCGGGTTGCCCGCGTACAGGACCACCGCGGGCGCCACCAGGAGCGCCACCAGGTTCATCACCTTGATCAGCGGGTTGATGGCCGGTCCGGCCGTGTCCTTGAACGGGTCGCCGACCGTGTCACCGATGATCGTGGCTTCGTGGGCCTCGGAGCCCTTGCCGCCGTGGTGCCCGTCCTCGACCAGTTTCTTGGCGTTGTCCCAGGCACCGCCCGAGTTGGACAGGAAGACCGCCATGAGCGTGCCGCAGGCGATGGCCCCGGCCAGGAACGCGCCCAGCGGCGCGTACCCGAGGGCGAACCCGACCGCGATCGGCGTCATGACCGCCAGCAGGCCGGGCGTGGCCAGCTCGCGCAGCGAGTCACGGGTGCAGATGTCGACGACGCGGCCGTACTCGGGCTTCTCGGTGCCGTCCATGATGCCCGGGTGGTTGCGGAACTGGTCGCGTACCTCGAAGACCACGCGCATCGCGGCCCGCCCGACCGCGCTGATCGCCAGCCCGGAGAACAGGAACACGACCGCCGCGCCGATGACCAGGCCGACGAGCACGTTGGGCTGGTCGATGCTCAGGCTGAAGGTGGAGAACGCGCCGAGCGCCTCCTTGGCCGCCTGGCTCGCCTTGCCGAGCTCCAGCTCCACGGCCGTGCGGAACGCGCCGAACAGCGCGGTCGCCGCGAGCACCGCCGTGGCGATCGCGATGCCCTTGGTGATGGCCTTCGTCGTGTTGCCGACGGCGTCGAGGCTGGTGAGCACGCGCGCGCCCTCACCCTCGACGTCACCGGACATCTCGGCGATGCCCTGCGCGTTGTCGGATACCGGGCCGAAGGTGTCCATCGAGACGATGACGCCGACGGTGGTCAGCAGGCCGGTGCCGGCGAGCGCCACCGCGAAAAGCGCGATCGTCACGTTCCCGAAGCCCAGCAGGAACGCGCCGTAGACCGCGCCGGCGATGATCAGCGCCGAGTAGACCGCCGACTCGAGGCCGACGCTGATGCCCGCCAGGATGACGGTCGCCGGCCCGGTGGCCGAGCTCTCGCCGATCTCGCGGACCGGACGCCTGGTCGTCTCGGTGAAGTAGCCGGTCAGCAGCTGGATGGCGCCGGCCAGAACCAGACCGATGATCACCGCGCCGATGGCGATGAGCCGCGGGTTGGCGGTGGACTGCACGGCCGAGCCGGTCAGGTCGCTGAAGGTGCTGGGCAGGTACCAGAACGCCGCCGCCGCGACCAGCACGGCGGAGATCCCGGCCGAGATGAAGAAGCTGCGGTTGATGGCGGCCATGCCACTGCGGTCGCCGTCGCGCATCCGGGTGACGAAGATGCCGATGATCGCGGTGAGCACGCCGATCATGGGCACGATCAGCGGGAAGATCAGTCCCTGCTCGCCGAAGGCCACCTTGCCCAGGATGAGGCTGGCGACCAGCATGACCGCGTACGACTCGAACAGGTCGGCGGCCATGCCCGCGCAGTCGCCGACGTTGTCGCCCACGTTGTCGGCGATCGTCGCCGCGTTGCGCGGATCGTCTTCGGGAATGCCCTGCTCGACCTTGCCGACCAGGTCGGCGCCCACGTCGGCGGCCTTGGTGAAGATGCCGCCGCCGACTCGCATGAACATCGCCAGCAGCGCCGCGCCGAAACCGAAGCCCTCCAGGACACCGGGCGCGTCACCTTGGTAGACGAAGACGACGACGGCCGCACCGAGCAGGCCGAGGCCCACGGTGAACATGCCGGCCACGCCGCCCGTACGGAAGGCGATGCGCATGGCGCGCTTCTCGCCCGCCTCACGGGCGGCGGCCGCGACGCGTACGTTTCCGCGTACGGCCAGCCACATGCCCATGAAGCCGGTCAGCGCGGAGAATACCGCCCCGACCACGAAGAAGATCGAGCGGCCGATGCGCACATCGGTCTCACCCGGTAGCAGGAGCAGGAGGAAAGGGATCACGACGACGAAGACCGCCAACGTGCGGAACTGCCGCGCGAGATAGGCGGCGGCTCCCTCTTGTACGGCACGGGCGATGTCCTGCATGCGCTCCGTGCCGGGGTCGGCGGACAGCACCTCGCGCACCAAGCCGCCAGCGACGGCTAGGGCGATCAGTGCGACCGCGGCGACCACGATCACGATGGTGAGATTGTTACCGCTCAGGGCCAGATTGGACGCTGGCTCCACCGCCAGCATGTGCCTAAACATCGTTCTCCTCGGCAAGACCGGTCGTCCTGCCCGGGCGGTGCGCAAAGATCGGCGGGCTGGTGCGGCACCATCCGGGTTGTGGGTGCCGCTTCCGGTTGAGTCCGCAGTTTCGCCGGATCACCTTGGCCGGTGCCGGGAGTCTACGCACGGGCTGCGCGGATATGAAGGCTCTGCCGGTCGCTATTTGGCCACGCGTCCAGTAATCCCCCAGTAATCCCCAGCCAGCAAGGCGATTTGCCATCTGACAACCGATATTTCCCCGGGTTTACGGCCATGACAAGGTGCCCGATACGACACGCCCGAAACATGGGTTTGGGACATCCCAGAGGGACGACACGCCGAAGCCGAGCTGTGGGGCACGGCCCGCAACCGGCTGGGAGATGTCCTCAGCGGCCAACGGCCGGGATGACATGCCAGAGCCGGGCCATGGATACCCACGACCCGGCCGGTCACTAGGAAGGGACGGCGACGGCCCTACGGCTGTCGGCTGGTGCCCTTTGGCCGTCGGGTGGCTTGGTGCTCTATGGCTGTTGGCTTGTGGAAGCCATGGGTGCCGTGCCTCGTATCGGCGCCCAGCCCCGTATCACCAGAGGAGCGTATCCCTGGACAGGGCTCAGCCACGGTCGGCGGGCGGGGCCCACCGTGCCGTGCCGTAAAAAGAAAAGATTGTCGTTATATCGGCGCGTGACCATTGGTGGCGGCGGGCCAGCTCATGCGGATGCGCATCCCCTTCGGACTGGGGAACACCTCCACATCGTCGGCCAGCCCCGCGATCACCGCGATGCCGAACCCCGACATGAACGAGTCAGAGAGCATGCCCAAATCGAGAGGTTGCTCCTGCTTGATCTCATCGCTGGGGGCCTGATCGCTGACCGTGACCTCGAACCGTCCCGAGTCGTCTTTCAGCTCGATGCGGATGGGCTCTCCCGGACAGTGCGCGCGATGCGCCTCAACCGCCCGGGAGCAGGCCTCACCGACGGCGAGCCTGACCTCGTCCAGCAGTGACTCCTCCACGCCGGTGCGCCGGGCGATCGCCGTCGCGACCAGCCGGGCGGTCCGCACATGCGCGGGGAGGGCGCTGAACGTCAGCTCGACGGTAGCCATGACTACTTGTCTTTGCCGTGAGCTTCCTTGGCCTCGTCGACCGAAGCGTAGATCCCGAAGACCTTGGTGAGTCCGGTGATCCGGAAGATCTTGAGGATGCGCTCCTGCGTGCACACCAGCTCGAGCGAACCGTCGTGCGCCCGAACCCGCTTGAGCCCCCCGACCAGGACACCGAGGCCCGTCGAGTCGAGGAAGTCGACCTTCTCCATGTTCACGAGAAGGTGGAAGTTGCCCTTGTTCACCAGGTCGATGAGGAGCTCACGCAATCTCGGCGCCGTGTAGACATCGATCTCACCCTCAACCTCGACGATGGTGAGTCGGTCCTCGTTGTGGTGATCCAACTTCAGATCCACAGATCCTCCAGCGCCTCGCCTGCGAAAGTACCCTTGCGGGCCTGGCAGTCTGGAACGGGGCTCCAGACCGTCTGACCCTGACGCGCGGCATTCAACCACGCGTCTGGCTTGTGTCTATACGAAATCACGATTCCCGGCGACTTTGCCCACGGATGCAGACTGGAAACAGTGACTTCCTCCGCTTCCTCCCCACACCGGCCAGGTCCACTCCTCGGTCACCTGCTCGGTGTTCCCGCACGTCATGAGCGCGTCACTCATGTGGAGCATGTTCCAGCACGTCAGGCGGGTCAAGTGGGTTGGCCGAAATGGGCGCCGGAACTCCTGGTTACGCGCTTGGCGAACCGCGGAATCCCGGGATTGTGGCCACACCAGTACGAAGCCGCTGATCTGGCCCATCGTGGCCGAAATGTGATCATTTCCACCGGAACGGCATCCGGGAAGTCGCTCGCGTACCTCACTCCGGCGGTCACTTCCTGCCTCGACGGCGGCACGGTCCTTTACCTCACGCCTACCAAGGCCCTGGCCGCCGACCAGCTCCGCGGCCTCCGCGAGCTCCGCATCACCCAGCTCCGCGCGGCCTGCTTCGACGGCGACACGCCGTTCGAGGAACGTACCTGGGTCCGGCAGCACGCCAACTACGTACTAACAAATCCCGACATGTTGCACCGCAGCATCCTGCCCCGGCACGCCCAGTGGTCGTCGTTCTTCCGGCGGCTGCGGATGGTCGTGGTGGACGAGTGCCACGGCTACCGCGGGGTGTTCGGCTCGCACGTGGCTCAGATCCTGCGCCGCCTGCGCCGCGTCTGCGCCCGCTACGGCTCGCAGCCCGTCTTCCTGCTGGCCTCAGCGACGGCCAGCGAGCCGGGGGCGTTCGCGATGCGGCTGACGGGGCTTGAGATGGCCGAGGTGACGTCGGACGGGTCTCCCAAGGGTGCGACGACCATCGCGCTCTGGGAGCCGCCCCTGACCGAGCTACGGGGCGAGAGGGGGGCTCCGGTGCGCCGCACGGCCACCGCGGAGGCCGCGGACCTCCTCACGGACCTCGTCCTGGCGAAGGTCCGTACCCTCGCCTTCGTCCGCTCCCGACGCGGCGCCGAGACAGTCGCCCTGACCGCCCGCGCCAAACTCGCCGACGTCGCCTTCTCCCTGGCCGGGACCCCGATTGGCGGCTCATCGAGTACGGCCTTCGCCCCGGCAGGAGGTAATCCCGGCGCGCTCCCCCTGTCTGGTGGCCACGCCATCCCCCCAGGCCGGGACATTTCCCCGCTCCCCTCTGCCCCTCACCCAGGGTCTCCAGACCACGACGTCCCCATGGCGTCCCGGGACCACCGCCCTTCCCTGTCATCCCCCACCCAGGACACTCACCCAGCGTTTTCCACCCCACCGCCCTCAGACCAGGGCACCGCTCCACCAGGCGCAGACCAGGGAACGCTGTCCTGGGGAGCGTCCGTGCCCGTGTCCGTGCCCGAGTCCGAGTCCGTGCCCGTGTCCGAGTCCGTGTCCGAGTCCGTGTCCGAGTCCGTGCCCGTGTCCGTGTCCGAGTCCGAGTCCGCCGACTGGGCCGACCTTCCAGACCGGATCGCCGCCTACCGGGCCGGATACCTCGCCGAAGACCGCAGGCTCCTGGAGAAGGCCCTCCGCTCGGGCTCCATCATGGGCCTGGCCACCACGAACGCCCTTGAGCTCGGCGTGGACGTCTCCGGCCTGGACGCCGTCCTGATCGCCGGCTGGCCGGGCACCCGCGCCTCCCTCTGGCAGCAGGCGGGCCGAGCCGGCCGCGACGGCCAGGAGGCACTCGCCGTACTCATCGCGAGGGACGACCCCCTCGACACCTACCTCGTACACCACCCCCAGGCCCTTTTCGGCCAGCCCGTAGAGGCGATCGTGCTCGACCCGGACAACCCGTACGTTCTCGGCCCCCACCTCTGCGCGGCCGCCGCGGAGATCCCGCTGACCGACGCCGACCTGCCCGTCTTCGGCCCCACCACCCCGAACGTCCTCGACGACCTGGTCACCGAGGGCCTGCTCAGAAAGCGCCCCGCAGGCTGGTTCTGGACCAGGCGCGAACGTGCCACCGACCTGGCCGATATCAGGGGCGGCGGAGGGGCGCCCATCCAGGTCGTGGAGTCCGCGACCGGCCGTCTCCTCGGCAGCGTGGACGAGCCGTCCGCCCACACCACCGTCCACACCGGCGCCGTCTACCTGCATCAGGGTGAGACGTACCTGGTGGAGCTCCTCGACCTCGAAGCCGGCGTCGCCCTGGTGGGCGGTGCGGAGCCCGACTACACGACGTTCGCGCGCGACGTGACGGAGATCTCGGTGCTCGCCTCCCTGCGTTCGCACGACCTCGGCCCCGGCAGCCTCCACTTCGGTGAGGTGGAGGTGACCAGGCAGGTGGTCTCGTACCTCAAACGCCGCCTCCAGTCCGGCGAGATGCTCGGCGACGAGCCCCTGGACCTCCCGCCGCGTACCCTCCGCACCCGCGCGGTCTGGTGGACGCTCCCCGCCTCAGAAGTCGCCACTCTGGCCGAGGAAGGCTTCGACCTGGGCGGCGCCGCCCACGCCGCCGAACACGCCGCCATCGGCCTGCTCCCCCTCTTCGCCACCTGCGACCGCTGGGACATCGGCGGCGTGTCCACGGAACTTCACGCGGACACGGGCCTGCTGACGGTGTTCGTGTACGACGGTCACGAGGGAGGCGCCGGATTCGCCGAACGCGGCTACGCCCGTGCCACCGACTGGCTCACGGCCACCCGCGAGGCCATCGCCTCCTGCGAATGCGAACGCGGCTGCCCATCCTGCATCCAGTCCCCCAAATGCGGCAACGGCAACGAGCCCCTGGACAAACGCGGTGCCATCCACCTGTTGGACACCTTGCTACGCTCCGCTTCCGCCGCAAGCTAGTCCGGTGTCGACGGACGTTCGCCGGGTGTCCACTCTCCCTCTCCCCCGAAGGGGTATCCCGCCCGGGTGGCCCGGCGGCGCAACCCCTTCGGGCCACCCGGCGGGACAAACCTTCCAGGGCCCCTGACACGACGGACTGTCGCAGGGACCGGACCAAACCCAGGGGCCACTGTGGTCACCGCACCAGGCAGCGCGCGACCGCCCGAACCTCGATAAGCCCAGGTGAGACCACCCGCTGACCGATCCCTCCGGGTCCTTGGCGGGTTGGTCGAGGCGAGACCACCCACTGACCGCTTCCTCCGGATCCTTAGCGGGTTGGTCGAGGCGAGACCACCCACTGACCGCATTGCCAGACCCACTCGTAGAACACAACGATGCGCGCACTCACTCGAGGCGCAACCCCTGCAGGATCCGGGACAAGGCGGCCCACACGTCGTCCAGGTCGCCGGGATCTCCGGAGCCGGCCAGCCACAGGGCGGCCTCGTTCATCGCCCCCGACAGCAGGTGAGTCAGCGGGGCGACCGGCTGTCGTGCGATAACCCCTGCCTCGATGAGGCCGGAAAGCGCCTCGGCCAGATGGCGGGCGGAGGCGGCCTCGTCCAGCGCGCGCCACTCGCTCCAGCCCAGGACTGCGGGGCCGTCGATGAGCATGATCTGCTGGATGTCCGGATCGGTGCAAGCTGTGAGGAACGCCCGGCACCCGGCCACCAGTTGCTCCCATGGGTCGTCCTGGACCTCGGCGGTCGCGGCCACCGTCTCGGCCACCTCCCCCTGCACCTGCTCCAGGACTGTACGGAACAGGTCGGCCTTGCTCTCGAAATGGTGGTACAGCGCACCCTTGGTCACCCCGGCAGCGGCGACGATCTGCGACAGGCCCACCGCCCCGTAACCCCGGCTCGCGAACAACAGCCTGCCCTCGCGCACCAGAATCCGCCGGGTCTGCTCGCGCTGCTCGATCCTGCTGCCCTTGTGCATCGCGTCACCCCTGTTGACGTACCGATGGTATGCCAATAGCGTAGCTTGACATACCAACGGTATGCGAAGGAGCTTTCCGTAATGCTGACCAGCTTCTATCCGGTCCTCTGCACCTCCCTGCTGCAGGAGTCCCGGGACTTCTATGTCGGGTGGTTCGGGTTCGAGGCGACGTTCGAGGCGGACTGGTACGTGAGCCTGCGCCGGCCGGGGACCCCGCCGTACGAGCTCGCGCTTCTCGACCACCGCCATCCGACGCTTCCCGAGGGCCACCGCGCACACGTTCAGGGGCTGCTGCTCAACTTCGAGGTCGAGGACGTGGACGGGGAGTGGGAACGGCTCGTGGTACGGGGAGGTCTGCCGGCCGTGCTCGAACTGCGCAGCGAGGATTTCGGGCAGCGGCACTTCATCGTGGCCGACCCCAACGGAGTGCTCATCGACGTCATCACACCCACCGTTCCCACCGCCGAGTACGCCGGCCAGTACCAGACTCAGGATTCACAAGGATCCGCAGCCCTTTGACGCACAACAGAGCCCGTCCGGCCTCGGCTCAACAACGGCTTGCTCGCTGCGCCAGATGACCTCACCCACCACATCAGTGCCCATGCCAGGGACTCAAAGTCCGACGGCATACCGATGATCTCGGCAAGACCGGTCGCATCAGGCACGCCCTCGACACGGAGGAACCCGCCGAAGGGCTAGCGCCAGCCGAGGCAAGTGCTCCCCACCGGCCGACTCCTTCGGAGGGCTTGGTGGGTTGGTCGTGGGTTAGCTGTCGCCGCCGCGATGGCGGTGGCCCGCGAAGGCGTTCTCGTCGTCGTCAGCCGCCCAGAAGTCACCCGCTCCGGGCTGCGGACGCTCCCAGAAGCCACTGTCCTCCATCGCCCTGGGCGCAGGGGGCAGGTAGTCGTCCCAACGCTCCTCGATCCGTACTGCGGGCGGCGTGACGGCAGCGGCCGACTCGGGCACCTCGATCACGGCCGAGCTGGGCAGCGCGATCCGTACGGGCTCCTGACGGACCGTCCGACCGTCCAGCTCAGCACGCATCCGACCGGACTGGTCGAGAGGCTCTCGATCACCCTGAGCCGCTCCCCTCCAGCCATCCTGATCAACGGAAACCAGGTCATATCGACCGGCATCCGCCCAGCCATCCCGCTCCCCAGACACCCACGAAACCTGCCCAGCGCCCGCCTGGCCATCCTGCTCGCCGGACAACCAGGAAGCCTGTCCAGCGCCCGCCGGGCCAGCCTGACCGCCGGACGCCCAGTCATCCGGATCAGCAGCCCCCATATCGGCGTCGCTGAGGTGCAGCGGGAGGGCGGCGCGTACCTGCGCACGAGCCTGCCCCGGCACCGGCCCGTTAGCCCGACCGGCACTCGGCCCCTCTGCGTGACGCCGTGCTGCGGACGGCGTGGCCAGCAGGCCAGACGCTGTCGAGTTGAAGCGATCGGACGACACCACACCGAGCTGTTCGGACCCACCCGAACCAAACCCGTCGGACCCACCCGAACCGAACCTGTCGGACCCACCCGAACCGAACCCATCGGACCCGCCCGAACCGAACCTGTCGGAAACCCCCCGACCAGATCTGTCGGACATCTCCGGACCGAACTGGTCGGACGCCCCTGGAGCGAACCGATCGGAGCCGCCCGAACCGGCCACACCAGCAACCCCCTGACTAAACCGATCGGACACCCCCAGACCGGGAACCCCTGGAGTGGACCCTCCCAGGGTGGACGCTTCCAGCCCAGGTGCTCCCGGACCGGGCCGGTCGGACACCCCCGAAGTGGGTCGGTCGGACGCCGCCGAGCCAGGTTGTTCCAGCGCCTGCATGTGGGATTCCAGTGCCCGCATGCGAGACCGTGCGGGCGTCTGCGCACCGGAACGTCCTGGTGGCGTACGCGAGGCTCCGGGAGCCTGGGCGCCAAGCCGCTCTGACCCGCGCGAACGCTCAGACACCTGAGCACCCGACCGCTCCGGCGCGCGGGACTGTTCAGGGGACTGCGTACGAGGATGCTCACTGGCCGGTCGGACCTTGGCGACTGCCAGCACCACGGCAGGGCGTCGGGGGACCGAAGCGGTGGGCGGGACGCTATCCGTACTGGGTTGAGCGGAAATGCCGAGACTTGGCGAAGCGGCAGCCGAGTGCGGCACCGAACCCCCAGCACCAGCGACGGCGAGAGACCGGCGACGCGCCCACGCGCCTCCGTGCGCGGCCAGCAGCAGCAAGACGAGCCCGCCTGCGACGTACAGGCCGTACTGGCCGATGCCTCCGGCGGCCGACTCCGACGACTGGGCCTTCACCTTGGAATCGATGGCAGCAGAGTCGGCGTCGCCTGTGGAGCCGTTCGGAGCGAGGCCGTCGGTCCTGCTCGAATCTCCGGTCGTGTCGGCGGTCGGGATCGGGAGATTGCCCTTGGGGTCGGTGTCGGGCATGGCGGGGAGCTTGTCGGTTTTCTTCGTCGTGGTCGCCTTGTGCGTGGGCGCGACCGTGGACTGCGCGTGCTTCTTGGCGGGCAGCGTAGGGAGGGTCTCGACGCCCTTCTTGGTGCCCGTGGTCTCCTGTTTCGTGGCCGTCTTCTTCGGCTGGGCGGCCGGTGGTGCGGGGATGGTCACGTACGCGGCGCCAGAATTGCCGGACTCGATCGACCCGCCATCGCCGTCGCCCCTGAACGCCTTCACGGTGAAGCCCACCCGCTGCCCGGCCGCCTTGGTCGGTACGGCGAGCACGGCCTTGCACGATGATCCGGAGCAGGCGCTGTCGGCGGGCAGCCTGCCCACAATGCCGGACTGGCTGGTTGCCACCTCGTAGGACTGGAGGTCCGGCTCCGAGCCCTTGCTCCAGGTCACCACGATCTTCTCGGTCCCCTGCAGGGCCGCGGCGACGTTGTCCGGCGCGGCGGCGGGCCGCCTCAGCTTGAAAGTGCTCGTCGCGTAGGTGCTGCCGGTGATCTCACCCTTGAGGACCACGTTGAAGGTCCCGTTGGGTGCGCTGCCCGCGTCGAACGTCCCGGAAATCGTCTGGTTGGCACCCCCACCGGCGACCTTCTGCCTGGTGGTCGAGGGGCCCTCCACGTACACGCCCATGTTGAGCTGCATTAACCCGGTATGCGCTGAGATCGGCACGGATCCACTCGTGACCACCTGACCGTCGGACGGAGACGTGATCTCCCCCGGGCCCGCACCTTGCCGCGCCACCACGGCCGCCTGAGCGGACCCACCGAGCACGATGGTTCCCGCGACGACCGCCGTCGCGACTATCGCTCTGCCAACCGTCACGGCGCTTCCCTCCATAGAGAGCCTCGCGCCGCCTGACCGCCCTGGGGCGTTCACGCGACGACCGGAATGCAGTCCGCTTGGCCGATGTCGATCACCGACCGCCCCTGAACCCGCACCCTAACGGCTCAGGTCCGGGCTATCCCAGACTCCGGCCCCAGACGGCATGGACTCACGAGTAAGCGGCACCTTATGTGAGCTATCTAACTCTTGGACACTCTGTCTAAGAAGTCGTAATTCGATTGCGACCTAGCCCCGGCAGCCCCAGAAGCCGCATTGTTCGCAAAAGTGAAAAAAGGCCTCTGCTTTCACGAACAATGCGCTAAATAACGGCCCACCCCGCCCTGCGGGAGCGAGGCTCAGCCCTCAGCATGGGCCGGGGTCCACTCCCCGGCCCAGAACCAGGAGCCACCTAAACCAAGGCTCACAGCCCGCAGCCTCACAGCGCAGGTCGGGGCATACGAGGCGAGGACCCAGAATTGGGCCCTGGGACCGGGATCGGAACCCAGGGCCGGATCGGGGCCAGGGCCAGGACGAAGCCAGGGGCCAAGACGGAAGCACACCCACACCTCCGTCCACCTCAGCGCGTCGTCATACCGGCCGATCGATCTACCAAGAGGTGGGCCAGTGCTCCCGTCTTCAGGCGCGATGGTGTAGACCCGCGCGCCAGCGCCCTCTGGGGCGCGAGCGTGCAGTGCTTGGAACTGTTTGCGACGGCTCAATCACGTACGGTAAGGTTTCCGTGATCGAACGGGCAAGCGACAACCAAGCTGACCGTAAGATCACTTCCTGGATTCATCGGTACAACGAGGCCGCCGGACGGGCGGTGACAGGACGTGGAGACTTGCCGATAGGCGGGTCAGTGAAGCGTCAAGCATCCCGTTCCACAGCTCGTGCTGCTTGCGCAGCATGGACTGCTGCGTGAGCAGCACGGGAATCTTCGCCGCTTCAGGGCGAGGAGCATGTCAAACTCCGCATCGTGACTGCTGCATCTCAGCGTGGTGGCTCCTTCTACGACTCACCCAAGATCTCCCAGAGGTATCGCGACCATCGGCACAGTGGAATAACGAGCCCAAACCACGTCATGGAGGAGCCAGCGCTACTGGATGCCCTTGGCACGGTCACCGATCTGCGCGTTTTGGATCTCGGCTGCGGGGATGCGGCCATCGGGCGGACTCTGCTGGACGCCGGCTGCCGTAGCTACCTGGGCCTGGATGGCTCGGCAGCCATGGTGGAGGCTGCCAGCGCGACCCTTCGAGGCACCTGTGGGCGAGCCGAGCGAGCGGACATAGAGGACTTTTCCGCCCCGCCGTCTTCGTTCGATCTGATCATTTCTCGTCTGGCCCTGCACTATGTCGAGGATCTGGAGGCGGTGCTGACGGCTTGCCACACATGCCTTTCGCCTGGTGGGCGGATCATTCTTTCGGTTGTTCATCCCGTTCTCAGCTCATATGACGCCGGGACGGGAAAGCCGCGCACGAACTGGATCGTCGATGACTACTTCCTCAAGGGGCCACGGCGGCGGAACTGGTTGGGCGGCAGTGTCGTCTGGTTTCACCGGACTGTTGAGGACTATGTAGATGCGCTGATGAACGCCGGGTTTGCACTGTCGGCTCTACGTGAGTGCGCCCCTCAGGAAGAGCGGTTCGACGGCGACTTGGCCGAACTGGCGCGCCGCCGCCGCGTGCCGCTCTTCCTGTTGCTCAGTGGCACAAGGATCTGACCGGCCAGGAGAACTGCCGGACAAGGTCTTCCCTCTCCGTATGCACGTGGTCATCAAGGAGGTCACCCCGGCCGAGCGGGTATAGAAGTCCCGTTCCGGCCGAGACAGGAACCGACATTCCTGTTCCGGCCGAGCAGGAACCGACGTCCCTGCCGACCGAGCTCCGTCCGGCTCACTCGCTCCTCACCCGCTCGCCCGCTCTTCGTTCACTTGGCCTGTCGGCCTTGCTCGTGCGCATCCCCACCAGGTCCACCCCGCCGCAGGCCGTCGCGTTCTACCGGGTCTGCACGCTTACTCCTGTCGTGAGTGCTCTATCGGGCCCACACCCTTCGGCCTTTGCCTGCTCTGTCTGGCCTGCGTTCCTGCTCCCGCTTGTTGCGCCCTGCCATGGCTCGCATCCCTTCTCCGGTCCGTGGGGTGCTCTGCACAGGCCGCACCCCCTCTCCGGTCGGTGGGGGCTCCGCACAGGCCGCACCCCCTCTCCGGTCGGTGGGGGCTCCGCACAGGCCGCATCCCTACTTCGGACTGTGTGCGCACCCTGCACAGGCCACATCCCTACTGCGATCTGTGGGGGTGCTCTGCCGAGGCCGGGTACTCGCTTGGGCCGGCGCGGGCCCTACCCGTCAGGGTTCGGGTTCCTAAGGCGGGCAGAGTGATGGTCAATGAGGTTCGGACATCCGCGATTTCACCTGTGAGCGTGCATTGAAGGAGGTGGGCGCCGTTTTTCGCGGCTACGGTCTTCGCTCTGTCGCAGGCTGCTTGGGGATCGAAGATTGCCAACCTCGCCGCCGCAAGTGCGCTCAGGTCGGCTGCGTCGTGTACGTGATGGCGGGCGACGCGTACGGAGCCCACAGTAGCGAGGGCCGTGGCGACCGCCATGAGCAGGCCCATGAGCGCGACTCCCCACAATGTCGCGGAGCCCCGGTCTGCTCGCTTGACGAACGTTGCCGCTCGATCCTTCTTCGCCGAGGTGCGCCAGCGTGTCATGACTCCGTGTCGGCTGTCGCAGAGGCGGCCACTTGTACTGCGGGCAGGGACGCTCCCCATGCTGGTCGTACCTCCACCGAGATCTCTACTTTTGTGCTCTCCGGGCTACGGCTGATGTCCACCTGCGCGTTGGGGCGGGTGGCGGATCGTACGAGTTCGCGCACTTCGTCCAGTGGCTCGCCTCTGGCTGCGGCCCGGGCTGCGGCGCGAGCCGCGTCGACGCATTCCAACTGGACCCCGACTACTTGGATCGTCCACAATGCGGCGGCCAAGACGACCATGAGCGCGGGCAGGACCATAGCGGTCTCGGCGGTGACGGAGCCGCGCGACGTCGGCCGCCGCTTCAGCCGCGATGTCGGCCAATTACGACGCCATACGAATCGTTTCACGAGCGACACCGACCGCCTCGAACCTGATGTCGGCCAATTGCGACGCCATAGGCATCGCTTCGCGAGCGACACCGACCGCCTCGAACCTGATGTCGGCCGTTTACGACGCGCTACGGATCGCTTCGCGAGCGACACCGACCGCCTCGAACCTGATGTCGGCCGTTTCACGCGCTTGGAGGTCTCGGCTTGGGGCGCGGTCATCCGGCTGTGTTGAGCGCCTTGTCGATGAGTTTCGAGAGCATCTCATGCACCTCGGGACTGGTGACCACCTTGAACAGCAACGCCGCGAAGGCGCACGCGGCGATTGTGCCAACGGCATATTCGGCTGTGGACATGCCGCGCTCGCGGTGTGGTCCCGAACAACGGGCCCACCTGTCGGCGAGCCAGCCGTGGTGGCGGATGGCTGGGCTGGTTGCCTTGGCGGTCGGGGGGCCTTGTGGCGGTGTGGCGGTCGGCGGGTCTTGTGGCGGTGTGGCGGCGGCGTTCGGGGTGGTTGCCGCATGATGCATGGTGCCTCCAGGTGATCGGAGCCGGGTGTCGTCCGGCGTGGGTCCAACAGTGGCTCAAGGCTGCGTGCGTCGGATGAGCCGAACGACGTTCTGTGGAAAACGTTGGACTGCCCCATAAGCAGGGTGCTGACCTGGAGGTTTACGGGCGCGCTGCCCGTCTTGCGACAGTTGGTCTCTCCGCGTGCTCCCGACGTCGATCCGGTACGTGTAGGTGCTCGGCAGCCCTCCCCCGCGCATGTCCATGCCTGTGTGAATGAGCGCGCAGGCGTTCATGAGCGCGCAGGCGTTCACGCATCCCAAACCGGCCATTGATTGGGACGCCCGGCGGCCTCAAAAGCGTGCAGGGCGGCCTTACGAGCCGTGTGCGGGTCTTCCGAGTGCCGGTCGGCGGGGTGTGGGTCGTCGGGGTGTGGGTCGACGGGTGGAGTACAGCAAGGCAGGTCAGGCCGTGAGAGGCGTATCCGTCGCGTTAGCGGTGGACACAGTGGTGCTGTGCTCCTACGCGATGCGGTGGCGTCAGTAAGCGTCGAGGTCACCGCTGGCAACCGGGCACCGCGTAGGCGTCGAGGCCACCGCTGGCGATCGGGCGCCGCCAAGGCGAGGCTCGGAGGAGCCGGCCGGGCCGGTCAGTGAAGACGGCCCTGTTCTAACGCCAGCTCGGATGGCCATCGAGGAATTCGGGGTTGAACGGCCGACGAGGCGCTCGCCCCGTTTTCGCGCATGCGTGATCTTCAGCTCAACCGTGCATCCGTTTGCCCAAGGCGGTCTCGTAGGCACGCATCGTCCGCACGATCGTGGCGCGTTCGGACGGCGTGAGGTCGGACAGGACCTCGGTCCACGCCAGTGCGCTGCCCGACAGCCACTCGCGGATCGGCTCGACGTACTGCGGTGCGATCGCGACGACCCGCCGTCGCCGGTCGGCATCATCCTCTTCCCGTGTCAGGACGCCGCGGCGAGACAGATCACCCACCATGAGGCTGACGGTCGTCGGAGCGATCTCCAGTCGCTCCGCCAGCTGGCTCACCGTGAGAGACCCGTCGTACTGCAGATAGGCCAGCAGTGACAGGTGGCGGGGTGCGAGATCGAGCGTCCGCAGTGCCTCTGGGACGGGCAGCCGCTTGGCTCGCCCGACCATCCTGGGCATCAGCAGCAGCATGAACCGCACCGCCTGGTCAGTGGTCATGCCGTCCGCGTTGTTGACCATCTGGCGCTTCACCAATTACCTTTGAGATTAAAGCTAATTTAGGAACAAACAGGAGGTCCATCGTGCCACACCTGACGGTCCGGGTCCTGGAGTCACAGCTGCAGGGCAACGAAACGGCCCTGATTGCCGCGCTGACCGACGCGGTGGTCGACGTATACGGCGAGTGGGCGCGCGACATCGCGGTCATCCACCTCGACGGCGTACCCGCCGGACGACTGGGTCTGCGGGGCAAGCCAGTCGACGAGGCGCCACCCGCGATCATGTTCGGCATCCGCGAGGCGGCGTTCAACCGTCCCGACAGCGACGAGCTCATTGCCAAGCTTGTACGAACCGTCACCGATGCCGTCGCCGACGTCCTCGGAGCGCACTTGCGCGACACCATCACGGTCGAACTCGTCGCCACCCCGGCCGGCCGCACTGCGCTCGGAGGTGTGATCGTCGACGGCTAGCCCCGTTTTCGCATGTGAGTGATCTTCAGCGGAGGTCTCGTCGATCGATGTCGAGCAGGTCCAGGCCAGTGGACTGCGGGATGCTCGGTGGTGACTGGCCGATCCCCAGGATCTGACGGATGCCGGCTGGCGGCTCCAGAATGAGCCGACCAGTGGGGACAGCAGTTTGACCGGCATACAAGCCGTCGGGCCTTGGTGACGCCTCGTGCGGTCAGTACTTGGCGAACCTGGCGTTCGACCAGCCAGAAGGCGGGCACCGAGCCAGGCAGATGACCGTGATCAGCGCGGCGATGCAGGCCCCGAACGCCGCGGCGTCGGGGTAACGGCGGCTGTCCAGCTCACGCTCCAGACGAGCCAGATCCGCGCGAGTACCTCCCACCATCGAAAAAGCGGCCAGCCTGATGAGTTCCGCGCCTGTAATCAATCAGGCCTTCCAGATTCGGTGGCCCTAGGTCGTCGGGCTGGTCAGGACGTCGATGAGGGTGGCGGCGAACTCGTCGGGCTGGGACCAGTAGCCGGTGTGGTCGCCCGGGAAATCGATCATGGGTTTCCCCCAGCGGTCGGCCAGGGCGAGGCCGGGACGGTAGGGGAAGTGCTGGCGGGAGTCCCGGCCGCCGGCCAGCACGATCCGCTCCCGCTGGGCGTCCAGGGTGGCCAGGTCAGGACGGTAGCCGGGCGCCTGCCGTACTTCGTGATCAAGGAAGAAGCCGATATTGAGCGACAAGCGGCGGATCAGATCGCCTGGGGTGATGGCTGGGTCCGCCCACAGCACCTGGCAGACCTTCCCCCGTTGACACCTGACGCAAGTGCCTTGCTCGTGTCCAAGATCGACTACCTGTCCAACGTTCGGTGATGGGTCACTAGGTGTTAGGGGACGGTGATGGCGGTGGCGAGGCCCGCGACGACGGGGATGATGCCCAGGAGGACGAAGGCCGGTAGGAAGCAGAGGCCGAGGGGTGCTACCGCCTTCACGCCGACGCTCCTGGCTGCGGCCACAGACGTGGCGCGGGTGGATTGGCGGGCGTCGTCGGCAAGGCGCGTCAGGACGTCGGCAACCGGGGCGCCGGTCTGAGCCGCTCTGCTCATCGCTCGTGACAGTTGTGCCGTGGCGGGTTCTTGGGCGAGGAAGGCCCAGGTGGGGTCAGGGTCGGCGCCCAGTCGGAGTTGCCGGCTCACCCACGACAGGCGTTGGCCGAGCGGGCCGCCCAACGCGCCAGCCGCTATCTCGGTGGCTGCGCTGACCGGCTGCCCGGCGAGGAGGCAAGCTGCCATCAGGTCGGCGGCGAACGGCAGGTCAGTGGTGATCTTTTTGCTGTCTCGGCGGGTTTCCGGGTCGACTTGTCTGTGCAGGATCACGCCGACGATGGGGGTGGCGAGCAGAGCGGCTATGAGTCCGGCTCCCCCGCCTATGAGTAGGGCGGTGATGAGGGCGGTCCCGAGTGCTCCGACCAGCGTGCGGCGATTGATGCGGCGAGGTGAGGCCGCGGGGTGATCTAGCCAGGTCGGTGGGGCGAATGTGTCGGCATCCGGGTCCGTGGAGCCTGAGTTCGGGAGTCGGTGTGTTCCGGGTGAGTATAGATGTCTTCCGGGTGGGTGCAGGTGTCTTCCGGTCGGGTGCAGGGGCATGCCTGCCCTCGGCCCGGGTTGGGTGGCGGCTTCTGGTGGTAGCAGGCGGGTCAGGCGTTCGGCCGGAGTTGTCGGGGGGATCCACAGCCAGGTCGCCACGCAGGCACAGACTGCGGAGAGCAGCTCGAACATCGTCTGGGGTCCGTTCCGGTTGGTTGCGCCGCGCGATCATCTGAGGGAGCCGCGTGATCACCCGAGGTAGCGCCGTCATCGTCCGAGGTAGCGGCGTGATCGTCCGACGGAGATCCGGGCGGGCGACGGAGATCCGGGCGGGCGGTGGTGGAGCGGGCGTCACTATGAGTTTTCGGCGCGAGTTGCCATCTGGTGGGTCCACCACAGGCCGCAGGCGTCGAGGGCGATTCCGGCCGTGAGGCAGGCGAGGCCGGGGAGGTTGCCGAAGAGGAAGGCGAGCGGGCGCATGCCCAGCGCACTTCCCATGAGGAGGCCCAGGGCAGGGAGCGCGGCCAGCATTCTCGCAGTGGTGCGTGGGCCTGCCAGTTGTGCCGTGACGTCCCGGCGGTGAGCTTGGGCTGAACGTAACGTGCTGCCGACACGCTCGACGAGGGCTGCCAGTCCCGCGCCTACGGTCACGCTGACGTTCCAGCAGGCGGCCAGGCGGAGTAGTCCCTCGCCGCCCTGCTGGGGGGCCACTGACAGAAGGGCTGTGGACACGTCGCCGCCATCTCTTGCCGCCGCCACCACCGGGCGTAGGGCTTCCGGGTCGGGGAAGTCGACTGCGGTGATCGCTCTGGTGAGGGCTTCGCCCGGAGTACGGCCTGCGGTCAGTTCGGCTGAGAGGGCTTGGCAGAGTTCGATCGATGCCTGACGCCAGGCGTCGGCGCGACGGGCTGGGCTGGGGCGGGTGATCAGGTGCTTTATGGATCGCTGCGGGAATGGCTCGCGGACTGAGGTCAGCCTGTTGAGGCGGGCTGTGGCGGTGTTCGGGCCGGTCCACAGCCATACGGCGGCTGCTGTGGACAATGCGGCCACCAAGGCTGCGATCACGGCTTTGGGCCTCCGTTCGCTCGTCGCGGGTCTGCTCGGGTGAAGCTCACCGGTGGAAGTACAGGTGGATGGTGGGTGGAGGTACGGGTGGGTGGGTGGCGGCCCGCGTGCGGCTGGGTGGGATGGGTGGCGGCACGGGTGCGGGTGGGTGGGATGGGTGGCGGCAGGGTGCCGGTGGGTGGGATGGGTGGCGGCAGGGTGCCGGTGGGTGGGATGGGTGGCGGCAGGGTGCCGGTGGGTGGGACGGGTGGGGTTGGGGGCTGGTTTGGAGGGTGGTTACGGAGGCGTTCTCTGCGCCAGGGTGTTGTATCCCGGCCCGGTTTGGGGTCGGCCATGCGCGTCGAAGGTCAGGGCGGGCAAGGATTCGACGAAGCCGGTCGGGGTTCTCGACAGGAGGCAGATCTCCGCTACGCGGCGGCGGCCGTCGGAGTGGTTGCGGGTCAGGTGGATGACCACATCGAGGGCGGCGGCGAGTTGGCTGTGCACGGCCTCCCTGCTCAAGCCCGCCGCGCAGCCCAGCGCCTCCAGCCGTGGCGGTACGTCGGCGGCCGCGTTGGCGTGCAGGGTGCCGCAGCCGCCCTCGTGGCCGGTGTTCAGGGCGGCCAGCAGGTCCACCACCTCTGCGCCCCTGACCTCTCCGACCACGACTCGGTCGGGACGCATGCGCAGGGCCTGGCGTACCAGGTCTCGTAGGCCGACACCGCCGGCACCTTCGAGGTTTGACGGACGGGACTCCAGGCGTACGACGTGAGGGTGGAGCGGGCGGAGTTCGGCCGAGTCTTCCACGAGCAGTAGGCGTTCACCCGGATCGGCCAGTGACAGCAGCGCGGACAGAAGCGTTGTCTTGCCTGTGCCGGTGCCACCTGTGACCAGGAATGCCAGCCTGGCCGTCACAATGGCCGTCAGCAGCGGTACCGCCGACTGCGGGATCGTGCCCGCCGCCACAAGGTCGGGCAGCGTGAATGTACGTCTCGGTGGCAGGCGCAGCGACACGCAGGTGCCGCCTGAGGCGATGGGCGGGAGTACGGCGTGCAGGCGTACGCCTCCGGCCAGTCTGGCGTCCACGTACGGCGAGGCGTCGTCCAGGCGTCTGCCCGCGGCGGCGGCCAGGCGTTGGGCCAGTCTGCGGACGGCGCCGTCGTCGGCGAACGTCACTGGGGTTCTGCGCAAACCGTGGCCGTCGTCGATCCAGACCTCGCGAGAGCCGTTGACCAGGACGTCAGTGACGTCGGGCTCCGCCAGGAGGGGCTCCAGGGGGCCGGCTCCTATGAGGTCCGCGCAAAGGGATCGGGCAACGGCAAGGATCTCCGCGTCGCCGTAGACGGATTTTTCGGCTCGTAGGGCTACTGCCACCTGGGCGGCGCTGGGCTCGACGCCGGTCCGTGCCAGCCGTACGCGGACGGCCTCGATCAGCTCGGGTGACACGCCTCCTGCATTCATGGGCTCACCTCTGTTGTCCGCTCCAGCAGTTCCGGCAGCCCCAGCGCGAGTACAGAGATTGTTGAGGCGGGCACAGGCGGGCACAGGCACGAACGCGGATGGGGGGCCGAGTACGGACCCGGACGCCCACGTCGGCAACGGCGTCGGCGCGAGGATGGGAATGGGGGTGGGCGTCGGCGCCAGCGTGGGGGTGGGCGTGGGCACGGATGCGGACGTCACCGCGCTCCTCATTGCGGACAACTGAAGACCGTGCGCAGCGGACCTGTCAGGGCGTAGGGGGTGCTGGGGGTTCGTCTGGCTGGTCACGATGGGAGTAGGTCGCGTAGGAGGGAGGTGCAGAGGGCGCCGAGGACGGTGCGGGGGCCGAGTTTGGGGAGTTCGCCGCGATTGAGGGTGGTGGGGAGGCGGGGCTGCTCGGGTAGGTGGCCGGCGGAGGGGATGCCGAGGGAACTGGCCACCACGGCGTCGTCGAGGATTCCGGGACGGATGACCGCGCGAATGTCCGAGGTGTGCTGGTTTACCGCTGTGAGGACCTGGGCGGCCGCCAGCACGCCGCGTACGTCGGCCATGGCCACGAGCAGCGTGCCGCTCGCCCTGGTCAGTGCCTCGACGGCGGCGGGGTCGAGGTGGCGTGGGAGGTCGACGACCACCACGTCGAAGCCGCGGCGTCCGGCTTCCAGCACCGAGCGCATGGCCTGGGCGGGGATCGCCCGTACCTCTCCGCGGTGAAAGGACAGGACCGTCAGGTCGCCGAACGCGGGCAGCGCGGCCCGCAGGGCTGCCGAGCCGACCCGGCCTTCGCGGGCTACCAGGTCTCCCCAGCGCGCGCCGGTGGCCTCCTCCTGCCCCAGCAACGCGTCGATGCCGCCGCCCAGCGGGTCGGCGTCGATCAGCAGTGTGCGCAGGCGGTCGCCGGAGGCCCGCAGGGCCAGGCAGGCCGCCAGGAAACTCGCTCCCACCCCGCCCCGGCCGCCGATGACGCAGAGCACGACGCCGGAGCGGGGATCGGGCTCCATGGCGTCGGCGAACTCCTCCACCAGGCGCCGCTCACCTCCCGGCAGGTCGACGACGGCCTGGGCGCCCACGGCCACACATCGTCGCCAGCTGTCGGGATCTTCAGGGCCGCGGGTGACCAGGAGCACGCCGTCTCGGGCGGGTGGGGAGGTGGCGGCCACCGCGTCGGCCAGGTCGCCGCCTATCACCACCAGGGGCGCGAGGTTCCAGAAAGGGCGCGCGTGGGCTGGGGCGTGGGCCACGTCGAGCTGGGCTCCCGCTGCGGCAGCCATGCGGACGAGGTCGTCGAGCAGGTCGCGGTCTTCGGTGATGACCAGTGGGCGGTGCATGAGGGGCCTCCTGATCTGCGGATCGGGAGGTACACCATGCGTCGCGAGGGTGGGGCGGCGGGCCACCGAACGTGGTTCTGTGGATGAGAGGGCTGGAGGTGGGGAGTCCCTGTGGATAACAGACGACCGGCCTGAAGGCGCGAGTCCCTGTGCGACGACGCGCGGCCCTCAGGGCGGATCCAGGCGCAGAGGGACCCACCCGGAAACGGCCCCGGGCAGAAATGGGGCGACCCCCGCCGGGGGGGAGAGCGGGGGTCGCCTGATCGGTCCGGCTCCGGGGGGGTAGAGCCGGTCCCGTTTCAGAAGAAAGCTTTCATCACTTGACCGGAGCATGGCAAGAGACTGGCAGACCAAACCCATGCACAGTCGCCCCAGTTTCCGGAGATACCCCCGTATGCTGCCCGATCGACTCGAGTTTCGTCGAGGAGCAATCTCGCATTTTCGCCAAGTTTTTTTCGTGCCCCCATAACGATCACATAAAGCAGATCACTCTGCGTGATCGTCACAGGTTGATAACCGTAACAAAACCCACGGGCCCCCGAAATCTTCACCCCCGCAGAGCCCCGCACGGGTAAAGGTCTTGGTTCTAGGGTTCCCATCAGGGCGGATCCGTCGTACAAAGGGGACACGGACCACTTGTCCGGGTGCGTCAACCAGGCACCCACGCGCGACCAGCCGCGGGAGGCGCGTCGTGACGGGCTTGTCCCGCTCCGACGAATAGAGGTGCACGCTTGGTAACCCGGTGTGACGTATCGGCAGACGGCGTCTCATGACTGAGACGCCGTCAGCTATGTCAGGACCCTTGCGGCGCCCCAAGATCGGCCCCTCCGCGGCACCGCGCTGGTCAGCGCCTCGCTGACCAGCCCCTCTTGCAGCTCAACCCCTCTGCAGCGCCTCGCAGATCGCGGTCGTCTCGCGTACGCCGAGGGTGACCGCGGCGGCACAATGTCGTACCCACTCCGCCACCCCCTCGGGTGTCCCCGTCAGGTACGACCGCAGGCCATCGGCATAAGCCAGCTCCAGATGCCCCACCTCGACGGCCACCAGCGACTTCGGGTCGAGCCCGTACTCCACCAGCGTGAGCCGTCCGGCCGAGCGCGCGACCACGCCGTCGGCCGTACCGAAAGGCCGCAGCACGGCCAGCTCCGCGTGAACGACGGCGGCCAGGACGAGCGCGGGCGCCTTCGTGGGCGCTTCGAGCAGCCCGAACAGGCTCTCCAGACGCGCCGCCAGTTCCTGGTCCTCGGTGCGCGGGCGGCCGAGTGCGTCCGTGAGACCGGCCGCGGCGAGCGTGTGCAGGCGGGCGAGCACCTGGCGGGGGGCCTTGCGCCAAGTGGCGCCCAACCGGCCCAGCTCCGCCGACGCTCGCAGGGCGCCCTGGACGACGGGGTCCTCGATCGAGCCCCGGCGCAGCTCGTCCAGAGGTACGTCGACGCCCTCGATGGCCGCCGAGGCCCGCGCCCCGCGCAGGGACGACTCAGCCGAGACCGCCGGGCTCGCGCGGCGCAGGACGCGATGGCGATAGAGCCCGTCGACGGCCTTCCTGGCCTCCTCCACCGCCTCGGGAACGCCGGGAAGTGCCGCGATGACAGCCAGTGGATCACTCACGGCATTCCACCCTAGCGGGGGACCCAATAAACCCACCCATTGGCCCGTTCCATATTGGTGTGGTGCCAAAATGACAACAGTTCAATAGCAGTTGTTAGTCCCGTTGATAACCGGATCACCCACGCGGCGCCACATGTACAGACCTGTCTAGACCTCTTGTGTGCGGAGCACGTGAGCTGGTGGAGTGGGACTCGACCTGTCCGATCTGGCCCTTGAAGGAGCACGAGGTGGCCCCGGAAACCCCTGGCAACGAGCCCCAGGCGTTGTCGAACCTGCTGCAGGAGAACCGCCGGTTCGCACCGCCGGCCGACCTGGCGGCCGCGGCGAATGTGACCTCCGCCGCGTACGCCGAGGCGTCGGCCGACCGGCTCGCGTTCTGGGAGAGTGCGGCCGACCGGCTGACCTGGGCCAAGCGGTGGGAGACCACGCTTGAGTGGAACGCGCCGTTCGCCAAATGGTTCGTCGGCGGCGAGCTGAACGTCGCCTACAACTGCGTGGACCGCCACGTCGAAGAGGGTCGCGGCGACAAGGTCGCCTACCACTGGGAGGGTGAGCCCGAGGGCGACACCCGCACCCTGACCTACAACGACCTGAAGTCCGAGGTCAGCAAGGCCGCCAACGCCCTGCTGGAGCTCGGCGTACGCAAGGGCGACCGGGTCGCCGTCTACATGCCGATGATCCCCGAACTGCCGATCGCGATGCTGGCCTGCGCCAGGATCGGCGCGGTGCACTCGGTGGTGTTCGGCGGGTTCTCGGCGACCGCGTTGAAGAGCCGCATCGACGACGCCGACGCCAAGGTGGTCATCACGGCCGACGGCGGCTACCGCCGCGGTGCCCCCTCGGCGCTCAAGCCGACCGTGGACGAGGCCGTCGCCGAGTGCCCGCAGGTCGAGCACGTCCTGGTCGTACGGCGTACCGGTCAGGACGTGGCGACGAACGACAAGGACGTGTGGTGGCACGACCTGGTCGAGCGGCAGAGCGACCAGCACACCGCCGAGCCGCACGACGCCGAGGACCCGCTGTACATCCTGTACACCAGCGGCACCACCGGCCGGCCCAAGGGCATCCTGCACACCTCGGGCGGATACCTGGCCCAGACGGCCTGGACGCACCACGCGGTCTTCGACCTCAAGCCGGAGACCGACATCTACTGGTGCACCGCCGACATCGGCTGGGTGACGGGACACTCCTACATCGTGTACGGCCCACTCGCCAACGGCGCGACCAGCGTCATCTACGAGGGCACTCCGGACACCCCGCACCGGGGCCGGTTCTGGGAGATCGTACAGAAGTACAAGATCACGATCCTCTACACCGCCCCCACGGCGATCCGGACGTTCATGAAGTGGGGCGACGACATCCCCGCCAAGTACGACATGTCCAGCCTGCGCATCCTCGGCTCGGTCGGCGAGCCCATCAACCCCGAGGCGTACGTCTGGTACCGCGAGCACATCGGCGACAACCGCTGCCCGGTCGTCGACACCTGGTGGCAGACCGAGACCGGCGCCATCATGATCAGCCCGCTGCCGGGCGTCACCAGCGGCAAGCCGGGCGCCGCGATGCGCCCGCTGCCGGGCATCAGCGCCGACGTGGTCGACGACCAGGGCAACAGCGTGCCCGACGGGGGCGGCGGCTTCCTCGTGGTACGCGAGCCGTGGCCGGCCATGCTCCGGACGATCTGGGGCGACGACCAGCGCTACATCGAGACGTACTGGAGCCGGTTCGAGGGGATGTACTTCCCCGGCGACGGCGCCAAGAAGGACTCCGACGGCGACCTGTGGCTGCTCGGCCGCGTCGACGACGTCATGCTCGTCTCGGGCCACAACATCTCCACGACGGAGGTGGAGAGCGCGCTGGTGAGCCACCCGAAGGTCGCCGAGGCGGCGGTCGTGGGCGCGACCGACCCGGTGACCGGGCAGGCCATCGTGTCGTTCGTGATCCTGCGCGGTGCCGCGGAGGAGGGTGCCGATATCGCCTCTGAGCTGCGGAATCACGTGGCCAAGGCGCTTGGGCCCATCGCCAAGCCGCGCCAGATCCTGGTGGTGCCTGAGCTGCCCAAGACCCGCTCGGGGAAGATCATGCGCCGGCTGCTCCGGGACGTCGCGGAGAACCGGAGCGTGGGCGATGTCACCACGCTGGCCGACAGCACGGTGATGGACCTCATCTCGGAGAAGCTCCCGTCGGCGAAGAGCGAAGACTGACGGGGGAAACGAAGGGCGAAAGGCGAAACCCGCTCCTCTACAGGACGGCGATCTGAGGCCACCCGCCGTGGGTGGCGGGCGGCCTCAGATCTCGCACAGGGTCGGGCGCCGTGACGTGCGCATTCTTGGCCGGTTACCGGGTTAGGGTGGATATCGGTGTGCCGGGAAGTCGGGTCGGCGTCACGGGGAAGCGATCCTCGCGACAGCCGCCAAAGGAGACCTCGTGCGCCCAACCGCCGAAATGTGGCCTTTCCAACCGACCGTTCGCTACGCCCGTACCGTGGCCGAGGCGTTGCGTGCCGAGACGATCGGCGGCATCGTCATGCTGGCGGCCACGGTCGCCGCGCTGATCTGGGCGAACGTCGCCCATGAGGGCTACACCGCGCTCCAGCACACCGCGTTCGGCCCGATGGAGCTCTACGAGTGGGCGCAGCACGGCCTCCTGACGATCTTCTTCTTCGTGGCGGGGCTGGAGGTCAAGGAGGAGTTCGTCCACGGGGAGCTGGCCAACCTGCGCAAGGCCGTACTGCCCATCTTCGCCGCCCTCTGTGGCATGGCCGTGCCCGCGCTCGTGTACCTCGCGGTGAGCTGGGGAGCGCCGGGCGCGGCGCGTGGCTGGGCGATTCCCACCGCCACCGACATCGCCTTCGCCCTCGCCGTGCTGGCCGTGACCGCGAGCTCGATGCCTCCGGCGCTGCGGGCGTTCCTGCTGACCAGCGCGGTCGTCGACGACCTCGGCGCCATCACCATCATCGCCGCCTTCTACACCGCCCATCTGAACCTCCTCATGCTGCTGGCCGGCGCCGCCCTGATCGCCGTCTACTGGGTCCTGCAGCGCTCGGGCGCCGGACGGCTGTGGATGTACCTGCCGCTGGCCGTAGGCGCCTGGTACGCGGTGGAGGCCAGTGGCGTACACGCGACCGTGGCCGGAGTGGCGCTCGGCCTGCTCACCCGCGTCACGACGCGAGAGCACGAGACCCGCTCCCCGGCGGAGGCCGCCGACCACTATCTCCGCCCCATCTCCGCGGGCCTCGCGGTGCCGGTCTTCGCGTTCCTGTCGGCGGGGGTGAAGCTCGACGGCTCCAGCATCGGCGGTATCTTCTCCGATCGGGTAGTTCTGGGAGTGATAGCCGGGCTCGTGATCGGGAAGTTTGTGGGTGTGTTCGGCGGTGCCTGGCTGTCCGTACGGCTTGGCCTGGCGAAACTGTCCAAAGAGCTCCACTGGCGGGACATGGCGGCGGTGTCGCTGCTGGCCGGGATCGGGTTCACGGTGTCGCTGCTGATCGGCGATCTGGCGTTCGGCGCCGACCGGGAGCGGGTCGACGCTGTGACGACCGGGATCCTGTTCGCCAGCCTCACCGCGTCCGTCCTGGCGGCGCTACTGCTTCACGTACGGATGCGCAAGCGGCGCATCGCGCTGGATGATGTTTGACACGGCCACCAGGCCTCGATAGGAGACGTTCATGCCCCAGACTCCCGAGGAAGAATCCCTGGGCTCGCTGGTCGCCCAGGCGAGCGATCAGATCTCGACCCTGATCCGCTCGGAGATCGAGCTGGCCAAGGCCGAGTTCAGGTTCGACGCCAAGCGGGTCGGCACGGCCGGCGGCCTGTTCGCCGCCGCCGCCTTCATGGCGCACCTGTGCCTGATCCTGGCCTCGTTCACGATCGCCTACGTGCTCGCCCAATGGTTGCCGAACTGGGTGGCCTTCCTCATCGTCACCGTCTTCTATCTACTGGTGGCCGGGCTGCTGGTGTTCATCGGAATCCGTAGGCTTAAGGGGCTGGCCGGGATGAAGCGTACGGCCAGGTCGATCAAGGGACTCAAGGAGATCGCCAGTCCGGAGAAGGAGATAGAGCCGGTGACCAGTGATGGCACCTGACGAGTCGGTCGTCCAGATCGAGGGACCGTGGAAGCACCGGCAGGTGCACGCCGGCGGCACCCGCTTCCACGTCGTGGAGGCAGGTGAGGGGCCGCTGGTCCTGCTGCTGCACGGGTTCCCGCAGTTCTGGTGGACATGGCGCAACCAGCTGCGGGCGCTGTCGGCGGCGGGATACCGCGCGGCCGCGGTGGACCTGCGTGGCTACGGCGGCAGCGACAAGCCGCCGCGCGGCTATGACCTGCCCACACTGGCCGGCGACGCCAGCGGCCTGATCCGGGCGCTCGGCGAGACCGGGGCCATCGTGGTCGGCCACGACTGGGGCGGGCTGCTCGCCTGGACGATGGCGGTGCTCGACCCCAAGTGCGTACACCGTCTGGTCACCGTGTCCGCGCCGCACCCCCTGCGGCTGCGCAGGTCGCTGCTGACCGACCCGCTCGGCCAGCTGAGGGCGACCAGCCCGGCGATCGGCTACCAGGTGCCGTTTCTGCCCGAACACCGGCTCACCCGTAACGGCGGCTCGCTGGTCAGCAAGATGCTCGACGCCTGGTCGGGGCCCGGCTGGCCGGACGAGCAGACCGCTGACGTCTATCGCGAGGCGATCCGCATCCCGACCGTCGCCCACTGCGCGCTGGAGTATCACCGCTGGTTCGGCCGCTCCCAGTTCCGCCCCGACGGCCTGCGTTTCGCCAGGACGATGCGCGCCGAGATCGAGGCCCCCACTCTGCACCTGCACGGCGCCCTCGACCGCCGGGTGCTGCCGCGTACGGCCCTCGGTTCGGGTCGCTACGTGGCCGCCCCATACCGGTGGCGGCTGATCGAGGGCGCAGGCCACTTCCCCCATGAGGAGACCCCTGACGTGTTCGACGCCGAGCTGATCGGCTGGCTGTCCGATTCGGAGCCTGGCCGATGAGAGACCGCGACCCCGAAGGCAAGCCGCGCAACGCCCGGCCACGCGACGCCTATGGCCGGCCGATGCCTTACGGCTCGACCGGTGTGGACCGAGTGCCCGACGACTACGCGCCCACCACGCCGCAGGCCCTGTCCGACGGGCGCCGCTTCCTGAGCGAGGGCCTGCCGTTCAACGCCCACGAGGTGTTCGAGGGCCGCTGGAAGTGCGCCCCCGACGACGAGCGCGAGCTGTGGCAGGGGCTGGCGCAGATCTGCGTCGGGCTGACGCACCTGCAGCGCGGCAACGGGCGCGGGGCGCTGACCCTCTTCAGCCGGGGTGCCGCGCGCGTGCAGTCGTACGGGGTGCCGTACGACTCGGTGGGACGGGCGGCGTCGGGCCTGAGCGACGACAGCGACCCGGCGCAGGCCATCGAGCTGATCCTCAGTCAGCTGCCTGGCTAGTCGCACTCCTGCGTGCCTGCCGGGGTGGTGTCGTTTCGGCCCTGGTCGGCGTCTGGCCTGACCTCGTTGGCCGTCAGTACGTACCCCGTGTCCTCCTGGCTGACCGCGGCGGCGAAGACGACGCCGAACACCTGGCCGTTGACGGTCAGGAGCGGGCCGCCGGAGTTGCCGGGGAGCACCTTGCCGCGGATCGCGTACACCTTCCTGGTGACGTTGCGGCTGCGGTAGATGTCGGGGCCCTCGGCGTTGAGCTGGCTGCGGATGCGGGCGGGCTCGGCCGTGAAGCCCTGGCCCTTGGGGAACCCGGCGACGATGGCGTTCTCGCCCTTCTCCGCCTCGCCGTCGAAGGAGAGCTGCGGCAGGCCCAGCCCCGGCACGTACAGGATGGCGATGTCGCGCTGCGGGTTGTAGCGCACGACGGTGGCCGGGTGACGCTTGTTGTCGTAGGCGAGGACCTGCAGGTCACGCGTCACACCGGCGACCACGTGCGCGTTGGTCATGATCCGGTCCTTGGCGTAGACGAAGCCGGTGCCCTCGATGAGCTTGTTGCAGCTCTCGGCGTTGCCCTGGACCTTGACGATGGCCCGTTGCGCCCGTTCGAGCTTGGCGCCCTGGAGGATGCTGCGCGCCGGCGGCGGCACGTCGACGAGTTGCCCCGCGCCGATGGCGTCGAACACCGGCGGGAACTCCGACCGGTCGATGAACTTCTTGAACGGCTGTTGCCAGTTGCGCGCGGTCTGCGGGATCGAGTCGTCGACCGTGGTGAGCAGCATGGAGTTCTTCACCTGGTCGACGAGCGGGGTGAAGGCCGTCGACACGATCAGCGAGCCGATCAGCCAGGCGATCACCAGCACCGACAGCGCGCTGGCGAACGTACCGCCGACCGCGTCCGCGACCTTGGCCGGCTCCCAGGTGACATGGCTGCGCACCACGGCGCCGATCGTCGAGGAGGCGAACTGGCCGATCGTCGCGGCCAGGAACACGATCACGATGGCCAGCAACGCCTGCGGCGTGTCACCGTCGACGACCGCCTTGGAGATGGGGGGCGCGATGAAGACCCCGAGCACCGCCCCGCCGACGAAGCCGACGAAGCTCATGGCACCGATGATGAAGCCCTGCCGGTAACCCGAGACGCCGAAGGCGATCACGAGGCCGATCAATATGAGGTCAAGCAGATCACCGCGCACGTTTCAAAGGTAACCAGCGATTCGGTCAAGTGTGCACGTCTTCCTCAGGACGGCGACACGCGCTGGTTACGTTGGGCGGCATGCCGCCCAACGACGAAACAGTGCGCGGCCTCATCGAAGCGGCTCTCGACGACGACGATCCCGACGGGGCGGTGCGCTGGCACGTGATCTCCGTACTACGGCAGCGCGGCGATCTTGAGTCCTTCATCGAGGCGCGGCGGCTCTGCGCGGCGGACGACGTCACCCAGCGCCTGCTCGGGGTGGACATCCTGGGCATGCTCGAGGCGTACGTGGATCGGATCCTGCCCGTCCTGCGCTACCTGGCGGCCAGCGAGGACGACGTCATGGTGCTCTATTCGGTGCTCATCGCCTTCGGCCACCTGGCCGACCCCCGGTCGCTACCGTCGGTGATGGATCTGGCCGGGCACGAGGACCCGCGGGTCAGGTACGGCGCCGCGTACGCGCTCCAGCACGTGCTGGGCGACCCACCGGACCGGGCCGGGCTGAACGCGCTGCGGGCGCTGGCGGCCGACAGCGACGCCGACGTGGCCGACTGGGCCTCGCTCGGCGTCGCCCTGGCCACAGGCGACCAGGACCGCCTGGACCCGCTCGTCTGACGCGGGCCGCCACGGGAAGCGGGCCGCCCACAGCTCCGCCTGAAGCGGTTCTTCAGCCCCGTGAGGCCATGTCCAGGACGTCCGGCGGCATCTCCTCCACCCGCCCGGGATCCCACGGCCGTTCCAGCCCGCCTTCGCGCAGCACCCCGTCGAGCACCATCGCGGTGAACCCCCACACCAGCATCCCGCGCACCCGGAACGCGGGCCCGGCGTAGCCGCCCGGATGCCGCAGCGTGAACCGGTTGCCCGGATCGACCAGCTCGGCGATCGGCACCCGCTCCACGGACTCCACCTCGGCGGGCGAGGCCGCGTGCACCGCCGACGGGGTGCGCCACCAGCCGACGACCGGTGTGACCCGGTTGTCGCTGCGCCAGATGTAGAGCTCGGGCATCGTGCAGAGCACCGTCACGCCCCGCGGATCGAGACCGGTCTCCTCCTCGGCCTCGCGCAGCGCCGCCCCGACGGGCCCGCCGTCCTCCGGGTCCACGCCGCCGCCGGGGAAGGCCGGCTGGCCCGCGTGCCTGCGCCCGCGCGAGCTGCGCTGGATGAGCAGCACATCGGGCCCCAGCGGCCCCTCGCCGAACAGCAGCAGGACCGCCGCGGGCCGCCCACCCTCAGCGGGCGGGCGCAGCCCGGCGGGCACCGAAGTGAGTACGGCCTGCGCCGCGAGTGTGTCGAGCCAGTCGGGCACCTGAGTCACGCAATCTCCAACACACCAGGGGTTCGGGGACTTCCCTACTTAGGAAAACGGGCCCGGTCTGACGAGCTTCTGGGCCTTGACGGCGTCCGTGGGGCCGGTGCCGTACGAGGGGCAGAGGGCGGCCAGCGGGCAGACGCCGCAGGCCGGCGTACGCGCGTGGCAGATGCGGCGCCCGTGCCAGATGACCCGGTGCGAGAAGATCGTCCACTCGCGTTTGGGGATCAGCTCCCCCACCACGTGCTCGATCTTGACCGGGTCGGTCTCGTCGGTCCAGCCGAAGCGGCGGACCAGCCGCTGGAAGTGGGTGTCGACGGTGAGGCCGGGCACGCCGAAGGCGTTGCCGAGCACCACGTTGGCGGTCTTGCGGCCCACGCCGGGCAGCTTGACCAGGTCTTTCAGCTTGCCGGGCACCACCCCGCCGTGGTGCTCGCACACCGCCTGGGCCATGCCGATGATGCTGTTGGTCTTGGCGCGGAAGAACCCCGTCGAGCGGATGATCTCTTCCATCTCGGCTCGGTCGGCGCCCGCATAGTCATCCACCGTCGGGTACTTGGCGAAAAGTAGCGGAGTAACCATGTTGACCCTCTTGTCCGTACACTGCGCCGAGAGGATCGTCGCGACCAGCAGTTCGAGCGGGGTACCGAAGTCGAGCTCGCAATGAGCCTCGGGGTAGGTTTCCGCCAGGATGCGATTCATCCGGCGTGCGCGACGCACGAGGGCGAGCCTGGACTCAGTGGGCATTCCCATAGCCTACGTGCGCCGCCTGGAGTGGGGTGCGTCACAATGGCAGCAGAGGAGGCAGAGTGAACACCGAAGATGTGCTGGGCAAGGCCCCCCTGTTCGCCGCGCTTGACCGCGAAAGCGCCGCGGCGCTACGGACGAGCATCACCGAAGTCCAGCTGTCCAAGGGGCAGACGCTCTTCCACGAGAACGAGACGGGCGACCGGCTCTACGTCGTGCTCGAAGGCAAGATCAAACTGTCGCGCACCTCGCCCGACGGCCGCGAGAACCTGCTGAGCGTGCTCGGCCCGAGCGAGATGTTCGGCGAGCTGTCGCTGTTCGACCCGCGCCCCCGTACGGCCTCCGCGACCGCGCTGACCGACGTGCGCCTGGCCGGGCTGGGCCACGACGACCTGCGCCCCTGGCTGACCGGCCGTCCCGAGGTGGCGCTCCACCTGCTGCGAGCGCTCGCCCAGCGGCTGCGGCGCACCAACGACGTGCTGGCCGACCTGGTCTTCACCGATGTGCCCGGCCGGGTGGCCAAGCAGCTGCTCGACCTGGCCGAGCGGTTCGGCACCAAGACCGACGACGGGCTGCGCGTCCACCACGATCTCACCCAGGAGGAGCTGGCCCAGCTCGTCGGCGCCTCCCGCGAGACGGTCAACAAGGCCCTCGCCGACTTCGCGCAGCGCGGCTGGCTGCGCATCGAGGCCAAGGCCGTGGTCATCCTCGACATGGACCGCCTCTACAACCGCTCCAGGTAGCCGCTACAGGGAGTCGAGATAGTCCAGCTGGGCCCGTACCGACATCTCGGCCGCGGGCCACAGCGACGTGTCGACGTCGCTGTAGACGATCTCCACGATCTGGCGGGGCGTCTTGGCGCCCTGGCGCAGCGCCGCCCTGATCTGGTCGAGGCGCTGGCGCCGGTGCGCGATATAGCCGTCCAGTACGCCGATCGGGTCGGCCAGCACCGGTCCGTGGCCCGGCAGTAGTGCCGCCACGCCCAGCTCATCGGCCATGGCCCTGAGCCGGTCGAGGCTGCGCAGGTAGTCGGCGAGGTCGCCGTCGGGGGCGATCACCGTGGTGCCGCGGCCGAGCACGGTGTCGCCGGTCAGCATGGCCTGGTCCTGGGGCAGCCAGAAGCAGAGCGAGTCGAACGAGTGCCCCGGAGTGCCGTACACGCGCACCTCGACGTCACCGGCGGTCACCACGTCGCCGTCGCCCAGCCCTTCATCGCCGAGCCGGTGCTTGGGGTCGAGCGCCCGCACGGGCGCGCCGACCAGCTCGGCGAAGCGCCGGGCACCGCCGCTGTGGTCGTGGTGGCCGTGGGTGAGCAGGATCCAGCTCACCCGGCGCTCGGCCAGATGGTCGGCGACCCGGCGCAGGTGCCTCTCGTCGTCGGGGCCCGGGTCTATGACGATGGTGTCCCGGTCGCCGATGATCCAGGTGTTGGTGCCGTCGAGGGTCATGGGCGACGGGTTGGGCGCGAGCAGGTTCTCGGCGTGGGTCGTACGGGATCCGTCGGGCGAGCCGGCCGGAATGTGCAGACCGCTCATGTCGTCACCAACTGGAACTCGCCGTCGACCTCCACGACCCTGGGCAGGATCGTGACGATCTCCCGCCGCGCGGCCAGGACGTCCGCCACGGAGTCGCAGGCGGCCAGCTCGGTCAGCGTGCGATAGGTGGGTGGCATCAGGAAGATCTTGCCCTCGTGCGCCAGCTCGAGGGCGTCGGCCGGGCGCTTCCAGTCGACCTGGTCGGCCTCGCCGCCGACGTCGCGGGTGCGCTGCCCCTCGGGGAGTACGGCTGCGAAGAAGCGGGTGTCGAAGCGCCGGGTCTCGATCTCCGGCGTGATCCAGTGCGCCCACGGCTTGAGCAGATCCGAGCGGAGCACCAGGCCGCGCTTGGCGAGGAAGTCGGCGAAGGACAGGCTCCGGTCGATCAGCGCGAGCCGGTCGGCCTCCCAGTCGTCTCCCGTGGTGTCGTCAACCACGGAATCGGGCCCCGGCCCCGCGAGCAGCACCCCCGACTCCTCGAACGTCTCCCGTACGGCCGCGCAGACCAGCCCGCGCGCGACCCCCTCGTCCGCGCCGAAGACCGTGCCCCAGTCCGCCGGAGACGGCCCGGCCCAGGCGACGGCGTGGTCGGTGTCACGGGGATCGACCGAGCCGCCGGGGAAGACGTACGCGCCCGCGGCGAAGGCCATCGTGGACTTGCGCCGGAGCAGATAGACCTCCGGCCCCTCACGCAGGATGACCACCGTGGCGGCGTCCCGCGCGGGGACCGGCTGGACGCGTCCGGCGAGGATGTCCCTCGCCCGCTCGGCGAGCTCGTCTGGGAGTTGCAGACCCGTCACATGACCTCCTTCTAGAACAACTCGGGCTTCTAGAACATCACTCGGGTCATCGTGACATATCCGGACTCTCAGGAGACCTCGGCGATCAGCTCCACTTCGACCGGGGCGTCGAGCGGCAGGGACGCGACGCCCACCGCGCTGCGGGCGTGCTTGCCCGCATCACCCAGCACCTCGGCGAGCAGCTCACTGGCCCCGTTGGCGACCTGGGGCTGCTGCGTGAAGGCCGGGTCGCTGGCCACGAACGCCACGACCTTGACGATCCGCACGACGTTGCCCAGCTCGCCGACCTCGGACTTCAGCGCGGCCAGCGCGTTGAGCGCGCAGATCCGGGCCAGCTCGCGGGCGTCGTCGAGGCCGACCTCGGCGCCGACCTTGCCGGTCTGCGCGAGCTTGCCGTCGACCATGGGCAGTTGGCCCGAGGTGTAGACGAGGTTGCCGGTCCGTACGGCCGGCACATAGGCGGCCAGCGGCGCGACGACCTCGGGCAGCGTCAGCCCGAGTTCGGTGATCTTCTCTTCGGGCGTCACTGCTTCTCCCTCTTGAAGTAGGCGACAAGCTGCTCGGGCGTGGCACCCTGCAGGATCTGGACCAGCTCCCAGCCATCGGCCCCGAAGTTGTCCAGGATCATCTTGGTGTTGTGGATCAGCACCGGAGCCGTCAGGTACTCCCATTTCTTCATGAGGGCCAGCGTAGGAGAAGCTCAACCCGCGGCGCACCGCACGCCACGATGTGAGCAATCTCAAAGGGTGGTCGTCGGCTTTCGACAAGTGACCGTTCGGTAGCCTCGAAACGTGGACTCTCGGGACACCGATTGGGATGGCGTGCGACTGCACGTGGTCACCGGCAAGGGCGGCACAGGCAAGACCACGGTCGCCGCGGCCCTCGCCCTGGCACTGGCCTCGGGCGGGCGCAAGGTGCTGCTCGTCGAGGTGGAGGGCAGGCAGGGCATCGCGCAGATCTTCGACCTGCCACCGCTGCCGTACGAGGAGCGCCGGATCGCCGTGGCCCCATCAGGCGGCGACGTCTACGCGCTGGCCATAGACCCTGAGGAGGCCATGCTCGAATACATGGAGATGTTCTACGGCATGCGCAGGGCGGGGCGGGCGCTGACCAAGATGGGCATCGTCGACTTCGCGACCACCGTCGCCCCCGGATTCCGCGACGTCCTCGTCACCGGCAAGACCTCCGAGGCCGTACGCAGGCGCGGCAAGAACGGCAAGCGGATCTATGACGCCGTCGTACTCGACGCGCCGCCGACCGGTCGCATCTCGCGCTTCCTGAACGTCACTCAGGAGGTCGCCGGGCTGGCCAGAGTCGGCCCGATCAAGAACCACTCCGATCTGGTGAGCAAGGTCGTGAAATCTCCGGAAACGGCGGTGCACTTCATCACCTTGCTGGAGGAGATGCCGGTTCAGGAGACGCTCGACGGCATCGCCGAATTGCGGTCGGCGGGGCTGCCGCCCGGCGGAATCTTCATCAACATGGTTCGTGAATCACTGCTTCCACAGGCCACACTTGACAGTGCTGTCAAGGGCCGATTCGACGTCGCCGAGCTCACGCTCGGGCTCAAGGCGGCCGGTCTGTCCGACGGCGCCTCCACGGTTGCGGAGGCTCTGGCGGAAGAGGTCGCCGAGCACGCCCGCCGTACCGAGCTGGAGCGGGCCGAGCGCGCTTCTCTGGCGGAGGCGACGCTGCCGTCCTACGAGTTGCCGCTGCTGGCCGACGGTGTCGATCTGAGCGGCCTGTACGAGCTGGCCGAGGCCATCCGCACCCAGGGAGCAGCGTGAAGAAGCCCCCCGTACTCGATGTCGACGCCATTCTCGACGACCAGGGCACCCGGATCATCGTCTGCTGCGGCGCCGGCGGCGTGGGCAAGACCACGACGGCCGCCGCGCTGGGGCTGCGGGCCGCCGAGCGCGGCAGGTGCGCGGTCGTGCTGACCGTCGACCCCGCGCGGCGGCTGGCGCAGTCGATGGGGCTCACCGAGCTCGACAACACCCCGCGCCTGATCAGCTCACCCGAGGGCGGCGGCCAGCTGTTCGCGATGATGCTGGACATGAAGCGTACGTTCGACGAGATCATCGAGGCGCACGCCGACCCCGACCGGGCCCGCCAGATCCTGTCGAACCCCTTCTACCAGTCGCTGTCCTCCAGCTTCGCCGGCACCCAGGAGTACATGGCGATGGAGAAGCTGGGCCAGCTGCGCCGCTCGGACGAGTGGGATCTGATCATCGTCGACACGCCGCCCTCGCGGTCGGCGCTCGACTTCCTCGACGCCCCTGAGCGGCTCGGCCGCTTCCTCGACGGAAGGTTCATCCGGCTGCTGACCGCGCCGGCCAAGGCGGGAGGGCGGAGCGCGTTCCGGCTGCTCAACGCCGGGTTCGGGATCATGGCGGGCGCGATGACCAAGCTGCTGGGCGCGCAGGTCATCAAGGACCTGCAGACGTTCGTGTCAGCGCTGGACGCGGTCTTCGGCGGGTTCAGGCAGCGCGCGGAGATGACCTATCGGCTGCTCCAGGCGCCGGGTACGGCTTTCGTGGTGGTGGCCGCGCCGGAGCGCGACGCGATGCGTGAGGCCTCCTACTTCGTCGAGCGGCTCGCTGAGGAGCGCATGCCCCTGGCCGGCCTGGTGGTCAACCGGGTGCACGAACCCACCGCAGCGGCGCTCTCGGCCGCGCGCAGCGCCGCCGCGGCGGAAGACCTGGAGTCGCGGGGCGAACACGAGTTGACCGCCGCCGTACTGCGGCTGCACACCGGCAGAATGCAACTCGCCGCCCGCGAACACCGGGAGCAGGACCATTTCCTGTCGGCCCACCCCACAGTGCCGGTCGTCCAGGTACGTGCGATGTCGGAGGATGTCCACGATCTAGCGGGTCTGCGCCGGATCGGGGAACTCCTCGCGAGCACATGAGAGTACGGCCGGTGCGAGCACCGGCCGTACGCCCGAGGCTAGGGTCAGCCTGCGATCAGCTCGTTAGTCCGTTCGTACTCTTCCTTGGCAGACTCGAGCAGCTCTCGCCATGAGTCCACGTCAGGACGCCGCCGTAGCAGAGCCCGTCGTTCCCGTTCCGTCATGCCGCCCCACACGCCAAACTCGATGCGGTTGTCCAGCGCATCGGCGAGGCATTCGGTACGGACCGGGCATCCTCGGCAGATCAGCTTCGCCCTGTTCTGGGCGGCTCCCTGGACGAACAGTGCGTCCGGGTCCGCTCCTCGACAGGCGGCACGGGAGGTCCAATCCGTGATCCACATTTCGACCCCACTCCCCTTAGGTGGTCAGTCGTCATTTGGGGCCGACGGGCGCGGGCGCCGAGCCTCCGTATTCAGTTGCCGCAGAGGAGAACGTACGCAACTAGACGTTCGGGCCGACAGACCCCAGAGGACCAATTTCTCGCTGGAGTCTTGACCGGGAATGACTAGTCACCCCCGTCAGTCAAGGCGAAATGGTGCCGAGTTACCGATAAGGTCACTCATTCGACGTACTCTTGGACTTGTGCAAGCTCAGGGCAAAGATCGTTCCTCGCCGATCTTGAACATCGTGCGGCTGATCGCCGCAGGCGCGGTCGCGGGAGTGCTCACGGCTGCCATAGCCCTTCCCGCGGTCGGTGGAGCGGGGATGTCCGCCAAATCCGCGATGACAGGGATCAACCTGAAGCCCGAGGACCTGGCCGAACCCCCGTTGCCCGAGCGCACGGAGCTGCTGGACGCCAACGGCAAGAAGATAGCCCAGTTCTTCTACGAGAACCGCGAATCGGTGAGTCTCGACAAGGTCGCCCCCATCATGCGGACGGCGCTGATCTCGATCGAGGACTTCCGGTTCTACCAGCACGGCCCGATCGACGTGGAGGGAACGGCCCGCGCCCTCGTCAAGAACCTCACCCAGGGCGGCGTGACCCAGGGTGGCTCGTCGATCACACAGCAGTACGTCAAGCAGGTGCTCCTCAACTCGGCCGAGACCAAAGAGGAGCAGGCCGCGGCCATCGAGACCAGCGTCGGCCGCAAGCTCAACGAACTGCGCTACGCCATGGCGGTCGAGAAGAAATACTCCAAGGACCAGATCCTTGAGAAATATCTGAACATCGCCTACTTCGGCGCCGGCGCGCACGGCATCCAGGCCGCCGCCAAGCGCTTCTTCGGCAAGCCGGCCTCCGCCCTCAACCTCGTCGAGGCGGCCACGCTCGCGGGCGCCGTCCAGAACCCCAACAGAACCGACCCGAACGTCAGCAAGGCGTCCAGGGAGCTGCTGAAGGCCCGCCGCAACGTCGTCCTCGACCGGATGGCCGAACTCGGCAAGATCACGCCGCAGGAGGCCGCCGAGGCCAAGGCCAAGAAGCTCGTCTTCAAGGACACCAAGGTCGAAGGCGGTTGCGAGGAGAGCAAGTACCCGTACTTCTGCCTCTACGTCCAGAACGAGATCCTCAACGACGAGGATTTCGGCAAGACCCCCAAGGAGCGCCTCAAGCTGCTCCAGCGCGGCGGTCTCACCATCAAGACCACGATCGACCCGAAGATGCAGAAAGCCGCCGACAAGGCCATCAAGGAGTACGTCAGCACCAAGGACAAGCCGGTGGCCTCGCAGGCGATGGTCGTGCCGGGCACCGGCGAGATCAAGGCGATGGCGGCCTCGCGCAAGTTCGGCGGCAGCAAGAAGAAGAACGAGATGAGCTACAACGTCGTCGCCGACGCCAAGCACGGCGGTGGCGGCGGCTTCCAGCAGGGCTCGACGGCGAAGGCCTACACGCTCGCCACAGCGCTCGAGGAGGGCCTGAAGTACGGCGACGGCTACCCGGCGCCCGCCGGCTTCACCGCGTCCGGCTACGGCGCGTTCAAGAACTGCGACGGCAAGCGGGTCGGCGACCCCACGCACGAGGTGCGCAACTCCAGCGAGGGCGGCGGCGGCTTCAAGACGCTGCAGACCGGCACCTGGGGCTCGGTCAACACCTTCTTCATGCGGCTGGAGGAGCGCGTCACGCTCTGCAAGGTGGTCAAGCTGGCCAAGCGGATCGGGCTCAAGCGGGCCGACGGCTCGAAGCTACGCGAGTTCGAGACGTTCACGCTCGGCATCAACGAGGTGGACCCGGTCACCGTCTCCAGCACCTACGCGGTCTTCGCCTCACGCGGCCAGTACTGCAAGCCACTGGCGATCACCGAGATCAAGGACCGCAACGGCAAGGCCACCCAGTACAAGCCCAAGTGCTCCAAGGTCATGGAGGAGGAGGTTGCCGACGCCGTCACCGGCATCCTCTCGGGCGTGTTCACCAAGGGCACGATGCAGGAGGTCGGCGGCATCGGCAGGGACGCGGCGGGCAAGACGGGCACCACCGACGGCTACACGGCCGCCTGGTTCGCCGGTTACACCCCGAACCTGGCCTCCGCCGTCAGCCTCGGCGACCCGCGCGGCGCCTTCACCCACCCGCTGATCGGCGTCACCATCGGCGGCCGCAGCTACGGCTACGTGTACGGGGCGACGATCTCGGGCCGCATCTGGAAGCAGGCGATGATGGGGGCGCTCAAGGGCGTCGAACCCACCGAGTTCACGCCGGTCAACCACGAGCGGTTCGGCGGCTGCGCCGACAACTGCGCCCCCAAGCCCAAGAAGGAGAAGAAGGACGACGAGCGGGGCGGCCCGCAGGACGACTTCTTCGACCAGTTCGACCAGTTCAACCGCGACGACAACGGCCGGGGACGCGGTCGCGGGCGCAACTGACCTGAGTGCCCTGGGTGCCCGCGATCGTGGCGGGCACCCGAGACCTGGTTAGGCGGACAGTCGCGCGCGAACGGCGGCGGCGACCCGTCCCCCCTCCGCGCGACCGGCGACCTTCGGGTTGACGACCTTCATGACCTGGCCCATCGTCTGGGGGCCGGCGGCGCCCGTCTCGGCGACGGCCTCGTCGACGAGGCGGCCGAGCTCCTCGTCGGAGAGCTGCGCCGGCAGGTATTCCTCCAGCACCGCCTGCTCGTCCAGCTCCGCCTGCGCCTGCTCCGCGCGCCCGGCGTTCCCGAACGCCTCGGCCGCCTCCCGGCGCTTCTTGGCCTCCTTGGTCAGCACCTTGATGATCTCGTCGTCGGAGAGCTCCCTGGCCGCCTTGCCGGCGACCTCCTCGACGTTGACCGCGGCCAGTGCCATACGAATCGTCCGGAGACGTACCTCGTCCCGGCTCTTCAGCGAGGCCGTGAGATCGGCCTTCAGCTTGTCCTTCAATGCGCTCATGCGGTCCATCTTGCCGCTTGTACGGACGGCTACGCGCTCACGTAGCCCCATCTCACGTACTCGGGACGCCTGGCGCCGGATGTCGGGCATCATGAATGGGTGAGGAAAGCTGCCGCCATACCACTGTCCATCCTCGGCCTCGGCCTGGCCGGTCTGGGTTACGCCTCTGTCGTCGAACGCAACTGGTTCCGGCTGCGGCGCTTCGACGTGCCCGTGCTGGAGCGCGGGCAGCGGCCCGTACGCATCCTCCACCTGTCCGACCTGCACCTGACGCCGGGCCGCAGGATGCTGATCAACTGGGTCCGCTCGCTGGGCTCCCTGGAGCCCGACCTGGTCGTCAACACGGGCGACTCGATCGCCCACCCTGAGGCCGTACCCGCGCTCCTGCACGCCCTGGAGCCCCTGCTGGCCCGCCCCGGTATGTTCGTGTACGGCTCCAACGACCTCTACGCGCCCAAGCCCAAGAACCCGGCCCGCTACCTCTGGCGCACCTCCAAGAACGAGCGCCGCCAACACGTCCCGACCCTCCCCTGGGAGGAGCTCGGCGCCGGCATGGCGGCCGAGGGCTGGCTCGACATGAACAACACCACCGCCCGCCTCAAGATCGGCGACCTCGACGTGGCGGTGGCGGGCATCCACGACTCCCACATCGACCGCGACCGCTACGACCTGGTCGCCGGCCCCGCTCCGGCCGACGCCGACCTCCGCCTCGGCGTCATGCACTCCCCCGAGCCCCGCAACATGACCCGCTTCGCCGCCGACGGCTACCAACTCCTCCTGGCCGGCCACACGCACGGCGGCCAGCTGTGCATCCCGTTCTACGGCGCCCTGGTCACCAACTGCGGCATCGACCGACCTCGCGTCAAGGGCCTCAACCGCCACGACAACGCCTGGCTGCACGTCTCGGCCGGCCTGGGCACCTCGCCGTACGCCCCGGTCCGCTTCGCCTGCTTCCCGGAGGCCTCGTTGCTCACCCTGGTCCCGCGCCGATAAACGCGGTCACAAGCACCCGCGAAGTCAGCTAGACTTCTCAAGCACGCGCAAGAGGGCGTGCACCGGGGTGTAGCGCAGCTTGGCAGCGCGCTTCGTTCGGGACGAAGAGGCCGTGGGTTCAAATCCCGCCACCCCGACCCGCAGGTCAGAGGCCCTTTCCGGAGCAATCCGGGGAGGGCCTTTCACATGATCGTGCGTCACACATGCGTCAAGATCGCTAATTTGCGGTGTCGGCGGTACGCCGCGCCCACGACTTGATGGCCTTCTCGTGCGCGTCCGGAGCGAGATGGCTGTAACGCATCGTGGTCTCAAAACTTTCGTGGCCGAGCAGCTCCTTAAGGATCTGTGCCCGACATGATCTTTCAGCGGTTGGTACTCGTGGTGGTGGATGCTGTCGTGAGCAAGTTCTGTTGATCAATCACTCCAAAATTCGTTGGACGTCTGCCGGGCATTCTGCGAGCATCCGCACGGTGACAGATGAAGCCGATCGCCAAATGTCGCTCCCCACCAGTCCGAAGCATGTGCGCTTTGTCGAGTTGTCGAGCACCGCGATGTCCGCCCTGCTCGATGGGGATCTGCCCACAGCCAGCAATACGACTGGGGTCGCTCTGACCGAGTACTTTGTGACAGACACGGCACGGGAGCTGTGGCGGTTTCGGATCGACCAGATGGCCGCCGATCCCGGCCACGCACAGTGGATGGTACGGCAGGCGGTAACCGGGCCTGAAGGTGTCGTCATCGGTCACGCCGGGTTTCACGGACCGCCCGATGAGGCGGGCATGATAGAGATCGGATACGCGGTTGCTCCCGACTTCCGTCGCCAGGGGTATGGCCGAGCCATCCTGATCGAGTTGCTGCGTCGGGCCGCGGACGAACCGGCGGTCAAGACCGTACGGGCGACGATTAGCCCCGATAACGTGGCGTCCCTGGCCACGATCGCCGGCTTCGGATTCGTCCAGGTCGGAGAAGACTGGGACGAACAACTCGGTCTCGGGCTCATCTTTGAAGTCCCTGCCAACCGCAGCTGCTAGGTGCAACCAGCCGGTGAAGGTTACCGGTCACAGCATTAACGACCAAGGGTCGGCATTGGCAGCGGACCGCGTGGGCTTGTCGTTGATCGCAGTTCGCCGCCAGCCAGCCAGCCAAGATCAAAGGCTTGGGATGATCCCCGACCTGATCCTCATCCCGAGCCCCGCTCTCATCCTGTTGCTTTCAGCGGTGAAGCTGGCTCGGCATACAGCTCCTAACACGGGAAAGGCCCCGCGATCACGTTAGTGATCACGGGGCCTTTCCCATTCGATCTACTTCGCCAACGGCGTCTTCCCTCAGGAGAGGCGGGGCGGCCCCATCTCTCACGGCTGGAGGGCTTCCAGGCGGGGCCTCCCCAACCCCACTCAAGGAGCTTTGAATGGACCTACAGATGGTGTTGAACACCGCAGCGACCAGCAGGGCTGCGAATGGGTCCATCGGGAGTCTCTTCCAGATTAAGTTCTGGAGTTACAGAGTTGCGTTCTTAATCCGGCTAGTTACGGGGCGAATCCGGCCCAGCTAACTGCCCCGCCGGGGTCCGGCCAGACCGACCGCTTAGCGAAGTCGGGCTCGCGGTCGACAACCATGCTGATGCTGTCGGTTATGGTGGCGGCATGGGTTGTTTCGCCGCTATGAACATCCGCGCCGCTGCTTAGCGGCGGTATCGCGGTTGCCTAAACCGCGGCCTCATTGCCTGCCCCGCTGGGGTCAGTGCCAGGGCGTACCGCCGGATCAGTGTCCCGCCGGCAGCCCAATCGCGTGTCTCGCTGTGCTGCCGGATCGTCCTGCGTGATCCGGGGAGCACATCCATGTCGCAGCAGTTCCATCCAACGCACCAAGATCCTTTCCCTCGTACGTCCGAGGCATCCCTCACCGTCGCCGACAAGCCGGCCGCAGCCACCGCGAAAGCGAAGCCGGACCATGACGTGCGGCCCGAACCCGCCAAGCTTCTCCTGATGGTCGGGCTCCCCGGCGCCGGGAAGACCACCCGGGCCGCAGAACTCGCCGCGGCGCACCGCGCGCTGCGGCTGACCCCGGACGAGTGGATGATCTCCCTGTTCGATGGGTCGCAGCCCGACGGCAAGCGCGACATCCTGGAAGGACGGCTCATCGCACTAGCCCTGCAAGCGCTGCAGCTGGGCACCAACGTCGTGCTCGACTTCGGGCTCTGGAGCCGCGACGAACGGTCGGCACTGCGCTGGCTGGCAACATCGGCCGGGGCAGTCTGCCAAGTCATCTACCTGCCTATCGACAAGGACGTCCAACGCGCCCGGATCGCACACCGCCAGGTCACCGCACCGCACACGACATTTCCGATGAGCGAGGCGGACATCGACACATGGCGGAAGCAGTTCCAGGCACCAGATGCCGCCGAACTCGGCGGCGGCGACATCCCCGGCCCGCCACCGGGGTGGCTGGGCTGGCCGGAGTGGGCCGCGGACCGATGGCCCTCGCTTGCACACGGCAACGCCTCCGGGTTCCAACTGGAGGACGGGATCGCCGTCACCGAGCAGGGGTGGACGCGCGACCTCTAGGCCACCAGTTGAGCGGTCCGGCCAGGCGCATAAGGCTCGGCACCAGCACCGCCCTGATCACGGTCGCGTCCACCAGCACGGCCACCGCCATACCGACGCCCAGCATCTGCACGAACATCACCTGCGCGGTGGCGTACGCGGCGAAGGTGAGCGCCAGAATGCCGCCGGCCGCGGTGATCAGCGGAGCGCCCCGCTGCAGGCCGGCGGCCACCGCCTGCTCGGTGTCCCCGGTCCTGTCGTACTCCTCCTTGATCCGCGACAGCAGAAACACCTCGTAGTCCATCGACAGGCCGTAGGCCACACAGAGCATGAGGATGGGGATGCTGGGGTCGAGCGTGCCCGTCGGGGTGAAGCCGAGGAGACCCGACAGGTTGCCGTCCTGGAAGATCCAGACGATGGCGCCGAACATGACGCCGAGGCTGAGGACGTTCAGCAGGGTCGCCTTGATCGGGATGATCAGGCTGCGCGTCATGAGGAACAGGACCACGAATGTCACGCCCAGCATGAGCGCGAGCACCAGCGGCAGCCGGTCCACTACCGAGGCCCGGTAGTCGGACAGCTCGGCGGGATAGCCGCCGACCAGCACCTCGAAGGGCGGCGGCACCGCGCGTACGGCCTGGACGAGCCGCACGGGGTCGTCGGCCAGGGCCGCGGCCGACGGGACCACCGACAGCCACGTGCCCTCGCCCTGGAACCTGGACGGGTCCCCGTCACCCACCCGCTGCCCGCCGGCGAACGACCCGGCGGCAGAGTCCACCTGGGCCACGCCGGGCAGCCGGGACAGGCTCGTCGCGTACGCCGTGACGTCCGCCGTCACCGCCTTGCGCGAGACCAGCTGGATGGCGTCGGTCTCCTCGGCGGGGAACGACTGACGCACGACCTCCTGCGTCTGCCGGGAGGACGCCTCCAGGGGCAGGATGCGGTCGTCGGCCACGCCGAAGCGCAGGCCCAGGAAGGGCGAGGCCAGCACCAGCAGCAGCACGGTCGCCAGGCCGCCGAACACCAGTGGCCGGCGCATCACGCGAGTGGCCAGCCCGTGCCAGAACCCCGCCGCCCGCTCCGGCCGCTCCCGTCTGGGCAGCATCGTGCCGCCGATGGAGGCGAGTACGGCGGGCAGCACCAGCACGGCCGCGACCAGGCCGCCGATGACGACGGCGATGCCCGCGTACGCGAAAGAGCGCAGGAAGTCGAACGGCAACGCGAACAGCACGGCCAGTGACGTGGCCACGGTCAGGCCGCTGAACAACACGGTCCGGCCGGCGTGCTCGACCGCGCCCGCGACGGCCGCCGCCCGGTCCTTGCCGCCCCGCATCTCCTCGCGGAAGCGCTGGATCACGAAGAGGCAGTAGTCGATGCCGAGGCCGAGCCCCATGGCCAGCGTGAGATTCAGAGCGAACGTCGAAATTTCAGTAAATGTCAGGACGCCACGGAGCAGTGCGAGCCCGATCATCATCGCGAACAGGCCGGCCAGGATCGGCACCAGGGCCGCCATCGCGCGCCGCTGGTAGAGCCAGAGCAGCACGAACGCCAGCGGGAAGATGACCAGCTCGGCCCGGACGAAGTCCTGCCTGGCCAGCGGCACGGTCTCACGGAAGACCTCCTCCCCTCCCCCGGCCCGCACCTGCAGCAGGTCGGTGCCCCGGGTGATCTCGGGGATGAGCCTGGGCAGCACCTATGCCCGCACGTGGTCGGCGTCCCCCGGGATGCGGACCACGATGAGCGCGTGCCTGCCATCCTCGCTGCGCATCGTGGCGGGTCTGCCGCGGGTCCAGTACGAGTCCGCCTCGGCGACGTCGGCCTCGTCCCCGATCCGGGCGGTCAGCTCCCTGCCCGCGGCCTCGACCGCCGGATCGTCCACCGTCCCGCTCTTGGCGGTCACCAGGAAGATCATGTCGGGGTTGCCGGTGTCGAACCGCTCGACCAGCTCGGCCTGCGCCCGGTCGGACTCCGAGCCCGGGGCTTCGAACCTGGCCAGCGACAGCCGGGGCACCGCGCCCGCGGCGAGCACTCCGGCCGCGATCAGGCCGAGCAGGGCCAGCGTCAGGACGAGCCGGCGGCGGCGTACCAGAAAGTAGCCGAGCCTGCGCAGCGGCGGCTCCGCGGTGGCCGCGTGGACGGGGCGGAGCCGCGCGCTGACCGTCATCGCGTGGGTCTCAGGGAGGTTCGCATGGGGTCTCCGATCAAAACTCGGTAAACTACTCGTGTTTGCTGTCCTGAACCAGAAATACAAGTAAATGCTCGTATTTGTCAACGAGGTGCCGCATGGCTGAACGCACGGTCCGCCGACAGGCGCGGGGTCTGAAGCGCATGGCGGAGATCCTCGACGCCGCCGAACTGGTGATCGCCGAGGTCGGGTACCCGGACATGACGACGAACCAGGTCGCCGCGCGGGCGGGGATGTCGCCGGGCTCGCTGTATCAGTTCTTCCGCAACAAGGAGGAGATCCTGGACGGGCTGGTGTCCCGCTACACCGACGACCGCCAGGAGTTCTGGGCCGCCAGGCTGGCCGAGGTCACCCCGGACGTCCCGCTGGAGGTGCTGGTGGGGCAGCTCGTGGACGAGAGCGTGCGGTTCAAGAGCCGCTCACCGGCATACTGGTCGCTGCTCTACGGCTCGGCCACGGGCGACAGGTTCGCCGGGGCCTCGCAGCGGCTGCACGAGGACATCGCCGGGCAGATCGCGGGCATGCTGCGCCGCCTGCGGCCGGGACTGTCCGAGCACCGGGCCCTGCTCATGGGCACGATGGTGTTGTCGATGGTGAAGGCGGTGATGCCTATGATCACCACCGGGTCGCCCGAGCGCAGCGCCGAGCTCGTGGACGAGCTCAAGCACATGCTCGTGAGCTACCTGAGCTAAGGGCCGTTTCCTGGGTTCTGTGACTACTCGACGGATTCTCAACAAATCCTCAACACCTGTAAACCTACATTTCCGGACATGAGATCCGTAGGAAAGATCGCCACGCTGGCCGTGGCGACCGCGCTCACCTCCGGCGTGCTGGTCTCCTCAGCGCACGCCACCAGCGCCACCGAAGGCGCCACCAAGGCCTCGGCCGCTCTGTGGCCCTGCGTCGTCCAGGCGAAGTGGGCGGTCAAGGTGCACAAGCGCCAGAGCCTCAGCTCCGGCTACCGGGTGGCCAAGAAGGGCACCAAGTTCCACGGCTACTGCTGGGACAACAAGCCCACCTGGAAGTGGACCGAAGTCTGGAACCTGGGCGGCGGGGGACACGGGTACGTCTGGCACACCGGGCTCAAGATGGTCCGCTAGGTCGAATCGCGCAGAGCAGCCCGCGACCGCCCGCCGGACGGGCCTGATCAGGCGTACTCGACTTATTGCCCAGAAGTGGAAGAAGCAGATGATCAATAGCTCTGAATCAGGCAGTCGCATGGCCACCTCACACGCCCTGGAAGATCACCTGGCGGAGTGGTCGCTGCAGACCGGGATCACCGTGGAGATATGGGCTCTGCCGGAACAACCGCTTCCCGCCCTCATCACCGAGATCGTCCATGGCACGATCCGTGACGTTCTGCAGGAAGTGGAACGGCAGGCACGGGCCCGTACCGTCTCCATCGCCCTCACCGTGGCTCCCGGCGGGCTGCGCTTGACCATCAGCGATGACGGCCTCGGCACGTCGGCCAAGGCATATGGGGCCAGCCTGAGCGGCAGACGGGACGAGCTCGCGGGAATAGGCGGCCGCCTCACCGTCAATGGCGTACCAGGAAATGGCACCACGGTGAGCGCCGCAGTACCCCGAAGGGCCTTCGGCTAGCTTTGCGCTGGCGCGTCCGTCTCGATCCAAGGTCGTGGAAACAGAGCGGAGGGGCTCACCAAGGCCCTACTGGCTAGGGGCACATCGTGAATGGTTCGATGCCAGGCAGGTGGCGGGACCATTCACTGGCGGTGAGCGTACGACCGGCGCGCACGCACAGGGTCGCGGCCACGTGCCGCTCGTCCACGTCGAACACACGGATCGTGCCGTCGGGGGCGGCGGTGTGGAGTTTCGTGCCGTCCGCGGAGAATGCCACCCACCCGCCGTCGGCGCCGTCCGCCGCCTGCTTGCCGTCGAAGACGACGCCCAGCGGTCGCCGGCTCGGCACGTCCCAGAGACGTACGCGCAAGCCCTTCTCGTACGTCGCGATCGTGCGCCCATCAGGCGACCAGGCCAGCATGGTGACCTCGCTGCCCGGCACCGCGGGGAACTCGGCGATTCTGGTCCTGACGTCGCCGTCCCACAGAGTGAGCCGGCCGGGCCCGGAGAAGGCCACCTGCCGGCCGTCCGGGCTGAAGGCGAAGGCGCCGGCGAGCTGCCCGGTGCCCTGTTCGGGAGGCAGGGTGGCGCCCTTCTCCGGATCGATGAGCTGGAGCGGGTTTCCGGTCACGAGCAGCCGTCCGTCGGGGCGGAAGGCGAGGTCTTTCACGCCTGTCCCGGTCTCCGCTCGTCGAGATCCGCGTTCGAGGTCCCACAGTTCGACGCGACCGCGCTCCCCAGAGCGCGACACGGCCAGCGTGCGTCCGTCCGGACTGAACGCCAGCGCTTGGGCGCCCTGCTCGACACCGCCCCCCAGCTTGAGCCGGGCCGACACCTTATACCCGGGCAGATCCACAATGTGGACTGTGTCGTCGGCGGCCAGGGCGAGCCGGCGGCCGTCGGGGCTGAAAGCGGTCGCGCCGCCACCGCCCGACCGGCTGATCAGTTTCAGCAAAGCGCGGCCCGTCGCCGTGTCCCTGGCCTCTATCCGGTCCCCCCAGATCGCGGCCAGCACGTGCGCGGAGGGGGCCAGCCGTACGTTCCCGCTCTCGCTGCCGCCGCCGATCGGCCGGTCGAACACCATCGAGACGTCCTCGGTGTGGACGGCGCCATGTTCGTCCAGATAGCGGACGGCCCGGTCGGCGAGGTCGAAACGGAGCCCGCCGACGAAGGCGGGCATGGCCTGGCTGTACACCGAGTCAAAGAAGCTGGGCATGGCCTGGCTGTCCACCGTGTTAGGGGTGGAGCGCCGCTGCAAGGTCAGTCGCTCCCGGCCGCCCCAGTTGGCGATGAATGCGTCGCCGAAGACGAACCCGGCCTCCGGGCCCACCCCGCCCCCCGGGCCCGCCCCGCCCTCCTGGCCCATCACCCCCTCGCCGGACGGCAGCTCGAACATACGGATCCTGCTCGTCTCTCTCGAATTCACCAGCTCCGTGGTCATCATCATCTTGCCGTCGTCGCTGAAGGTGGTCTGGTTGATGACGCCCTTGTCCCGCTCGGGCGGGATCGGCGTCCTCTTGCCCCGGCGCAGGTCCCACAACTCCGCGTTATAGCCCTTCACCACGTAGCCGAAGCGGCCGTCGCGGCTGATCGCGTTGAGCGCGGCTCCCGAGGGAGCGGTGAGCCGCTTACGCTTGGCGACGTCCCACCATTCGGGCAGGGCCTTCGCTCCCCAGGGGATGGCGAGGTAGCGCCCGGAGCCGTCGAAGCTCAGTGTGCCGCCGCCCGATCGCCTGCCTTGACGGGCGATGGGGGCGCCGAGCGGTCTTCCGGTGCGCGTGTCCCACAGCCGTACCCCCTCCTGGTCGAGGAGGGCCAGGGTGCGCCCATCGGGGGCGAGCGCGGCTTGGAACACCCCCGCGCTCACCCCGGACAGCACGCCGATCCGCCGTTGGCCGGTGACATCCCAGATCCTGGCCGTCCCGCCGTCCACGGACACGAGCACACGGCCGTCCTGGCTGAGGTTCTGCACGGTCGCGGCCGTGTAGTCGGGGTCGAGGAAGACGGAGGTCGCGGTCTGAGAGAGCGAGTCGTAGAGCGCGCCGCGGGTCTCGGGCAACTCCGGGCTCAACCGCCAGCCGGCCACGCTCAGCAGCTTCGCGACCTGAGGATCGCTCTGCCGCAGGTCGGCGGCTCGCAGCGCGAGCTCCCGCGCCAGCGCGTCGTCGCGCTGGCGGCTCGACTCCCTGCGCAGGTACTCCGCGGTGCCGAGCCCGCCGAGCGCGACCACGAGCAGTACGGCCAGGGCCGCCGCGACCAGACGGCGTCTCCTCGCCCTCGTACGGGCCAGGCTCACCGCCTCGTCGAGGAACTCGCGTTCGCGCCGTCCCAGCGTGAGGTCCTTGTGCGCGGTGGCGGCCCACTGCAGCGTCCGGTCGAGTGCCGAGCCGTGCAGCAGGTCGGCCGGTCTTCTGCCGTGCTCATTCCACAGCGCGGCCGCCTCGGCGAGTCGCCGGTGAACGGGCAGCCCTTCGCGGTTGCCCGCCACCCAATCGCGCAGCCGGGGCCAGGCGTGCAGGAGCCCGGGCGTGGCCAGCTCGTACGCGGCGCCGGACCGCGTGACCAGGCCCGCGGCGCCGAACACGGTGAGCATCGCGTCCACGGCCTGCGAGTCCGGCAGCTCGTCCCTGCCGACGGGCCGGAGTTCGTCGCCGTCGATCATCCGCAGGAACACCTCGGGCGCGGTCGCACGCTCGGCCTCGGTCAGCTCTCCGTAGAGCTCCTCCGCGATCGCGCCCAGATCGGGCTCGGGCCGTCCGGTCAGTGCACCCGCCTGTGTAAGGCCGCGTTCGAGCAGGTCATCGCCGCGGCCGAGCGGCGCCTCACCGCCATGGCCCAACAGCCGCAGCAGCACCTCCCCGGCGGCCGGCCGCTCCGTGGGATCCCGGGCAAGCGCTGCGGCCACCAGCGCGTTCAGCGGTTCAGGCAGGCCGTACACGTCCGGCTCGAACTCCATCACCCGCCCAATGACGGCGGCCGGATCCCCCTCCTCAATCACGTCCTTGCCCCGGGCCGCGAACAGCACCACCATCGCCCACGCCCACAGGTCGGCCGCCTCGCTCGCGCCCCGCCCCGAGAACACCTCCGGCGGCATGTATCCGGGCGTGCCCATGATCGGCCCGCTCGTCGTCGGCCCCACCTCACGGGCCACACCGAAATCGATCAGGCGCGGTCCGTCCGGCCCCATGATGATGTTGTCCGGCTTGAGATCGCGATGCACAATCCCGCACTGGTGGATGGCGGTCAGCGCGGTCGCCACCCCGATCGCCAGCCGGCGCAGCGCGTCCTTCTCGTACGACCCCGACTCCGCCACCACCCGCCGCAGGCTCGGCCCTGGCACGAACTCGCTGACGATGTACAGCGGCGCTGAATTGACCTGTGCCTCGATCACCTTGGCGGTGCAGAACGAGGCCACCTGCTGGGCCGCCGCCGCCTCCTTCGCGAGTCTGGCGCGTGATTCGGCGCTGTCGTACCGGGGGACCTTGATCGCGACCCGCTCTCCCGCCTCCCCGTAGCCCTCGTAGACGACGCCTTGGCCACCCGCGCCCAGCCGGCCGGCCAGCCAGTAACGACCCAAACGCCGCGGGTCGGATGGGGTGAGAGGAGCTATTGAGCGTGCCATTTCGGGAAACTCCGGATGGGCTGAAGATCAAGGACATCAACCAGGTGCTGAACACCGGCGTGGAGCCCAAGCACGCCGAGAGCGTACGCGGGGTCGGCCAGGGCGCGACGAGTCATGCGGCGAGCATGTCGAGCGGTCCGCCGACAAGCACCAGAGCGAACGCCGCCCAGCGGAACAGATGCAGCGGCCGAGTGCGATGCAGGAGCTCCTTCGCGTGCGCCGACGGCGGATCACCTGTGCCGGGCACGAGCCGTGCCCTCGCTGGGGCCGCCCGCACCACTGAGCGGACCGGGCTCCTACGCGTGAGGTCACTTGGCGTGTGGATAGGCGACCATGGTGTTTGTGGAGTCTTCCCAGAACAGACCGTATCCGGAGTAGTCGCCGAAGGGAGCCACGACGTAGTTGCCGAGCTGGACCTGGCCTGTGGCGAGGTCGATGGTGACCCGCGGGTCGGCCTGGTCGGCAGTCGAGGCGCCGATGCCGAAGGCGACGCCGTCATCGGTCACACCGGTCAGATGGACCGGCTTGTCGCGGTCGGTCTCCTCGAAGCAGTGGCCGGTGCCTTTGTCCAAGTCGAAGGCCGTGTGGCTGCGGACGAGATAGCGGCCGTCGGCAGACAGGGAGGCCCCCTTGGAGTCGTCGGCCGTCACGCCCTGATCCGGCGCGCAGTCGACCTTGGCGCGAGCCTTTCCCGTGGCGGGGTCCAGGACGGCCCACGTGTCGTTGGGCACGCCTTCATCGCGCCACTGCGCGACGAGGGAGTCCTTGACCGGGGCGATGAAGAGCTTGTGGTCGCTGTTGGTGGTGAGAGTTCCGCCTGACCAGGCTCCCGGCACCCAGTAGTGGCGGCGGGGCTGGGTGTTGGTAGCCAGCAGCGGCCCGCGAGGGGTGACCGCTACGGCCTTGGTCGAGCCGAAACACAGCTTGCACTCGCTGGCTGGGGGTTTCATCTTCCTCAGGTCGTACGTCTTCGTCGCGCCGGTGGCCGGATCCACGGTCACCACCACGTCGTTGTCCAGCCGCACCAGCAGTCCGCCACCGCCGTTGGTGACCGCACCCTCGCCGTCCAGTTCGAGATGGTGAGCCGGTTTGACGCCGTCTCCAGCGGCACGGGCCGGGAAGATGTCGATCGTCGTGACCTGCCGGCCCTTGCTGACCACGTCCGCGCCCTGAAAGCCGGACGCGGAGGCGACCAGGTAGTCCATTCCCCGCACGGTGACCGAGAACGCTGACATCAGGCCGGGGCCCTTCACCTCGCTCTTCCACAGACTTTGGCCGCTGGTCACATCGAGCACGGTGAAGGTGCCGTCGTTCTTGCCGCCCTGCCGGAAGACGGCGACCGCCCCGGAGTGCGGCAGGGTGAGCTGGTCCCCCGGCAGGTCCGACTCCCAGCCGCGGGAGGTGTCATAGAGGCTGGGCACCGACAGCTGTGTCTTCGGCGCGACACGCTCAGGAGAGGCGGACGAGGACGGCATCGGCGTGCCGGTCCGGGGCCCGTGCGACTTTCCCGAATCATCGCTTCCCGCACCTCCTCCGCAGGAGGTGAGAAGACCTGCGGCCACCACTGCCACGATTACGCGCCTGGGCCGATTCACGCGAGTCCTCCATAAAAACAGAACGTATCGGGCGCCAATAGATGGGCATCCTTGATCCGGAGTCCCCGCCGGGGGCACTCTCTTTCAACGCCACTCGATTTTCAACGCCACTCGATTTTCAACGCCACTCGATGAACGCGGCAGTGTCGCCGAGCGTGGAGAAGTAGTCTCCGAAGCCCCCGACCGGTGTCTGCTTCCGGCCCGCGCTGTTCGCCGGTCGCTGAACTGGAAACGAGGCTTGCTGCCAGGACCAGTGAGAAAAGGGTCGCCGCTGCTCTCGGCCCGAGGTTGCAGTGGAAGTAGATCACCTGCCCCTGCCGAGCCTGGTCACGTTCCCGCACCGGTCCATGTAGGGCCCCTTCTTGAGGTTGTAGGAGCCCTTCATCACGCCGTAGCCGCCGTCCACGTTGGAGATGGAGTCGTCGTACACGGCACATGGAGAGCCGACGCGGCCGGCCCGTTCACGAGTGTCGCCGCCATGATCGCGCCGGTCGTAACCAGCATGCCAACCGCCTTGGTCCCGAATCGCATGTTGCCCTCTTTGTCCTGTTGACCAGCTGGCGATCCACATGGTGCGCCGGACGGTGTTGAGAACTTGTTGAGGATTCGTTGAGGGGACCGGCATGGGGACGGGGCGCAGGCCGGCCCCGGGTCCAGCCGAGATACGGGTAGAACCGGCCATGAGGCCAGTTGGGGCGTTCGGCCGGTGGAAGGTCAGGTCCCGGAAGTTGCGGATACGGCCGGAAGCCGAAGACCTCGGTCTCCCCTGTCCCTGCTGTCCCTCATCCACGCCAGACCTGCGGATGTGTGCGCCACGGGAGGAGGACATCTCAGGGACGTGATGTCTATCGCTGTCCTTGATCCACAGGACGCCGACATCGGCCCGCAGGCCATTTTCAGAGTTCGATCTGAGGGGTAGGCGCGAGCTGGCTACAGTGGCGACGGCCAGCAGTCAAATGGAGTTAAGGCTGGCCGAAATCCAGAGGAGAACAGGAATGCGAAGAACCTGGCCACTGGCGCTGATGGCCCTCGCCACGGTTGTCATGGGCGGCGCGACGCCGGCGAGTGGCGACGCGGTCGTCAAGGCAACGAATTCGACGACGGCGACGGCAGCGGTCTGCGGCAGCTCGTCGCTGAACGGTCCGACCACACCGCCCGCCGGCGCGGTCGTGGTCCCTGCGGGTGACAACAGCGGCGTGGACTTACGCAAGGCGAACACCACGTACTACTTCCAGACCGGCACGCACACGCTGGGCACCGACCAGTACTCCCAGATCATGCCCGGCAACGGCGCGACGTTCATCGGCGCGCCCGGCGCGGTGCTGGACGGGCAGCGGCTGAACCGGTACGCGTTCACCCAGCAGGCGACCGGCGTCACGATCCGGTACCTGACCATCACCGGGTTCGTCGCGCCGCGCGATCAGGGTGTGGTCAATCACGACTCCGGCGACGGCTGGATCGTGGAGCACAACACGATCCGCGACAACTCCGGCGCGGGGCTGATGGCCGGAGCCACGAACCAGATCCGTGGCAACTGCCTCAAGGACAACGGACAGTACGGCCTGAACGCGTACAAAGAGGGCAACACCATCACCGGCCTGGTTGTGGCGGACAACGAGTTCACCGGCAACAACACCGAGGACTGGGAGCACCAGGAGCCCGGGTGCGGATGTACCGGTGGCATGAAGTTCTGGGCGGTCAACGGCGCCGACGTGACCGGCAACTGGGTCCACGGCAACCACGGGCCGGGGGTCTGGGCGGACACCAACAACAACGACTTCCTCATCGAGAACAACCTCATCGAGGCCAACGACTCGCTCGCGATCTTCTACGAGATCAGCTACAACGCCGTGATCCGCAACAACACCATCCGCGGCAACGCCTGGGCCTCCGGTGCCGAGCGGGCAACGAAGGGCGACCCGTTCCCCGAAGCGGCGATCTACCTGTCCGAGGCGGATGGTGAGCCCCGCTTGAAGGCGCGGACCAGCAAGATCGAGATCACTGGCAACCGGCTCGAGAACAACTGGGGCGGGATCACCGCGTGGGCGAACGCCGACCGGTTCTGCAACAGCCCCGCCTCGACGACCCGCGACTGCACGCTGATCGTCGGGCCGACCAACACCTCACAGTGCTCGGCTCCCGCCATCGCCGGCGAGCCGCTCTACACCAACTGCCGCTGGTGGACGAAGAACGTCGACGTCCACCACAACACGTTCGCCTTCAACCCCAGTGCCGTCAACGGCGGCTGCCCGACGCAGTACTGCGGGCACATGGCCCTGCTGTCCAACTGGGGCACGTACCCGGACTGGTCCCCGTACAAGGGCGCCGTGATCCAGCAGTCGATCGTCCACGGGTCGAACAACTCCTGGCACGACAACACCTACACAGGACCGTGGCAGTTCAGGGTCACCGACATGGGCACCCGCATCGCGCCCGGCCAGTGGGTCGGCCCCCAGTACGGCCAGGACGCCGGCAGCACGTTCGACGGCGGCACGCCCGTCCCGCCGGCGATCACCGAGCAGGACTTCGAGTCCGGCTCGACGATCTCGCCCTACTCCCCGTGGTACGGGACCAGCGTCGCGCACCAGACCGGCGGCGCGCATGGTGGCACGGGCTCGCTGCAGATGACCAGCACCCAGTCGGGCGGCAGCGCGGTGGCGCTTGACAACTTCCCCGGCTACAGCGGTGTGGTCGCCGGTACGAGCTACCACGTGTCGCTGTGGTATCGGGAGGCTGTGGCGACCATGCCCGCCGTCACGTGGAACGTGCGGTGGCGCGACGAGTCCGGCACGGTGCTGCGTACCGACGCCATCTCCCTGGCCCAGAAGACCGCCTGGACCGAAGCGGCCGGCACGTTCACCGCGCCCGCGGGCACGACCCGCGTCGACTGGACCTTTGTCTGGAACGCGAGCACCGCCGGGCCCGCTTTCCAGATCGATGATGTGGCAATCCGTCCCGGGAATGCTTGAGCAAAAGACCCGGTAACGGCGCTTCGCCCGCCTTCCTGGCACGCTACGCGCGAAAGAGCGGCTGCGACACGGAACCCCGCGTCGCAGCCGCTCTGAAAGCCATGCCGTTAGCGCTGCAGTGTCAGCACACCCGGCCGGTAGGGCAGGAGACCGTAGTCGCCGCCCGAGCTGGGGGCCCGTCCCTGGTAGAGCAACTGCAGATTGCAGGGATCAACGGTCATGGTCTGATCGGGGTTGGTGCGAACCAGATCGCCGTGGCTGATGTCGTTGGTCCAGGTGGCGCCGCTGTTGGCCTTGCCGGCGAAGGGATTGCCCTCGGTCGCGGCCTGCGGTGTCCACGTACCGCCCAGGCTGGTGGCCGTGAACGAGCGGAAGTAGCGACCCTGCGCGCCGATCGCCTCGACGAGCATGAGGTATCGGTTCTGGCCTTGGAGCTGGTAGACCTGAACGGCTTCGAACAGGTTGTTCGTCGTGTCGCTCATGATCGTCGTCGAGGTCGCGCCGAAACTGCCCGGGAAATTTCCGATGGGCATGCTGGCCCGGTAGATCTTGCCGTTGTCGCCGGCGAAGAACAGGTACATGTTGGTGCTGTCACCGATGAGTGTCTGGTCGATGGGTCCTGTGCTGGAGCCGGAGATGCTGCCGGAGAAGAGCACCTGCTGCGCTGACCAGCCATTCGGATTGGTGGGGTCGCTGGAGGTCCGGTAGGAGAAGGCGGTCCCACCCCACTGGTAGGCGAGCACCCAGATGTTCTTCGGGGCGAAGTAGAAGAGCGTCGGCGCGACAGTGGAAATGGACATCGTGTTCTGGCCGGCCGAGGCCATGTCGGACCAGTTGCTGAAGAGGCCGAAGTTCATCGAACCCCACCTCGTCCCCGTGTCGTGCGTCGTCGCATAGACGAGATGCCTGCCGTTGTAGACGACGTTGGTGAAGTCCTTGAGCGAGACCCATCCCGACTTCGGGGTCGCCAGCGGGCCCGTCGATGTCCAGCGGTACGTCGATGGAAGAGCGCACGTGCCGGTCGGCGTCGGTGTGGGCGTCGGAGTCGGTGTGGGGGTGGGCGTGGGGGTGCCGGGGTTGCCGCAGGTCACGCCGTTCAGAGCGAACGACGTGGGCACCGGGTTGCTGCCGTTCCACGAGCCGTTGAACCCGAAGGTGGTGCTGCCGCCGGAGGGGATGGAGGCGTTGTAGGAGACGTTGGTGGCGGTCACCGACGAGCCGGACTGGGTCTGGGTGGCGTTCCAGATCTGGGTGATCTGCTGGCCGGCGCCGAAGGACCAGGTCAGCCGCCAGCCGTCGACCGCGTCACCGAGGTTGTTGATGGTGACGCCGGCACCGAAGCCACCCTGCCAGCTCGAACTGATCGTGTAGTCGACCCGGCAGGCCACGGCGGCCTGGGCGGGCTGTGTGATCAGCAGGCCGGCTCCGGCCAGCAGGACCGCGATGGCGCCGATCACCAGGCCGCGGCGCGAGACCCGCCGGGGCGGCGCCGCGGCCGTGACGGCGGAGGGGTGCGCTGGCCAGGGCAGACGCATCAGTATTCTCCTCATCATCATGTCCGGCCTCTGTCAGGGGCTGGTGCAGGTGGCGGTCGGGGTGGCCGCGGTGCCGTTCGCGGTGAACCCGAAGGTCGTGGAGCCGCCGGCGGCGATGGAGCCGTTGTAGGCGGCGTTGCGTACGGTGACGCTGGAGCCGGACACGCTCTGCTGGCCGTTCCACAGGCTGCTGATGCTCTGCCCGCCGGGCCAGGTCCACCGCACGGTCCATGCGCTGATCGCCGCGCCGCCCGCCTGGACGGTCACCGTCGACTGGAAGCCGCCCTGCCAGCTGTTGGTCGTCGTGATCGTCGCCGCGCACCCGTCCGGGACCGGTGTCGGAGTCGGGGTGGGCGTCGGCGTCGGGGTCGGTGTCGGAGTGGGGTCGGGGTCCGGCGAGGCGGAGTTGAGGGCGTTGAGGACCGCGTCGTAGGCGGGCTTCTTGTTGCCGCCGCTGAACAGCAGCGGGGTGTCACCCGACCGCCACGAGTCCTGGTCGCGTACCCCCCACACCGTGATGCCGGCGCAACGGGCCACCGCCAGGCAGTCGTTCACCACGGCGGCGTAGGTCTGCGGAGAGGCGCCCTGGATGTCCAGCTCGGTGATCTGCACGTCCACCCCGAGGGCGGCGAAGCTGGAGATGGTGGTGCGGTAGTTGCTGTTGTACGGGCTGCCGCTGTTGAAGTGCGACTGCAGGCCGACGCAGTCGATCGGCACGCCGCGGGCCTTGAAGTCCTTGACCATGTTGTAGACGCCCTGCGTCTTGGCCCAGG